>NZ_JARETC010000002.1:0-2602 GCF_029077345.1 Arthrobacter sp. NQ4 | reverse complement strand
GATGCCATGACCACCGAAGACGACGGCTCCGCCGCCTACGAAGCCCACATCACCAAATCCGACAACACCCACGCCACCGTCAAGCTCGACACCAACTTCACCATCACCGCCACCGAAACCGGCGGCCACTGAGCCGAAGCGTTCTTCTTCGGGCGGACGCTGACCACCGGCGTCCGCCCGAACAACAACGTCACCTCAAAGCTGAATCGACCTTCATTCATGTCCAGGGCCCGTCGTTTGAGGTAATCCCTGCCGGCCCTCGCACAAGAAAGACGCTGATGACCGCCGTCAACCTCCCGCTGGTCCCGCCGATGACAGACCGCGGGCGCTCCACCGCCCATGCCCCCATTACCGAAACATTCGCGCCATGAATAGCACCGCACCTGCCGGCACCCAACACATCGCCGCCCGGCGTCCAACAGGGAACCGCGCTGCTGCCTGGGGATGGTTCCAGAAGGTGCTATCCGCCGCCATCGTCGCCGCAGCCGTGATTATCGGCGTGCAGCTGGGCCTGAACGGGCCCGCCGTCTCCCCTGTCCAGACCACCGTTATGGCCGCCGATACAGTCGGACCTGCCGCGGCGGCCACCCCGAATCAACAAGGACGGACCGGGCCCGCCAGGGGTGCGACGACGCCTGGCGGCAACAGAGGAAGGCGCTAGGACTCCTCATAGCTATTTGATGACTTACCGGCGCCGCTTGGCTGCCACAAAGGAAAAACGATGACAGCAACAGCCGACCATCCCGGAGCTGCCCGGTCAGAAGCGGGGGCGTCCGGGAGCATCTCACCGGCCCTGGCGCTGTGGCTGATTATGGCCGGTGCGGTCGCAGTCATGGCCCTGGGAGTGATCAAGGCCCCCCATCCGGTGCAGTTCAACCTTCCCCTGGTGGCCCACATGTCCGGACTGTTGGCCGGCTACGGTGTCACCGTCATGATGGGCCTGATGTCACGCGCACCTGGGCTGGAACGTGGAGTCGGTGCTGACCGGCTATCCCGATGGCACGGCTTGGGCGGCAGGGCCATCTTCGTGCTCATGCTCATTCACGGCGTAGCCGCGACCGTGGCCTGGTCAATGGTTCAACGGATCCCGTTGAGTGCGGCCACACTGGACGTTCTTCGGATGCCCGGACTTGTTACTGCCACAGCCGGAACATTGCTGTTCATCGGAGTCGGCTACGTGTCTGCGCGAAACGTGCGGCGCAGGATGAAGTATGAGTCCTGGCACTTAGTGCATCTCCTCACTTACGTGGCCATCGCGCTGTCCTTCGCCCACGAACTGGCAGGCCCGGACCTGGCGGGGATGCCCCTCGTACAGATCGCATGGAGCCTGCTCTACACCCTAAGTTTCGGGCTGGTACTCCGGTACCGGGTGCTTGCCCCGCTCACGCAGATGTGGCGGCACCGGCTGCGCGTAGATCACATCGTCCACGAGGGAGCAGGCGTGGTCAGCATCATCCTTCGAGGCCGCCACCTCGAAGAACTCAACGCCGAATCCGGCCAATTCTTTCGGTGGCGATTCCTGGCTGGACCCCTCTGGCTGTCTTCCCACCCCTTCTCGCTGTCAGCGCCGCCGCACCCCCAATTCCTCCGGATAACCGTCAAGGCGGTAGGCGACGGCACCCGCCTCATTCACGCCGTGAAACCCGGAACAAGGGTCCTCGGTGCGGGCCCGTATGGTGCCTTGACGAATGAGCGACGCGAAGGCCGGGGAGTCCTTCTAATCGGTGGCGGGGTGGGAATCACCCCTATGAGGGCCCTCTTCGAGACACTCCCGGTCCACGGACGGGAACTGACCCTGCTGTATCGGGCCTCCTCCGTGGAAGAGATTCTCTTCCGCGACGAGCTCGAGCACATCGCTCGGCAGCGCGGGGCGCAACTGATCTTCCTGACCGGATCTGCCTCCGACCCGCGGAACGCGATGTCAGCGCAAAACCTGCTGGCTATGGTCCCGGACCTTGCCACCCGAGACGTCTACATGTGCGCCTCACCACGACTCTCCTCCGCCGCGACATTGGCTCTAAGGCAGGCCGGCGTTCCGCGGAGGCAACTCCACCACGAGGATTTCAGCTTCTAGCCCTGGCAGGTCTTCGTCGGTTGAGTGCGTTTAACGGCGTCAAGCTAAGGTGGGCCGCTCCCCTTCCGGCTCGGCCGTCAGTTGAGTGGTTGTGACGCTGCTCAACGGAAAGTTTGGTATCCCAGCACACCGTGCCCATTCCAGAAGACCGGGAGGAGCGACCTATCGTTGTCTGCCGGCGTTACCTTTGATCCATGGCACCGGGCGTGGCCTTGAGCGGGACGGGTACCAGGTCCTGGAGTTCCTCGAGGGTGCAGCCGAAGGTTTCGCGGACGGTGACGCCGTCCGGGCCGGTGAGGAAGACGGCTTTGTCCGTGTAGACGCGGGTGACGCAGCCGACGCCGGTGATGGGGTAGGTGCAGGCGTCCACGATCTTGGATGCGCCTTCGCGGGTCAGGAGGGTCATCATCACGAAGACGTCCTTGGCGCCGGTGGCCAGGTCCATGGCACCGCCGACGGCGGGAATCGCCCCGGGTGCGCCGGTGTGCCAGTTGGCGAGGTCGCCGGTGGCGGAGACCTGGAAGGCGC
>NZ_JARETC010000029.1:0-1116 GCF_029077345.1 Arthrobacter sp. NQ4 | reverse complement strand
TGTACTGTCCCGCCAGGTTGGTGACACTGGGTTGATTTGAAGCAATAAGAGGACCTCCGGGTGTTGTGTGGTGCTTGTCGAGAGCGAACACAAACCAGGAGGTCCTCGTGTCCCACCGTAACGCGTTTTTGGCTCATGCGGGGCGTCTGCAGCTGGCCCGGTGCATCGTGGTTGATGGCTGGCCGTTGCGCCGGGCTGCCGAGCGGTTCAACGTCTCTGTGCCAACGGCGGCACGCTGGTCCCGCCGCTACCGGGAACTCGGTGAAGACGGGCTGGAAGACCGCAGGAGCCGGCCGCTGAGCTGCCCGCACAGGACCCGGGTGCGCACCGAGCGGCGCGTGCTGGGGCTGCGGGTGAACCGACGGTGGGGTCCGGCGCGGATTGCCTACCACTTGCATCTGAACATCTCCACGGTGCACCGCATCCTGGTCCGCTACCTCTGCCCACCGCTCCGATTCACGGACCCTGCCACCGGGATCAGGATCCGCGGCCGGGACCGCGCCCACCGATACGAGTACGCCTGGCCAGGGGAGATGATCCACGTAGACATCAAAAAGCTCGGACGCATCCCCAACGGCGGCGGACACCGCGTCCACGGGCGGGTGCAAGGTGAAGCGAACTCCCGGGCCCGGAACCTCTCCGAAGGCCAGCCAAAGGACCGCGGCCAAGTCCGGGGCTACACCTTCCTGCACCACGCCGTGGATGACCATTCCCGGTTCGTATACTCCGAGATCCTGCCGGACGAAACCAAGGAGAGCGCGTCGGCGTTCATGACCAACGCCATCGCCGCGTTCGCTGCCCACGACGTGAAGATCCAACGAGTACTCACGGACAACGGCGCCTGCTACCGCTCCCGAGCCTTCGCAGCTGTCCTGGCCGAAGCCGGGATCAGACACAAACGCACCCGCCCCTACCGGCCCCAAACCAACGGTAAAGTCGAACGCTTCAACCGCATCCTGCAAGAGGAATGGGCCTACGCCAAGGCCTACAGCTCAGAAGCCGAACGGCAATCCTGCTACCCCGACTTCATCGAGTACTACAATCAGCGCAGGCCACACACTGCACTCAAAGGCGCCTCACCCGCCAGCCGCGTCACCAACCAACCGGGTTAGTACA
>NZ_JARETC010000028.1:0-1667 GCF_029077345.1 Arthrobacter sp. NQ4 | reverse complement strand
GATTATGTATGTAATTGGTTGAATTTGCCGAATCGTGCCGCCCCTGTGGTGTGGTTTGGTGTTTTTAGCTGGTTTCAAATTTTGTGCAGCCATTATGACCGTTATTTCCGGTGGTTTTGGTTGTGTCTGTTTGTTTTCAACGGAGAGTTTGATCCTGGCTCAGGATGAACGCTGGCGGCGTGCTTAACACATGCAAGTCGAACGATGATGCCCACTTGTGGGTGGATTAGTGGCGAACGGGTGAGTAACACGTGAGTAACCTGCCCTTGACTCTGGGATAAGCCTGGGAAACTGGGTCTAATACCGGATATGACCTTCCATCGCATGGTGGTTGGTGGAAAGCTTTTGTGGTTTTGGATGGACTCGCGGCCTATCAGCTTGTTGGTGGGGTAATGGCCTACCAAGGCGACGACGGGTAGCCGGCCTGAGAGGGTGACCGGCCACACTGGGACTGAGACACGGCCCAGACTCCTACGGGAGGCAGCAGTGGGGAATATTGCACAATGGGCGCAAGCCTGATGCAGCGACGCCGCGTGAGGGATGACGGCCTTCGGGTTGTAAACCTCTTTCAGTAGGGAAGAAGCGTAAGTGACGGTACCTGCAGAAGAAGCGCCGGCTAACTACGTGCCAGCAGCCGCGGTAATACGTAGGGCGCAAGCGTTATCCGGAATTATTGGGCGTAAAGAGCTCGTAGGCGGTTTGTCGCGTCTGCCGTGAAAGTCCGGGGCTCAACTCCGGATCTGCGGTGGGTACGGGCAGACTAGAGTGATGTAGGGGAGACTGGAATTCCTGGTGTAGCGGTGAAATGCGCAGATATCAGGAGGAACACCGATGGCGAAGGCAGGTCTCTGGGCATTAACTGACGCTGAGGAGCGAAAGCATGGGGAGCGAACAGGATTAGATACCCTGGTAGTCCATGCCGTAAACGTTGGGCACTAGGTGTGGGGGACATTCCACGTTTTCCGCGCCGTAGCTAACGCATTAAGTGCCCCGCCTGGGGAGTACGGCCGCAAGGCTAAAACTCAAAGGAATTGACGGGGGCCCGCACAAGCGGCGGAGCATGCGGATTAATTCGATGCAACGCGAAGAACCTTACCAAGGCTTGACATGAACCGGAAAGACCTGGAAACAGGTCCCCCACTTGTGGTCGGTTTACAGGTGGTGCATGGTTGTCGTCAGCTCGTGTCGTGAGATGTTGGGTTAAGTCCCGCAACGAGCGCAACCCTCGTTCTATGTTGCCAGCACGTGATGGTGGGGACTCATAGGAGACTGCCGGGGTCAACTCGGAGGAAGGTGGGGACGACGTCAAATCATCATGCCCCTTATGTCTTGGGCTTCACGCATGCTACAATGGCCGGTACAAAGGGTTGCGATACTGTGAGGTGGAGCTAATCCCAAAAAGCCGGTCTCAGTTCGGATTGGGGTCTGCAACTCGACCCCATGAAGTCGGAGTCGCTAGTAATCGCAGATCAGCAACGCTGCGGTGAATACGTTCCCGGGCCTTGTACACACCGCCCGTCAAGTCACGAAAGTTGGTAACACCCGAAGCCGGTGGCCTAACCCCTTGTGGGAGGGAGCTGTCGAAGGTGGGACTGGCGATTGGGACTAAGTCGTAACAAGGTAGCCGTACCGGAAGGTGCGGCTGGATCACCTCCTTTCTAAGGAGC
>NZ_JARETC010000027.1:0-3098 GCF_029077345.1 Arthrobacter sp. NQ4 | reverse complement strand
GTATTCAGTAGTGGTGCCACGGCGGCCGGCGCCTGCCCCTCCGTTTGGAGGGAGTGCGGGCACCGGCCGCGTGGACGGGCCCGCAAACTAGCGGAGGATGACCGTCCGGTTGCCGGAGAGGACTATCCGCCCTTCAGCGTGCCAGCGGACGGCATTCGTGAGCGCCTTGCATTCGGCGTCGCGGCCAACCGTGACCAGGTCCGAGGCGGAGTACGTGTGGTCCACCTCGATGACCTGCTGCGAGATGATGGGCCCTTCGTCCAGCTCCGAGTTGACGTAGTGGGCGGTGGCACCCACCGTTTTGACGCCGCGCTCGTAGGCCTGGTGGTAGGGCTTCGCACCCTTGAAGCTGGGCAGGAACGAGTGGTGGATGTTGATGGCCTTCCCGCTCAGGCGGGTGGTGGCCTCGTCGCTGAGCACCTGCATGTAGCGGGCCAGCACCACCAGCTCCACGGCGTAGTCGTCCACCAGGGCCAGCAGCCGCTCCTCGGCATCGGCCTTGGTTTCCGGCGTCACGGGGATGTGGTTGAACGGAACACCGTGCCACGCCGCAAGCGGTTCCAGGTCCGGGTGGT
Source organism: Arthrobacter sp. NQ4 (assembly GCF_029077345.1). Classification (NCBI taxonomy): domain Bacteria; kingdom Bacillati; phylum Actinomycetota; class Actinomycetes; order Micrococcales; family Micrococcaceae; genus Arthrobacter; species Arthrobacter sp. NQ4. The sequence continues at coordinate 2,523 of NZ_JARETC010000027.1, read as the reverse complement.
TGGACACCACGGCGGCGATCTCCACGGGCAACTCACCACTGCGGGCGCGGAACAGGAGGTCGTTGAGGCAATGCTCATACTTGGAGACCATCACCAGGATGGGCCGCTTGCGTCCGTGGCGTTCCAGCCGCCAGTCCATCTGCCACTCCTGGGCCACCTGGCCGAAACCGGCCCGGAGGCAGCCAAGGTCCAGCTCAACCTGCGAGGTGACGTGGATGCGCATGAAGAACCGCCCGCTCGCCCTGTCGCCGAACTGCTTGATGTCCACGATGTAGCATTCCTGTTCCAGCAGGTATGCCGCAACCGCCTGGACAATGCCAAGGGCATCCGGGCAGTGGAACGTCAGCACGAATTCCCGGCCCGTTTCCGGATCTGCCACTGCCTGCAGCTGCCCGGCTTCAGAAGTCCCAGGTTCGGATGCGCGCAGCCCGAAAGCGCGGAGCTCCTCAGCGATCACCGGTTGACCCGCTCTTCCCCCGCTTCTGCGGCGGCACCCGTACGGACAGCCTTGCCGGCTGCGGCGTCGGTGAAGTCCTGGTCCGCCTGCAGTTCAGCCTGGAACGTAGCGAAACGGGCCTGGTGTGCGGGGCGGCGGCGGAGGACGAACCATGCGGCGCCCAGCAGGATGAACCACACCGGGGTGACCAGGAGGGCCACCAGGGTGTCCGGCTGGGTGGTGAGGGTCCAGATCACGAAGGCGAAGAAGGCGAAGACCACCCAGACCATGGCAACACCGCCGGGCATCTTGAACTTCGATGCTTCATGCAGGTGCGGCCGGCGGCGGCGGAAGGCGATGTAGCTGGCCAGGATGATGGACCAGACAAAGACGAAGCAGACGGCGGAGACGGTGGTCACCATGTCAAAGGCCTTGCCCACGTCCTGGCCCGCGTACATGAGGACGACGCCGGACAGCAGCAGCACGCAGGAGAGGAACAGTGCGTTCTGGGGCACCTTGCGCCGGGACAGTTTGCCAAAGACGTCGGGCGCGTCGCCTTCCTGGGCAAGGCCGAAGACCATGCGGGAGGTCGAGTAGATGCCGGAGTTCGCGGAGGACATCGCGGAGCTCAGCACCACGAGGTTGACCACGGTGGCCGCGGCGCCCAGGCCTGCCAGGGAGAACATGGCGATGAAGGGGCTGTGGCCGGCCCTGAACTCGGTCCAGGGGGTGACTGCCATCAGGATGATGAGGGCGCCTACGTAGAACAGGAGCACGCGGATGGGGATGGAGTTGATGGCCTTGGGCAGGTTGCGCTCCGGGTTCTTGGCCTCGGCCGCCGTGGTGCCCACCAGTTCGATGCCCACGAAGGCGAAGACGGCGATCTGGAAGCCGGCCACGAAGCCCATGAACTCGTTCGGGAAGAATCCGCCGTGGCTCCACAGGTTGGTGAAGGTGGCAGGGCCTGCGTCGGACTGGAAACCGGTGAAGATCATGAACAGGCCAACGATGATCAGCGCGGCAATGGCAACGATCTTGATGAGTGCGAACCAGAACTCCGTCTCGCCGAACGCCTTCACCGTGGTGAGGTTCAGAAGGAGCAGGATGGCCACGGTGGCCAGGCCGGGAATCCACAGGGGCACCCCGGGCCATAGTTCACGGGAGTAGCCGGCGATGGCGATGACATCCGCGATGCCGGTGATGACCCAGCAGAACCAGTAGGTCCAGCCCGTAAAGAAGCCGGCCCACGGACCCAGCAGGTCGGCGGCAAAGTCGCTGAAGGACTTGTAGTTGAGGTTGCTGAGCAGCAGTTCACCCATGGCACGCATGACGAAGAACAGCATGAAGCCGATGATCATGTACACGAAGATCACTGAGGGGCCGGCCGCCGAGATGGTCTTGCCGGAGCCCATGAACAGGCCGGTGCCGATTGCACCGCCGATGGCGATCAGTTGGATGTGGCGGTTGCTGAGCTGCCGCTCCAGGTGCGGGGCTCCGCCGCCGGGGGACGTCGGGGAATGGGTCGTCATTGAGGAACTCCATCGTTCGAGCGGCACCCGGGGTGTCGCAAAGATTGGATTTCCTCCCCGCTCTGTCTGGGACCTGAGAGATTCCACATGCCGCTATGGGCGTGCTTGCACCGTCGGTGAGCCAGGACAGGGCCCGGCTGCTTTCCAGAGTTGCCTCACCGCGGCGGTACGTGGGCCTGAGAGTTTCCTGGGGAGGGTTTGCTCCTACGGCGCCTGCTGAACGTACCGGCAGGGCTCTCCCGCCGCAGGTCAAAAGCGTTTGCTTGGTAAATCAGTGTTCAGTTGTCGGAGGGCATCCATCCCAGGCGCGGTAATGCGCAGAATGGACAGTGGGGCCTCCGGTGATCCCGGCCGGCGAACGGAGCGCCCAGCGTCTTTGGGCCAGTTCCGCTGTCCGGCCGGATCACGGGGTTCAGTGTGGCGTTCGTCACGAACAAAAGTCAAGCCCGGCGTTACGCCATCCACGTAACGCTCTTGAGCTCCAAGTCATGACGGACCGATTTGCTCCCCGCTTCGCTTTGCCTGTAACCTGTGAGCCGAATCACCCACATTTCAATA
>NZ_JARETC010000026.1:0-3261 GCF_029077345.1 Arthrobacter sp. NQ4 | reverse complement strand
GGGCAGGGGGTGGTGTTGTATTCAATTGTTAGGTTCCGCCAACAGGGTTGTTGGTTGGGAACCACATAGTGGACGCAAGCAGAATGTTTTTCTGTGTGGTGTAAGTTATTGGCCTATTAGTACCGGTCAGCTTCACGAGTCGTTAGTCCTCGCTTCCACATCCGGCCTATCAACCCAGTGGTCTGGCTGGGGGCCTCTCACACATAATGTGTATGGAAATCTCATCTTGAAGCGAGCTTCCCGCTTAGATGCTTTCAGCGGTTATCCCATCCGAACGTAGCTAATCAGCGGTGCACTTGGCAGTACAACTGACACACCAGAGGTTCGTCCGTCCCGGTCCTCTCGTACTAAGGACAGCCCTTCTCAAATTTCCTGCGCGCGCAGCGGATAGGGACCGAACTGTCTCACGACGTTCTAAACCCAGCTCGCGTACCGCTTTAATGGGCGAACAGCCCAACCCTTGGGACCTACTCCAGCCCCAGGATGCGACGAGCCGACATCGAGGTGCCAAACCATGCCGTCGATATGGACTCTTGGGCAAGATCAGCCTGTTATCCCCGAGGTACCTTTTATCCGTTGAGCGACGGCCATTCCACAATGTACCGCCGGATCACTAGTCCCGACTTTCGTCCCTGCTCGAGATGTCTCTCTCACAGTCAAGCTCCCTTGTGCACTTACACTCGACACCTGATTGCCAACCAGGCTGAGGGAACCTTTGGGCGCCTCCGTTACTTTTTAGGAGGCAACCGCCCCAGTTAAACTACCCATCAGGCACTGTCCCTGACCCGGATTACGGGCCGAAGTTAGATGTCCAAAGTGACCAGAGTGGTATTTCAACGATGACTCCACCCGAACTGGCGTCCGGGCTTCAACGTCTCCCACCTATCCTACACAAGCCACTCCGAACACCAATACCAAACTATAGTAAAGGTCTCGGGGTCTTTCCGTCCTGCTGCGCGTAACGAGCATCTTTACTCGTACTGCAATTTCGCCGAGTTTATGGTTGAGACAGCGGGGAAGTCGTTACTCCATTCGTGCAGGTCGGAACTTACCCGACAAGGAATTTCGCTACCTTAGGATGGTTATAGTTACCACCGCCGTTTACTGGGGCTTAAATTCTCAGCTTCGCCGTGAGGCTAACCGGTCCTCTTAACCTTCCAGCACCGGGCAGGAGTCAGTCCGTATACATCGTCTTGCGACTTCGCACGGACCTGTGTTTTTAGTAAACAGTCGCTTCCCCCTGGTCTCTGCGGCCCCGATCCCCTCCCGGACGCGAAGTCCGTTCAAGGTTGGGGCCCCCCTTCTCCCGAAGTTACGGGGGCATTTTGCCGAGTTCCTTAACCATAATTCTCTCGATCGCCTTAGTATTCTCTACCTGATCACCTGTGTCGGTTTGGGGTACGGGCGGCTAAAACCTCGCGTCGATGCTTTTCTCGGCAGCATAGGATCACCAAATCCCCCCAAACGGGGGTCCCATCAGATCTCAGGCACATGAGTGGCGGATTTGCCTACCACTCGCCCTACATCCTTAGACCGGGACAACCATCGCCCGGCTCGGCTACCTTCCTGCGTCACACCTGTTAATACGCTTGCCTCCCAGGATCAGGTCCCGCGCTCCACCAAAACCCTTCACCCACAAGGGGTGTCAGGCAGGTCTCGGGCGGTTAGTATCCCCTGTTCAACATGGACGGTTTTTCGCCGGTACGGGAATATCAACCCGTTGTCCATCGACTACGCCTGTCGGCCTCGCCTTAGGTCCCGACTTACCCAGGGCAGATTAGCTTGACCCTGGAACCCTTGATCATTCGGCGGACGGGTTTCTCACCCGTCTTTCGCTACTCATGCCTGCATTCTCACTCGTGTAGGCTCCACCGCTGGTTTCCACCGCGACTTCACTGCCCACACGACGCTCCCCTACCCATCCAGACGCCTGAACCACAAGGGCTTAGCTAAATATCTGAATGCCACAACTTCGGCGGTGTACTTGAGCCCCGCTACATTGTCGGCGCGGAATCACTTGACCAGTGAGCTATTACGCACTCTTTTAAGGGTGGCTGCTTCTAAGCCAACCTCCTGGTTGTCTGGGCAACTCCACATCCTTTCCCACTTAGCACACGCTTAGGGGCCTTAGTTGGTGGTCTGGGCTGTTTCCCTCTCGACTATGAAGCTTATCCCCCACAGTCTCACTGCTGCGCTCTCACTTACCGGCATTCGGAGTTTGGCTGACGTCAGTAACCTTGTAGGGCCCATTAGCCATCCAGTAGCTCTACCTCCAGCAAGAAACACGCAACGCTGCACCTAAATGCATTTCGGGGAGAACCAGCTATCACGAAGTTTGATTGGCCTTTCACCCCTACCCACAGCTCATCCCCTCCATTTTCAACTGAAGTGGGTTCGGTCCTCCACGACGTCTTACCGTCGCTTCAACCTGGCCATGGGTAGATCACTTCGCTTCGGGTCTAGATCACGCCACTCACACGCCCTATTCAGACTCGCTTTCGCTACGGCTGCCCCACACGGGTTAACCTCGCGACGTAACACTAACTCGCAGGCTCATTCTTCAAAAGGCACGCCGTCACCAGAATCAGACTGGCTCCGACGGATTGTAAGCACACGGTTTCAGGTACTGTTTCACTCCCCTCCCGGGGTACTTTTCACCTTTCCCTCACGGTACTGGTCCGCTATCGGTCATTAGGGAGTATTTAGGCTTATCAGGTGGTCCTGACAGATTCGCACGGGATTTCTCGGGCCCCGTACTACTTGGGATACTCTCACAGGCGGTACAAACACATTACGGTTACGGGACTAACACCCTCTCTGGCCGGCCTTTCAAAACCGTTCACCTATGCGCGCACATCACACCCCACCAGCCCGGCAGAACTGGTATGGAAAGTCCCACAACCCCGACCATGCAACGCCCGCCGGCTATCACACATGGAACGGTTTAGCCTGATCCGCGTTCGCTCGCCACTACTAACGGAATCACTATTGTTTTCTCTTCCTGCGGGTACTGAGATGTTTCACTTCCCCGCGTTCCCCCCACGCACCCTATGTGTTCAGGTACGGGTCACCAAGTCACTCGCGCGCTTGGCGGGGTTTCCCCATTCGGACACCCTGGGATCACAGTCCGGTTATCGACTCCCCCAGGCTTATCGCAGATTCCTACGTCCTTCTTCGGCTCCTAATGCCAAGGCATCCACCGTGTGCTCTTAAAAACTTGACCACAAAGATCAAAAACATTTTCGAGAGAACCACGAAAAC
>NZ_JARETC010000025.1:0-4803 GCF_029077345.1 Arthrobacter sp. NQ4 | reverse complement strand
TTACATACATAATCGGTATCAACAAACTTGGCACACTATTGAGTTCTCAAACAACAGACACACCCGGCACCACCCAAACCAACGTTCAGGATCGCTCCGGAGCAACTTTTCAAACTTACCCGATCCCACCCGGCTTTGCAAACCACGTTTCCGTGACCCAAAACCTCCAGGATCAGCCCCCACCCAACAACAGCACGCACAAAAAGCGAACCATTTTCCAGGCCGTTCAAAAAGGGGGGTTGGCCGCTATTTTTCCGCTTCAGCGGCGGCGACTCAGAAAACAATACCCGCACACAACCCCCACCGCAAATCGAACCAAACCCTACCCCAGGGGCCTCCTAAACCCCGGAATACCGCGGTTTTTGGCTGCTTAGGCGGGGGTTTCGGCCCCTCCGGCGCCAGTTTGCCGGCTTTATGGAGTGGCTCACATCTGCTGCAGGCCGTTCCCGGTCACCCGGAGGACCACGTCGAAGGCCGCCGTCCGGGGCTTCAGGCGGTATGGCTCCAGCACGCCCGGCCCGCACGCTGCTGTGCCCACACCCCTCATGGCATGGTCAAGGTAGATGTAGGTGCGCCCGTCCGGAATGAGATCCGGCCTGTGGGTTGCTGCTGCCAGGGCCTGCATGCTGTACGGCCGGACTGTCAGCGCAAAGGGCGTACCGGAAACGTGCAGCTCCCTGCCACCCGTGCTCAATACCGCGGACCGCACTCCTGACCGGGCCCCCGACTCCTGGGGGCGGACGTACTCCACGTCCAGGCCGGCAAGGGGCAGCTCGAACCATCCTGTCCGGGTGCCCTGCCCGGTGTCCGGGTAACTCTGGTGCGGGCCCTGGCCGAACCAGCCCACGGTGGTTGTCCCGGCGCCCAGCACAAGCTCCAGCCCGATCCGAGCCCACTCCACCTCAAAGCCGGCGTTGACCCACTCCCCTACCGGCGTGACATGGGTCCGCAATGCCAGGGAGCCGGCCCCGCTGGTCCACTCATAGTCGACCAACACTCCGAACTGCTTGTCCGCCGCCCCCATGCGCGTGCTGACGCGAAGGTGCTCGCCGCCGTCGGGCGTTGTTTCGGCGCTGATGCCAAGCAGGCGGGTGTGCAGCCGGTCGAGTCCCGCCTCCTTCCACTGGGTGGCAAGGGGCCGCTCGTCCGCGCTTCCCCACTCCCGGCCAAGGTCGTTGTCCGTGGGTGCCCACCACAGGACCAGGCCCAGCTTTTCCACGGGCAGGCCCCCGATGCAGGTGGGCATGCCGGTGGCCCGGTCGAATACGGCAGGACCCAGCCGGAGTTCCTGGTCGGTGACGTCAACCGGTTCTTCGGCCGGCGGCATGGCGGGTGGCTGCACCGCCCTGACTGCCTGCCCCCACGCCACCTCATGGCCGGCAGCAGCCCAGGCAGTGTCCGAGGCAAGTACGGCACTGACCGTGAGTACGGCCGGCTGGCTCTCCGGCAGGCCCGCCACATACCGGGCCACCTCTGCCGGCAGCTCCACGACGGCCCGGGACTGCGGTGCGAGCGGCGGAACTGCCACCGATCCCTCCAGCTGCGTGCCGCCGTCGTCCTCCACCTTGTATTGGAACCGCAAGGCGGATGTGTCGGCAAAGTCCTGGCCGTTCCGCACGGTGAAGCCGGCCCAGGAGTCTGCCACCCCGATGTGCAGCGGTTCAATCACCTTCTTGAAATCCAGCAGGCCGGGGCGGGGGTTGCGGTCGGCATCCACCAGCCCGTCCGTGACGAAGTTCCCGTCGTGGATCTCCTCACCGAAGTCCCCGCCATAGGCGAAGTGGTGGCCGCCGCCAGGGGAGGGGACGGTGATCCCGTGCTCAAGCCACTCCCAGACGAAGCCGCCCATAAGCCGGGGATACCGTTCGAACAGCTCCTGGTACTCACTCATGCCGCCAGGCCCGTTGCCCATGGCGTGGACGTATTCGCACAGCATGAACGGCATGGCGCGGCGCCGCGCATCGAGTGCGGCATCCTCCAGGGCCGGTTCAATGCCCTGCCCGATGAGCTCCGTCTCGGCCTGGCTGGCGTACATCCGTGAGTAGACGTCCACGTCGGGCGAGGACCAGTCACCTTCGTAGTGGATGGGACGGGACGGATCACGGTCCTTGGTCCAGCGCGACATGGCCGCCAGGTTCCTGCCGGTGCCCGCCTCATTGCCCAGCGACCACATGATCACCGAAGGATGGTTTTTGTCGCGCTCCACCGTCCGCTGCATCCGGTCCACCAGCGCAGCCTCCCACCGCGGATCATCGCTGGGGTTTTGTGCCCAGCCGGCGCTGTGGAAGCCGTGCGTTTCCAGGTCGCATTCAAGGACGACGTAAAAGCCCAGCCGATCCGCCAGCGCAAGGAACTCGGGGTGCGGCGGGTAATGCGAGGTCCTGATGGCATTGATGTTGTGCTGCTTCATCAACCGCAGCTCGGCCTCCACCACATCCCGCGGCACCACGCGACCAAGCCGGGGGTGGTGCTCGTGGCGGTTTACGCCGCGAAGCAGGATCCGCCGGCCGTTCAATTTGAACTGGGCGTCCTCGATGGTGATGCTCCGGAAGCCCAGCTGCAGCGAGCCAGTCTCGCCGGGGGTGCTGACAGTGGCGTCGTAGAGGCGTGGGATTTCAGCGGACCAGGGCTCCACGCCGGGGATTTGCTGCTCCACCCCGGCTGCCAGCTCGAGGCCAAGTTCCGGAACGCGGACGACGGCGTCAATCGCCTGCCCCGAGCGGGTCACCTCAACGCGGAGTGAGCCGGCGCCCGTTCCCGGGTGGTAGCCCGCGTGGACAAAGACATCGTCGATCCCCTGCGCCGGCCGGCCCTGAAGCGTAACGTCCCGGAAGATGCCCGGGAGCCACCACATGTCCTGGTCCTCCACGTAGCTCGAGGCGGAGAACTGAGCCACCCGGATCGCCAGGGTGTTGGTGCCTTCGACCAGGACGCCGGAGACATCGAATTCGTGGGCCAGCCTGCTCCCGCGGGTAGTCCCCAGTTCCACCCCGTTCAGCCACACGGTCCCGGCCGAATCGATGCCATCGAACCGGAGCACGGCGTGCGGGAGGAACTCCGGGCCTGCCTCAAAGGCCACCAGGTGGTCGCCGATGGGATTGGCATCCGGCACGTGCGGGGGTTCCACCGGGAAGGGGAACTGGACATTGGTGTAGGCCGGGGAGCCGTGGCCATGCATGTTCCAGCTCGAGGGGACGGGAAGGGCAGTGAAGCCGGACAGCCCGGTGCCGCGCTGCCACCCGTCGTTGGGCGCGGTTCGGATTCCGGGGCTCAGCCGGAACTGCCATTCCCCGTTCAGTGAGAGCCTGGGCGCGTCGGATTCGAGGTACGCCCGTGCTGGAAGGCTTCCCCGCCCCGGTGCCGGCGAGGCCAACTCCTTGGCCTCCGCGGCACCAAGATCCAGGAAGCGGGAGGGGGCCGTGGCTGTGGCGGCGGAGCCGTAACCGGCAGTTCCGGCTCGGTTGTGCAATGGCATATGTCTTCCTTGGCGGGGAGGAGTACGGTACGTGAACGTTCACGGTGCTGCAGAAGAAGCCTAACCGTTCGATTTCCATTTGAGTAGGGGTCAGGCGGACTGCCGGAGGACAAGCTGATGCCGGAGGGTCAGGAAGGCCTCGGGGCTGCGGTCCTGGACTGCGCCGGAAAGCAAGCCGTCCACGAGTCCGACGGCGGCGCGGCCCACCGCGCGAAGGTCCAGCGAGAGGGTGGTCAGCTCGGGAGTGAGCAGCTCCCCGAGTGGTATCCCGTCCATGCCGATGACCGGACAATCGTCCGGGGCAGACCTGCCAGTTCCCTGGAGCGCCTTCAGTGCGCCTGCTGCCATCAGGTCGTTGAAGGCGAGAATGCCGTCGACGCGCCCCCCGCCCGTCAAGAGCAGGGCGATCGCCGATTTGGCAGCGGCCGCGGACGGCTCCGCCGGCAAGCGGGTGAGGTGCACGCCTGCCTGTTCGGCCTCGGCCGCTGCTGCCGCGCTGCGGCTGCTGGCGTTAGTGCCTTGGTCCGAGTCCAGGAACATGATGTTCCGGCAGCCCCGGGACGACAGGTGCCTGAGGGCGAGCCGGGCAGCGTGACGGTAGTCGAAGGAGATTCCTCCGGCGGTGTCCGTGCCCGGGTAGTCGATGGCGACGACGGGGCGCCGGCCCATCAGCGCCTGCGCTTCGTCAGCGTGCGGCGCAAGGTAGCCGATCAGCGCATCCACTTGGGGTGCAAGCCGGGCAGCGGCAGTTGCGGCGCTGCCGGTGCCATGGCCGTAGTCGTCCATCACTACGTTCCAGCCGCGCTCGGTGGCAGCCTCAACCACGCTGGAGGCGAAGGCCGGAAAATAGGGGTTTGTCAGGTCCGGGATGGCGAGTCCTACAGAAGTCCGGGCGCCCTGCACCAGGCCCTTCGCAAAACGGCTGGGGATGTACCCCATTTCCGCCGCAAGTCCCTGAACCCGTTCCCTGGTTTCCCGGCTGATGCCGGCCATGTCATTCATGGCGCGTGTCACGGTCTGTCGTGAAACACCGGCTGCAGCTGCCACATCCAGGATGGTGGCCCGCTTGCCCCTGGGTCCTTGGATCTGGGGGGTCATAGACGGTAAGTCTAGGCGGCTGAGCCACATGCGCCAGTAAATGTGGCTGGTGAGCGCGGGTTTTGGGGACCGTACCTGATGGAACAGCCCAGGAATGTTTTGTGTGTTAAATGTGGGAGGCCCCAACCGTGTGGTTGGGGCCTCGACCATTAATAGTTGTTCCGGCGGTGACCTACTCTCCCACACCCTCCCGGGTGCAGTACCATCGGCGCTGTGGGTCTTAGCTTCCG
>NZ_JARETC010000024.1:0-7648 GCF_029077345.1 Arthrobacter sp. NQ4 | reverse complement strand
CTTCGTCGAGGGAGACGCGGTGGGTGCCGTCGCCCCAGAGCGCCATTTTCGCGGCGTTGATGGCTTTCGCGGCGGCGATCGCGTTCCGTTCGATGCAGGGGACCTGGACCAGCCCGCCGATCGGGTCACAGGTCAGGCCGAGGTTGTGTTCCATCGCGATTTCCGCGGCGTTCTCCACCTGGGCCGGGGTGCCGCCCATGACCTCGGCCAGGCCCGCGGCGGCCATCGAGGACGCGGACCCGACCTCGCCCTGGCAGCCCACCTCGGCCCCGGAGATCGAGGCCTGTTCCTTGTAGAGCACCCCGACGGCACCGGCGGCGAGCAGGAACCGCACCACCACATCGTCGCGGTCGGCCTGGGTGGCCTGGTCCATGCCCGGGGCGAAGTGCAGGGCGTAGAACAGCACCGCGGGGATGATCCCGGCCGCCCCGTTCGTGGGGGCGGTGACCACCCTCCCGCCGGAGGCGTTCTCCTCGTTCACGGCCAGCGCCACCAAGTTAACCCACTCCTGCCAATACCTCGGGTCGTAGTGGTCCTGGCCGTCATTATCGGTGTCTTCGGGGCGGGCGGTTTCCTTCTTCAACCGCTCGTACCAGTCCGGGGCGCGGCGGCGGACCTTCAACCCGCCCGGCAGCACCCCTTCACGCTTGAGCGAGGTGGCCACGCAGTTCTCCATCACCGACCAGATATGCACCAGCCCGGCCCGGATCTCCTCCTCGGACCGGGAGTCCTTCTCGTTCACGAACATCACGTCCGCGATGCCCAGCCCGGTCACCGCGCAGTGCTCCAGCAGCTCCGCCGCGGTCCGGAACGGCAGCGGCAGCACCTCCTTGGACGCGTCCAGTTCCTGCTGCGCCGCGTCCTCTTCCCCCTCGCGGACGATGAACCCGCCACCGACCGAGAAGAACGTCGCCGCATGCACCACGGAACCCTCAGCGTCGGTGACGGTGAACGTCATCCCGTTCGTGTGCCGCGGCAGCACCGTCAACGGCCGCAACACCATGTCGCCCACCCCGTACGGCAACACCATACCCTCACCACCAGCACCGGCCAGGTTCAGGATCCCGGTCTCCGCGATCGAAGCCAGCCGCTCCTCCACCTCTTCGGGCAGGATCAGTTCCGGATGGAACCCCTCCAACCCCAACAGGATCGCGGTCATCGTCCCATGCCCATGCCCCGTCGCGGCCAGCGACCCATACAAATCCACCCGCAACGACGCCACGTCCGCGAGCTTCCCCGAGGCCTTCAACTCCTCAGCAAACACGGCAGCAGCCCGCATCGGCCCCACCGTATGCGAAGACGACGGCCCAATACCGATCGAAAAGAGGTCAAAGACACCAACAGCCATGTGCGTGGTTCCTAACTAATACAAGTGGTCGGGATGGAGCGGGCAGGACATCCTCTGCGTGCTCGGTCGCGAAGACGCCCGCTGAGCGGACGTGACGCTCCCTTAGACGCACGCTGCCGGATGCCCCACCCACTCCGCGGGCACGTCACCAGGAGACATGCGCACGAGGGGCCGGCGGAGCCGGACTTTTCGAAAGCCTGCTCCCCACCGTCTCCCTAGCCTCGCAAGCTCGGCCAGGGAACCCTGACGGCGTGGGCCCAACGAGGCGTGAAAATGTCCGGTCCGCCGGTCCCGGTAGCAACCGGAGATCAGGACAGTGGTGCGACGCCCGGGTAGAGCGGGTGGGCGGCGGCGAGTGCCTCGACGCGGTGACGCAGCCCGGAAAGGTCCGCGCCGGCGTCGGCAATCAATGCCTCGGCAATGATGTCCGCAACCTCGCGGAAGGCGTCCTCGCCGAAGCCACGGGTGGCCAGGGCCGGGGTGCCGATGCGCAGGCCCGAGGTGACCATTGGCGGACGCGGGTCGAAGGGGACCGCGTTGCGGTTGACGGTGATGTCGATCGCAGCCAGTCGGTCTTCTGCCTGCTGGCCATCGAGTTCGCAGTTGCGCAGGTCCACCAGGACCAGGTGCACGTCGGTGCCGCCGGACACCACGCTGATGCCCCTGGCGGTGACGTCCGGCTGGACCAGGCGTTCGGCCAGGATGCGGGCGCCGGCCAGGACGCGCTCCTGCCGCTCCTTGAATTCCTCGGACGCCGCGATCTTGAACGCCACGGCCTTGCCGGCGATGACGTGCTCCAGCGGCCCGCCCTGCTGGCCCGGGAAGACGGCGGAGTTGATCTTCTTCGCGACGTCGGGGTCGTTGGAGAGGATGATGCCGCCGCGCGGACCGGCGAGGGTCTTGTGCGTGGTGGAGGTGACCACGTGGGCGTGCGGGACCGGCGAGGGGTGCAGGCCCGCGGCCACCAGTCCGGCGAAGTGTGCCATGTCCACCATGAGGTAGGCACCCACGGAATCGGCGATCCGGCGGAACTCGGCAAAGTCCAGCTGGCGCGCGTAGGCTGACCAGCCGGCCACGATGAGCTGCGGCTTGTGCTCCTGGGCCAGCCGCTCCACCTCTGCCATGTCGATGGTGTGGGTGTCTTCGCGGACCTGGTACGGGACCACGTTGTAGAGCTTGCCGGAGAAGTTGATCCGCATGCCGTGGGTCAGGTGGCCGCCGTGGGCCAGGTTCAGTCCCATGATGGTGTCGCCGGGCTTGATGAGCGCGTGCATCACCGAGGCGTTGGCCTGGGCGCCGGAGTGCGGCTGGACGTTGGCGAACCCGGCGCCGAACAGGGCCTTGACCCGGTCGATGGCCAGCTGCTCGATGACGTCCACGTGCTCGCAGCCACCGTAGTACCGCTTGCCCGGGTAGCCCTCGGCGTACTTATTGGTCAGCACCGAGCCCTGCGCCTGCATGACCGCTGCGGCTGTGTGGTTCTCGGAAGCGATCATTTCCAGGCCGTCGCGCTGGCGGCCCAGTTCGTCGTCGATCTTTGCCGCAATCTCGGGGTCCAGGGCAGCGAGGTCTGCGTTCAGGCTGGGGGAGACCACCTGTTCAAAGGCCACGGTGCCCGCAGCGGATGAAGCGCCGCTCACAGTTCGCCGCCGTTTGCTTCGGCGTATTCCTGTGCGGACAGCAGCGGGCCCTCTTCGGTGACGGTGACCTTGAAGAGCCAGCCGGCGCCGTAGGGGTCGTTGTTGATCACGGCGGGGTCGCTGACGACGTCGTCGTTGACTTCCGTGACCTCGCCCGTCACGGGGGAGTACAGGTCGGAGACGGACTTGGTGGACTCGATCTCGCCACAGGTCTCGCCTGCGGTCACCGTGGCGCCAACCTCGGGCAGGTCCACGTAGACGATGTCGCCCAGTGCCTCGGCGGCAACGGCGGACACGCCCACCACGGACGGGCCGGAGCCGTCGGCGGCGATCCATTCGTGTTCGGCGGAGTACTTCAGTTCAGCGGCAACTTTAGCCATGGTGTGTTTCCTTAAGTTTGGGGTTCAAAAATGCGGGAGCGCCGGGCTATTTCTGGCGCTTGTAAAAGGGCAGCGCGACGATTTCGAAGGGCTCGGCCTTGCCGCGCAGGTCCACGTCCAGTGCGGTGCCCAGCTCAGCGTGCTCGACGTCGACGTAGGCCAGTGCCACGGGGTAGCCAAGGGTGGGGCTCGGCTGGCCCGAGGTCACCTCGCCCACCACGTTTCCGTCTTTGAGGACGGGGTAGCCGCCACGGCCGGCACGGCGGCCGTGCCCTTTCAGGCCAACGAGTTTGCGCTTGGGGCCGGCTTCCTTGGCTGCCTCAAGTGCGGCCCGTCCCACGAAGTCGCCTTCCTTGGACTTGAGGGCAACTACGGGGCCAAGGCCGGCGTCGAACGGCGAACGCTCCAGCGAGAGCTCGTTGCCGTACAGCGGCATGCCCGCTTCAAGGCGAAGCGAATCGCGGGATGCGAGGCCGCAGGGGACAATGCCGAACTCTTCCCCGGCCTGGGCCACGGACTCCCACAGGGAAGCGGCGCCTTCGTTCGGGAGGAAGAGTTCAAAGCCGTCTTCACCGGTGTAGCCGGTGCGGGCCAGGATGACATCGTGGCCGGCCACGGTGACTTCGTTGAACGCGTAGTACTTCAGGTCGGTGACCAGGGCGTGCTGGGACTCGTCCGTGAGCTTGAGCAGGATGGCCTCGGCCTTGGGTCCCTGGACTGCGACCAGCGAGGTTGCCGCCGAAGCGTCCTCCACCGTCACGTCGAAGGCGGCAGCGCGTTCGGCGAGGGCGGCCGCCACGGTGGGGGCGTTGCCGGCGTTGGGAACCACCAGGTACTTCTCATCGCCGAAACGGTACGTGATGAGGTCGTCGATGATGCCGCCGTCTTCATTGCAGATCAGCGAGTACTTGGCCTTGCCGTCCGCGATGGCGGACAGTTTGCCCACCAGGACGTAGTCCAGGAAAGCCGCGGCCTGGGGCCCGGTGACCCACACTTCGCCCATGTGGGAGAGGTCGAACAGGCCGGCAGCGTTGCGGACGGCGTGGTGTTCAGCCAGTTCGGAGCTGTACTTGAGCGGCATCTGCCAGCCACCGAAGTCGGTGAAGGAGGCGCCAAGCTTCTTGTGCTCTTCGTAAAGAGCCGTGTAGTTCTCAGTCATGGGGGATCCTTAGTTTTCGAACTCGGACAGCGGCGGGCAGGAGCAGATCAGGTTCCGGTCTCCGGCGGCGCCGTCGATCCGGCCCACCGGCGGGAAGTACTTGTCCTGCTTGAGGTGGTGGACGGGGAAGACGGCCTGCTCGCGGCTGTACTGGCGGGTCCATTCGGAGTTCACGACGGCGGACGCGGTGTGGGGTGCGTTGCGCAGCGGGGAGTCCTGGACAGAGAAGTCGCCGTTGGCCACCTGGTCGATTTCCTTGCGGATAGTGATCATGGCCTCGATGAAGCGGTCGATCTCGGCCAGGTCCTCGGACTCCGTGGGCTCCACCATCAAGGTGCCTGCCACCGGGAACGCCAGGGTCGGGGCGTGGAAGCCGAAGTCGATGAGGCGCTTGGCCACATCCTCGGCCGTGACGCCGGTCCTGGCGGTCAGGTCGCGCAGGTCCAGGATGCATTCGTGCGCCACGAGCCCGCCTTCACCGGTGTACAGCACCGGGAAGTACTCGTTCAGGCGCACGGCAACATAGTTCGCTGCGAGCAGGGCTGCCTTGGTGGCCTCGGTCAGGCCCTCGCCACCCATGAGCTTCACGTACGCCCAGGAGATCGGCAGGACACCGGCGGAACCGAAGTTCGAGGCGCTGATGGCCACGCCGTGGCCTTCCTCATGCGCTGCCTTGTTGGCGTCGCCGGGCATGAACGGCGCCAGATGGGCCTTGGCCGCAACAGGTCCGACGCCGGGTCCGCCGCCGCCGTGCGGGATGCAGAAGGTCTTGTGCAGGTTCAGGTGGGAGACGTCGCCGCCGAACTTGCCGGGCTGGGCCAGTCCCACCAGGGCGTTCAGGTTGGCACCGTCAACGTAGACCTGGCCACCGGCAGCGTGCACAGCCTCGCAGATCTCGGTCACGTCCGCGTCGTACACGCCGTGGGTGGACGGGTAGGTGATCATGATCGCCGAGAGGACGTCCTTGTTCGCCTCGATTTTCGCGTACAGGTCCTCGTGGTTGATGGTGCCGTCCGCGGCCGTGGCAACGACGACGACCTTCATGCCGGCCAGGACAGCAGAGGCGGCGTTGGTGCCGTGGGCGGAAGCGGGGATCAGGCACACGTTGCGCTGGGTATCGCCGTTGGCGCGGTGGTAGCCGCGGATGGCCAGCAGGCCGGCGAGCTCGCCCTGGGAACCGGCGTTCGGCTGCAGCGACACCTGGTCGTAGCCGGTGATTTCCGCAAGGTCGGCTTCCAGGCCGCTGATCAGTTCACGCCAGCCTTCGGTCTGGGAGTCCGGGGCGAAGGGGTGGATGGAGGCGAACTCCGGCCAGGAGATGGCCTCCATCTCGGCGGTGGCGTTCAGCTTCATGGTGCACGAGCCCAGCGGGATCATGGTGCGGTCCAGTGCGAGGTCCCGGTCCGACAGCCTGCGGATGTAGCGCAGCAGCTGGGTTTCGGACCGGTGGGTGTTGAACACCGGGTGCTGCATGTACTCGGAGGTGCGGAGCACCTCTGCGGGCAGGTTGAAGCCCTCAGCGTCCACTACCGGGCCGGCTCCAAAGGCGACGGCGATCGCGGACAGGATTTCCGGCGTCGTGGTTTCATCCACGGACACGCCGATGGTGTCGGCGTCGATGTGGCGCAGGTTGATGCCGCGTGCTTCAGCAGCGGTGATGACCTTGGCGGCCTCGCCCGGGACGGAGACCGTGACCGTATCGAAGAACGCCTCGGCGGCCAGTTCCCGGCCTGCGATCTGGAGCGTGGTGGCGAGGGCGCGGGCGTTGTTGTGGACGCGCTCGGCGATGGCCTTCAGCCCGTCGGGGCCGTGGTAAACGGCGTAGAAGGAGGAGACGATGGCCAGCAGGGCCTGCGCGGTGCAGATGTTGGATGTCGCCTTTTCGCGGCGGATGTGCTGCTCGCGGGTTTGCAGCGCCAGGCGGTACGCCGGGAGGCCGGCGTCGTCCTTGGATACGCCCACCAGGCGGCCCGGCATGGAACGCTCCAGGCCCTTGGCCACGGCCATGTAGGCGGCGTGCGGGCCGCCGAAGAACAGCGGGACACCGAAGCGCTGGGTGGAGCCGACGGCGATGTCGGCGCCCTGTTCGCCCGGAGGGGTGATCAGGGTCAATGCCAGCAGGTCAGCGGCGACCGTGACCAGCGCGCCGCGCTCCTTCGCCGCCGCAATAGTGGCGGACTGGTCCCAGACCCGCCCGGAGGCACCGGGCTGCTGGAGCACGATGCCGTTGATGTCGCCGTCGGGCAGGCCGTTGGACAGGTCGGCGACCTCAACTTCGAAGCCGAGCGCCTCGGCGCGGCCCTTGACGATGGCGATGGTCTGCGGCAGGACGTCTGCGTCCAGGACGGTCTTGCCGTCCGCTGCAGGCTTGGTCTTGTTGGCGCGGCGCATCATCAGCACGGCCTCGGCCACGGCGGTGGCTTCATCGAGCAGCGAGGCGTTGGCGATCGGCAGGCCCACCAGGTCCTGGACCATGGTCTGGAAATTCAGCAGTGCCTCGAGCCGGCCCTGGGAAATCTCGGGCTGGTACGGGGTGTAGGCGGTGTACCAGGCCGGGGCCTCCAGGACATTCCGGCGGATGACGGCGGGCGTAATGGTGTCGTAGTAGCCCTGGCCGATCATCTGCACGGCCGTCTTGTTCTTGGCGGCGAGCCTGCGCAGCTCCGCAAGGACCTCAACCTCGCTCAGCGCGTCTTTGAGCGCAAGGGGCTTGGACTGGCGGATTGAGTTGGGAACGGCGATGTCCACCAGTCCATCAACGCTGTCGTAGCCAACGGCCTTGAGCATGGTGTCCACGTCAGCCTGGCGGCGTGCACCGATATGCCGGTCTGAAAAGGCAGACGGAAGGGATTGAATCGTCATGAGGAACTCCAGGTTTGGCCGGCCACGGGTGGCACGGCATGGATCGGGTCCCTCCCCGCTCTGTATTGGACCTGAGAGATTCCGCAAACCCATCAGGGCCTGCTTGCACCGTCGGTGAGTGCTGCCGGAGCAGCACTGCTTTCCAGAGTCGCCTCGCCGTGACGGTACATGGGCCTGAGAGATTCCTGGGGAGGATTTGCTCCTACGGCGCCTGCCCGGTGATGGCCGGGAGAACTCTCCCGCCACAGCTCGAAAGGCT
>NZ_JARETC010000023.1:0-18750 GCF_029077345.1 Arthrobacter sp. NQ4 | reverse complement strand
CACCGACGGTGCAAGCAGGCCCTGATGGGTTTGCGGAATCTCTCAGGTCCAATACAGAGCGGGGAGGGACCCGATCCATGCCGTGCCACCCGTGGCCGGCCAAACCTGGAGTTCCTCATGACGATTCGATCCCTCCTGGCACCAGTCGCAGCACCGACTCCCGCGGAAGGACAAGCCGGCAAGTACGGTACGGTACTGCCTGTCCGGATGCAGATCATTCCCTCGGAGGGTATTGCCGCCCGCATCCAGGCCGCCGTGCCCCCTGGGGCGCAGCTGACGGTGACGTGCCTGCCCCGCCAGGGTGTGGGACCCACCATCCGGACGGCCATTGAGCTTGCCTACCTTGGCTTCGAGGTTGTTCCGCACCTGGCCGCACGAAGCATCGAAAGCCGTGAGCAACTGGCCGGCGTGGTCCGTAACTGCCACGACGCCGGCATCACCGAAGTGTTCGCCGTCGGCGGTGACACGGGGGAGCCGGCCGGTCCCTATGACAGCAGCCTTCCGTTGCTGGAGGACCTCGCGGAGGTCTCTGGCGGCACCATCCGGGCCGGCGTGGCGGGCTACCCCGAAGGGCGCCCGGGCCACAGCGAACTGCACATGCTTGATGCCCTGCTGGAGAAGCAGCACCTGGCAGCGTCAGTGGTGACGCAACTGTGCCTTTCGGCCCCCCGGATCCAGTGGTACGCCCAAACCCTGCGCCGGGAAGGGGTGCGCCTGCCTGTCTGGGCCGGAGTGCCCGGCGCCGTTCCGCGGGCGCAGCTCATTCGCGCCGCGCTGAAAATCGGTGTAGGCCCATCCCTCACACTGCTGAACCGCAGGGGACCCCTTGGCCGGCGCCTGCTCCAAGATGGCCGCTACTCCTCCGAGGCCATCGTCGCGGAACTGCAGCGCGGCGAAGCAGTGGAAGGTATCCACCTTTACACGTTCAACAACCTGGCCGGCCCCGCCAACTAGAAGGCCGGCGGCGGGGGTAGCCGTGACGCGGAGCGGAAAGTTCAGCATGCTTAGTGTTTGTCCACATAGGATGGATAAGCACGGCAGCCTACCCGCTGCAGGTCGATTTGAATGAAGGTGACCATGGCCAGGCGCAGCAATCCCGCAGTACGAATCGCACAGGAAACCGCCCACAACGCAATGTTCGATGCCGACGGCAAACCCAAGCCCGGTGTCCACAACATGCTCCTGAAGGCAGTGCAGATCCAGCGGCCCCTGGTGGTGGCCTACATCCGCCGGCTCCAGAAGAAGCATCCACGGGCCACCGCCGCCCAGTTGGCGGCCATCGCAGAGCGTGACTACCTGCGCGCAGTGACCGGTGGGGGTGCCCTGGTGGGTGCCACCGCCGTCGTCCCTGGTGTTGGAACCGTGGCGTCGCTGGGACTTTCCGCAGCCGCAACCGTCGGCTTCCTGGAGGCGACGGCCCTCTACGCGACGTCGCTGGCAGAGCTCCACGGCATCCGCCTCACCAATCCCGAGAAGGCCGGCACCATGGTTATGGCCATCATGCTTGGTGAGGAAGGGACCGCCCTGCTGGGAACGCTCAGCGGCCAGGCGGCCGGCGGCGCCAAGCCCGCCGACGTCTGGGGGAACATGCTGTCCAAGTCCTCGATCCCTGGATTCGGGAGTGTCCGGAAGAAGATCCAGCACGCCTTCCTGAAGAACCTGCTCAAACGGCAGGGCACTGCGCTGTTCGGCCGGGCCCTCCCCTTCGGCATAGGGGCAGTTGTGGGCGGAGCCGGTAACCTCGTGATGGGCCGTGCCGTGGCGCAGAACGCCAGGGAGGCGTTCGGACCCATGCCGGACACCATTCCCGGGGAGCTGACCGCAGCTGCCGGGCCGGACAACCTGACCCTGGAAGGCAACACCCTTGGATCTAAACGCTGATGTAGGCCAATCATTCGGCTCCTGGACCGCGGGTGGCGATCCGGCGATGTTCCAGCTGGCCACCAGTGTCAACGTAGCGTGCGGCCTCCATGCAGGCGATCCCGTCATCATGCTGGACAGCTGCCGGGCGGCTTACGAACTTGACGTCACCGTGGGTGCGCACCTTGGGTACCGCGATATGGCCGGTTTTGGCCAGCGCTCGCTGGACATGAGCTTTGATGAGCTATTTGGCGACGTGCTGTACCAGCTGGGCGCGCTCGACGGCGTCGCACATGCCGTGGGTGCCTCGGTGGACTTCGTGAAGCCACACGGTGCGCTGTATGACACCCTGATCCATGATGCTGAGCAGGCCTCCGCACTCGTGGCGGCCGTGAACGCCTACGATCCTGGACTTCCCATCCTGGGCTTCCCGGGGTCGGAGCTGCTGAAGCAGGCCAAGGAGGCCGGCCACCCCGTGTTCACCGAGGCCTTCGCCGACCGCGCCTACTACGCCGACGGCACCCTGGTGCCGCTGTCCAGGGAAGACGCCGTGCTGGACGACGTCGACACGATCGTTGAGCGCGCCGTTCGCCTGGCCACAAAAGGCGAAGTGATGGCCATCGACGGGTCCATCGTCACCGTCCAGGCGGACTCCCTGCGACTGCAGGGCGGCAGCCCCGGCGCCGTGGAGACGGCGGCAAAAATTCGGGCAGGACTTGAGGCCGCGGGCGTCGAGCTGGAGGCCTTCGCGTAGAAAGCGGCGGCGTGCTCCGGACTCAAGGACTACTGAACCTTGGACTGCCAAGGCCCCATCATCCCGACGGTACTAATGGCGTGGCGAGGAGTTCGGCCCAGAGGGGATCGTCAGCCGGCAGGTCGTCGAGGTCCACGTATCTGTCGTCGTCTGGTTCCCACTGCGGAAAGTTTTCGAGGCTGGCCTCCAGGCAGTGGCAGAGGGCGGGCGCGTCCCATTGGAGCAATGGTGACCAGTTTCCTGGTGGCCAGTGGGTTGGTTCTGCATCCCGGTGTTCTGGGTTGTAGTGCCGTCCCGTGGGTGAGGCCCAGCCGGGTGGTTCATTCTTGGTGGCCGGGTCCGGTGCCCATTGGCTGTGATGTTTGAGCCGGTGATGTTTGGGGCAGAGCTGGGCCAGGTTGCTGACGTTGGTGGTGCCGCCGTGTTCCCACGCTTGTAGGTGGTCGGTTTCGTTATCGGGGGTGCGGTTGGTGCAGCCCCGAAAGCTGCATTTGGTATCGCGCATCCTGATCCAGCGTTTGATGGTTTCGGTGAGCCGGTAACGTGTGCGGCCGATTTCCAAGGGTGCCCCGTCGCGGGGGTCGACCAGGACCCGGTAGAAGGAGTCCGCCCCGTCGGCGACCAGTCGTCGTGCCATCGAGGCCGGGATCGGGCCGAAACCATCCAGCATGGCGGGTTCGTCGGTCTGGCCGAGGAGGGCGAACACGGGCACCGTGACCAGGACATCGGCCCGCGGGGTGGGGACCTGCCCGACCGCCCGGGGATTCCCGGTCTGTGTGGTGTTCCCAGCCCCCAGGAGCAGGGATGCGGCGATGTCGGGGCGGAGTTGGGTGAGGGTGCGCTCTTCGTCGGGGCCTTGGAGTCCGCGGGCGGTGGCGGTGGTGCGGTTCCAGATGGCGCATGCGGTGTCCCCGGGCAGGTAGAGGGAGATCCAGGCCATGCCGTCCTTGTCGGAGGTGCATTCCATCCGCCGATCGGCCACGCCCTTAACATGGCGCTTCTCGATCGATTCCGGATGGTGGCGTTCCCGCCACCCACGCACCTTGGCCCGGAACCGGGATGGGACAAGCTCGCCGGGGGCGGCGCCGCGGGCGGGGTTGGGCGCGTCAGGGTCGAAGAAATGCGCCACCAAGGCCAGGGCGCCCTCGGGGGTGAGGCCTTCGGTCTCGTCCCCAACGATGCGGGCGTGCTGCCAGGACATGTCGCCGGCGGCCAGCGCCTGGAACACCAGCGGCAGGGAACAGATCCGCCGTGACTGCTCCACCAACGCCCCCGCAGCCGCGGAACTGATAGTCAGCACCCCGGCGATCTCCTCCACCACCGACATATCAGCGTAAGTGCGGTCCTCGACCGAGGCGTCCGGCGGCGTCATCGCTTGCTGCAGTTCAACGGCTCGGCCGGCCTGCCGGGACTTTAGCGCCGCGAGTTGAGCTTCCAGCCGGGCCGTCAGCTCCAACCCTTCCAGGCACAACTCATACCGGTGCTGGAACACATCCATACCGACGCCAGCATGAGCTCCGGAAGCCAGGAAAGCGTCCTCTTTCTCCAGCGCACCCAGGGCGGCAACGGAGGCATGAACCCCCTCCAAAGCCACCCCAGCACCACCGCCGATTCCCATACCCACATCATCCATCGAGGCACTGACATTTGAAGCCGCCCCCGCCTAGCCGCCAGGCCGATGCGAGCGAATCACCCAAAAATCAGCTGCGCCACCGTGAAGATCGCCAGCCCGGCGAGGGACCCCACCACGGTGCCGTTGATGCGGATGAACTGCAGGTCCTTGCCTACCTGGAGCTCAATCTTCTGCGAGGTTTCCTCGGCATCCCACCGCGCAACCGTGTCCGTGATGACTCCGGCGATGTCCGAACGGTAGGTCCGGACCAGATACCCGGCGGCGTCGCCGATCCAAGCGTTGACCTTGCCGGCCAGCTCCGGATCCTGCACCAGGCGCGAGCCAAAATCGCGCACCGCGGCCTTGAACTTGATGGTGAGCTCACTGTCCGGATCGTCAACGGCACCCAGCAGCGCGTTCTTGACCGTGCCCCAGGTCCGGGATGCGAGCTCGCGCACCTCGGGATCGCCGAGCACCTGCGCCTTGATGTCCTCCGCGCGGGCAATCATCGCCGGATCATGCTGCAGGTCCTGCGCGAGGTCGTTGAGGTACTTGTCGATTGACTGGCGCACCTGGTGGCGGGGGTCGGCCTGGACCGCGCGCACGAACTTGAGGATTTCGAGGTAGACCTTGTCGCCCACCAAGCCATCCACGAACTGCGGAACCCAGGTGGGGGAGCGGTCGGACACCAGGCGGGTGACGGTCTCGTGGTTGTCATCCACCCAGTCCGCAGCACGGTCCACCAGCAGGTCCACCAGCGTGTGGTGGTGCCCGTCGTGGAAAACCCGCTCCGCCAGCCTGCCCACCGGGGGTCCCCACGGCGGAGCAAGCAGGTGCTTGCGGACCATGCCCTCGATGACGGCCTGGACGTCGTCGTCATTCAAAACCTTGAAAGCGCCGCGGATCACCGCAGCCCCTTCCTTGGCCACCCGGTCGGCACCACCGGGGGTTGCCAGCCATTCACCGGCCCGGCGGGCGATGTTGACGCTGGCCAGCTTGTCCTGCACCACCTGTTCGGAGAGGAAATTGGTCTCCACGAACTCACCGAGGGAGGCGCCGATCTGGTCCTTGCGGCGCGGAATGATGGCTGTGTGCGGAATCTTGATGCCCATGGGGTACTTGAACAGCGCCGTCACGGCGAACCAGTCGGCCAGCGCGCCCACCATGCCACCCTCAGCGGCCGCGCGTACGTACTGCAGCCATGGATAGTCCTTCTGCAGCGCGAACGCGAAGACAAAGACCACGGCCATGGCGATCAGCAGGCTCAGCGCCAGCAGCTTCATTTTCCGCAGCGCTGCCGCCTTTTCGGCGTCGCCAGCACCAAGCTGGCGGCTTACGACGGCGGCAGCCGCCTTGGTGCCCGGGGGCACCTCCCGCGCGGCCTCCGCGAGCGCTTCCTGCGTGGTTGGCCCAGTAGTTGCCTCAGAGTTCACCTGCATGTGCCAAGCCTAGCCCCGAAGGCGGGGGCGGGTCGGCTACCGTGTGTCCATGACAATTGACGAGTCAGTGCCGCAGCGGCCGCTGGTCTTTGCCCACCGCGGGTCCAGCGGCGCGTATGCCGAACACACCCGCGCCGCCTACCTGCAGGCCCTGGCTGACGGGGCCGACGGCGTGGAGTGCGATGTCCACCTGACCCGGGACCAGCACGTGGTCCTGCTCCACGACGCCAACCTGGACCGCACGTCGGACGGAACGGGCCCGGTGGCTGAGCGGACGCTGGAGGAGTTGCGCCAGCTGGACTTCTCGTCCTGGAAAGGCGTCCGCATTCCCGAAACCTACGGGGCGCGCTCCGAGCAGCTCCTGACCCTTCCGGAGCTGCTGGACGTCCTGCGCGGGGCGGGCCGTCCGGTGAAACTCGCCATTGAGCTCAAGCATCCCAGCCCCTACCAGCTCAAGCTGGAGGACCGGGTCCTGGAAGTACTCCGCAGCGAGGGCTGGGACCCGCAAAGCTCCACAGTGGACAACATCGCCGTGACATTCATGAGTTTCAGCCCCGATTCCGTCCGGCACCTGCTCCTGTCCATCCCGCCTCAGTACATCTGCCAACTCGTGGACGACGTCTCCATCCATGAGATCCGTGGCGGGCTGGGGGTGGGGCCGATTACGGGCGGCGCCATCGCAAACCTGATGAAGGCCACCCAGCTGGAGGGCGAACGGATCCTGGATGACCGGGAGGTGGGGATGGCCGGGCCGGGTATTGATTACGTCCGTGAGCGCCCCGGCACCGTCCGGCGCTGGCTGGACTCCGGCCGCCGCTTCAGGGTGTGGACTGTGGACTCGCCGGAGGACGTGGCCCTCTGCCAGGAGTTGGGCATCCAGGAGATCACCACCAACGTGCCGGCCCGCGTCCTGGAACAGCTGCACATGGCCGCGCCGCAGGGAAAGTAGCGCTGACATGGCCGCCCCCGGCACACCGCCCGTGCCGCGCTGGTGGGCCGGGCCGCTCGACGTCGAAGGCCTGGCGCTGCAGTCCGTGGAAGCAGCCGCGGAAGCCCTGAACCTGTACACGGGGAGCCCTGGCCGGTACAGCACAACTGCTGTGCTCACGGCAGCTGCCTTTGATTCCTTCGGGCACCTGCGGATTGCGGGGCGCAAGCCGCAGGGTTTCGCGCCCCTGTCCGGCTTCCGGAAGACCGCCGACGGCTGGATCCGGCTGCACGCAAACTACCCGCACCATGAGCAACGGCTTTTGCAGGCGCTGGGTGCCACCTCCGCGGAAGGGGTGGAAAGGGAACTCCAGTCCATGGCCGCTCTGGAGGCTGAGGCCGCCATCCAGCGGCACGGCGGAATTGGCGCGGCTGTCCGGACTCGCGGTGAATGGCTTGCGACCGACATGGGCCGAGGGGCCGGTTCAGGACCTTGGGTCGCTGTGGAGCAGGCCGACGGCACAACCAGTGGCTTCGGACTGCAGGATATCGGGGCGGCCACAGAGGCCAGCCCCAGCACCGTGTCCGGTACCGGCGCCGGGCACGGTGCGGACGGCCTGCCCCTGGCCGGGGTGCGGGTCCTGGACCTGACGCGGGTCATCGCAGGGCCGGTCGCCACCCGGCTGCTGGCCGCGCTCGGAGCAGACGTCCTGCGGATCGACCCGCCCGCCTTTCCCGAGATCGAAGACCAGTTCGTGGACACGGCCTTTGGCAAGCGCAGCGCAGTACTCGACCTGGGACCCGCGGCAAACCGGCAGAACTTCCAGCAGCTCCTGGCCGGCGCAGATGCCGTGGTCACCGGTTACCGGCACGGCGCGTTGGACCGGTTTGGGCTCAATCCGCGGGAACTGCTGGCAGCACACCCGGGACTGGTGGTGGTCACGTTGGACAGCTGGGGCGGCAGTGGGCCGTGGAGCGGACTGCGCGGCTTCGACAGCATTGTCCAGGCCGCCAGCGGAATCGCACACCTCTACGGCAGAGAGGACGACGACGGCAGGTGGCCCGGGTGCCCTTCCGGTGCAGGCGCTGGACCATGCCACCGGCTACGGGGTGGCTGCGGCTGCAGTCGGTCTTCTGGCCGCGCGGCGCCGGACGGGTTTGGGCGGCGCTGCACACCTGTCTCTGGCCCGCACCGCAGAGGAACTGTTTTCCCTGACCGGCATGGAAAACCGGGCCGGCAGGGAAAACCGGGCTGGCACCGAAAACCAGGCCACCACAGCAAGCCCTGCGGAACTCCCATCGCCCGAATACCGGTCCGTGCACAGCAGCTTTGGGGAGTTGCGGTACGTCGGGCCGCCACTGCTCGACGCAGGCCGGCCGCTGGACTATCAGTCCCCGCCACCACCATATGGAAGCTCGCCGGCCGCCTGGCTGTGACGCTTGCAGCCCAGAGCTGTGTAGCTGCGCAGCCCTGCTGTCCTGCCGGATGCCGGGTTTCTGGGGGTGCTGACGCTGTGATTGAGTGGTTCCATGTCTTCTCCCAGGTCCGGCCCCGCTGCTAAGGGCCTGTCCGCTCTGTCCCCATCCATTCCCGGCGCGGCCGTGCAGCACCTGTCCGCGGCTGCCATGGGGGCGCTTCTGCTGGCCAGTGCCGGCAAGCATTTCAGGGATCCCGGCTTCTACCGTGACGTCGTTCCGGGATACCTCTGCCGGCAGGATTCCTCGCCTGGGGCGACCCCAAGCGGTACCACCCCTGACAGTCCAACCCAAGGCATTTCAACCGAGTGCAGTCCAACCCAAAGCAGCCCGCCCCCAAGAAGCACGGGCACAGCCGCCGCAGCCCAGCATCCATGGGCCGTCCTGTCCCGGGACGAGTGGATCGCCGTGAGCGGCCTGCTGGAGCTCGCAGCCGCCGTCGGAATTCTCCTGCCACCCACCCGGAAGCTGACGGCCACTGCCATCACGGCGATGTTCACCGCATTCCTTGCCGGGCACGTCGATGCCCTCGTGAGGGCGTACGGACCGCAGGGCACGCCCCGCCGCCGGAAGATCCACGCCGTGCGGCTTCCGCTCCAGGCACCCCTGATCCTGTGGGCCTGGAGCCTGCGGACACGTGCACTGCCTGCCCGTAAACCCGGAGGCCGCGGGTGAAGCTGCTGGCATCGCCGGCTGTCAGGGTGGGCATCTCCATCAGTATTGCCACGGGGCTGTACGGCGTGTCCTTCGGGGCGCTCGCGGTGACGTCCGGGCTCAACTTCTGGCAGACCATGGTGTTGAGCCTGCTCCTCTTCAGCGGCGGCTCGCAGTTCGCGTTCATCGGGGTGGTGGCAGGCGGCGGCTCAGGCCTGGCGGCCATGAGCGCAGCCACCCTCCTGGGCATGCGCAACGGCATCTACGGCATGCAACTGAACGCGCTGCTCCGCCCCATGGGCTGGCGCAAGTACGTCGGGGCGCAGCTCACCATCGACGAATCCACTGCCACGAGCACGGGCCAGACAGACCCGGCCGAACAGCAGCGCGGATTCTGGACCGCCGGAATCGGCGTCTACGTGCTCTGGAACCTCTTCACCGCTGTGGGGGCGCTGGCCGGAAGCGGGCTGGGCGATCCAAAGCAATGGGGGCTGGACGGGGCTGCCGTCGCCGCCTTCCTGGCGCTGCTCTGGCCCCGGCTCAAGGGCCGGGAGCCAATCGCCATCGCGGTGGTGTGTGCCGTGGCGACCGTAGTTGCTGTTCCCTTCGTTCCGCCAGGCGTCCCCATCCTGGTGGCCGCGGTAGTTGCCGCGCTGGTGGGCTGGTTCAGCCATGGCCGCCGCGACGAAGGCCTCGAACCCGACGTCGAGCCCTACGGCACGCACGGCCACGGCGAGCACCAGGCCCGCCACGGCGATCACCAGGACCGTCTTGGCGGACCGGAGCGCAGAAGCGGCACGGACCCGGAAGCACGCGCATGACTCTGTGGATCTGGCTGCTTATTGCCTGCGTCCTTGCCTACGCATGGAAGCTGGTGGGCTACTTTGTTCCCGCCAAGTTCCTCGAGGACCCCCGCACCTCACGCGTCGCGGGAACCATGACCATCGGCCTGCTGGCCTCGCTCACAGTGGTGAATGCGGTGGTGTCGGGCCAGGCGCTCGCCGCAGACGCCAGGCTGGGAGCGCTGGCCGCCGCCGCGGTCGCCCTGGTACTCCGGGCACCGTTCCTTGTGGTGGTAATCGCCGGAGCCGGCACGGCGGCACTGTTGCGGATCCTGGGCTGGAACTGATCCCCTAATTCGTGCCCAAGGTGGTGATCCAGGTCACTTTGCTGGGCCTGTGGCGGTTGTACTATGAGATCGGCTTATGCAGTTGGCCATGGAATTTCCTATTGAACGGCACCCATGGAAAATCAGCTGCACCCTGCGGGCGGCTTAGCAGGCAGGCTTCGCCATAAGAACGCCCGACGCCGGGCGGGCCTTCCTGCCAAACGCTTCTTCAAGCGCTTTTCCGGACTTTCGGACGTCCCGGAAGAGGACCTGGAACTTCTCTCCCAAAGACTTCGGGAGGCACTCGACCTGGATCCGTCGTCGTCCGTGCCTGCCCTTCAGGCCCTGGTGCGCCGGGAGATCCGCAAGCGGGCGGACACAGGCAGCGCGTAGCGGCCCACCATTCCGGGTGCCATCTGTGATGGACTGGAAGAGAGGCAGCCCACACCCAGGCGGCCACCAAAGGAGGAATCGAGATGGACGACGAGTCACGGCCTGTTGAGCCGCAGGACGGCCACGGCACCGATGAGACCGGCAAGGACGCCAGGGGAGAACACGGCACCGGGGTGCCGGCCGCGGAACAGTCTGCAAAGCCGCGGGCCGCCTATCTTGACCCGCGAGGTTCGGAGTCGACCCGCGAGCTGCGCGACACCGCCAGAAGGCGCCGGGACGCGGAAGAAAAACTCCAACAGCACCTGATGGAAGCGAAGGACCACGTTCCCAACGAATTCCATGAACATCCCGGACATGGCTACGTGGGACACGCCGGACATGAGCACCTGGCCCATGAGCCGTCCGGTCATGAGACGCCAGACCAGGAACAGTCCGGCCAGGACCAGGAACAGCCCGGCCGGGAGCAGGACGGTGGCACCGGCGAAAAGGGCGCAGACAAGGCCTGATCAGCATTGGAGTCCTTAGCGGCTGGGCCCCCCGCCTGCCGCGGCCAGCGCTGACTTTCGGCCGGCCGGACCCCTGGCTGCCGCTCGGCATTGACCGGCAGCCAGGAGCTGAACAAGCGGTGTTTTAGGCTACGCCGTGGGCCGCGCCGTCAGGTGAGACGGACCTGCGGTACGTTTCCTCGACGCCCATCTCGTACCACGCCTGCGCGCCAAACTCCGGTTCGGGGGTATCCAGGTTCTGGTACAGGGCGTCAAGCAGTTCCACGAGCTCGCCGGCGGTCAGTGCAGGCAGGACTTCCTCCGGCCCGCGGGGATCGGTCAGGTAGTGGAGAAGCTTTGAGTGGTTCATTGCAGTGCGGCCGTTGTGTGAGGGACAGGCGCGAAGTGCATGGGGTTGCTCCAACGTGGAAGTGCCGAGGCTGACTGCCTAACCCCAATTCAGAGTGTATTGCACGTACTTACTGGTAACAATGGAGTTGGCCCACAACGCATCTGCCACCAGGAAATTGCCGCCATAGAACTACCGTCAACGAATTCCGGCAGCAGGCCGCCTCACGGCTTACTCCGGCAGCGTTCCGGGCTGGACGTTTACCGTGGTGTTGCCGGGCGCGGGCGGCACGGGAACGAACACGGGGAGCGGACGCGACGGGCGGACCGTGCGGATGGCATCCTCCACCAGCGCCAGCGGGCGGCGCCACGCATCAGAACCGGGTTCCATGGTGTCCACCACGCCGATCAGCATGGCCAGCAGCCGGAACATGTCCGTCATGGAAATGTCAGTGCGCAGGCTTCCCTGGCCTTGGCCGCGCGCCAGCAGGATGCTCATGGATTCCATCAGGGAACCGGTGATTCCGGTGAGGAGTTCGCGCCGGCCCGCCACCGCACACAGCAGGTTGGCGTCGTCGCTCGCGGCCCCCATCAGGGCTTCGAGGACGCGAAGCAGGCCTGCGGCGGCGTCGATATCGGCAAGGGCGCCGTCCATGACGGGGTCAACCGTGAGCCGGAGCTGCCGGTTGAGCGCGGCAAGCACCAGTTCTTCCTTGTCCGCGAAGTTGCGGAAGAGGGTTGCCGGGCCCACGCCGGCGGTGGTTGCGATGGTCTGGAGCGGTACTTCCGGGCCGAACTCCCGGAAGCATTGGCGTGCAGCCGTGATGATCTTGTCCACGTTCCGCGCTGCGTCGGCACGGAGGGGCTTTCGGGCGACTGCGAGGCTCATGCCCAAAAGGGTAGCAACGGAGCTTCCGGCCAACACGGTTACTGCGGGGTAGGCGCTTATGTGACGGCGGCCCGCTGCCGTCACCTGCGCTGCTGTCCGGAGCTGCGTGGGAGACTGGGGAGCATGTTGCTTGCATTTTCTGTTGCTCCGTCAGGCGTTCCCAGCGAAGGTTCACGGCCCAACGATGCGTCGGTGCACGACGCCGTTGCAGCCGCAGTCAAGATCGTCAGGGAGTCCGGGCTGCCCAACCAGACGGATTCCATGTTCACCACCATTGAAGGCGAGTGGGACGAGGTGTTCGACGTCGTCAAGCGCGCCACCGAGGCCGTGGGGAACTACGGCAGCCGTGTTTCGCTGGTGATCAAAGCAGACATCAGGCCCGGCTACAGCGGCGAGCTGACCGCGAAGGTCGACCGCCTGGAGAATGCCCTGGTGCAGGAGCCCTAAGCGTCTTACAAGGGGGCCGCATTGTCTGGACCCCCGGCACGCCGCGTGCCAAAATGTGGCAATGTTCGAGCACAAGCCGCGGCCGGAATGGATTGCCACCGAGGAGTTCCTGTCCGCTGCCGTAGTGCATCCGGACAGCGCCGTCCAGCAGGCCATCCACGCCGCGGCGGAGGCCGGCATGCCCGCCATCGAGGTGGCGCCTAACGCAGGGAAGCTCCTGAAGCTCCTGGTCCAGCTGTCCGGTGCCCGGCGCATCCTGGAGATCGGGACGCTCGCGGGATACAGCACCATTTGGATGGGCCGGGGGCTGCCCCCTAACGGCACCCTGGTCACCTGCGAGTACCTGCCCCAGCACGCAGAAGTGGCGTGGGCCAATATTGATGCGGCCGGCCTGGGGGAAAGGGTGGAGATCCGGCTGGGCCCGGCGCTGGAGACCCTGGCGGCCCTCGAGGAAGAGGAACGGGAGCCGTTCGACTTCATCTTCATCGACGCCGACAAGCAGAACAACAGCCGCTACCTGGACTGGGCCGTCAGGCTTGGCCGGCCCGGCGCCGCGGTGGTCCTGGACAACACCATCTGGGAAGGCGCGGTGCTGGACCCGGACATCGACCCCGTCAACGCGCCGGGGATCATCGATGCACTCAAGCTGCTGGGCAACCACCCCCGGCTGGACGCCACCGTGATCCAGACCGTCGGCTCGAAAGGCTGGGACGGGTTCGCCCTGGCGCGCATTCTCCCGCAAAACAGTAAGTAAGCTGTGGAGATGCGTCCGGTGCCCGCCGGACATCTCTCCTGGAGGACGTATTTGCAAGCGCCACTTACTCCTGTGCTCCTCAGTTCCGCCCCCGCTGGGCTCTCCCCGTGGGGTTCCCTCTTGGAGCCGTTCGCCGGTGCCGTAGGTGATGTGCCGGCCCTGCTGGCCCTGGCCGTCGAGGCCGGACGGACGTGGCCGCGGCCCGGTGAAGGACGCACCGCCGTGTTGTGGGAGCTCCTGGCCTCCGTGGCTGCCACTGACGTTGCCGCGGCCCGAGTGCTTGAGCCGCACCTCGACGCCGTCGCCATCCTTGCCCAGGCCGGCCAGGCCTTTCCGGCCGTTCATCCCAGGCCGGATGGTGCCGCGGAAGCAGCGTGGGGCGTGTTCGCTGCAGAGGCACCCAACGCCAGGCTTGAGGCGCGCTCCGGAAGCACCGGCATTGTGCTCAACGGAATCAAGCCTTGGTGTTCACTTGCCGGCCGGCTGGACTGCGCCGTCATCACCGCGCACACGGACGACGGCGGCCGGGCGGCTTTTGCCGTCAGCCTTCGCCACCCGGGCGTGGCATGTGAGGAGCCGGAGTGGATTGCGCGCGGCCTGCGGGAGATCCCCAGCGGTAGCGTGCGCTTCGACCAGGTCCCGGCGACGCCGGTTGGCGACACCGGCTGGTATCACAGCCGGCCCGGTTTCGCCTGGGGCGGGATGGGCGTCGCCGCCTGCTGGCTGGGCGGAGCCGTAGGGGTGGCGCGGGATTTCCGTGCCGGCCTGCTGGCAGGTGCGGATAATGGGCGGGAGCCGGACCAGCTGGCGCTCGCGGCATTGGGCGAGGTGGACCGGACCATCGCCGCCGCCCTGCAGTACCTGGCCCGGACGGCAGCCCGAATCGACGACGGCACCCTCGGCGCCGACGGGAGCCAAAGCACCTGGAGCGAGGCCCAGCGCGTGCGCGGAACCGTTGCGGCCGCCGTCGAACGTGTCCTTCACCTCGTGTGCTCCAACCGGGGGCCGGGGCCACTCGCCTTTGATGAACCGTATGCCAAAAGGATGGCGGACCTGGCGCTGTATGTCCGGCAGCATCACGGCGCACGTGATGATGCCCAACTGGGCCGGCTGGCACTCAAGGGGGACTGCCCGTGGTGACCTTTTCCCACGCAGACCAGGGGACCGCCGAGGAAGCCTGGGCCCGGAGCGGACTGGCTGCTGTACCCGAACTGCCACTCGACGCGGCTGAGCTGGCGGGCATGCGCTTCGTGGTCGTGGCAGCCCATCCTGATGATGAAACGCTCGGCGCCGGGGGGCTCATGGCCTCGCTCGTAGCCCTGGGAGCCGAGGTGGAAGTCCTGCTGTGCACCGCGGGGGAGGGGTCGCACCCGGATTCGCCCACCACCACTCCCGGGCAGCTGGCCGCCGTCCGGCTTGCCGAGTTTTCCGCGGCCCTGGCCGCCCTGGGCCTGGCGGACCGCTGGACGTTCCTCGGCTTGCCGGACCGTGGACTGGGCGGCCATGCCGAAGCGATCGCCACTGCTGTCCGGGACGCTGCACAGCGGCTGGCCGGCGCCCCGGACCGACTGGTCCTGGTGGCACCGTACCGGGCCGACGGCCACGGCGACCACGATGCCCTTGGCGCGGCCGCGGCAGAAGTGGCCCGGCGCGACGGCCACGCGCTCCTGGAGTATCCCATCTGGTTTTGGCACTGGGCCACGCCCCGGGACCGGGACTGGCGGCAATGGGTCCGCTTCCATCTGGACGATCCCGCCCGCACGGCCAAGAAGCGTGCCATGGACGAGCACGCAACCCAGGTGCAGCCACTCTCACCTCTTCCCGGGGATGAAACGTTGCTCAGCGGGACCTTCCTGGAGCACTTCTCGCGTGGCTACGAGGTCTTCGCCTGGACGCCCGCGCCCACTTCGTCCGGACGGGCGCATTCCAGCAGCGACGCCGAACTGGTCTTCGACGGCGTCCATGACGGTACGGAGGATCCCTGGAACTACGGCACAAGCTGGTACGAGCGGCGCAAACGCGCGCTCACCCTTGCAGCCCTGCCGGCGGAATCCTATGAACGCGGCCTGGAAGTGGGCTGTTCCATCGGGACCTTGACGGCTGAACTGGCCACCCGGTGCCGGACCCTGCTGGCGGTGGACGCCAGCGGGACCGCAGTGCGCCGGGCCAGCCAACGGTTGGAAGGCACACCCGGGGTGCAGGTGGAACAGCGGGTCCTTCCCGGCTCCTGGCCCGGAGGAACATATGACCTGGTGGTGGTTTCCGAAGTGGGTTACTACCTGGCCCCTGAAGAGCTGGCCCAGCTGTGGGACCGGGTGGAGGCCACCCTGGAACCCGGCGGAACGCTTCTCCTGTGCCACTGGCGGCATCCCATCACCGGTTGGGAGCTGGACGGGGACACCGTCCACACGCTGGCCCGGGAAAGGCTGGGATGGCGGACGGCCGGGCTTTACCAGGAACGCGACTTCGTGCTGGAATTCCTGGTCGCTCCGGGCGGCGGGGCGGCGGGATGATGCCGGCCGGTCCGGGGGACGATGCATCAAGCCCGCCTGTCCAAGCCGCCAACGGCATCCAGCACGTTGCGGTGGTCATTCCGGCCCACAACGAGGAGCAGCACCTGGAACGGGCGCTCACTGCGGTCAGCTGCGCGGCAGACCGGGTCGAAGCGGAACTGCCGGATGTTGCCGTGCAAGTGGTGGTTGTCCTTGACGGCTGTACCGACCGGTCGCCAGCGGTTGCCGCGCGGGTGGCGGCCGGGGATCCGCGGTACCTGCTGCTTCCCGTCAGCTTCGGGAGCGTGGGAAGAAGCCGGCAGGCCGGCGTCAGGGCCGCACTGGAGAACTCAAGCAGGTGCACCCAGGATGGCCGGGCGGCGGGGCA
This sequence comes from Arthrobacter sp. NQ4, assembly GCF_029077345.1. Taxonomy (NCBI): domain Bacteria; kingdom Bacillati; phylum Actinomycetota; class Actinomycetes; order Micrococcales; family Micrococcaceae; genus Arthrobacter; species Arthrobacter sp. NQ4. Next base: position 2,724 of record NZ_JARETC010000023.1, on the reverse strand, counting down.
TTCCCCGCAGGAGACCTGGCTGGCCAACACGGATGCCGATTCCTGCGTGCCGCCACACTGGCTGGTGCGGCAACTGGAACTCGCTGAACTCGGTTTCGATGTTGTCCTTGGCACCGTGCAGCCGGACCCCCATGGAATGCACCACGATCTGTTGGCCCGCTGGCATGCGCGGCACGCCGGCACCGAGGACCACACCCATGTGTACGGTGCCAACCTTGGAGTCCGTGCCTCTTCCTACCTCGCTGCAGGGGGCTTCCCCGGCGTCGATTTCGATGAAGACCAGGCGCTGGTCCGCAGGCTTCGAAGCAGCGGCGCGGGCATCGTTGCCACCGACACCACACGGGTCCTCACGTCAGGACGGACGGTGGGCCGGGCGCCGCACGGGTTCGCCGCGTACCTCCTGGCCCTGGCGCAGCCATAAGGCACTGCGCAGCCATGGGGCACTGCGCAGCCATAGGGTGGGGCGGAGTCTTAGCACCGGCATCTGACCCAAGAGCTGCCCCGGCATGGAAAAGGGCTGCTGCCGTACGGCAACAGCCCTTCGTTCCGGGACTTAATCTCGCGTGACTGCGTTAGTGACCTTCCCGGGCGCAGGCTTCAGCCGGCGCTTCCGCTTCGTGTCAGACCAGGTCCGGAGCGCTGGCAACGATGTAGTCCGCCGCAGCTGGTCCGGTCATGGAGAGGTTATTGCTGTCCGGGTTGATTCCGGCATCGTGCAGGGCCTCCCAAAGAGCTTCCGGCGGCCGGAGTTCTGCCTTGTGCAGGAGGCACCAACTTGTGTAAAGGCCGTAGAGCTCGTCGCGCCTGAGGCCCAGCCCGGGCTCCCTGTCCGCGACAACTGCTTCGGCAAGAAACTGTTCAAAATGGGTAGCAGGCATGTCCGCTCATTAAGGGTCGACACTGATTCCGCCGTCTGCTTCAGCGGCCTTGCCCGGTTTCCAGGGGATCCCGGCGAGGTAATCAAGAAATTATTGCAGTTCTGTGTGCTTGTCCAGTTGGACCCGGCCGGGTTGCACCCTGGCGGGGCACACCCTGTACAGTTGCGCGGCGAACAGCAGTGGGAGGGTTCCGGACGGGTTTGAGGGGGCCGACGGCGACTGGGGGGACTGGCCTCGGTCTCAGAAGAGGCCATCTCACCGCCGACCCCGTATTACCCCGGAGTTACTTCATCCCGGGAAAACCAAACAGGACCTTCAAGATGAATTTTCCTCCATCTCGAAGGTCCTGCCTAGTCCCCCTGGGCAGCGGCTGGGCCTGCCTGCCTAAGCGTTCCCGCCTGGCCGGGCGCCGCCGTCGGGCTCCCCGTTGCCGGCCCGGTGCTGCACCTTCTCGCGGACCCTGTCGCGGTGCCGCTCGCCTGGCCTCACTTCGTTCTGTTCATTCCCGGCACCTTGCCCGTCGGGGTTATCGCCGGAATCATCCTGCCCGTTCTCCGAGGCATACTGCTCCCGAAGTTCACGGCCGTGCTTGATGTCCTCTTCGATCTGCTTCTGCAGCTTCTCGCTTTTCTTGGTGTCCCGCGGCGGCAGCTGGATGGTTTCCTCTGCCTTGATACCGGCCTGGAGTTCACGGCCGCGCTCCACCTCGGCGTCGAACTCAGCGCCGAAAAGAAGGGACATGTTCAGGATCCACAGCCACAGCAGCATGATGATCACGCTGCCCAGTGCACCATAGGTCTTGTTGTAGTTGCCGAAGTTGCCGACGTAGAAGCCAAAGCCCAGCGAGGCGATCAGGAACACAAACAGGGCAATCCCGGAACCCATGCTCATCCAGCGGAATTTGGGCTGCTTGACGTTGGGGGTGGCGTAGTACAGCACGGCAATGATGGCGATGATCAACGCGATCATGACCGGCCACTTGGCAATGTTCCAGACCATGAGGAAGGGCCCGCTGAGGCCGATAAGCCCGCCCACTGCCTCGGAAACCGGGCCGCTGAGGACCAGCATGCCGGCCAGCAGAGCCACTATAACCACGGCCAGGAGCGTAACGCCAAGCATGGTGCCGCGGAGCTTCACGAACGCGCGCCCCTCGTCCACCTCATAAACCCGGTTCATGGCCCGGCCGAAGGCTCCGACGTATCCGGACGCCGACCACAGGGCGGTGACAAGCCCGATCACCAGGGTGAACCCGGCCGCCGGGGCGCTGGTCAGTTCAGCTACCGGTCCGCTGATGGTGTTGACCGTCTCCGCCGGGGCGAAGCCGCGTACGATTTCCAGCAGGGCGTTGGTGGTCTTCTGCGGATCCCCAAAAAGGCCAAGGAGCGAAACCAGTGCCAGCAACGCTGGGAACAGCGAGAGGACGGCGTAATAGGTGAGGGCCGCCGCCAGGTCAGGGCATTGGTCCTTGGTAAACTCCCGGAGCGTCTTCTTGGTGATGTATTTCCAGGAAGGCTTATCCAGGTCCCTCGGGCTGGCAGGTTTCCTTGAATCGTTTGGATCCGGAGCCTGGCCCGCCTTGGCGGTGCTGGTCTCGGAATCGTCGTGAGTGGCCATGGGGAAGTCCTCTCAATCAGGGGCCAAGCGGACAGGCCGGCCCGCGGATGGCGGTGCCGGCCTGCCGATCAAACTGATGCCTTACGGTGCCGCTGTGGGCTGATCAGGTGTTTTGGATGGTGTCTTTGGCGTCGGTTGCGCGGTCTTTGACGTCGGTGGCTGCGTATTGGCCTTCGGTTTTGACGTTTTGGGCGGCGTCGGTGGCGGTGGCCTTGACGTTTTCCATGGCTTC
>NZ_JARETC010000022.1:0-28942 GCF_029077345.1 Arthrobacter sp. NQ4 | reverse complement strand
ATCGCTCCGGAGCAACTTTTCAAACTTACCCGATCCCCGCCTCCGAAGCAAATCCATCTTTCAGGATTCCCATCGAATTGAAGACCGCCCCATACCGATTTCCAGCGCCCTAAAGAGCAACCAGATTTTGGCTTTGATTTGGGGGGTTTGGCCGCCCGGTGAACAGTTCTTCACTGTCTCCCCCGCGGCGACTTAGAAAACAATACACGCACTCCGGTCCCATCGCAAACCGGCCCTTCGGAGGCCGGAAATCCCCGGTATTCCGCGGCGAAACCCGGGGTGGATCGCCTGCGCAACCTGCCGTCGTCGTCATTCTGCCGCTGTGTGCTGCCGCACAGGTGTTTCCTGGCAGGCCCGGCCGCTGAGCAAGCAATGGGTTAAACGCAGAAGGGCCGGCAACCCTAAGGTTGCCGGCCCTTCTCAAGCAGCTGGAATCAGCGGTGCTGGATTACCAGGAAGACTTGGTGATGCCCGGGAGCTCACCGCGGTGAGCCATATCGCGGAAGCGAACACGGGAGATACCGAACTTCTGGAAGGTGCCACGGGGGCGGCCGTCGATGATGTCGCGGTTGCGCAGACGGATCGGGGACGCGTTGCGGGGCAGCTTCTGCAGGCCCAGGCGGGCTGCTTCGCGTGCTTCGTCGGTTGCGTTTTCGTCAACCAGGGTCTTCTTCAGTTCGAGGCGCTTGGCAGCGTAACGCTCAACGATGACCTTGCGCTGCTCGTTGCGAGCAATCTTTGACTTCTTAGCCATGTTTAGCGCTCCTCTCGGAATTCGACGTGCTGGCGGATCTTGGGGTCGTACTTCTTCAGGACCATGCGGTCCGGGTCGTTACGACGGTTCTTGCGGGTTACGTAGGTGTAACCCGTGCCCGCGGTCGACTTGAGCTTGATGATCGGACGTACGTCCTTGTCCTTAGCCACTAGAGCTTCACCCCACGAGCCAGAATGTCGGCGACGACTGCGTCGATACCGCGCACGTCGATGGTCTTGATGCCACGTGCAGAAACCTGCAGCGTGACGTTACGGCGCAGGGACGGAACCCAGTAGCGCTTCTTCTGGATGTTCGGATCGAACCGACGCTTGTTGCGGCGGTGCGAGTGCGAAATGCTGTGCCCAAAGCCCGGCTCGGCCCCGGTCACTTGGCAGTGTGCTGCCATGACTTCTCCTCAAGAATTGAAAGTAATGATCCGCATATCTGCTGCTGGACCATGCTGCCAAGTGCGACCCACAGAATGTACGGGCAACGGTTAGTTACGCAACTTGAGCCCCTAACTACCGGCCACCCTGGAGAAAATTACCGGGCAACCGGAGCAATTGCGCACGCTCCGCGCACTTAGCGCCTACCAAGTCTACGAGTTGACGCAATTAAAGACCAATCGGGTGTATAAGGGCTTGCCCCTGTTGAAAGGTCACAGCCGCCGCTGGCCCCTTTTCACAGCAGGGACATAGCTTCCCCAAGCATGTTTGATGCATGAACACACAGCTCCTGCCGGCATCACCGGCCGCAAGCAGCTCCGGCCGCCCGGAGCTCTCACCACCGAAGATACCCGCCCGCGGCTGGTTCGCCCGCCAGTACCGCCGGCGCATGCTGCGGACGGACCTCCTGACCGTCATTGCATGGGCATCCGTGGCTGCCGCCATCGCCTTGTGGCTGGCAGACGGCGGGGCCACCAACATCACCTCGCCCGCCTCGCTGTTCACGGCGGCGGGGATCGTGGCCGGCCTGGCGGGCATGGACCTGGTCCTGCTGATGCTGCTCCTGGCCGCGAGGATCCCGTTCATCGACCGCACCATCGGCCACGACCGGGCCCTGGAATTCCACGGCAAACTGGGCAAGCCCTCCCTTTACCTCCTGTTGGCACACGGCCTCCTGCTGGTCATCGGGTACGGCATGGCGGAGGGACTGGACCCGGTCAGCGAATCCATCAACCTGTGGGTGCAGGTCCCCGACATGTGGCTGGCGTTCGTCTCCATGGCCCTGTTCATCGCCGTCGTGGTGACGTCCCTGGTGGCTGTGCGCCGGCGCTTCCCGTACGAGTTCTGGTACGTGGTCCACCTGCTGACCTATGCCGCGGTGGCAACGTCAATCCCGCACCAGTTCAGCGTGGGCGGCCTCTTTGCGGCCGGCACCTGGCAGCGGTGGTACTGGCTCGCCATCTGCATCTACACCGGCTCGGCCCTGGTGTACTTCCGCATCCTTGAGCCGGTTCTGGCCACCGCGCGCCACCAACTGACGGTGGCCCGCGTGGAGGCCGTGGCTCCCGGCGTGGTGAACATCGTCATGCGGGGACGGAAGCTGGACCAGCTGGCGGGGACGGGCGGACGCTTCTTCATCTGGCGCTTCCTGGCTCCGGGCATGTGGTGGCACCCCCACCCGTTCAGCCTGTCCGCGGAGCCGGTGGTCAACGGCCGGGACGGCCAGGGGACGCTGCGGGTCACCGTCCGGAACCTCGGCGACGGCTCCGCCCAGCTGCTCCGGCTGCGGAAGGGCACCAAGGTGGCCCTGGAGGGTCCCTACGGATTGCTCAGCACGGCAGCCCGGACGAAGAACAAGGTGGTGATGATCGGCGCCGGCATCGGCATCACTCCCCTGCGCGCGCTGCTGGAGACCACCCCGTTCGCTCCGGGCGAGGGCACGGTCCTGCTCCGCGGCCACACTGACAAGGAGCTTTACCTGGGCAACGAAATCCTTGACCTCTGCCAGGCGCGCGGGGCCCGGCTCTTCCACCTCACCGGGCCGCGGGGCCCTCGGCGGTCCACCTGGCTTCCCGAGGACTCGGTGCGCAACGGCTACAGCCTTACCTCCTATGTGCCGGACATCAGGGATGCGGACGTCTACGTCTGCGGCCCGGCGGCGTGGGCGGCCAATGTCATTGCGGATGCCGGGAAAGCCGGCGTCCCCGAGGAACAGATCCATCACGAAAGGTTTGACTGGTGAAAATTCGCGGAACAGTCGCAGCAGCTTTGGTCTCCGCCGGGATCCTCCTGGCGGGCTGGCAGACAGGCACGCAGGCCGGCGGCATCAGCACCGTCGCTTCGAGTACGACGGCGACCGGCACCACGGGTGCAACAGGCACCGGGTCCACGGGTGCAACAGGCACCGGGTCCACGGGGACGGGGTCGTCCGGGTCATCGGGGTCCTCCAGCTCGTCGGGCACCACAGGTTCCTCCGGGTCCGCAAGCTCCGGGTCCTCCAGTTCGTCCAATTCCTCCGCGTCCGGCACCTACAAGGGAAACACCGTCCAGACCCGGTTTGGCCCCGTGCAGGTCCAGATCACGGTGGCGAACGGGAAGATCACGGATGTCACGGCGCTGCAGCTGACCAATACGGACGGCAAATCCATCCAGATCAGCAACCGCGCGGCACCCCTGCTCCGCAGCAAGGTCCTGGCGGCGCAGTCTGCCAATGTCCAGACCGTCAGCGGCGCCACCATCACCAGCGACGCCTACCTCACCTCACTCCAGGCAGCCCTCGATGCAGCAAACCTCTAACCCCCTGCCCGCCACGGCAGGCACCACCCTGAAGGCCCGCACCTTTGACTGCATGGGAACGGTCATCGGCCTGACACTGCCGGTGGGCTCCCCCGCGGAAGGGCAGCCGGGGCTCGACGAGCTCGCAGCCGCCACCGCCGTCGTCGAACTTCTTTTCCGGGACCTGGACGAAACCTTCAGCCTGTACCGGCCCGATTCGGAAGCAGGCAGGCTGGCCCGAGGTGAGCTGAAGCTGCCCCAGGCCTCGGCCCGGATGCGCGAGCGGTACGCCGAGGCGCATGAATGGCGCCTGCGCACGGAGGGCGCGTTCACCCCCGAAAGGCCCGACGGCGTGCTGGACCTGTCCGGGATTATCAAGGGCCACGCAATCCGGGAGGCGGGAACCTCGCTCCTGGCCTTGGGGCGGCGCGATTGGTGCCTCAATGCAGGTGGCGATGTGCTGGTCAGCGGCTCACCTACGCCCGGCAGCGGTGAAGCCTGGAAGGCCGGAATCGTGGACCCTGCCGACCGACTGACCCTCATCACCGGCTATCCGCTGGGCGGCAACAGCCGGCACAGCGCGATGGCCACCTCCGGCTCCGCTGAACGCGGCGAGCACATCTGGCGGGTGGGAAGCGGGGCCGGTGACGACGGGTTTGTCCAGGTCACCGTTGCCGCCGGGGATATTGTCACCGCCGACGTCCTGGCCACGGCGATCGTTGCCGGCGGGACACGGATGCTGGACCGTGCCGCGGACAACTGGGACGTTGCCGTGCTGGCCATCCGCGCGGACGGCTCGATCCTGGCGACTCCGGCGTTCCAGCCGGGGTAGGAGAGGCGCAGCCAGGACCCGCGCTACAGCCGCGTGAGCTGGGGGTACTTGGCCTGCAGGTTGTCCCCGGAGGATTTCCCGGTGACACGGCGGACCACCCACGGCGCCGCGTATTCGCGGAACCACTGGGCGTTGGCACGGATGGCGTCGGCCCCGCTCAGTTCCGGCACCGGAGTCATGGGCGGGACGTCAATGGAGTGGTCATATTTGAGGACCTCAAGCACGCGCTTGGCCATGTTCGCGTGGCCGGCGGCGGACATATGCATCCGGTCGTGGGCCCACATGCCCCAGTCGTAGTACTCGCTGAAGCGCCAGTAGTCCACCAGCAGGGCGCCGTGGTCCCCGGCGATCCCGCGGACCAGTTCGTTGTAAATGGCAGTGCGGCCCCGCATGGTGCCGAACACTTTCGAACCCCGGGCGTCGAAACCCGTGAACATCACCACGGTGGCGCCGGTGGCAGCGAGCTTCGCCACGGCGTCGTTGTATTCCACGAGGAGATCATCGATGTCCACGCGCGGGCGGAGGATGTCATTGGCGCCGGCGTAGATGCTCACCAGGGTGGGGTTGAGCTCGACGGCGGCGTCCACCTGCTCAGCCAGGATTTGGCGGAGCTTCCTGCCACGGATGGCCAGGTTGGCATAGCCGAAGTCCGGGTCCGCGGCGCAGAGCTGTTCCGCCACACGGTCGGCCCATCCGCGGACACCGTTGGGACGTGCCGGGTCGTCGTCACCGACGCCTTCGGTGAAAGAGTCGCCGAGTGCCACAAACCGGGAAGTGAAATCCATGCGGTTAGTTTGCCACCCGTTGCTGGAAGCAACCAATCGCCCGGGTGCTCCCAGGTCAGGCCTGGGTTTCGCGCAGGATCCAGTGGTCCGAATCCAGGCGTCCCACCACTTTTTCACCGATCCGCGCCAGGTCCAGCACGTCCTGTTCAGTCAGGGCATCGAGGAACAGGTCACGGACGTCCTCAACATGCGCCGGGGCCAGGCCGACAATCGTGGCCATGCCTTCCTCGGTGAGGTGCGCCGTGGTCACCCTGGCGTCGTGGGGGTGCGGGCGGCGTTCCACCCAGCCGCGCTTCTGAAGTTTGGTCACCACGTGTGAGAGGCGGGACAGGGAGGCGCTGGTGCGGGCTGCGAGCTCGCTCATGGGCAGGAACCGGTCCTCGGCTTCGGACAGCATGGCCAGGACGGTGTAATCGAACAGGGACAGTTTTCCCGCGGCGTGCAGCTTGGTGTCCAGGGCGGCAGGCAGCAGCGTATTGATGCTTACCAGCGCCAGCCAGGCGCGGCGTTCGTCAGCGTTGAGCCAGCGGGGTTCGGTCATGTTCCCTATTCTACGATTGATCCTTCAAGTAGCTGGTGCGGCGCCGGTAGGCTTGCCCCATGTATGTTGTCTCCCTCACCTACCGCGTGCCCCAGGAGATCGTCGACTTCCACAACGACGCCCACATTGCCTGGCTGCAAAAGGCGTTCGACGACGGCGTGTTCATCGCCGCCGGCCGCAAGATCCCGCGCACCGGTGGCCTGCTGCTGTCGCAGGCCGAACGGGAAACCCTGGACGCGAGCCTGGCGCAGGATCCGTTCTACACCAACGGGGTTGCCGACTTCGAAGTCATGGAGTTCCACGCCGGCCGGGTGGCCCCGGGCTACGAAATCCTGCTGGACACCCCTCCCCAGCCCGCGTCCTAGGGCGTGCCGGCGCCGTAAGGTGTGCTGCCGCCGTCGGCCGTTCCCGCGGCGAGCTTCTTCAACCCGCCCTTCCGTGGAACCTTCACCGGCTGGGGCCAGCGCGGGGTGAGGGTGTCCCCCAGCGTGACGCCGCGGAGCTTGCGGCCGAAGAGCGGCAGGACCCAGTCGTGGACCCAGCGCCGCTGGCGCCGCTCCCACTCGCGCAGGCCGGGCCGGGCGGGTGGTTCCCAGTCCCTGGACTTGATCTTGTGCGGCACGCCCAGCTGGTCCAGCACCTGCCCGGCAAGGTATTTGTGCCCGGCTTTGGACATGTGAAGCCGGTCCGAGTCCCACATCCGCCGGTCGTGGAAGGCGTCCAGGCACCAGTAGTCCACCAGCACGGCCCCGTATTTATCCGCGATGTCCCGGACCCGCTGGTTGTAATAGGTGTTGCGCTTCTTCAGTGGCTCCAGCAGAGCGGACACCTTGACGTCGAACCCCGTGAAGAGGACCAGCGTGGCCCCGGTACCGGCCAGCCGGGCCACCAGCTGTTCGTAGTCCGCCATGAGCGCCGGCATGTCGGTCTTCAGGTCCAGGATGTCGTTGCCGCCGGCGTAGAGCGTGACAAGCGTTGGCCGCATCCGCAGCGCCGGTTCCAGCTGCTCGTCGACGATGTGCCGCAGCCGCTTGCTCCTGATGGCCAGGTTGGCATATTTCCACCCTGGCTGCGCCTTGGCGAGTTTCTCGGCCACCCGGTCGGCCCACCCCCGCACCCCGTTGGGCAGCCGCTCATCCCGATCCCCCACCCCTTCGGTAAAGGAATCCCCAAGGGCAACAAACACCCGCCGCCCGGAGTCAGGAAGCAAGGGATCAGAGGGCACAGCCACGAAAGTACCGGGACAAGTCAAAGGAATCACGACGCCGGGATGAACAGTAAGTGATGGGGCGTCCCGGAAATGCTGGCAGGATCTGATGGGGCGTCCCGGAAATACCGGCAGGATCTGATGGGGCGTTTGGCTAGCCTTCGGCTTTGCCCTGCCGCCAGTACCCCATGAACGCCACCTGTTTCCGGTCGATGCCCACGTCCCGCACCAGGTAGCGGCGCATGTCCTTGATGACGGCTGCTTCACCTGCGATCCAGGCGTAGAACGGCATGGCACCGGCGGGCATGTCCGGGTTCTTGGTGGCGCTGATGGCGGCGGTTTCCATCCGGGACGGTGTCTCCCAAAGGATGTCCTCGTCCACGTTGACGTCTTCGGGCTCGGGGCCTGCGCCGGCGTCGGAGGCTTTGATGCCCACCCAGCCCGGCACGGGGACGGCTTTGCGCACGGCCTCATGCAGCAGCTGCCCGTGTGGCCGGGACCGCCCGATGGCGGCGCCGCGGGCGAGCCAGGTGATTTCGATGTCCGCCGGGGAGCTGAGTTCCAGGAAGTCGCCTGCCTGCCGGACTTCCAGGAGGGCGTGGCCACTCATGTATGGCGGGAGCGTTTCCAGGATCGCGGAGATGGCGGGGACGGCGGTTTCGTCGCCGGCGAGCAGGACGCGCTGGGCCATGCCGGGGCGCCACTCGATACCGGAATAGGTTTCGGCGGTGACGCAGTGCGCGGCGCGGTTGTTCGGGCCGATGAGGGTGAGCGGGTCGCCGGGTTTGGCCTTGGATGCCCAGTCCGCTGCCGGCCCGGCGTGCCCATCCTCGTCGGCGTGCATCACAAAGTCGACGTCGATCTCGGGGTACACCGCATCCAGCCGCGCCTCCCGGACCGTATAGGTGCGCATCGAGCCGCGCACGGCCGGGTCCATGGCCAGCCAGTCCCGGTACCAGCCGGCGTGGGCCGTGTCGAAGGCGGGGACCGGCAGCGGCGTGCCGTCCGGGGCCCGTGACGGGATGACGAGCTTGACCCGGAGGTCCAGGGTGTGGCCGTGGACGCCGAAGTCACGCAAGGAGTAGCCGCCGAAGGTGATCCTGCGGAACGTGGGGCTGAGCTGCTGGACAGCTGAGACGGTCACCTCGAAGGCAAGGCTCATCGGCTGGGTTGCCGGCTGGTGGGTGGCGGCGCTTTCCCGGGTTTTCATGAAACGAGCTCCAGTTCGGTGGTTGTGGCGTGGTGCCGGCCGATGGGAAGGATCAGCGGGGTACCGGAGACGGGGTCCGGGATGACGCGGCTTTCCAGGCCGAAGACGTCTTTGACCCGGTCTTCCGTCACCACGTCCTGCGGGGAGCCCAGGGCTGCGACGGCGCCGTCCTTCATGGCGATGACGTGGTCCGCGTAGCGGGCGGCCAGGTTGAGGTCGTGCAGGACAATGGCCACGGTGGTGCCGCGCGTGCGGTTCAGGTCCGTCACCAGGTCCAGGACCTCCACCTGGTGGGCCAGGTCGAGGTAGGTGGTGGGTTCGTCCAGCAGCAGGACGTCGGTTTCCTGGGCAAGGGCCATGGCGATCCAGGCCCGCTGCCGCTGCCCGCCGGACAGTCCGTCCACGTCCCGCCCGGCGAGCTCCAGCGTTCCGGTGGCTTCCAGCGCGCGCTGCACCGCGGCGTCGTCCTTGACACTCCAGCTGCGGAAGAAGCCCTGGTGCGGGTAGCGTCCCCGCCCCACCAGGTCGCGGACGGTGATCCCGTCCGGGGCGCTGGGGTGCTGGGGCAGCAGGCCCAGGGCGCGGGCCAGTTCGCGCGCCGGACGGGAATGGATGTCCTTGCCGTCCAGGGTCACGGCGCCGCGCTCAGGTTTAAGGAGCCGGGACAGGCCTCGGAGCAGGGTCGACTTTCCGCAGGCGTTGGCGCCCACGATCATGGTCACCCTACCTTCGGGAATCCGGACGCTGAGGCCGTCCACCACGCAGCGCTGGTGGTAGCTGAGGGTCAGGTCCTTGGCTTGGAGAACTGCCACGTCAGGCATCCTTTCGGTTGGCCGTGACCAGGAGCCACAGCAGGAACGGGGCGCCGAGCGCGCCGGTGACCACGCCCACCGGGAGCACTGTGCCGCCCAAAAACAAGGGGGCCAGGTTGGCGGCGAAGTAGTCGGCCGCCAGGACAATCAGGGCGCCCACCATGGCCGACGCCGGCAGGCTGGCTTTGCCTGTGAAGCGGCGGGCGATGGGACCGGCCAGGAAGGCGACGAACGAGACCGGTCCGGCAGCCGCCGTCGCCACTGCTGCCAGCGATACCGCGACGACCACCAGTGCCAGGCGCGCGGTGTTGACCCGGACGCCCAGCCCGGCCGCTGCGTCATCCCCCAGTTCCAGGATTCGCAGCGGCCCGGCGATAAGCCCGGTGGCGGGAACCAGGGCGGCGAGCGCAAGGAAGAGGATCCCGGCGCGGTCCCAGTTGGCGGAGTTCAGGGATCCGTTCAGCCAGACCAGGGCGTCGGCGGCGGTGCGGATGTCGGCCCGGGTCATGAGGAAGCTGACCACGGCCTGGAGGGCTGCCGCGGTCCCCACACCGGCCAGGACCAGCCTGTTTCCGGCAGCGGTTCCCCTGCCGGTTCGGCGGGCGCCGCGGGAGATCGCGTAAATCAGGGCCGCCACGGCCAGGGCACCCGCCAGCGCCGCCGCGGACACAGCGGCACCGGATACGCCGAAAACAACGATCGCAACAACCGCCGCCGCACTGGCCCCCGAGCTGATGCCAATAACGTCGGGGCTGGCGAGGGGGTTCCGCAGCATCGTCTGGAACAGGGCGCCGGCCAGGCCGAACGCGATCCCGATCAGGGTGCCGATGACCGCGCGGGGAATTTTGTTCTCCATCACGATGAAGCTGGCTCCCGGAATCTTCGCGCCGCCGGTGAGGTGGTTGATGACGATGGTGAAGAAATCCGAAATGGTCACCGTGTAGCTGCCCAGCAGGACGGACGCGAAGAACAGGATCACGACGGCGGCAGCCAGCACCGCGGTCCGGTGCAGTCGCCCCCGTCCCCCGCGCTGCTCCATCACTTCTGGCCCCTTGGGACCGGTTTTGGCAGCCATATCTGATAGCGCAACGCCGGTCACAGGCCTGCCCCTTTCCCGCGGCGGACCAGCCACACGAACACGGGGGCGCCGACCAGGGCGGTCATGATGCCCGCCGGGATTTCACCGGGAAGCAGCACCACCCGGCCCACAATGTCCGCGCCCAGCAGCAGCGCCGGGGCGGCCACCAGGGACAACGGCAGGATCCAGCGGTAGTCCGGGCCGGTGAGGAAGCGGACGGCGTGCGGGATGACCAGGCCAACGAAGCCGATGGGCCCCGCCAGCGCGGTGGCCGTGCCGCACAGCAGGACCACCCCCAGGGCCACCACGGCGCGGGCCAGGCCCACCCGTTGGCCCAGCCCGCGGGCAACGTCGTCCCCCAGGGCAAGGCTGTTGAGGGTCCGCCCGGCCAGCAGCACAACCAGCGCACCCGCCGCCAGGAACGGCAAACCCGGCAGGAGTACCGGCCAGTCACGGCCCGCGATGCCGCCCACCTGCCAGAAGCGGAACCGGTCGAGGGTGTCCTGGCTGGAGACCAGGATGACGTTCATGAGCGATGACAGCCCGGCGCTCAATGCTGCTCCCGCCAGCGCGAGCTTCACCGGCGTTGCACCCTCCCGGCCCAGCGAGGCGATGAGGTACACCACGACGGCGGCCGCGGCGGCCCCGGTGAACGCGAACCAGATGTAGCCGGTGAAGGTGGTGACGCCGAACAGGTAGATTCCGGCCACTACCGCCAGGGCAGCCCCGGCGTTGACACCGATGATGCCGGGATCGGCCAGGGGATTGCGGGCAACACCCTGCATCGCCGCACCGGCAAGGCCCAGCGCACCGCCGGCCAGCAGGCCCAGGACGGTCCGCGGGATACGGGCGTGCACCACGGCATGGTCCCCGTTTGCGGGATCGAACGCTGTGAGCGCCTGCCACACAGTGCCGAGGGGAACGTCACGGGCGCCCACGGCCAGCGATGTGCCGGCCAGGAGGACCAGAACGACGACGGCGGCCAGCAGCCAGGCAGCAGGTTTCCTTCCCCGAGCATCACCCCGGAGGGTGCCCGGGGCTGCCGTGACCGGCACCTGGGTGCCGTTGTCCGCTGCCGGAGGCGCCGTCGTCGTACTCATGGAGGTGCGCCTACTTCACTGCGTCCGCTGCTGTGGCAAGCTGCGGGAGGAACGTGTCCAGGGACCACGGCAGGCTCAGCGGCGACGATGCCGAGATGGAAAGGGTCAGCATGTTGTCCGAATCGGCCACCAGGGCACCATTCTTGATGGCCGGGATCTGGCCGAGGAGCGGGTTCGCCTTGATGGCGTCGGTTGTGGAGGCATCCGGAACCCAGGTGACGAAGATGTCCGACTGCAGTTCATTGGCTTTTTCGGCGGACCACGGAATGTAGAACTCCTTGGAGCCCTTGGAGTTGTCCGCCACCACCGGGGCGAGGGTCATGCCGATCTCGCTGAGGAAGCGGGGGCGGTTGTCGTTGGCGGTGTAGACGTTCACGCCGTCGCCCTTGGCAGGCTCCAGGTTGCCGTAGATGAAGCTCTTGCCTTGGATCTGGGGGTACTGGGCCACCTTGTCCTTGACCGTCGACTCGGTGTCGGAAACCAGCTTGGCGGCTTCGGCGTCCTTGCCCAGGGCCTTGCCGATGATGGTGGTGGAGTCCTGCCAGGACGTCCCATAAGCCACCTCGGGGTGCGCCACCACGGGGGCGATTTCGCTGAGCTTCTTGTAGTCCTCTTCCGTCAGGCCCGAGTAGGCGGCGAGGATGACGTCCGGGCTGAGCTTGGCAATCTCCGTGAAGTTGATCCCGTCTGCTTCCGAGTACTGGGCGGGAGCCTTGGCCGAACCGAAGCCCGCGCCCAGTTTTTCCAGCGCGGCGTCCTTCCAGGGGGTGGAGCCCTTGTCATTGCCGCCCCACTCGTTCCTGGGGACGCCCACCGGAACCACGCCCAGCGCGATAGCGACATCGTCGTTGACCCAGGAAACGGTGGCAACCCGGGTGGGCTGCTTCTCGATGGTGGTACTGCCGTACACGTGCTCGATGGTGACGGGGAAGGCGGTGCTGCTGCTGGAACTGCCGGCATCCGCAACGGTGGTGGCGGGACCTGTGCTGCAGGCAGACAGCGTGAGGGCCGCCGCAGCCAGCACTGCGGCAGCCTTTCCGGCCGAGGAAAACAGCGTGCGGCGGGTGGGCGCTGGGCCGGGGAAGAGGGGGAACGACACGGGGCTCCTTGAATCGGGCTGATCAAAACTTAAGTAAGGCTAACCTATGTAAATACGCATTACGCAACACTTTTATCACCTAATCCACCATCGTGACGAAAACCACATTCTGCGATTGGCTGCTTGGACAGGACCCGCATCCTTTGGCAGGATGGCCCTTGCTGGTCCGGCTTTTGAGACACAGGACGGCTGAACAGGAAAAGGACAACGGGAACGATGCGCACGCAGAGGGCCAACCGGGCCGCCGCTGCCGTGGAGAGCGGGGTGGCCGCTTTGGCCTGCACCGCGGAGACTGACTGACTCCCCCGTTACCCCTGGCCCGGCTCCGGGCTGCCCACCTTCACGAAAGTTTCAGCCATGCAATCAGTCACGTCCCAGCAGATCCGTTCATCCTTCGTCAACGCCAGCCGCTCGGAAGCTGCAAAGCTCACCCTGCCCAAAAACTTCGAATCCCTCGACTGGGGCAGCCTGGAGTTCCTCGGCTGGCGGGACGAGAAGATGCCGCTGCGCGGCTACCTCGTGGTCCCAGGGCAAAAGGGCCTCACCGGGATCATGCTCCGGGCACCCGAACGAGGGGCCAAAAAGAACCGGTCGGTGCTGTGTGAGCTCTGCCGGGATGTGTTGTCCAAGGAGGACGTCTTGTTGTGGGTCGCCAAAAGGGCGGGCCAGTCCGGGCGGAACGGCAACACCGTCGGCACCCTGATCTGCGCCGACTTCGTGTGCTGCGGCAACGTCCGCAGGGAGCCGCCTGTCAATGAGATCAATCCAGATCCCGCAGCCGTGGTGGAACGCCAGATCAAGGGGCTTCAGGACCGCACGGCGCAGTTCCTGGCGCGCGTTCAGGCCAAGTAGGACGTCAGGCGAAGCAGGCGGGGGAAGTCCCGTTCACGGCCGTGAGCGGGACTTCCCTGCCTGCCGGTCAGCGGTAGGAGAAGCTCATCAGCACAGCCTTCAGCGCCTGGCCTTCGGCGCCCCAATACCAGGCCTTCGCCGCGTCATCGTTGGCGAACGGCTGCGCGCCGAACAGGACGTCCGCGCTCAAGACCCGGTCGCCAAGCAGCACCGGACCTTCCCGCATCTGTCCGTCCGGGGAAACAGGCAATCCAGCCGTGAGTTCCATGCGGTATCTTGCGGCGCCTTCACTGCGGTCTACAAAGAACGATGCATGCGGCGTGGGAACAGAATGGTCCCGGAGGCCCAGGACAGGGTCTGTTTCGATGACGGTCCGGGTGGCAGAGCCGGCGACGACGTCGGCGATTTGACCGTAGTAGATGTTGATGCGGCTGCTTCCTTCGGCATCGTGAACCGTAGCCGTTCCCACATACGGAGTTTTCGGCGGCTCGAAAAGCTCCACCGTCCAGTCCGCCGGGTGGCTGAAGGACAGCCGGCCGTCGGGAAAGGTGAAGACGTCCGGCCCCGGGGGAACCGGGGAAGATGTGGCGGCGGGAACTATTGCCCGGCCCGGGTCCGGGGCCACGGTGGAACTGGCGGCGGACGCCGGAGATGAACCGACATTCGCCGGGGTCCCCTCCGCGCAAGCTGCGAGAGGGAGCAGCGCAGCAGCGAGCGCGAGCGGTGCGCATTGAAGAAGGCGCATGGGAAGGCCTTTCAAGAGGACGCCATTGTTCACTCTTGGAACAGCGCGGACCCAGCTTCCCGCAGTACCGATGGGATTTCTTCAGGCGAGGTGTGGTTGGTCATCCCAGAGTGGCACAACGAAAACACCGGCCACCATTGCCCGCACAATAATTCCACCTATTTGTTATATTGCCCGGCTTTCTCAGCGAAGGACGATGTCCACCGGGTTCGCCTCCGACCGCCAGGCGCCCTCCTCGCCGGCGCGGGGACGGATCACCGGCGCTGTGAGGACACCGGAGCGGTTGGTGCGCCGGTCCCGGAGGATCTCGGTGACGGAGCCCAGGTGCCGGGACAGGTCGATCACGTTTTCAGGTGCGGCCAGCAGCAGCTGGAATCCGAATTCGTGCAGCGCCTTAATTCCGGCGCCGGCGAACTCCTCCGACGCGAGCACAAAGGCCTCGTCCATCATCACGGTGCCGTAGGTGGTGAAGCCCTGCTCGGCGATGCCCAGCTGGTAGCTCAGGGCCGCGGCCATGATGAAGGCGGTGAACCGTTGCCGCTCGCCGCCGGACATGGAGCCGGTGTCGGCGTGCATGAACACTTCGGTCTTCTTACCGCCACGGGGGCCGGTGACTTCCCGGTGCTCCTTGCACTGGATGAACAGGTGCCCGCGCACGTCCAGCACCTCGGCCCGCCACCTCCGGTCCTCGGGCGCCTGGGAGCCAAGCCGCTTCACCAGCGTCTCCAGGGATTTGTAGCGGGCGGTGAGCTCGCCGTCGTCGTCCCCCTCAGCGCCGGAACCCTCCGCCCGGCCGGCCTCCGATTTGGCCGGGCGGCTGTGCCGGGCCTTCAACGCGTTCTGGATGGCATCCTTGAACTGCTTGGCCGTCGGTGGCAGCGTCTGCTTGATGTCCAGTTCCAGGTAGCTGCCCTCGTGGAAGTTCACCTGCGACAGGATGCCGTTCAGGGGCAGGATGCGGCTGGTGATGGAGCGGCGTTCCTCGTCCAGCAGGTGCAGCAGGGTACTGAAGGACTCGTGCGTGCGCTGGTTGAAGAACTGCCGGAACTCCGCCTCCTGCGCGGGCAGGCCGTCGTTCACGATCGCGTGGTAGCGCGCCTCGAATTCGCTCGCGGCGCCGATGCTGGTGCCGTGGTCCGCCGAGATGGCGCTGCCCCACTCGCGCACGAAGCCTTCGAAAATGCGGGTAAGCCGCTCCGCCGTCGCCTGCCCCCGCGACTCCGCGGTGTGCAGTTCGCCCAGCAGCGCGGTCCGCACCCGGTTGGCCAGGTTGTCCAGCTCGTGCATTTCCGTGATCTCGCCGAAGTCGGCGAAGTAGGGTTCCAGGGCTTTGACGGTGGCGTCCGACGGCGGCGCCTGGGCCAGGCGGTCGCGCGCGGCTTCCAGCAGGCTGTCGGCAGCCGTCAGCTGGCGGTCGAGTGCCTTGTATTCGCTTTGCAGGACCGCTGCGGACTCGGTGCTGGACTGGTGCTTGTGCCGGACTTCCTCGATGGTGGCACGCAGCGGCTCCAGGTCCGCCTGTGCCGCCAGGGCATCCTTGAGCCGCTGCTCGATCCGCGCCAGCTCATCGGCCGCCACCGCGGCAGACACCTGTTCCCAGGGACGGTCGTCTTCCGCGATCCGGCGCAGTGCGTCAAGCTGCCGGCTCATGCCCTGGTGCGAATCCTCGCGGCTCTGCGCCAGTTCGGCGGCCTTGGCCACTTCCTGCCGGAGGTCCTCCACCTGCCCGGCCACGAGCTCCAGCTTGGCCGCGTTGTCGAAGCCCAGGACGTAATCCTGGCGGCTGGTGAACCGGTCGTCCTTCTCCACCGTGTGGCGGTTGCGCTTGACCACGCCGCCCAGGCTGAGGCCCTTGTCCAGGGCGGCCAGTTCGTCAGGATCCTCCACGCAGGGGTAGGCGAAGTCGAGGGCGATCCGCTCGCGGACCCATTCGCCGGCTTCAGCAGCCGCACCCGAGGCGAGGATGTCCAGCTTGGTGAGCAGGTCGCCGTCGCGCGCGTCCTCCACGGCGAGCGCGCCGCCGGCGAGCGGCTTGGAGACATCCACGGCCCGCAGCGCGCCGCGGACGTTGTGGTCGTTGAGGTAGCGGGTCACGGCGCCGAAGTGCTCGCCGGGAACCAGCAGGGTGGTGGCCAGGTTGCGCAGCGCCCGTTCGGCAGCGGGGCGCCACCGTTCCTCCCCTTCGGCGAGGTCCATGAGCTCGCCGGCGAAGGGCATGCGGTCCTCGGGGATGCCGGTTGCCGCGGCAATGGCGGCGCGGTTTTCAATGCTCGACGGCGGCAGCAACGATTTGCGCGTCTTCAGTGAGACGAGTTCCTGCTCAGCCGCGGCCAGTTCGCGTTTCCGGCTGGCGTGCGCGTCGAACGCCTCGAACCGCAGCTCCTGCAGGGCCTGCGAATCATCCTTCAGCTCGGCGGACCGGGCCGCCGCCTGCTCGTGTGCCTGCTCCCAGCCGGCGGCGCTCCACTCGAGCTGCAGGCCGGCGTCGGCCAGTGCCTGCTGGGCTGCCTCCTCCACCTGCTGGCGGAGTTTCAGGCCAACCCGGGCGTTCTCCAGCGACTGCTCAATGGCCGAGATCGCGTTGCCGCCCTGGTTGTTGTAGTCGGCCTCCAGCTCCCGTAATTCCTTGGCCAGGCCGTCGCGGACCGCACGCTCGGCGCCGAGTTCCTTGGCCTTGGCCTGCGCCAGCTCACGGAAACGGACCAGCGTCTTCTCGTGGACCGTTACTGACAGCTGCTGCTTGTACGCCTCGAATTCACCGCCCACCAGCTCCCGGAGCCGGTTCGCGTCCAGCAGCGACTGCGCGTATTCGCGGTTCAGCCCAGGGACAGGGGCCAACTGGTCGCGCTGCTGCCGGACATCTTCCAGCCGCTGGCGGATGGACATCAGGTTGCTGAACTCCTCCACCACGTCGTCCGCGGCGGTCAGCGTTGCCGGCGCGTCCAGGACCTGGTCGCGGAAGAAAGTGTTGACGCTGCCGCCAAGGCCCTTGCCTGCCTGGATCACACGCAGCAGGGGCAGCGCCTGGTCCGAGCTGATCCCCAGCAGCCGCCGGAACCGCTCCGCGAAGGCCTTGTGCACGTCGAAGACCTGGGCGTGCGGGAAGAGCGTCTCCAAGACGCCCTTGGTGAAGCGCTTGTCCGCGATACCCTCTACCGCTTCAAGGTCCAGGGGCACGTTGTCGATCAGGTAGAACCGGCCCACGCTGGACTCGGTGCCGTTCTTGGGCAGGTCGAACAGTGCCGAGACCGTCACCCGTGTGCCGGCGGCGTTGTCGAACGTCAGCGCGACGGCGGACCAGGTGGCACCCGGGCGCTGGAAGGCACTCGCTGAGCCCTCGCCCACGGCCTTGTCCCCCACCTTGCCGCGCATGTACGTGAACGTGGTCCGCTTGTCCTCCACGGCACCCGAACGCTGCGCAGCGGCCTCGTTCGACCTCGGCCGGGCATCGAACACCCGCAGCATTGCATCAAACAGCGTGGACTTGCCCACGCCGGAGTTACCCGTCAGCAGGGTGCCGTTCCGGTCCACGTGCATCGTGTGCGCGCCGTGGAACGTCCCCCAGTTGACCACCTGCACCAGCGCCAGGCGCATCTGCCCGGGGTTGGTCACGTCCCCCAACGGAAGCATGCTCGCGATCGTCACTTGGTCACCTCAGTCTTGCTTTCGTCCGCCTCGGCACCGGCGTCGTCGTCCCCCGCACCGTCCTCGTCCTCGTTCTCGTTCGACGAAGAGTCATCGAGGTCCAGCATTGCCTCTGTGCCGGCGGCGTCGGCCGAAGCCGCTACCAAGGCCTCGATGTGGGCCGGGATGTCGCCGATGTTTTCGAACGGGAGGGCCAGGGGCAGGGCGTTGGAGATGGTGTAGACGTCGTCCAGCCCAGTGGGGAGCAGGAGTTGGCGGGCCAGGAGCTTGGTGATGGCTCGCGTGACCACGTCCGAGTCCCGCAGGGCGTCCTGCTGGCCGGCGGGCTGGTAGTGCGCCACCAGGTCCGTGATTTCCTCGCGGGTGATGGTGGGGTCCGTCTGGGCCGTGACGTGCCGGTCCAGCAGCAGGCGCAGCCGGAGGAGCACGATGGTTTCCACCCGGCTGAGGGCGCGCTGCTGGCGCAGGATGCTGGACCGCGTGTTGCCGCCGATCACCTCCGGATCCACGGGGCGCAGGACGGCGATCTTCCGCTCGTGGTCCAGCTGCAGGGTCAGGAACAGCTCGGAAAGGCGGCTGCGCAGGATCACCTGGTTGTCCAGCAGCACCGTCCAGAGCTTTTCGTCCCGGCCGCCGTCAATGTAGGGGCCCTTGAGGAGCTTCACCAGGGCCTGCCGCACCTTCATCGACAGGACTCCGGTGTCGCCGGGGAACAAGGCGGCGCCGTCGACGAAGGTGTCGCGGGGTGAAACTGCAAAGGGGTACTCAGCGCCCGATGCCGCCCCCGCCCCTTCGCCGCGCGGCTGATCTTCGATCAGCCCAGCGCGCGGCTCCGACAGGCCCGATGCCACTCCCTGGGCGGCATCGGGCGCTGGGGTCGTGTCGTGTGAAACCTCAGTCATCTGAATCCTTTGCGAGCGTGACCACCGGCAGGTAGGCCTTGCGGGTGGAGCCGTCTATCTGTTCGAAGTCCAGGCCATCCCAGGCGCCGCGGTTGAAGTCCGCCCCGGCGTGGAGGGCTTCCGACAAGAGGGCGCGGATGGTGTTGATGTGCTGCTCTTCGGGCGGCAGCTGGTGCCAGGCATCGGCAAGGGTTGCAGCTCCTGCCATGGCCGCCCGGACCACCGCCGGTTTGGCCTTGCCGGTCCTCGGCGAGCGCACCCGGTCCGAGTCGGTGAAGGCGATGGGATCGGCCAGGCGGGGCGGCGCCGCGAACTCGTCGGGATCGAAAAGCTTCACCATGGACAGGGACTCAAAGCCGGCGTTGTAGAGGACGGGTCCGGGTACCAGGCCGGGGCGTTCCCGCTCGTACGCGAGGGAGCGGATGGCCTGCTCCGCTTCGCGCAGGACCTGCCGCAGCCGGACCGACTGGCGGAAGTCATCGCTCTGGACGTAGGTGTTGAGGCTTTCGCTCAGCTTGCCGTAGATGCGCTGGATCTGGCTGTGCTGCTGGCGGAGTTCGGCCACCAGGTTCTTCAGCGTTTCCCGGTCGTCGGGCGAGAGGTCGTCGGCGAACTGTCGGCTCAGCACCTCGCCGATCGCCGACCGGAACCTCAGCTGCTGCTGCGGATCCTCCAGGAATGCCGTGAAGGACCGGAACGTCCTGCCCTCGGGACTTTGGCGGAGCCGTTTATCGGCTTCCAGGACCTGCGCCATAGTGGCGCCCTTGGTCAGGGACTCCTCGATGATCTGGTTGCGGAGGCCGCCCACCAGTTCCTCGATCCGGTCACGCATCTTCTTGTAGTCCGCGGGCAGGCTGGCCGCCAGGTCCAGGATGTTTCCGGCGGCCTCCACCGCTTCATCGTCGTCCAGCAGGCCGTCGAACTCGCCGGTACTGATGTCCTGGATGAGCTGCTGCCGCTCTTCGATTTCCTCTTCGAGGGCTTCGAGCCGGGCGCTCTGGTCCGGGTTGGTTTCGTTGGCGAGCTTTTCCACGTCTCCCAGCAGGGTGCCCAGGCGGGACCCGTTCAGGGTGGACCGCTCGCTGGAGAGGCTGTCCAGGAAGGCGAGCACACGGGCCGCCGGCTCGGTTGCCTCGTAAACGATCTGGCCTGACTGGTTGCGGCGGGTCAGGAACTGCCGCCGGGTCCATTCGTCGCCAAAAGCCTTTCCGTTGGCCCCTCCTCCCAGCCCGGGATCCTGGCGGCGGAGCTCCTCAAGGAAGGAGTCGACGTCGGCATGGAATTCCTCAAGCGGAACCTGCGGCCGGGTGCGGGTGAAGGAAGCCTGGAGCACGGCAATCACCCACGGCGCCGAACGCGTCAGCGCCCAGGCGGGTCCCTTGGTGAGGAGTTCGAGGTCCCGGAGCCGGGCGCTGATGGCGTCAGCGGATGACCTGGCGGAGCGGGGCACACACTCTCCTTGGGCTGGTGGGCGGGGGCTGGGCAGGAGGTGGCCCGAAGTGGACGGACCGGAAAACTGCCAACTACAAGGTTAACGCAGGCCGCCGCGACCGCTTCGTGACCTACCTGCGGGTAGTGTTTCAATCCCGTATCAACAGTCACATCTGCCCCATCCAGCACTGGCTGGGCGTGCGGCCGTCCCCCTACGCTTCTGCTACTGGTCTTCGCCACCGCAGTCTTTTGCACAGCAACGTCGCAGCAGGGGGATTCATGCAGTTCGATTTAAGCTCAGTGGAAACAGCCACCTTGGTCTTCATCGGGACCCTGGTATTTGGCGCATTATTGGCCGCCTTCGTCCTCACGGCCGGACTGGTTGCCCTGGTAGTGCTGGGGGCCGGCAAGCTCACCTGGATGGTGGTGGTCAATACCCTGATGGCGGTAGTCCACGGGATCAACTCCGGCTGGGACAGGCTGGTCCACCGCGCCTCGGCCGTCGAGCTTCCCGGCGATTTCCAGCCCCAGCCGTCCCCTAGCACCGGAACCTACCCGCGGGTAATCTTGAGGGACAGCTGAAGGGTTCTCCAACCCGGCGGATCCATGGCTACACCGGCCAATCCGGCCAAGGAGATAACCCATGACCTCCGCAACTGACAGCCAGGCCAAAGACGCCCCGGCTGAAGAAACCCCCGTCCCCGCCGGAAACATCGGCGCCGGAGCTACCGCCGAAGATGCCCGGGCCGTCGCCGAGGCCGCCCGGGAAACAGGCTGGGACCGCCCCAGCTTCGCCAAGGGCCTTTATCTGGGCAATTTCGACCTGGACCTGGTCCACCCGTGGCCCGCCGCGGACCCCGCCTCCGTGGACCGGGGCGAGGAGTTCATGTCCCGCCTCACCGAGTTCGCAAAAACCATGTCCGGGCGGGTCATCGAACGGGATGCGAAGATTCCGGACGACTACATCAAGGGCCTGGCGGACCTGGGTGTCTTCGGGATGAAGATCCCGGAGGAGTACGGGGGGCTGGGCCTCTCCCTGGTGTATTACGGCCGGGCCCTCGCCCTGCTGGGGAGCGTGCACCCCAGTCTTGGCGCCCTCATCTCCGCCCACCAGTCCATCGGCGTGCCGGAGCCCGTCAAGGTCTTCGGCACGCCCGAACAAAAGCGCGAGTACCTGCCGCGGTGTGCCGCGGGTGCCGTCACGGCCTTCCTCCTGACCGAACCCGACGTCGGGAGCGACCCCGCCCGCCTGGGCAGCACGGCAACGCCAACGGACGACGGCGACGCGTACCTTTTGGACGGCGTGAAGCTTTGGACCACCAACGGCGTGATCGCCGAACTGGTGGTGGTGATGGCCGTGGTTCCGGCGCACACCGACGCGCACGGCACCCGGCACAAGGGCGGCATCAGCGCCTTCGTGGTGGAGATGGATTCGCCCGGCATCACGGTGGAGAACCGCAACGCGTTCATGGGCCTGCGGGGCATCGAGAACGGCGTGACCCGCTTCCATCAGGTGCGCGTGCCGGCCGCCAACCGGCTGGGCCGCGAGGGCCAGGGCCTGAAGATCGCGCTCACCACACTCAACACCGGCCGCCTTGCGCTCCCGGCACTGTGCGTGGCGTCCGGGCGATGGAGCCTGAAGATTGCCCGCGAATGGTCCAATGCGCGCACCCAGTGGGGCAGGCCCGTGGGCGAACACGAGGCCGTGGGCAAGAAGATTGCGTTCATCGCGGCCTCGGCCTTTGCCCTGGACGCGGTGTTTGAACTGTCCGCCGAACTTGCCGATGCGGGGCAGAAGGACGTCCGCATCGAAGCGGCGCTCGCAAAGCTTTGGGCCACGGAGATCAGCTGCCGGATCGCGGACGAGCTGGTCCAGATCCGGGGCGGGCGGGGGTTCGAAACAGCCGAGTCGCTGGCCGCCCGCGGGGAACGCGCAGTACCGGCGGAGCAGCAGCTGCGGGACCTCCGCATCAACAGGATCTTCGAAGGGTCCTCCGAAATCATGCGGCTGCTGATTGCGCGGGAAGCTGTGGACGCGCACCTTGCCGCCGCGGGCGACCTCGCCTCCCTGGATGCGAGCCTGGCCGACAAAGCGAAAGCCGCCGTCGGTGCTTCCGGCTTCTACGCCAAGTGGCTCCCCAAGCTGTTGGCGGGCGCCGGCATGGACCCCCGCTCGTATGGCGAGTTCGGCAGGCTGGCCAGGCACCTTCGCTTCGTTGAACGCTCGTCGCGGCGCCTGGCGCGGCAAACTTTTTACGGCATGGGCCGGTGGCAGGCCAAGCTTGAGCGCAAGCAGGCGTTCCTGGGCCGCGTGGTGGACATTGGCGCGGAACTGTTCGCCATGACCGCCTGCTGCTCCCGGGCCGAGATGCTCCTCAAGTCCTCCCCTGGCAAGGCCGCCGGCGCCTACGAGCTCGCCGACGCCTATTGCGAGCAGGCTAGGGTGCGCGTGGACGAATACTTCGACCAGCTGTGGCGGAACACGGACGACGCCGACCAGGCACTGACGCGCAAGGTCCTCGCGGGCGATTATGAATGGCTGGAAGTGGGGGTCCTGGACCAATCGGAGGGCACGGGCCCGTGGATCGCCGACGCTTCGCCCGGGCCTTCCGCCAAGGAGGACCTCCACCGGAAGTACCGGTAAAACTGCAGGTCACAAAATAGTAAGCACGCTTGCTATCACCCCGGACGGGTGGTTGAGTTGAGCCATGAGCAGCTCAACGGACCCAGAGAACCTGCCTCCCCGCCGTGCCCGGGAGGACGAAACCACCCGGGGCGGAGGCCACCGGGAAGCAGCCGCGGACGACGCCGCCACGCGCTCGATGGACCAGGCACCGATCCGCCCCAGGGACCGCGACCGGGCCGTGGACCGGGACTATGTGGCGCCGACGGCCGAGCGGACGTACGCTCCTGCCCCGACCACAGCGACCCCCGTGGTGGCACCCGCGGCGGACCCAACCCTGGCAGACAGGGAAACTGCCGTGGCGCGCCAGAAGGAGCGGTTCGGCGGCATCAAGGTTGGCTCTGCCTTCTTTGGCTGGCTGACCGCCACCGGAATGGCCGTCCTGCTGACCGCATTGGTGGCAGCGGCCGGGACCGCCGTGGGCCTTGCCAGCAACACCGACGTCAACCAGGCCGTAAACCAGGCCGCCCAGAACAGCGGCACGGTCGGTTTAGTGGGGATTATCGTCCTGCTGGTGATCCTGTTCCTCTCCTATTACTGCGGCGGCTACGTGGCAGGCCGCATGGCCCGCTTCAACGGCGTCAAGCAGGGAATCATGGTGTGGATCTGGGCCCTGATCGCGGCCGTTGTGGTGGCCATCCTGGGGCTCGTGGCAGGGCAGCAGTTCAACGTCCTGGCCAACCTGAACAGCTTTCCGCGCATCCCCATCAATGAAGGACAGCTGACCACCACCAGCATTATCGCCGCGGTGGTGGTTGCGGCGGTGGCGCTCGTGGGTGCGGTGCTCGGCGGCCTGGCGGGCATGCGGTTCCACCGGAAGGTTGACCGTGCCGGATTCACCCCGGACAGCGAGTTTTACGACGACGAGGAGTAGTCAGGCGAGGATGTCGCCGTCCACGTACAGCCAGTGCCCGCCCTCCCGGACGAACCGGCTGTTCTCGTGAAGGACGCCGCGGTCCTTGCCGTGCCGGTAGAACGCCTTGAATTCCACGGTTCCTTCCGTGTCGAAGGGACCCCCGTTCCCGGTGGCCACAATGTCCAGGCGGCGCCATTCCATGGCAGGGTCCAGGTCCAGGGCTGCCGGCGCGGTGGACGGATGGTGGGTGCGCAGAAGGTAGGCCTCGTCGAGCAGGGCAAAGGCGCTGTACCGGGACCGCATCAGCTGTTCCGCCGTGGCAGCCTCCGCCCGGCCGGAATGGAACCGGCCACAGCACGCCGCGTACGGATCTCCGGACAGACATATGCAGTTTGCGGAATCTATTGATGCGGTCACCCGGTGATGCTGTCATATCGGGTAACAGCTTCGCTACAACCTGGCACCGGGCCCTGCCCGCCCGGGCACGGCCGGACAAAAATCCGTATGGTGGAGAAGGAGCTTTGCGCCCGGCCTTATGCGCCGCACGCGGGCCCAGGATGTTGGCCAGAGAGGAGAAGACGTGGAGAACCCGGACACTCTCGTCCTCAACCTGACCTTCCTGGGCACGATGGGCGTGGCTCTCCTGATGTTCCTGGTCCTCTTCCTGCTCGGGGTTATCACCCTGGTCCTCGCGGGCCTGGGGCGCCTCACGGCCGTCGTGCTGATGACCCTGCTCGGGCGGGCGCCCGGCAAACGGGACTCCGCCGGTTCCGCCGGCGCACCCGCCAGGCAGCCCCGCCCGCGAACGACGTTCCGGGAACGTGCCGCCGCGCTGAAGCCGGGCCGGCTGAAGGAGTCGCTGCGCACCGCCGTCGTACGCCACCCGAAACTTGCCGCAGCCCGCCCTGAACCGCAGGTCCTCGCCGAAGACTGGGCCTCCGCCGTCGCGGAAGCCGACAAGCGTGCCCAGGCCAGGGCGCGGGCGGCTGTGCCGGAAATCAAACTGTCCGTGCGGGATCTTCCGGATCCGGCCGTCCCCGCGGACAAGGTCTCCGAGGTAGCCCCGCTGGTGGAGTCCGCCCTGCACAACCACCGGCCGCCCCATGAGATGCCGCGGTCCTTCAAGAAGCCCCAGCCGCTGCATCCGCTGCCGCCGCTGGATACTGGGTCCCTCGTTTCGCTGGCCGGCCCGCAACAGGTACTCAAGGAGCAGCAGGCCAAGGAGAATGGCTAAGCCCTTACCCTGAGCAACCATGTGGGTTAGCGTGAACACATGGAATTCAGATACCTCGGAAACAGCGGCTTCAAAGTCTCGGAAATCACGTTCGGCAACTGGCTGACCCACGGTTCACAGGTGGAAAACGACGTCGCAACCCAGTGTGTGCGCGCCGCCCTCGATGCCGGCATCAGCACCTTCGACACCGCGGACGTCTACGCGAACACAGCCGCGGAAACCGTCCTGGGCCAGGCCCTGAAGGATGAGCGCCGCGAGTCCCTGGAAATTTTCACCAAAGTCTTTGGCCCCACCGGCCCCAAGGGCAAGAACGATCTTGGTCTGTCCCGCAAGCACATCATGGAATCCATCAACGGTTCGCTGCGCCGGCTGCAGACGGACTACGTGGACCTTTACCAGGCCCACCGGTACGACTTCGAAACACCGCTGGAAGAAACCATGCAGGCGTTCGCGGACATCGTCCGGCAGGGCAAGGCGCTGTACATCGGCGTGAGCGAGTGGACCGCGGAACAGCTCCGCGAAGGCCACAAGCTGTCCAGGGAACTGGGCTTCCAGCTCATCTCCAACCAGCCGCAGTACTCCATGCTCTGGCGCGTGATCGAGGCCGAGGTGGTCCCGGCGTCGGAAGAGCTGGGCGTGTCCCAGATAGTGTGGTCGCCCATGGCCCAGGGTGTCCTCAGCGGCAAGTACCTGCCCGGCCAGCCCGCCCCCGAAGGCACTCGCGCCACGGATGAAAAGGGCGGTGCCAAAATGATCCAGCGGTGGATGCGCGACGACGTCCTGGCAGCCGTGCAGGAACTGAAGCCGATCGCCCAGGAGGCTGGCCTCACCATGCCGCAGCTCGCTGTGGCCTGGGTGCTGCAGAACCCCAACGTTGCATCCGCCATCGTGGGCGCCTCCCGTCCCGAGCAGATTGCCGACAGCGTGGGCGCGGCCGGCGTGAAGCTGGAGGCGGAGGTCCTCAAGCGGATCGACGACGCCGTCGGTGGCCTCGCCGAACGCGACCCAGCACAGACCAAGTCGCCGGCTACCCGGGAAGCCTAAGTGGCATCCCCGACGGAACTGCCGGACCTCGCTGTCAGCGGATCCACCGGAGGCCTGGGTGGAATGGTGGCACGGCAACTTGCCGCGTCCGGTTTCGCCCAGCGCCTGCTGGTGCGCGACCCCGCACGGGCCCCGCAGCTGGATGATGCGCATCCGGTGGTGTGTTCCTACGGGGACGGCGCCGCCTCCCGCCAGGCGCTGGACGGGGCGAAAGTCCTGTTCATGGTGTCCGCCGCCGAGGCCGAAGACCGGCTGCAGCAGCACTACGCATTCGTGGACGCTGCTGCGGCTGCCGGTGTGGAGCACGTGGTGTACACCTCCTTCTACGGGGCGGCACCGGATGCCACCTTCACCCTGGCCAGGGACCACTACGCCACCGAGGAGCGGATCAAGGCGTCCGGGATGGCGTACACCTTCCTGCGCGACAACTTCTACCTCGACTTCCTGCCGCTGATGACGGGCGACGACGGCGTGATCCGGGGCCCTGCCGGGGATGGCGTTTTCTCCGGGGTGGCGCGGGAGGACGTTGCCCGCAGCGCCCACGCCGTGCTGCGGGATCCCGCCATCCACACGGGCAAGACGTACGACCTGACCGGCCCGGAGGAACTGAGCATGGCGCAGGCTGCCGAGGTGCTGAGCGCCGGCACGGGGCGGCAGGTCCGCTACCAGCCGGAGACGGTGGAGGAAGCCTACGCGTCGCGGGCTTCCTACGGCGCCCCGCAGTGGCAGCTGGACGCGTGGGTCAGCACCTACACGGCGATGGCGGCCGGCGAGATGTCGGGACTTTCGCCGGATGTGCACGGACTGACCGGGCAGGACCCCATCAGCCTGGCCGAGTTCCTGACCCGGCCGGTGCTGTAGTCCGGTTAATTTCGTTGACGGACGGGTTGGCCCGGCGTAGACCTGTGGCGGGGGGACTTTAGTCCGCCGAGCAGAATCGCACCGCCATGAATCCCAGCAACCAGCAGTCCACCCGGCAGGAGCCGGCGCCCGCTCCGGCGCCCGCTGCACAGCCTTCCTCCGGCCCGCTCACCCAGGAGGAACTGCAGCTCGCCGCCCGCAACCATTCCATGCCGCTGGAGGCACTACGCCGCGAGGTCACGCCGCCCGGACTCCACTACGTCCTCACGCACTTCGACATTCCCGACCTGGACGTTTCCTCCTGGCACCTGCGGATCGGCGGCGCAGTGGAACGTGCCCTCGAGCTGAGCATGGCCGCGCTTCGCCGCGACCCGGCCATCACTGTGCCCGTCACCCTTGAGTGCGCGGGCAATGGCAGGTCGCTCCTGGAGCCGCGGCCCCTCAGCCAACCCTGGGTCCTGGAGGCGGTGGGCACCGCACAGTGGACCGGCGTGCCGCTTGCCTATCTCCTGGGCAAGGCCGGTGTGCTGCCGGACGCGGCGGAGGTGGTGTTCACGGGGGCAGATGCCGGGGTGCAGGGCGGCGTCCCCCAGCGCTACGCACGCAGCCTGCCGATTCGCGAGGCCCTGCGTCCCGACGTCGTCCTTGCCTACAAAATGAACGGAGCCGTTCTGCCGCCGCAGCATGGTTACCCGCTGCGGCTGGTGGTCCCGGGCTGGTACGGGATGGCCAGCGTCAAATGGCTGGAGTCCATCGAGGTGGCCAGGGCACCGTTCACCGGGTTCCAGCAACAGGTTGCCTACCGCTACCAGAGCTCCGCGGACGACGGCGGCAGCCCGGTTTCGCGGATCAGGGTGCGTTCGTTGATGGTCCCGCCGGGGGTCCCGGACTTCTTCACCCGGCGGCGGTTCCTCCGCGCGGGCCCGGTGATGCTGGAGGGCCGGGCATGGTCCGGGGAAGGTGCCGTGACCGCCGTCGAGGTGGGGATCGACGGCACCTGGCTTCCCGCCCACCTGGATAAACCGGCAGGTGGTTTCGCGTGGCGGAGGTGGAGCCTGCCCTGGGTCGCGGACCCGGGCGAACACGTCCTGGCCTGCCGCGCCACGGACATCACCGGCGCCACCCAACCACTGGAGCAGAACTGGAACTACCAGGGAATGGGAAACAACGTGGTGCAGCGCGTCACCGCGACGGTGGAGTGACGCTGGACCGGCTTCCCGGGGCGGCACCCCCTGGGGCTATACTCGGTGCCAATTATGACCAGCCTCCCATCTGCTCCCGCCAGTGTCCGAATCGATGCGTGGCTCTGGGCCGTCCGCGCCTACAAGACCCGGTCTGCCGCCACTGCAGCCTGCCGCGCAGGGCATGTCCGGCTGAACGGCAATCCCTCCAAGGCGTCGGCAACACTGGTGACCGGTGATACCGTCACGGTCCGCATGCCAGGCTACGAGCGGATCCTTGAGGTGCGGCGGCTCATTGCCAAACGCGTGGGGGCCGAGGCTGCGTCGCACTGCTTCACCGACCACACTCCCCCGCGGCCCGTCCTTCCGGCGCTTGGGTTGCCGCAGCGCGACCGGGGCGCCGGACGGCCCACCAAGAAGGACCGCCGCGAGATGGAGCGGCTGCGGGGCCCTGCCTAGCGCACGTGCTGCCGCGTCAGGCACCCGCCTTGGTGCGTGCCTGCACCAGGTTGGCGAACGGCAACCGGCCATATTCCTCCACAAAGGCAGCGTGGTAACCCGCTTCCGCGCTGCTCAGCTGGCCGGCCGGAAGTTCCTTCCACGCAACGGCCAGTGATTCCGCGTCAGCGAGCTGCCAGACAAGCCGCCCGTCCCAGTGGCCGGGCGGCTTTCCTTGCCCAAAGTCAACGAACTCCTGGATCTGGCGCCGAAGCCCCCGGTTACCCTTGCTTCCGGGTCCGGCCTTTCCCAAGTAGAGAACGACCGCGGCGTCCACCCATTCGGTGGCCAACACGGCTTCGGGGAGGGAAGGGTCCTTCTTCTTGAAGACTCCGGCGGTGCTTTTCGTGAGAAAGCGCGCCTGGAAGTCTTCCGGCACAACGACGGCGAAGAGGCCTGTGCCCTGCGGAATCCTCATGGTTTCGAGGTTTCGGATAGGCCGGAATCCGGCGAAGCCTTCGACCTTCAGGCCCTTCCTGGTGAACTGCATAATTCATTGAACCGCATGGCACGGGCCATTGCTGCGTTTGCGTTTTCCACATAGGGACTTTGGGTGGCCGGGATTGTCACACCCTGCTGGAAGACTTTGGCTATGGAAGCGGTTTTGGAATCGGCGGCAGTACAACAGGGGGTGCGGTGCGCCGAACCTTCCAGTGTTGGTCCCACGCCATACCCGCCCGCCGCACCTTCCATTGGGGATGTCCTGGACCTGCTCGCCCGCGTCCCGGTCCCTGCGGATGGTGCCGGCATGATCGAGCAGATTCGTGGGTTGGAGGATCTGAAGTCCTTGGCGGGTGCCCGGCAGGCTGATACCGCTGTCGCTTTTGATTTATCCCAGCGGCGGGAGCAGGCCGAGGCCGGGGTCCCGGCTG
>NZ_JARETC010000021.1:0-31067 GCF_029077345.1 Arthrobacter sp. NQ4 | reverse complement strand
GGGGAGGTGTCAATGATGCAGGAAACCCTCGCGGGCCTACCCCCTGGGCTGGTGGTTGCGGTGCCGTCGCTGTGCTCCGGGGGGGGCCCTCCCCCCAAGGACCCCCCCCCCCGAAGACCGTCCGGGGGCGCCCCGCCCCCCCCCCGTTCGTCGCCGTTCCCGGGGGGCCCGGCCCGCCGCCCGGGGGGAGGAAAAGGGGGGGGGGGGCGGCCCTTTGGGGGCTTGCCCCGCCTCTTTGCACCGGCTGATGCCCTGCGCCCGACTTTCGGGTTTCCTGTTGCGATGGAGTATGCAGGAACATCTGCCGGCGGGCTTGTAAAGGAACGCCTCCCGGCCGTCACCGGCCTAGAGCGTCCTGGGATCTTCGGCGTACATCTTCAGCCTGATGTCCAAGGCGTCCGACATGTGGCGGGCGGCGATCTCCCCCGCCCGTTTGGAGTCGCCGTCCCCGATGGCGGCCAGCAGGCTGGCGTATTCCGCCAGGACCACCGGCCACCGTCCCGGGTAGGTCAGCGTGGTGAGGGTGTACCGGCGCACCTGCTGGTCCAGGCGTTCCAGCAGTCCGATCAGCGACGGGCTGTGCGTGGCGTGCCACAGCTGGGCGTGGAAGGCGCGGTTGGTTTCGGCGAGCGCCCGGCCGTCACTGGGATCCAGCTGCTGCATCTGCGTCAGCAGCCCCGCGAGCAGCTGGCGGTCCAGGGCGGTTGCCTTGACGGCGGCCTTGGCAGCCGCGGCCTGCTCCAGGATGATCCTCGACTCGTAGATGTCGATGATTTCTTCGGCCGAGTGCGTGCGGACCACCACCGCCTTGCCGCGCCGTTCCACCAGCCCGTCCTGCTCCAGCCGCTGCAGCGCCTCCCGCACGGGCGTGCGGGAAGCCCCGTAGCGCTCGGTGAGCTTGGCCTCCGTGAGCGGCTCGTCAGGGGCAAAGACGCTCGCGAGAACGTCCTCGCGGAGCCGCTGATGGATGGGACTGGCCACTTTTTCCTCTTTTCCGTTGCTGGTGGGGCTGCTGGGTTGCTTAGGCGATGGAGCCGGCGCGGCGGCCGAAGACGGCGCCCGCCGCAAGCCCGGAGCCGCCGGGGTAGTTTCCGCTGAACAGTCCGCCCAGCGCTTCCCCGCAGGCATACAGCCCTTCGAGCGGCTCCGCGTCTTCGCTGAGCACGCGGCCCCAGGTGTCCGTCTTGAGGCCACCGAACGTGAAGGTGATGCCGCAGGTCACCGGGAAAGCGTAGAACGGGCCGGTGGAGATGCTGCGGGCCCAGTTGCTCTTCGGCGGCTGGGTCTCCGCACGGCGTCCGTCCTTGACGTTGGGGTCAAAGGGCGCACCCTCAGTGATCGAAGCATTGAAGTCCTGCACCGTTTCCTCCAGCCCCTCGGGACTGATGCCGGCTTTCTGGGCCAGCTCGGCGAGGGTCGGCGCGGTGACCACCGAGACGCCCGGCATGTCGTACTCCTCGGCCCGCAGCATGGGGCGGGAGGAGGCGTCGAAGATCTGGAAGGCAGCCGATCCGGGCTGGGCAAGGATGTCCCGGCCGTACCTCGCGTAGGTGTAGTTGCGGTAGTCGGCGCCCTCGTCCACGAACCGCTTGCCCTCGCTGTTCACCACGATGCCCAGCGGGTACCCGCCGCGGGTGAGCTGGTTGGTGAGCTCCAGGTTGCTCTCGTTCTCCGGGTGCCAGGCGTCCCAGGCCACGCTGTGGCAGGTGGACCAGTCGCCGCCCCTGGCCGCCCCGGCGTCGAGGGCGGCGAGGATCATCTCCCCCGTGTTGCCCGGCGTGCCGCGTACCTTCGCGTTTTGCCAGCCCTCCCCCAGGTGCTGGCGGCGCAGTTCAGGTGAGGCTTCAAAACCTCCCGAGGCGAGGATGACCGACTCGGCCCGGAGCTCACCTTCTCCGGTTGAGGTGCGGTACCGGACGCCGCGCACGCGGCCGTCCTCCTGGATGAGGCCGGTGGCTGCGCAGTCGTAGATGACCTCAACGCCCATGCGCTCCGCGGCGGCGCGGTGGTCGGCCATGAGCCCCTTGCCGCCACCCACGTTGCCCACGTGCAGGCCGCCCCAGAACAGATACCCGCCGTCCTGGGTCCGGTAAGCCTGGCGCTCGTACATCAGGCGGTATTTGAGTCCCATGCCCTGAAGCCAGCGCAGGGTCGGGTTGCTTTCGCTGACCAGGACCGCGGACAGTTCGGGGTCGTTGCGCCCTTCGGAGACCTTGGACAGATCGGCAAGGTATTCGGCGGCGGTGTAGGCGGGGACTTCGCTGGCGGCGTGCCGCTCATCAGATTCCACGAATTCGATCAGCTCCTGGAGCCCGTCATGGGAGATGCGCGTGGCACCGGCGGTGTAGAAGCTGTTGCCGCCCGAGGCGGCTTCCCGTGCCTTTTCCAGCAGGACCACTTTGCGTCCACGCTCGGCGGCTGCAAGTGCTGCCGCAAATCCGGCGTTGCCGCCGCCCACTACCAAAACGTCGCTCTTGATCATCATCAATCTCCTCAGCTCCATCGCTGTACACGATTGTATACATAGGTATGCCGTCGCATGCAATAGCGGCTTGGCACTTGCTATGCGGGCCTGGCGGATGAGGTTTTGGTCTGGGGTTTGGGGCTACCCCAGGCGCGGGCTGCTGATTTCCTGGGCGTCGATGTACATCTGAATGCGGATGTTCTTGGCCTCGTCCATGTGGGCGCTGGCGATGCGGCCGGCCTCCTCCGCGTTCCGTGCGCGGATGGCCACCAGCAGCTCCTCATGCTCCTTCAGTACGCGGTCCCAGCGCTCTTTGGTGGAGAGCGTAGTGCCGGGGTAGCGGATGAAGTGGACCAGGATCCGGTCGAGCAGGTCAAGAAGGGCGGCGCTGTGGCTGGCGGCCCAGATGCGCTCGTGGAAGGTGCGGTTGGCGGCGGCCAGTTCAGCCGGAGTGGCAGCATCAAAATCAAGGGTGACCATGGCCTGGTGCGCGCGGTCGATCAGCATCAGGTCCATGTCGGTATGCCGGAGGGCCGCGGTTTTAGCCGCCGCCTCCTCCAGGAAGGTCCGCACCTCATAGAGGTCCAGCATTTCCTCCGGGCGGTACTCCCGCACCTGCATGCGTGAACCGTAGCGCTCCACGAGCCCCTCGGTTTCGAGGCGCCGCAATGCTTCCCTGATGGGCGTCCGGGAGACGTTGTATTTCTTGGCCAGGGCGCTTTCGACGAGCTGGGCACGGGGAGGCAGCTCCTGCGAGATGATGGCGTTCCTGATCATCAGGTAGGGGCTTGTCTCTGGTTGCGACGCCACGGGCGGCCTCCGGTCTTCATGGAAACAAGCGGCAGGGCGCGCCGGCGCCATACCTTTAGCCGCAATTCTAACGCACTGCATACCGTTCAGGCGCGCTGTGAACACCGTGCCAATTTTTGGTCCGCGTTCTGAGGACACAAAGCACCCAAACCTCCGCATCAGTATTCATATCCAAATGACTGTTGCTTAACTTACATCAACGGTATACCGTTTGTGACCAACGCCATACAGAAGGGCAAAAGCCGGATTCCGGTTGGCCGAGCTTTGAACATTCACCCGGCGACTGCACACGGCAGGGCGCGGTATTTCAGGAGAACCAATGACGCTTCTATTCAGGGAAGAGCCGCAGGCCGGTACCCTCCCGGTCACCCCGGTACCGGCCACCCTCGTCCGTGGCGGCACCAGCAAGTGCTGGATATTCCGGGACGAGGACCTTCCGGCCGACGCCCTGGAGACGGACCGTCTCCTCATCCGCACCTTCGGCTCCCCGGACCTTCGCCAGATCGACGGAGTAGGCGGCGCCTCGTCCACCACCAGCAAGGCGATCACTGTGGCCGGTCCCGACCCGGACGGAACGGTCCGCTACCGGTTCGCCCAGGTGGCCATCGACAAGCCGGCAGTGGAGTGGGCCAGCAACTGCGGCAACTGCGCAACAGCGCTGGGCCTGTACGCGCTCCACGCCGGGCTGGTCGCTCCCACCGGGGAAGTCACCCGGGTCCCCATCCTGAACACCGTGACCGGGCTGCGCCTGGTCTGCGAGATCCCCACACCGGGGGCGCAGGTACCCGCTTACGGCGGGCGGCGCCTCGACGGCCAGCACTACCCCGGCGTCCCCATCGACGTCATCTTCCAGAAGACTTCCTGGTCCAGCTACGGAGCACAGTTCCCCACGGGCAGCGCCACGGATGAGCTTGAGGTCGACGGGAAGCGGTACCAGGCGACACTGATCGACGCCGGCGCCCCGGCCGCGCTCTTCGACGCCCAGGACCTGGGGCTGGACGCAACCGGCAGCGAGGAAGCCTTGGAGGCCCTGGTCCGGCTTGCCCCGCAGCTGCGCGCAGCGGCTGCCCGCAGGATGGGCCTTCCGCAGGACCTCACATCCATTCCGAAGGTTGGCATCGTGGGGCCTCCGCCCACGGGCGCAACCGGCGTCTCGGCCCGGATGATCTCGATGACCGCACTGCACCCCGCCATCGGCCTCACCAGCGCGGTCGCCGTCGCTGCCGCCTCGGGCACACCAGGCAGCGTGGTTCAGCGCAGCGTGGTCCCGGCGGCGGAGGCCGGACTCTTTATCCACTTACTGAAAGGCAAGACGGCGCTGGCATTGGATGCAGCCGATCCCGCTGAAGTCTCCTTTCAACGCTCGGCCCGCGTCATCAGCGAAAGCACCATCCTGGTACCCAGCGACTGAAGAAACCCCTACCGGACAAACCCAGCCAAGGAATCAGCCATGAAAATCAGCATTCAAAACCTGCAGCTGAAGTACGGAAGCTTCACTGCCATCGAAAACCTCAACCTCGACATCGAAAACGGCGAGGCCCTGGTCCTCCTGGGCCAGTCCGGTTGCGGCAAGACCAGCACCATGCGCTGCATCGCCGGCCTGGAGGAACCCACCTCGGGGCGGATCATCATCGACGACGTCGTGGTCTTCGACTCCGAAAAAGGCATCAACCTGCCCCCGAACAAGCGCAACGTCGGCATGGTCTTCCAGTCCTACGCGGTATGGCCGCACATGACGGTGGCCCAAAACGTTGCCTACTCCCTCAAGCAGAAGAAGCTTTCCAAGAGCGAAATCGATGAGCGCGTCATGGAGGCCCTCACGCTGGTGGGCCTGGAACCCTACGCCGACCGCGGCGCCAGCCTGCTCAGCGGCGGCCAGATGCAGCGCGTCGCCCTGGCGCGCAGCCTGGTCATGCGGCCCAGCGTGCTCATGCTCGACGAACCGCTCTCCAACCTTGACGCCCGCCTGCGTGACCGGCTCCGCGTTGAACTGCGTGAAATCCAGCTCCAGCTGGGGCTCACCTGTGTGTACGTCACCCACGACCAGCACGAAGCCTTCGCCCTTGCAGACCGCATCGCCCTGCTCCAGGGCGGCCGGATTGTGCAGATGGGCGCCCCGCAGCACATGTACGAGGCGCCCGCCAGCGCTTCGATCGCCCACTTCCTCGGTGTTTCCAACATCATGGACTGCACCCCGGAGGGCACCGCCACCGGGTCCACCACCGCACGCATCACCAACAGCGAGCTCACCATCCAGTCGGCGCAGCAGGCCAGCGACGCCGGCACATCCCCCAAGGTGTGCATCCGGGCCGAGGACCTGCAGATCACCGCCATGCCCACCGAACACCCCAACTCATGGCCGGGAACGGTCCGCGTGGCGGGCTTCCAGGGGAATGACATCCGGTACGCGATCCAGCTGGAATCGGGGCCCGAGCTGGACGCACTGGGCGGCTTGCGCCGCGGCGAACAGCACAAAGTGGGGGACCGCGTGTGGGTCACCGTCAACCCCCGCGAAGTCCAGATCCTGCCGGCTGAGGTCCTCGCATGAGCCTCAAGACCACCGAAACGGCCACCCGCGCCGAGGCGCGCCTGGCACCGAAGCCCGAACCCCGGGACTACCGCGCTGCCCGGACCCTCTCGGGTCTCCGGAAAAACACGCCGGGCCTGATCGTCCTGGTCATCCTCGGCGTCCTCATCGTCCTTCCGCTTGCCCTGGTGCTGCTCGCCGCGTTCTCGGACAGCGTTCCCCGGCCGGGCAGCATCTCCCTGGGCGGCCTGACGCTGTCCAACCTGGCGCTGCTGGCCACCCCGGAAGCACTCGGCGCGTTGGTCAATTCGCTCATGGTCGGTGCCGGCTCGGCCCTGATCGCCCTGCTGATCGGCGCGTTCCTGGCCTTCGTGTGCGCCCGCTCCGATGCGCCATGGCGGAAGTTCATCTTCTTCATCGGCATGGCGCCGATGTTCATCCCCGCCCTGGTGGGCGCCCTGGCGTGGTCGCTGCTGTGCTCCCCCAGCGCCGGCTACATCAACATCTTCCTCCGCGACCTGGGCATTGATGCCGCGATCAACATCTACAGCCTGCCGGGCCTGGTATTCGTGCTGGGAATCTTCTACGCCCCGTACGCCTTCCTGCTGCTGCACAGCTCGCTGTCGATGATGAACGCCGATCTCGAAGAGGCTGCCACCGTCCACGGGGCACCGCTGCGCACCATGCTGCGGACCGTCACCCTGCCCCTGGCACTGCCGGCCATCCTGGGCTCCGCGGTCCTGGTCTTCGCGCTGACGATGGAGAACTTCCCGGTGGCCCAGGTCATCGGCAACCCCGCCGGCGTGGACACGCTGCCCACGTACATCTACCGCCTCATGAGCGCCACTCCCGCCAAGAGCAACCAGGCGGCCAGCGTCGCGGTGATCCTGACCGTTGCGCTGATGGCCGTGACCCTGATCCAGCAGCGCATCATCAACAAGCGCAAATTCACCACCATGACCGGCAAGGGCAACCGTCCCCGGCAGGTGCCGCTGCGCAAGATGCGCTGGCCCTTCACGATCATCGCCCTGGCCTACTTCGCGGTCTCCGTCGTCCTGCCCATGCTCGCCCTGCTCGCCGCGTCCATGCAGGCCACCCCGTTCGTGTCCTCGATGTCGCAGCTGCTCGAAGCGAATTCCCTCAGCTTCGCCAAGCTGGGCGAGGTCCTGGGCTCCAACGACTTCCAGCTCGCCCTCAAGAACAGTGTCCTGGTGGCCCTGATCGCAGCCTTCGCCGGCACCACGCTCAGCTTCATCGCCTCCTACATCCGGTACCGCACCAAGTCCAAGGTGGGGCGCCTGATCGAACTGGTCGCCATGACCCCCCTGGCCGTCCCCGCCATCGTCATGGGCATCGGACTGCTCTGGACCTGGCTGCTGCTGCCGCTGCCCATCTACGGCACCCTGGCGATCCTCGCCGTCGCCTGCGTTGCAGTGTTCATGCCCCAGGGCTACCGCGGCGTCTCCGCCTCGATGCTCCAGATGGACCAGGACCTCGAGGACAGCGCAGTGATGCTTGGCGCCGGCCGGACCAGGTCCGTCCTGGACGTCACCCTGCCCCTGATGCGCGTGGGCATCATGTCCTCGTTCCTGCTGTTCCTGATGCTCTCCATGCGTGAGCTCAGCGCCTCCATCTTCCTCTTCACCTCGAACACCCGGATCCTGTCCATCCTCGTGTTCGACAACTTCGACAACGGCCAGAGCCAGGCAGCTGCGGCCGTCAGCGTCCTGTACTGCCTCGTCATCGGGATCCTCGCCGTCATCGCCCAAAAAGTCGGCGGCGAACGCAAGACCAAGAACTGACCTTCCACCCACCTTTGAAAGGGACACCCACAATGAAGTTAGCGTCCAAGCTCCCCGCCCTCACCGCCGCCGGAGTGCTCCTGGCCCTCAGCCTGACGGGCTGCGGAAGCGCCGCCCAGAGTGCCGGCGTCGTCACGGCCAGTGCGGCTGTGAAGACCGACGACGGGCTGGTCATCAACGGCGAGTCCATCGCGGACAAGGCCACCTACGAGAAGGCCAAGACCCAGACCCTGTCCCTCTACTCCGGCTACACCGATTCCTCGGAAAGCGCCCTGGTGGACGCCTTCACCAAGGACACCGGCATCAAGGTCAACGTTGTCCGGCTCACCCCGAATAAGCTCTCCGAACGCGTACTGTCCGAGCAGGGTGCCGGCAAGCTCAGCGCCGACGTCATCCGCACGTCCGACTACCGGATCGCCAAGTCCATGGAGGACGCCAAGGTCTGGAAGGCCTATGACGTCCCCGGCGCCTCGGCCCTGAAGGACGTTTCCGTGGACGGCGGCCAGTTCACCCGCATGTTCAACTCCGTGTACACCCTGGGCTACAACACCCAGCTCGTAAAGGAAGCCGATGCCCCCAAGTCCTGGGCGGACGCCGTCGGCGGCAAGTGGCAGGGCAAGCTGGGCATCGTCCAGGGCGGTTCGGGCGGCAGCACCGCGGCGCTGAACAGGTTCATGGAAACCAAGATGGGCGGCGACTACTTCGCCAAGTACGCTGCGCAGAAGCCCAAGATCTACGACTCCCTGGGTGCTGAAGCCACGGCCTTGGCCCGCGGCGAAGTGGCCGTCGGCACGGTCACCATCAGCGGCACCAACATCTCGGCCGTCCAGGACAAGGCTCCGGTCAAGTTCATCGTCCCCGAGGAAGGGCTGGTCTCCTACGACTACTACCTGGGCATGACGGGCACCGCCACCAACGTGGAAGCCGCGAAGGTCTTCATGAACTACAACCTTTCCAAGCAGGGCCAGCAGGTCTTCGCGCAGATCGGTGAATACCCGGTCCGCACGGACGTGGCACCGCCCACCATCATGGGCGTGACCCTCCCCGCCGTCGACTCCGGCAAGGTCTTCCGCATGCAGAACACCGACGCTGTGACCTTCGGCAAGGACGATCTTGCCAAGTGGAACCAGGTGTTCGGCTACACCAAGTAACCCCGAAATTCCATGCCTGGGGACCCGGCCTCCGCCGGGTCCCCAGGCTTTTTGGTTTCACCCACCATCAGGAGGCCCTGTGACCGCCGCCCCGGAACTTCCGCTGCCCCGGAACACCTCATCCCTGCTGGTCCTCCAGGACGGCAGGACCGTCGTCGAACTCGGCGACACCACCCGCGCCAGCTACGTCGCCTCGGTGCGCAAGAGCCTGCTCTCGATCCTGTTCGGAATCCAGGTGGACGCCGGCACGGTCAGCCTCGATGCCACCCTCGGTGAGCTCGGTGTTGACGATGTGGGCGGCCTGCTGCCCCTCGAGAAGACGGCGCGGCTCCGCGACCTCCTGACCTCGCGGTCGGGGGTCTACCATCCGCCCTCCAGCCCGGGCAGTGACGAGGATGCCTTCCCTCCCCGCGGCACCAAGGCGCCGGGGCAGTACTTCGTCTACAACAACTGGGATTTCAACGCCGCCGGCGCGATTTTTGAGAAGGCCAGCGGCCTGACGGTCTTTGACGCGTTCGAGAAGTTCCTGGCCGGTCCGCTGGGGTTTGACGACTACGACCCCACCCGCCAGCGCATGCTCGGGGACGCCCAAAAGTCCGCCTTCCCGGCCTACCACTTCTTCCTCTCCGCCCGGGACCTGGCAAAGATCGGGCTGCTGATGGCCGGCGGCGGGCAGTGGGAGGGCCGGCAGCTTGTCCCCCGGGAGTGGGCCAGGGACAGCGTGGCCACCCAGGTCAGGCGCGCCGACATGGCGCCGGCCACCGGTTTTGGCACCTGCGACTACGGCTACCTGTGGTGGCTGCCCCGGGAACCCGGCCCGCAGTGGGAGGGGTCGTTCCTGGCTGCGGGCAACTATGGCCAGTTCCTGCTGGTCCTGCCGGCAATCCGCAGCGTCATTGTGCACCGGCGCTTCGTCAGGGACAGCTTCGCCATCGCCCGGAACACCCGCAATGCGGCTTCGACGGCGTCCCCGGCTCCGGTCACGCACGCCGAATTCATGGACCTGGCCCGTGCGCTGGTGGCCGGCCCACTGGCCCGGTAGGCGTCAGGAAAGACAGTGCACGACGGCGGCACCCTCCTGTGTCAGGAAGCCGCGCCCTTGGCGATGGACCGGAACACCTTGGTTGCCTGCTGCGCCGCGGGGCTGAGCCGCCGGTTTTCAAGGTGGGCCAGGAGGATACGGCGCTTCGGGGACCCGGCGAGGGGGACCGCCACGACGTCGGGGCGCAGGGCCATCAGGGCCAGCCTGGGTGCCAGGGCGATCCCGATGCCGGCGGCCACCATGCCCTGTGTCTCCTGGTAGTCGTTGGCGGCGAAGGCGATCCGCGGTTCGAACCCGGCGTCACGGCATACCCGGCTGAGGACGTCGGCCACGGGGTGCTCGTCGCGCACCACCCATTCCTGGTCGCTCAAGGCGCCGATGCGGACCGAGCCCAGTTTCGCTATGGGATGCTCCCGCGGTACCAGCAGCACGGTGGGATCGTTCGTCAGCCTGACCAGGGCCAGGTCGGGGTCCTCGATCTGCTGCCAGGGATAGTCCCACAGCAGCGTGAGCTCGATTTCCCGCCGCCGCAGCCGTTCCAGCAGGCCGTCCCGGCGGGCGCTGACCACCGTCACTGCCACCTCGGGGTGGCGGGCACGGAACGCCAGCACCACGTCCGGCATCAGGGAGGCCCCGCCGGTGGGGAAAGTTCCAAGCCGGAGCTGGCCCCGCCGAAGGCCCGCGAACTCCCCCATCTCGGCGCGGGCGGCCTCCACGGTCCTGTCGATGTCGTCCGCGTAGTGCAGCAGGGCGTGCCCCGCCTCGGTCAGGACCACGCCCCGGGGATGGCGCTCGATGAGGACCACGCCCATCTCCTGCTCGAGTTTCGCGATCTGCTGCGAGACCGCCGAGGTGGTGAAGGAAAGGGCGGCCGCGGCGGACGTCAGGGAGCCGGAACGGCCCACCTCGCGGAGCACGTGGAGCCGGTGGAGATCGAGGATTGCCATGTACTGAGTTTAGCAAAAGTAGATAGTCGTCCATTTATTTGCGATTGTGCTGAAGGCTCGCATCCCGGATCGTAGAAGTACAAGGTGCTGTGAAGTAGAGCACCTGCAAGTTACGAGGGAGAAATACAGTGGGACTCAAAGGACA
Organism: Arthrobacter sp. NQ4; assembly: GCF_029077345.1. Classification (NCBI taxonomy): domain Bacteria; kingdom Bacillati; phylum Actinomycetota; class Actinomycetes; order Micrococcales; family Micrococcaceae; genus Arthrobacter; species Arthrobacter sp. NQ4. The sequence goes on along the minus strand of NZ_JARETC010000021.1, from coordinate 20,179 downwards.
TTGGTACCGGGGCGGCACCAGCAAGTGCTGGCTCTTCGATGCCAGGGACGTGGCCCTCCACGCCCCCACCCGCGAGGAAATCCCCGCACTGCTGTCAGCCGCTTTCGGCGCAGCGGATGCGCGGCAGCTGGACGGCGTCGGCGGCGGAACGTCCACCACGTCCAAGGCTGCAGTCATCTGGGCAACCCCGGGTGCCGAGGCAGACCTCGACTACCTTTTCGCCCAGGTGGGAATCGGTGACCCCACCGTTGAGCTCGGTTCCAACTGCGGCAACTGCGCCACCGCCATTGCACTGTTCGCAGTCCAGACGGGCATCGTTCCTGCCCGGGACGGCATGACCAAGGTCCGCATGCGCCACGTCACCTCCGGCGCGGTGCTCAGCGGAGCGGTTCCCACTCCCGGCGGCCACATTCCCAAGTCCGGCCTGGCCCGGGTTCCCGGCAGCAGCGCCGCCGGTGTTCCCGTCAGCCTCTCGTTCCACGGCCCCTGGGGCCAGAACACCGGCGAACTGCTGCCGACCGGCAACACGGTGGACCAGCTTCAGGTCAACGGCCGGACCGTGGCCGCAACGATGGTGGACGCCGGCGCCCCTGCCGTGCTCCTCGCAGCCGACCAGGCCGGCGTCGACCTTTCCTCAATGACGGACAACCTGACCGCCCAACTGCCGGACCTCATCGCGGCACGGGCATCGGCCGGCCTCATCATGGGGCTCCGGAAGCCTGAGGATCCGCCGCAGAACGCTGTACCGAAAGTCGGGGTTGTGGCGCCTGCCGGCGACTACATCGCCGCGGACGGAACAACCATTACCGCCGGCAGCCACGACGTGCGGGTGCGAATGCTGTCCATGCTCGCACCCCACCCGGCCATCGGCCTGACCTCAGCCGTGGCAGTTGCCCTGGCATCCTCGCTGCAGTCATCGGTCGTCGCCACCGCAGCGGGCCAATCGCCCTCCACCGGCACCGGAACCCCGCGCTTGCTGCGGATCGGGACGCCCGCCGGCGTGATCACCGCCGAAATCATCACCGATGACACCGGCGCCGTCAGCGAAGTGGCCCTCCACCGGGCAGCCCGCCACATCGCCACCGCAGACATCGACGTGGCCCCCGCCGCCGAACTGTCCGCCTAACCCCCCATCTCTTTGCCCCATCATTAAGGGGCCGCACCAACCAGGAAGTTGTTCAATGAAGATCAAGTCCATCCTCGGACACCTGTATGTCCAGGTACTCATCGGAGTCGCTCTCGGCGTCGTTGTAGGCGCACTGTGGCCGGACCTCGGTTCGTCCCTCAAGCCCATCGGCGACGGATTCGTGAAACTCGTGAAGTTCATGATCGCGCCCATCGTGTTCTGCACCATCGTGGGAGGCATCACCTCCCTGCGGGACACCAAGAAGGTGGGCCCCACCCTGATCCGTTCGTTGGGCCTCTTCTACGCATTGACCGCACTCGCCCTGGCCCTGGGCCTGGCCGCAGTGACGCTGTTCCAGCCCGGTGCCGGCATGCACATCGATCCCACGCACCTGGACTCCTCGGTGGCGCAGAAGTACACCACGCAGCTGCCCAGCAGCAACCCCGTGGACTTCATCCTGAGCATCATCCCCACCACCTTCGTTGGCGCCTTCGCCGACGGTGAAGTCCTGCCCGTGCTGGTCATTGCCCTGCTGTGCGGCTTCGCTTTCAGCAAGCTCGGCGCACCGGGCAAGCTGGCACTGGACGTGGTCAACAGCTTCAACAAGCTGCTCTTCATCATGTTCGGCTACATCATGAAGGTGGCCCCGCTGGGAGCCTTCGGTGCCATGGCCTTCACCGTGGGCAAGTACGGCGCCCACTCCATCGGCAACCTCGGCATGCTGATCCTTGCCTTCTACGCAGCCTGCATCGTCTTCGTGGTGGTGGGCCTGGGCATCCTGGCGAAGGTGACCGGCTTCAGCCTGTGGCAGATCCTGCGCTACTTCAAGGACGAATTCCTGATCGTCCTGGCCACGTCCTCCAGCGAACCGGTCCTGCCGCGCCTGCTGTCCAAGCTCGAGCGGATCGGCTGCGACCGCAGCGTCGTGGGCCTCGTGGTCCCCACCGGCTACTCCTTCAACCTGACCGGCACGGCCATCTACCTGACCCTGGCCTCCATGTTCATCGCCCAGGCCTGCGACATCCACCTCAGCTGGGGCCAGATCCTGCTGATGCTCGGCATGATGCTGCTGACCTCCAAGGGCGCAGCCGGCGTCACCGGCAGTGGTTTCGTGGCCCTGGTGGCCACGCTGACGGTCATGCCCACCCTGCCGGTGGCCGGTGTGGCCCTCATCGTTGGCATCGACCGCTTCATGAGCGAGGCCCGCGCCCTGACCAGCACGGTCTGCAACATCGTCTCCTGCGTGGCCATCGCCAAGTGGCAGGGTGAGCTGGACATGGGCAAGCTCCGTTCCGAGCTCCAGGCGGGCTTCGTGCCCACCGAGGCGGAAAAGATCCAGCTGGCCGAACCGGCCCTGGCCCACTAACCGGCCTGCAGGCCACCACCCCCAGTGTTTGCCCGGGATCCAGCAGGGGTCCCGGGCAAACCCTTGCAAGGGGTACTACTTCGCAATCCCCACGGAAAGGACCCGGAATGAGTGAGCGCCAAATGGAACAGGAAACAGCGGAAGACTGCGACGCCGGCACGTGCTTCTACTGCCAAAGCCCGGAAACCGACTAGCGGCCCGGCCGCCGGCCCGGAAGCGCACAACGGGCCCTAGACCCACTGCTCCCATACCGTCAGCTGCAGGCTGACGGTGCCGGACGCGCCAGCCACAACAGCGCCAGCCCCCGCGGAAGGGTCGACGGCGGCACCCGCCGTGCCGCCGTCGTCGTCCGTTCCAGCAAGCTCAGCCCAGCGCATCAGGCGCGGACCGCCGCAACAGCCTCGTCAGCGGAACGCACCGGCGTCTCCAGCCCCAGGTGCTCGCGGAGCGTGGCGCCCCGGTACTCCGTGGGGTATACACCGCGTTCCTGGAGCTCCGGCACCAGGTGGTTCACGATGTCATCCAGCCCGCTGGGGACCAGCCACGGCGAAATGTTGAGCCCGTCCACCGCACCCACCCGCGCGTACTCGGCCAGCTGGTCCGCCACCGCCGTGTAGGAGCCGGTGAAGGTGGAATCGATCCGCGCGGTCTTCGAGGTGACGAACTGCCGGATGGACAGCCCCTTGTCCTTGGCCTCGGCCCGCCACTGGTCCGCCAGCTGCCGGGCCTTGGCACCGTGGAAACCGCTGCCGCGGGTCTCGGACGTTTCCTCCACCACCGGATCGATCTCCGGCAGCGGGCCGTCCGGATCGTAGGCCGAGAGCTCGCGGCCCCAGAACTGCTCCAGGTAGGCGATGGCCTGCTGCGGGCCGATCTGCAGGCTCCGCACCCACTCCTTCTTCTCCGCCGCCTCGGCAGCGGTCGGCGCCAGGATGAACTCACTGGCCGGCATGATCTGGACGGCATTGGCCCCGCGCCCGGCGGCCAGGGACCGCTCCACCAGGTCCTTGCGGAACGCCACGGCGTCCTCGAACTTGGGGTGGGCGGAGAAGATCACGTCCGCCTGCCGGGCAGCGAAGTTCCGGCCTTCGGGCGAGTCTCCGGCCTGGAACAGCACCGGCCGGTACTGCGCACTGCGCGGCAGCCGCGGCGTCACATCCACCGTGTAGCGCCGGCCCTCATGGAGCACCCGGCGGGCGGGACCGTCCGGCGTTTCCCACGAATCCCAGATCCGCTTGGCCGTCTCCACGAACGCCTCGGCATGCTTGTACCGGTCCGCGTGGTCCAGGTAGCCTCCGCGGCGGAAGTTCGCCCCGGTCCAGGCGTTGTCCGTGGTCACGATGTTCCACGCCGCGCGGCCGCCGGAGACCAGGTCCAGCGATGCCAGCCGGTGGGCCAGGTCCGCAGGATCGTTGTACGTGGTGTTCTGCGTGGCAACCAGGCCAATGTTCTTTGTGACGGACGCCAGGGCGGCCAGCATGGTCTGCGCATCCGGGCGGCCCACCACGTCCAGCGCGTGCGGGCGTCCCAGGTGTTCCCGCAGGCGCAGCCCCTCACCCAGGAAGAACGCGGCGAAGAGCCCGCGCTCGGCGGTCTGGGCGATGCGGCGGAAGGACTCGAAGTCCGTCTGCGAGCCTGATTCCGGGGCCTTCCAGATGGTGCCGGAGTTGACGCCCTGGAAGAAGACGCCGAACTGGATCTGGCCGCTCGGAACGAATACCTCGGATTTAGCACGGGTGTGCTGTTTCATGATTTTCCCCTTACTTTCCGGCACCGGCAGGCGCAGCGGCGGCGGTTGCGTAGCGGCTGGCCGGGCGGTCCAGGCCCAGCAGGTCGCGGAAGGTGCCGTCCTGCACCACCGGGCGGAGTGCCCCACGGCGGCGCAGTTCCGGCAATACCCAGCGGCCCAGTTCCTCCAGGTCAACAAAGAGCGACGCCGGGTGCAGCCGCACGCCGTCGGCCTCCTTTAAAAGGTCGGCCAGGAAGTCGGTAAGACCGGGTGCGGAACCTGCGAAAGCCGCCCGGCCTCCGTCGAACGATGCACCCCGCGCAGCCGCGGCCTGCCCCCGGGCGTCCAGTACGACGTCGAGCTCGGCAACCACCGCAACGCCGGCTCCCACCCTGGCCCGCACATCACGGACCTCGGCAGCGAGCAGTTCCGGCGTCGGGGCGGACACCAGCACGGCGTCCAGGGCGTCCACCGGAATCCCGCCAATCAGCGAAGCAGGGGCCAGCACGGGCAGTTGCCCCTGCAGCGGCCGCGGGATGATGGACGGCCCCTTGACGGAGTAGCCGGCGCCGGGAAAGCCGGCAGGCGTTTGGAAGTCCACATAATGCAGCTTGTCCACGTCGATGTACCGGCCGGTGGCAACGTCCCGGATCACGGCGTCGTCCTCCCAGGAATCCCAGAGCCGGCGGGATACCTCGATGGACGCCGCGGCCTCTTGGCCCAGCGCGGCACCGGTGACGGAAGAACGGCCGACGGCGGCTGCAGCCTCGGGCGCCTCAGCAGCGGTGGCGATCCACCCGGCCCGGCCCCCGGAGACGTAGTCCAGGCTGGCCAGCTGCGTGGAGACGTGGAACGGCTCCGTATATACAGTGTCAATTTCGGGGACCAGGGCGATGGTCCGGGAAATGGGCCCGGCGAACGCGGCCCGCTGCAGGGCATTGGCACGCCCCGGTGCGGGCGCGTCGGTGAAGGTGGCGGCATGGAAGCCCGCGGACTCGGCTGCCAGCACGGCCCGGGTGAGGTCCGCACCGTCCCAGCCGGCGCCGTCGAGCTCAATGGCGAGGAAGCCTGGCCGGCTGGTGTGCTCTGCGTTCATGATGCCTTTCCTGCCTGTGAAGGAGCTGCCGTGGCCTGTGTTGCCGTGTAGTTTTCCGCTGTGATGGTTTTGGATTCCGGCAGGGCTTCCTCTGACAGGCCCCAGCGTTCCAGGACCTTCCCGTAGGAGCCGTCCTGGATGACTTCGTTCAGCGCCTCGGAGATCACCGGTGCCAGCCCATTGCCGCGCAGCGTGGTGGCGGCCACCAGGGTTTCGGACGGCCAGCCGGCGTTGACCTCGCCCACAACTTTCAGGTCGTCCCGGGTGTTTTCCCGGTACACGGTGGACGGGTACGGGGCGATGTTCAGGTCCGTGCGGCCGGAGGACAGCGCCAGGATGGTGTCGGCGTCGGACGAGTAGTACTGCAGCGTGGCCGGCGCCTTGCCCTTGGCTTCCAGCTCCTTGTTCCAGGCCAGCAGGATCTTTTCCTGGTTGGTACCGGAGCCCACGGAAATCTTCAGTCCGGAAATGTCGTCCGCGCCCTTGATGTCGTAGGTGGAGGACTTCTTCGCTTCGAACCCCATGTACGCGGCCCGGTAGCTGGCGAAGTCGAACAGCTTCACCCGGTCCTTGTTCACGCCCACGTTGGAGAACACGGCCTCGAAGTCGCCGGACTGGGTCTTCAGCGGCCAGTTCTCCCAGGACGTAACCTGGACATCCAGCTCCAGGCCCAGCTTGTCCGCCACCAGCTGGGCGATGTCCAGCTCGGAGCCGATCGGCGTCTTGTCGTCCGTGGCGTGGAAGGACAGCGGGATGGACCCGGCGGTGGTGGCCACGGTCAGCTTGCCGTCCTTGCCGATCAGTTCCGGGACTTTGGCGGCGAGCGCGGGGTCCTTCTCCGCGCGGATCCGCTGCTGGTCCGGCGAGGTGTTGTAGACGACGCCGTTGCGGGCCGCCGTCGTCTGCGCGCCGCCGCTGGGGTTGCCGGCGGCGGAGGCGCCGGGGTCCGCGCAGCCGGCGAGCGCGGCTGAGCCAAGGAGTGCGGTGCCAAGAAGGACGACGGCGGGACGCGCTGCGGGTGCGCGGCGGCGGCCGCGGGTGGGGAAAGCCATGGGAGTTCCTTAGATGTTGAAGGCCGGTTCGAGCACCTTGGAGAAGAAGCTCCGGGTGCGCGGTTCCTGGGGGTTGCTGAAGATGTCCTGCGGGGTGCCCTCTTCGATGATCTGGCCCTGGTCCATGAACACCACGGTGTCCGCAACGTCGCGGGCGAAGCCCATCTCGTGGGTGACGATGATCAGCGTGGTGCCGGACGTGGCGAGCTCGCGGATGACGTCCAGGACCTCGTTGACCAGTTCCGGGTCAAGGGCGGAGGTGGGCTCGTCGAACAGCAGGATCTTGGGGTTCAGGGCCAGGGCGCGGGCAATCGCCACGCGCTGCTGCTGGCCGCCGGAGAGCTGGCGGGGGTAGGCGTCAGCCCGGTCCTTGAGGCCCACCCGGTCCAGCAGTTCCAGGCCGCGGCGGCGGGCTTCCGCCTTGGAGCGGCGCGCCTTGCCGGGTTGGTGCGCCACCACCGGCGCTTCCGCCACGTTCTCCAGCGCGGTGAGGTGCGGGAACAGGTTGAAGTTCTGGAACACCATGCCGATTTCGGTGCGCTGTTTCAGGATGTCCTTTTCGCGGAGCTCGTGCAGCCGGTCGCCGCGGACCTCGTAGCCCACCAGCTGCCCGTCGATGGTGATGTGGCCGCCGTCCACCTTTTCCAGGTGGTTGATGGTGCGCAGCAGGGTGGACTTTCCGGATCCGGAGGGGCCCACGATCACGGCCACTCCCCCGGGTTCCACCGTGAGGCTGACGCCTTTGAGGACTTCAGTGGTTCCGAAGGATTTGCGGACGCCGGTGATCTCCACCAGGCCGCGGGTGGCGGCGGTAAGTGTTGCAGTCATTAGATGTTCCTCCGGGTGGGGACTGCCGCATGGGTGGCGAAGAATTTGCGGGCCTTCTGCAGGGGCGTCAGCGGCAGGTTCCGCACCGCGCCCTTGGAGTAGTGCCGTTCGATGTAGTACTGGAAGACGCTCAGCACGGAGGTGATCACGATGTACCAGAGGGTGGCCACCAGCAGCAGCGGCAGGACCTGCTGCGTGCGGTTGTAGATGACCTGCACGGTGTAGAACAGCTCGGAGTAGGCCAGGACGTAGACGATCGAGGTGCCCTTGACCAGGCCGATGATCTCGTTGAACGCGGTGGGCAGGATGGCGCGCATGGCCTGCGGCAGGACGATCCGGGTGGAGCGGCGCCAGGCCGGGATGCCCAGGGCGGCCGCGGCTTCCAGCTGGCCCTGGTCCACGGAGAGGATGCCGCCGCGGATGATCTCCGCCGAGTACGCCGCCTGGTTCAGGGTCAGCCCCAGCACTGCTGCCGCGAACTGGCTGATCAGTGTGGTGGTCTGGACCTCGAAGAAGCGGACATCGGTGAACGGGATGCCCAGGCTGATCTTCTCGTAGAGGTAGCCCAGGTTGTACCAGAGGAGCATCTGGACCAGCAGCGGCGTGGACCGGAAGATCCAGGAGAACGTCCAGGACACCGAGACCAGCAGCGGCGACGCGGAGAGCCGCATCAGCGCCAGGACGAAGCCGAGCACAAACCCCAGGATGCCGGAGATGGCGGTCAGCTTCAGCGTTTCCACCAGGCCGTTGACCACCGATTGCGCGGTGAACCACTGAGCCACCACACCCCACTCCCAGCGCGGGTTGGTGGCCAGGGACCAGGCCACGGCCAGGACACCGAGCGCGACGACGGCGGTGCCCACCCAGCGCCACGGATGCTTGGCTGCGACTACCCGGTAGGACGAGTAGTCCGGGGCCGGCCGGGCGGACGCCCCGTCTTCGGGGCGTCCGGTTTTCGGTGGCATTTCCGCCGGCGGTGCCGGCTGCGGCTGTTGTGACTGCGCCACCGTCGTTGCTGCTGAACTCATGTGCCACCTCGCTTCTCGTCGTGGGATCCGGTTGGGCTGTTGCCCCGGGTGGGACCGTGCGGCCCCTTGCTGGCTGCAAATCTAGGACCGGCCGGAACTGGCCAGCAAGGCGCCAGGTTGCAATAGTTCACGGGGCTTCGTACGGCGTCATGAGTCGGTTTTTTGCGTCCCGTAACGCGCTGTGACGCGGAGTTAACGGCCGTGACCAGGCGCTCGACCGCCGTTGCCACGGCTGCCTAGCATGGGCACTCAATCCAGCCCCCGCCGTCAGGAGAACCCATGCCCGCCACCATCCCGGCCATCGTCTTCATTGGCGGCGGACCGCGCACGGCCGGTGTGCTGGAACGGATCGCGGCCAACCGGCCGGACGTCTTCGCGGGCCCGCTGCAGATTCATGTGGTGGAGCCGCACGTCCCGGGTTCGGGCCGCATCTGGCGGTACGACCAGGACCCCGGCCTGCTGCTGAACTCGATGGCGGCGGACATCACCATGTTCACGGACGCGTCCGTGGACTGCGCCGGCCCGGCGGCACCGGGGCCGGGCCTGGCCGGGTGGGCCGCCGGCGTCCTGGATGCCACCATCATCGACGTGCCGGACTTCCCCCAGCAGCTGTGGGACCAGCTCCGCGCGCTGACCGGCACCACCTTCCCCACCCGCCAGCTGCAGAGCCAGTACCTGGAGTGGTTCTTCCGCCGGGCCGCCAAATCGCTGGGCCGCAGCGTGACGGTCCACCGGACCACCGCCCTCGGCGTTGCCACCGTGGATGGCGGCCACGAGGTGGAGCTGGCCAATGGCCGGACGCTGCACGCGGACATCGTCGTTACCGCCCTGGGGCACACGGACTCCCGCCCTGACGCCGTCTCCGCCGGGTACTCGGACTTCGCCGCCCGGCACGGCGGCTACCACGCTGCACCCAGCTACACCACCGACGTCGACTACTCCCCCATCGCCCCCGGGCAGGACGTGATCGTCGCCGGGATGGGCCTGGCGTTCGTTGACCTGCTGGTCCTCCTCATGGAGGGGCGCGGCGGCAGGTTCCAGGAAACGCACGACGGCGGGCTGCGCTACGTTCCGTCCGGACGGGAACCACGGCTGTGGGCAGGGTCCCGCCGGGGGGTGCCGTACCACTCCAAGATTTCCGCTTCCCTGCGCGGCCAGGCTCCGGGGCCGCTGCGCTTCTTCACCGCGGATGTCGTCCAGGAGCTGCTGCAGCAGCACGGCGAGCTGGACTTCCGGCAGCACCTCTGGCCGCTCATCGCCAAGGAAGCCGGGCATTACTACTACCGTGAACTCCTGACCGGCACCCCGGAGCGCGCGGCCATGGAATGGGAAGTGTTTACCGCCCGTTATGCGGAGGTGGACTGGTACAGCGGCGAACGCGCGGACCTCGTGGCGGCCGCCGTGCCGGACCCGGGCCTGCACCTGGACCTGGAACGGCTGGACCGGCCTTTCGATGGTGTCCACTTTGCCGGCCACCAGGAACTGCAGGACGCGGTGGCCCGGTATATCGACGACGACCTGGCCCTGCGGGACAGCCCGGACCATCCGGAAACCCTGGCCCTGTTCCTGGCGCTGCTGCACGTGTATATGGCGGTGGGGCGCGTGGTACCGGCGGAGCGCCTCAACGCGAAGTCCCAGCAGGCCATCCACGGCTGGTGGCATGGCTTCTTCAGCTTCGTGGACTCCGGTCCGCCGCCGCACCGCCTCCGCCAGATGCTGGCGCTGCACAGGGCCGGGCTGCTGCAGTTCCTCGGCCCGGGCCTGGAGGTATCCACCGACGACGCCAGCGGCACCTTCCGCGCCACCTCCCCGCAGTCCGGTGTTTCGGTTTCCGCCACCGCGCTGATTGAGGCGAGGCTGCCGTCCACGTCGGTGGCCCGCTCCCTCAACCCAGTGCTTTCTTCGCTGTATGACGGCGGACTGGGCTGCGAGCAGCAACTGCTGACCTCGGACGGCATCCACTCCACCGGGAAGCTGCTGGTCTCTTCCGGGCACCACCTGGTGGACGCGGAAGGCCGGGCCCAGGCCACCCTCTTCGGCGTTGGCCCCGGAACCTCCGGCTGGGGTGCCGGCGCCTTTGCCAGGCCCAACACCAACGCGGCGCCCTTCCGGGAAAACGACGCCCTGGCCCGTACCGTCCTCGGCGTTGCCCGGGACATCGCCGCCCAGGGCCCGGCGGCCCATGCGGCCACCGCGCAGGACAAAATAACTCCAGAACCAGCCGCCATCGGAAAGGGCTAGCACCATGACAGCAGAACCCGGGCTCAAGCCCCGCCCCCTCGATCCCGCCAGGCTTTCGGTCCTCAGCCTGCCCATGCACGATCCGCGGGTCCGGCCGCTCCTGGACGAGCTCGCCGTCGAATATGACACCCGCTATGGGGACCTGTTTGGGCGCACCGCTGCCGCGGACGAGCTGAACCGCTACCCCGCGGCGGAATTCGAGGAGCCGCATGGCGCGCTGCTGGTGGTGCAGGAGGACGGCGAGTCGATCGCCGGCGGCGCGTTCCGCCGCTATGACGACGCCACCGCGGAACTGAAGCGGATCTGGACACACTCAGCCCACCGTCGTCGTGGTTTAGCCCGGCTGGTCCTGGCCGAGCTCGAAGCCCTCGCCGCTGCCCGCGGCTACACCCGGCTGTACCTGACCACCGGGCCGCGCCAGCCGGAGGCCAAGCACCTGTACCTCACCACGGGATACCAGGCACAGTTCGACCTGGAAGCAGACCCGGAAACCATCGGATCCCTGGCGTTCACCAAGGACCTCACCCGTGATCATGGGAACCTCCGGCAGGACTGACCGGTCCGGATGCCGCCCCAGGAGGGACACCCGCCGCTAAGCTAGCGCCATGGCCACCAAAACCACAGCAGAGAAGCTTGCCACCATCCAGCAGGGCTACACGCTGGAAGGCGCCACCATCGAACTGGGAGCCGCCATCATCGACGGCGAACTCCACAAGGACGCGCCGGTGCGGCTGCCGCTGGCCATGATGAACCGGCACGGGCTGGTGGCCGGGGCTACCGGTACCGGCAAGACCGTCACGCTGCACATGATGGCCGAGCAGCTGTCCACGGCAGGCGTGCCCGTGTTCCTGGCCGACATCAAAGGTGACCTTTCCGGCCTGGCGACGGCCGCCGTCGGCAGCGACAAACTCAGGGCCCGCACGGACAGCATCGGCCAGGCATGGTCAGGCAAGACGTTCCCCGTGGAGTTCCTTGCCTTGGGCGGCGACGGCAACGGCGTCCCGGTCCGCGCCACGATCACCTCGTTCGGGCCCATCCTGCTCTCCCGGATCATGGAGCTGAATGACACCCAGGAGTCCAGCCTTCAGCTGGTGTTCTACTTCGCGGACAAGAACGGCCTGGAGCTGATCGACCTCAAGGACCTCCGCGCCGTCATCCAGTTCCTCACCTCGGACGAGGGCAAGGACAAGCTCGAGGAACTCGGCGGCCTGTCCAAGGCCACCGCCGGCGTGATCCTGCGCGAGATCGTGAACCTGGAAGCCCAGGGTCTGGAGAAGTTCTTCGGTGAACCGGAGTTCGACACCGCCGAACTCCTGCGGACCGCCCCCGACGGCCGCGGCGTGGTCACCTGCCTGGAACTGCCCACCCTGCAGACCAAGCCCATGCTGTTCTCCACCTTCCTGATGTGGCTGCTGGCGGACCTGTTCGAGGACCTCCCCGAGGCCGGCGACCTGGACAAGCCCAAGCTGGTGTTCTTCCTCGACGAAGCCCATCTGCTGTTCAACGGCGCCAGCAAAGCCTTCCTGGACGCCATCACCACCACGGTCCGGCTGATCCGGTCCAAGGGCGTGGGCATCTTCTTCGTCACCCAGACACCCAAGGACGTCCCCGCCGATGTCCTGGGCCAGCTCGCCAACCGGGTCCAGCACGCCCTGCGTGCCTTCACCCCCGAGGACGCCAAGGCCCTCAAGGCCACGGTGTCCACCTTCCCCCTCAGCGACTATGACCTCGAAGAGACGCTGACCTCGGCGGGCATCGGGGAGGCCGTCATCACCGTCATGAACGAAAAGGGCGCACCCACTCCGGTGGCGCTCACCCGGCTGCGCGCCCCGGAATCCGTCATGGGCCCCAGCGAGGACGCCCTGGTGCGCAGCACGGTGGCGGGTTCGGCGCTGCTGGGCAAGTACGGAACCGCGGTGGACAACCCGTCCGCCTACGAAAAACTCAACGGCAAGGCCGCGGCGCCCACAGGACCGGCGGCATCAGCACCTCCTGCCGGCGCGCCTGACACCGGGGCAGCTTCCGCCGGTACCTCGGGTGCGCCTGGCGCGTACGACGTTGACGCCGAGGCCCGCCGGATCGAGGAGGAGATCCTGGGCAGGCCCAGCAGCAGGCCCGCGCAGGCACCCGAACCCCAATACACCGAGCCCCAATACGACGAACCGCGGACCTCCGAGTCCAAGCCGCGTGCGAAGGCGCCCCGGACACGCCAGTCCCAGCCCCGCCAGCCGGAGCCGCAGCCGCAGCCGGGCGGCATGATGGGTGACCTTGGCGGAGTCCTCGGCGGCGCCCTGGGCGGCGGGCTGAAGAGCATGGCGCGGTCCATGGGTACGCAGTTGGGCCGCGAACTGCTCCGCGGAGTGTTCGGAACCTCGTCCCGGCGCCGCCGCCGCTGACCCTGCCCTTGGTGTCCCGGGCCTCAGCCAAGGCTCCTGTCGGCCCGGATCCTGGGCGCCGCCGTCGGGCGTTACGTAGGTGGTGTCCGCCGGATTAGGGGGACACCAACTTTAGAGTGCGTCCGCACTGACGTTACTGTGTAGAACGTGCAGATGAGTCAAGCGTTGGTGAGGATCGCGGCCGGATGGCTGCTGGGCCTCATGCTTGCCGTCGCCGCAGCCATTGTGGCCATCAACGTGGTGAACAATACCGTAGCCAGTCCGCAGCAGCCGGTCAGGGAATACCTGGACGCGCTCAAGAGCGGGGACGGCGGGCGTGCGTTGGGGATCCTGCGGGCCGCAGTTCCGCCCAGCAACGCCGCCATGCTGGATGGCAGTGGGTTGCAGACCGCGGCCTCCCGAGTCACCAATGTGTCCATCGGGGACCCGCAGGAACGCCCGGGGAACCAGGTCATGGTGCCCATGGAATACACCATTGACGGCAGCCGGCTGCACACTGAATTCCTGCTGCAGAAGACCGGTACCGAGTGGCTGTTCTTCAACACGTGGGCATTCGTCCCGTCGCGGCTGCCCACCGTTGATATCACTGTGGTCAATGGCAACGAGGCCGTGGTGAACGGTGTTCCGGTGAACATGCCCAACGGCCGCAATTCCTTCGCCGTGTTCTACCCGGGCGAGTATGAGGCCTCCCTGGATGGGCAGTACTTCTCGGCTCCCGCCACGCGTGCCACGGTCACCGCAAAGGACGCCCCGGTGGCGCCGCTGAACCTGCTGACCCAGGCCACGGACAAGTTGAAGAACGATGTTGCGGCCAAGGTCAGGGAATTCCTGGACGGCTGCGCGGCCGAGGCCGTGAAGGAACAGAAGCTCCAGCCGGACTGCCCCTTCTACTACGCCAGCAACAACCGGGTCCAGGACGGCACTATCCGCTGGACCGTCACCGAGTACCCGGGGGTATCAGTGGAGCCGTTCGACGGCCGGTGGGTAGTGTCACCGCTGGACGGCAAGGCCAAGGTTGAGGCACTCCAGCAGAACGCCTTCACCGGGGCCTGGTACCCGCTGGACGCCGAGGTGGACTTCAGCTTTACCACCCGCCTGGACGTATCCGGTGACACGGTCAAGGTCACCCCGCAGCTGAGCTTCTAGCCTGCGGCGTCTGCCGTGCGCGTCACGCAGGGCACGCTTTCAGCGGAGTCTGGTGCCACAGCCCTTGATTTCGCGGGTACCGGCCGCTTCCGGGTGTCCGAAAGCGTGCTTCGCGTGACGCCACCCTTGGACTACCGTCGCCGTCTGAGAACGGCAAGCACCTGCTGGACCATCTCGTGGGGCCGGTGCACCACGTCCGCATAGTAATACCGCAGGGCCGTGTACCCCTGGATGGCCGATTCATTGTTCCGGCGGTGATCCTTCTGGACCTGCTTCCACTCGGCATGATGCCGTCCATCCAGTTCCACCACCAGCCATCCGTCCAGCAGCAGATCAACATAACCAACCCTTTCCAGGTACACCTGCGCCTCCACGGAGATTCCGGCCTGCCGGAAATATGTCCGGGCCAGCGTCTCCAGGAGGGAGTCCGCCCCGGTAGCCACCCAGTCGAGGACAGCCCTGGCTCTCCCGTTCCGCTTTCCAGGCAGCCGCTGGCACAGGAAATCAACTGTCATCTCCCCGCGCGAAACCGCGGATTCCACCATGACCAAGGACTCCGCGAAGGACAGGCACCGCAGGGCATGGATCAGGACATCTGCCAGGGCGGCCACCGGCTGGAACCGGGAGGGCGGAAGCAGGAGCCCGGCGTGGTGGACCGAGCCACTAAGCACTGCCTCCTGCCGGCGGTGATAAACGTGGCGACGTCCGTCGGAGGGCAGGGACCACAGATCGTAGGCAGCCGCAGCGCTTGAACAGGTCAGCAGCTCGCGGTTCCGCAGCACGGCAACCAGGTCCGGAGGCGCCGTCGGAAGCGCGTAAAGCCCCCGGTCGGGCTGCAGCACTCCTGCCCGCATTGCCCGACGGAGGGCGGCGTCATCCACACCCAGCCGGGCAAGGGCAGGCCTCCGCGCCGCTCCGCCGCAAACTTCCAGGGCTTTGAGGACATCCATGCGGCAATGCTGGCCGCTACGGTGCCCGTGCTGACAGCGTATTCAGGCGGCATGTGGATATCGGCGGTATTGGGGGCGTCACGCAGAGCACGCTTTCGGGGACGCCACGGGATCCGACGCCCGGCTTTCCGGGATTGCCGGTAGCCAGCAGAGGCAAAAGGCTGCTTCCCGTGACGCGAAGCCACGGGAAGCAGCCCTTTTTGGCAGGACCTTCGCCGGGTCAGTCCATCCCGCGCAGGTCCAGGACCAGTTCGGTGTCGCCGTCGGCCTGCAGGACCACGGGGATGCCCCAGTCCTGCTGGTACAGGTGGCACGCGGCGTGGTCCGGGATCTCGCCGTCCTCTGTTTCGGGGCCGTCGCAGGCCGCGGCGCGCGCGGTAATGTGCAGCACGCCCTCGGGAACGTCCGGGGACAGCTCCAGGCTGCGGAGGAGGCCCACGGAGGTGCCGCCACCGGACACCAGCAGCTCCGGCGGCGTGGAGGAGATCTTCAGCTGCGTGGGATCGCCCCAGCGGTCGTCGAGCTTCTGCCCGGTGGGAGCCGTGAAGCGGACGGTCAGGTCCAGCGTGCCGGGCGCAACGGGACTCTTGGGCCGGTGGGTCTGGGACGCGCCCTCATCCACCTGCTGCGCTTCCTTGGGAATGGGCACGTAGACCAGCTGGTGCTTGTTGGCCTCGACCACCACCAGGAGGGGCTCGGAGCCGGCGGACTGGGTGTGGTCCACAATCACGTCGGACGGCTCGGAAAGTCCGCGGGCCAGAGTGGACACGGTGCCGGTCGCGGGGTCGTAGCGGCGCACGGCTCCGTTGTAGGTGTCCGCGATCGCCACCGAGCCGTCGGGCAGGACGGTCACACCGAGCGGGTGCTGCAGGCGGGCTTCAGCGGCAGGGCCGTCGCGGAAGCCGAAGTCGAACAGGCCCTTGCCCACAGCGGACTCCACGGTGATGGACGCATCGTCGGCAATGACCAGCTTGCGGAGCGCCGAGGTTTCGGAATCCGCCACCCAGATGTTGCCGTCCGCATCCTCGGCCAGGCCGGAGGACTGGGCGAACCAGGACTCGTGGGCGGGACCGTCGAGGAGCCCTTCCAGGCCGTTGCCGGCGATGATCGAGACGGCGCCGGTGACGGGGTCGAAGCTGAAGATCTGGTGCGTGCCGGCCATGGCCACCACCACCGCATTGAGCTTGCGCGACCACACAACATCCCACGGCGAGCTCAGCGCCACATCCAGCGGGTCAGTGCCCAGGGAACCGCTGAAGCCTGCGCCGTCCTCGTCCACACGCGCGGGGCCGGTTTCCAGCAGGCGCTGGATGCCGTTGCCGGCCAGGGTGGAGGCCTTGCCGTCCGTGAGGGACAGTCCACGCAGGCGGTGGTTGACCGAGTCGGCAATCACGACGTCGTAGCCCGCCTTGGCTGCCACGTCTTCCGGGAGCAGGACCAGGCCCTGGGGCTCGTTGAACTGTGCGCTGGCGGTGTCCCCCGCGGCGGGTCCGTCAGCGTAGCCCTTGGTGCCCGAGCCGAAGGTGGCCAGGACTGTTTCGAAGTCGGTGCCGAGTTCCACGAGGCGGTGGTGGCCGGTGTCGGTGACCAGCCAGGAACCCTTCTCCGCAGCAGCGGAAGCCGCTGCACCTGCGGGCGTGCCGCCGTCGGCCGTTCCAGCCGTGGACCCGCGTCCCGGCGGGAGGAAGAGCGCCTTGCCGGGGAAGCGCAGGGTACCGGACGTGGCCTCGGGTGCCACGTACGGGCCGGAGCCGCGGTGCAGGGTGCCCTTGGCCTCGTGCTCGGCGATCAGTTCGGGGATCAGCACCGCGAGTCCGTCCGCGTGGCCCTCACCGGAAAGGTGCGCCACGATGTAACCCTCGGGGTCGATGACCACCAGGGTGGGCCACGCACGGGCGGTGTACGCCTTCCAGGTGTCCAGCTCGGGGTCGTCCAGGACCGGGTGGTGGATCTCGTAGCGCTCCACGGCTGCCGCCAGCGCCACCGGGTCCGCCTCGTGTTCAAACTTGGGCGAGTGGACTCCCACGGTGACCAGCACGTCCGAGTACTGCTGCTCGAGCGGCCGCAGCTCATCAAGGACGTGCAGGCAGTTGATGCAGCAGAAGGTCCAGAAGTCGAGGAGCACGATCTTGCCGCGCAGGGCTTCGAGGTCCAGGGACTTGCCACCGGTGTTCAACCAGTTGCGGCCCACCAGTTCGGAGGCCCGGACCCGGGCATGGGTGCGTACGGTTTCGCTCATCAGCGTCCTTCCAGCTTGTTGCGTTCAGCCAGCTTGGCGTCGCGTTCGGCCAATTTGGCAAACATATCGTTGTAAGCGGTCAGATCGGCGTCGTTATTCCTGTCCGCCGCGCGGTCCACCCGTTTGGTCTCCCGCTGGTCCGACCTGGACCACATGACGGCGACGCCGATCGCCACCAGCAGCGTGGGCACCTCGCCGATGCCCCAGGCAACCGCGCCGCCGGCCTGCTGGTCCAACAGCGCCGACGGCCCCCAGGTACGGCCCAGGTTGCCGAAGTAGTCCGCTGCCATCAGGCCGGTGCCGCCCATGATGGACACACCGAAGAAGGCGTGGAAGCCCATGGTGGCCAGGAGGAGCAGCAGCCGCATGGGGTACGGGGCCCGGCGCGGCAGCGGGTCCGTACCGATCATGCTCAGCACGAAGATGTATCCGGTGAGCAGGAAGTGCAGGTTCATCAGTTCGTGGCCGACGTGCTCGCGCATGGCGAAGCCGAACAGGTCCGAGTAGTAGAACAGGATGATGGAGCCGGCAAAGTTGGCAGCCGCGAACAGCGGGTGGGTGACCAGCTGCGAGAACTTCGAGTGGACGAAGACCAGCAGCCACTCGCGGGAGCCGCGGGAGCCGTCGCCGCGGGCGGGCAGGGCACGCAGGGCCAGGGTCACCGGCGCACCCAGCACCAGGAAGATCGGGGCCACCATGGTCAGCGCCATGTGGTCCACCATGTGCGCGGAGAACAGGATGCGGCCATAGACCGACGGCGGCCCGGACGTGATGTAGGTCAGCACCACCAGGCCGATGACCCAGTTCACGGACCGGAACCACTGCCACGAATCTCCGCGCCGGCGGACCTTGGCAACGCCCAGGAAGTAGGTGACCAGGCCGAAGAGGGCCACGCCCACCCAGATCCAGTCCAGGCGCCACTCAGTGAGCCAGCGTTCCGGCGTGAGCTCAGGCGGCAGCTCGTAGCCGCTGAGGATGAAGGCCGGTGAGGCGTTGGGCGCCAGTTCCGTTGGCTGTGGCGGGGCTGAACGGCCCAGGGCCACGGCGATGCCGGACGTGGCGCCCATGATCAGCAGCTCCGCGAGGACCAGTTGCCACAGCACCCGCCGTGAGGACATGGTGGCTCCCTTGCGGCCCAGCTGCGGGATGACCCACTGCCGGTGCATGAAGCCGATGCCGCCGAGGACCACTGCCGCTGCCGTCTTGGCCAGGATCAGCTGCCCGTAGGCGGAGCCGAAGAGATCCGGCCAGCTGGTCACGCGGATGCTGGCGTTGATGATTCCGGAAGCGAAGACCAGGACAAAAGCGAAGCCGGCCAAAGTGGAGAAGCGGCGCAGGGTGGGCTCGGTGATGTCTGCTGCTGCCCCGGGTTTGCTGCCTGTCAGAATGCCGGACAGGAGGGCGAGGATGATGATGCCGCCCACCCAGGTGCTGACCCCTACCAGGTGCAGGCCGAGGGAGTTGATGGCGCCCTCATGGTCCGACGAACTGGAGGAGTGGCCGATCAGGGCCGTTGGCACCAGGCCGATGAGGGCCAGGATGAGCGTCAGGGCCAGGCCACCGAGGGACCGGACGCCGAACAGGGCAGTTGTCACCACTGCCGCAATGATGGTGACGGCGAGCCAGGCCCGGCCCGTATCGATGTCCGTCATGAAATAGACCAGGGCCTGCGTAAAGGCGGGATCGCCGGACAGCCCCTGACCGGCCACGTCGGCGTACGTGAGAACCAGGACCGCGATGGCGGACAAGGTCCACACCGCGCCCGCAGCGGCAGCCACAGCCAGCGCGCGGGTGAACGCGGGATGTTCGGGCGCCCCGCTGCCGGCGGGAGTCTCCCGGTCCCGGCCACGTGGGTTCGGGTTCTTGAGGTTCTTCGGGAGGATGCCGACGGCGAAGATCAGGCCGCCGACGACGGTCGCCAGGGACACGTTGTGGATGGCCTTGCTGATGGGCAGCCCCCAGCGGACCAGGGCTCCCGGATCGGCGACGCTGCGGGCCGCCGCTGCACCGGAGAAAATCAGTGCTGCTGCGAGGCCCAGGAAGAGCGCTGCCAGGCCTGCCAGCTGCCAGGGCAGCGGGATCCCCCGGTTTCCGGCGTCCCGGACCGCAGCTCCCTTGCCAGGATTGGTCTGGGGCGGGATGGAACGTGGTTTTGCGGCAGAAGACACCATTCCATTGTCCGCTACGCCTGCCCGGGCGGCGAATCCGGGTTAAACGCCAAGGAGCGGCAACCCGTGGGTTGCCGCTCCTGTTCCAGCCAGCTGCATGCCGGCCGGGAATAAGCTCTACTTCTTGGAGACTGCAGCCTTCAGCTTGGAGCCGGCGGTCAGCTTGACGCTGTGGCCTGCTGCGATCTGGATGGTTTCGCCGGTCTGCGGGTTGCGGCCGGTGCGGGCTGCACGGTCGGTGCGCTCGACGGCGAGCCAGCCCGGGATGGTGATCTTCTCGCCGGCGGCGACAGAAGTCTCGAAAACCTCGAACAGTGCGTCGAGGACGGAGTTGACGGCAGCCTGGCTGGTGCCGGCCTTGCCAGCTACCTCTGCAACAAGTTCACTACGGTTCTTAGCCATTGATGTCCTCCTGGACGGTTCTGATTCTGGAGCCTGCACACGGCATGCGCGCAGGCCACTGTTCGAAAACTTACCAGCTTGGGCGGTTCCGGGCCGCAAATTCCGCGTGTTTCCGCCATTTTTTGAGGTTAATCACCGATTCTTCGGCCGTTTTCACCCTCGTCAACGCATCACGGGCACCAGCAGCACCGCGGTCCACCCTCGGCTGGCAGGTAAGTACGACGGCGGCCGGCACCTCCCAGCCACGGCCCGCCAGGATGCACGGCCAGAAGGCCCCTAGTGCGGTGTTTTGTGTGTTAAATGTGGGAGGCCCCAACCGTGTGGTTGGGGCCTCGACCATTAATAGTTGTTCCGGCGGTGACCTACTCTCCCACACCCTCCCGGGTGCAGTACCATCGGCGCTGTGGGTCTT
>NZ_JARETC010000020.1:0-36751 GCF_029077345.1 Arthrobacter sp. NQ4 | reverse complement strand
CGATCCCGGCGCCGGCGAGCATGCCGGCGCCTTTGCCTGCGCGGGAGGTGGATTGTTTGAGTTCGGCTTTGGCCAGTTCCACTTCCTGGCGCATCAGGGTGGACAGGTCACGGGTCACGTCCCCGAGGAGGTCACCGAGTGAGGCGTTGTCCGCTTTCACGTGCGCCGCGCTGGGCGGCGGCTCCGGAATCTGGCTACTCATCACAGACCACCCGTCTGGCCGCCCCGGGTGCGGTCCTGGGTGAGGGGATCGTTTGCCATGGGATCGTCGGCGAGGGCGCGGTCGCGCAGCGGGTCGTCGGAGAGCTGGTTTCCTGACCAGGGCTCCTCCACGAGCTGCGGGCTGTCCAGGCCGCTGGCCGGACCTGCTGCTTCCGGATAGCTGCTGCCCGGTGCGCCGCCGTCGTATCCGGCCGTTGTGGTGGCCGGTGCGGGCAGCTGGACCGGCGGGGGCGGAACCGTCCCGCCCGCAACGGGGTATGACTGGTTGTACTGGTCGCCGTAGGTGGCGCCGGAGTACTGGCCGGACAGGCCCGCTGCACCGGTGCCGGCAGTGGATGTTTCGGGAGGGCCTGCGGTGAGTCCGCGGGTGAGGCGTCCGGCGAGGACGCCGGCGCCGGCGGCGAGGAGCAGGAAGGTTCCGGGGCGGTTGCGGGCGAACCGCTGGACCTCGTTCAGGAGGTCACCCGGCTCCCGGTTTTCCAGCCAGGTGGCCATGGAGGAGGTGCGTTCTGCCGCCTGGCGGACCAGGTCGCCGGCCATGCCCTGCTGGTCCGGGGCGTTGGCCATGCTGTGCAGCTGGGTGGAGATGTTGCGGATGCCTTCCGCGGCCTTCTGCTGCTGGGTGCCCGCCTGGCTGGTGAGGCCGGACTTTGCCTGGTGCAGCAGGTCCTGCGCATTGGCCTTCGCCTCATGCGCCACGTTCGCGGCTTCTTCCTTTGCCGTCTGGGCTACATTCTGTGCCGATCCCGCTGCGGTCCGGGCAACATCGGCTGCTTCTTCCTTGGCTGCGTCCTTGCGGGACGTGCCGTAGGCGTCACCAGCCTGGCTGCCGCCGGCGAGGGGAGCAGCGGTTGAGGGGAAGGTGGCGGGCTCCCGCTCGCCAGGGATTCCTGTATTGGCCGGGGGAGCCGTGTATGCGGGATCCTCGGGCCATTGGTTCTCTGTCATCTTCGCTCTCTTTCCAAGAAGGCCGGTTGTTGATCAAGAACCAGCAATACTGGCCGTAAAATGATAAGCATGATTACTAATGAAAGGTAAGTACCCTTGCTAAGCGAGTTATAACCGTTCCAAAAATGTCAGCCGGAATGGCGAGGGCCTGCCCGGTCACAACGAAGTGGAAAGTGGTGGGAAACGTGGATACAGCTCCATGGGTATGGGTGGTAGTTGCCGTTGTTGTGGTGGTACTGATCGTGCTGCTGCTCCTGGCCGGTGGAAGGCGCCGGAAAGCCATGCAGGAGAAGCGGGACCAGGAGCACCGGGAAAAGGCCGCCGAGATCCGGCGCGAAGCCGAGAACATGGAAATTGATGCCCGCGAACGGGAGGCCAAAGCCATCCGGGCGCGCGCGGACGCCGAGCAGGCGCAGGTTGACGCTGCACGGCTGCGCCAGGAAGCAGAAAAGCGCAGCCAGGAAGCCCAGTCCCTGCGAGGTGACGTTGCCAGCCGTACACGGAAGGCGGACGAACTTGATCCCGACGTAGGGACGGATGGCAGGCGGCAGGAGCGCCCCGTAGTGCACGACGCCCGGGACGAGCGCCGCGAAGGATACGACGCCGGGCAGGGGCGTCCTGTAGTGAATGCTGCCCGGGAGGATCGCCCTGTACTGAATGACGCCCGGGACGAGCGCCACGAGGGGCTTGACGCCCAGCATTTTCAGGGCAGCGAGGTCAATCGTGACGGGCGCGGTCCGGCCCACGCGGCTCCTGCCCGGGACATGGGCTCAGACATGGGCGGGGATGCAGCGTATCCCGGTGCTGGGAGTGCGGACACCGACCGTGGCGGGCGGTACGGCACTCCTGACGCCGGAGGTGGCCTTGGCGGGCACCATGACGCTCAGGCGGCGGGTGCCGAAGCCGGGATCCCTGAGGCAGAGGCTGAGGCTGGGCGGAGGCGCCAAGCGGACGCCAGGGACGCTGCCGCCGGGCATGGCGTGCGGGACGAGCGCGGCGAGGGCGACCCTCGAACCGGCATCTGAATGCACCGGCATGTGACCGCGCTGCCATCTGACGCGCAGCCATGAAAGATGGAGGCCGCCGCCTTTTTGGTGGCGGCCTCCATCGGGTGCCTTTAGGGGCGGTGCGGCTTCAGGACGGGGGAAGGACTGACTCCTTCCCCCTTTCCCATGCCCGCAAGCAGTTCCTTGACGGCATCGATCGACGAAACGTTCGGCTCCCAGGCCAAAATGCGTTCCGCGCGGCTGGTGTCCATGATGGGGGCGCCTGCGGCCATCTGCACCCATCCCGAATCGGTGGGTTGCACCCGGGCGCGCCACGTCAGGTCAACGACTGCATGGAGCAGCGCCATGGGGATGGGGAGGATCCTCTTGGCGCCAAGGATGCGCCCCAGTTCCTGCGGTGTCAGGACCGGCTCGGCGGCGATATTGAAGGCTCCGCTGGCACGCTGGTCCACCACCCGCCAATAGGCCTCGGCGACATCGTCGGCATGGACTGCCTGGAAAACCAGGTTGTCCGGGACGGGCAGTATCGGCAGCCATGGCTTGGGCGGCAACAGCCGGGACAGGACGCGGCCAAGGAAGTACCTGCCGATTTCAGCCCCCGCGTGTTCCTGGAAGATGAGAGCCGGCCGCAGCCGCGCGACGGCGATGCCCGGGTTCGCGGCCATGAAGCCGTCCAGGAGCTTCTCCTGTTCGGCCTTGTGCCGGCTGTAGTGCGAACCGGCCATTCCTCCCGCCGGCCACGACTCGTCCCTGCGCTGGTCCTTACCCGACTTGCTGTAGGCGCCCACCGAAGAGGCGCAGACAACCTGCTTGACTCCCGCCCGGCCTGCGGCATCCAGGACGTTTCTGGTTCCCATGACGTTGGTCCGGTGCAGCATGTCCAGGTCCCGGTTCGGCTGGATCTGCCACGCCAGGTGGACTACCGCATCAACCCCGTCCAGCGCCTGCTCCAGCCGGGGAATGTCCCGCTCCAGGCCCACATCCAAGGTGTGCCAGTGCACGCCGGCGTAGGGCTCCCGGGACGTGTCGGGAAGCCTGCGGCTGATTCCCACCAGCTCCAGGCTTCCGGGCTTTCTCTTCAGCTGGCGCTGCAGGTTTCGCAGCAGTGCTGTTCCCGCATTTCCGCTGGCTCCGGTGATGGCAATGCGCATGACGAGACTCCTAGGCGGGTTGGTCCGGTTGCCGTTTACATTCCGAGCTTATAGCGGAGAAGGATTGTTTTATAAGCAAGCTTATGATTTCCTACTTCTAAGTCTTGCCGCAGGCTTTCGGAACCAGACCGAGGGAAACCACACTCATGCCCGAATCCTTTGCCGCACTAGCCGTGGACGCTGCGCCCGTCCACCATCCACAGCCGGTATCCGTATCCCAGCAAACCCCTCCCGCCACCTCAGGGCGGCTCCGGGAGGCGTTCGAAAACGACCTGGTCCTAAGGTACCTGGACCTCGCAGAAGCTCTCGCAGCGCGCTTTGAAGCCCGTGGCAGGGAGCGGGCTGACCTGAACCAGGTGGCCTATCTGGGCCTGGTGAAGGCGGCGCGTGGTTTCGACCAGGCCAAAGGGGAGAGCTTCCCCGCCTACGCCGCGCCCACCATCACCGGCGAACTCAAGAGGTACCTCCGGGACCGGACCTGGGTTGTCCGCCCGCCCCGCCATATCCAGGACCTGAGGACCCGCCTGTTCCGGGCGGAGCCGGAGCTGACCCAATCCCTGGGCCGCAACCCCAGCGTTGCGGAGCTGGCCGGGGAGCTGGACAGTGACCCGGCAGAGGTGCAGGAGGCCATTTCGGCGTCCAGCAGCATGCACCCGGACTCCCTCGACGCCGTGAACCCGAACTCGGATGCACCCTCCATCGGCGAGGTGCTGGCATGCCCGGAAACTCCGCTGGAACGGCTTGAAGAGCTTGCCTGCCTCCGTGAGGCGATGCAGGACCTGGACGATTCCGACCGCGAACTTCTGTACCGGCGCTACTTCTGCGAGGAAACCCAGGTGCAGTTGGGAAAGCGGCTGGGAATGTCGCAGATGCAGGTCTCCCGCCGCCTGGCCAAGGTGCTGGTGGAACTGCAGCGCAGGCTGGAGGAAAGCACGCAATCCGGGAGCCCGGAGGCCACAGCCGGCAACGGAACGCCAGGCCGCGCCGTACGGCCAGGCCACCCGGCCGGCCCCGTTGCACCGTTCCACCGGACCGGGAGGGCCGGGCATGCCGGCGCTCCCGTCAAGCGCGTGGACCGGCGCCACGGCGGTACCGGGACCCGGTAGCAGCCCTGCTGCGCGGCACTGCACAAACCCTACATCTTGCCTGCTCAACTGCGTCTTCGTACGCCGCTGCCGCAGCCGGAAAGCCCGCGGCCTTGTTTAGGAGCAACAGCAGGAGGGAACTGGTTGGTTATGGGAAGCTCTGAAATGTCCAAGCTCCGGGCTGTCCTGTTTGACCGGGACGGGACCCTGGTGATCGATGTGCCTTACAACGGTGACCCCGGCAAGGTAAGGCCCGTAGCAGGCGCCAAATCAGTGCTTGACGGCCTGCGGGCGGACGGAATTGCCACCGGGGTGATCAGCAACCAGTCGGGTATTGCCCGCGGCCTGATTACGGCCGACGACGTGGCAAAGGTCAATGCCCGGGTGGAAGAACTCCTGGGACCGTTCGATGTGTGGGAGGTCTGCCCCCACGCGGAGCATGACGGCTGCTCCTGCCGCAAACCCGCTCCGGGCATGGTCCACAGCGCCTGCCGCAAGCTGGGAATCCACGAATCGGAGGCAGCCCTCATCGGGGACATCGGTGCCGACGTCGGGGCAGCAGAGGCTGCCGGCGCCATCGGGGTCCTGGTCCCCACGCCCGTAACCCGTGCCGAGGAGGTGGCCGCGGCGCGGCTGGTCGCTTCCGATCTGGCGTCCGCCGTAAGCCTGCTGCAGGAGACGCCCTGATGGGGCGCGTCCTGGTGGCCCGGCTGGACAGCATGGGCGATGTCCTTCTGGCCGGCCCCGCGGTCCGCGCGGTGGCCAACGGCCGCGCCCAGCATGGCGGCAGCACCAACCATGTGGTGATGCTGTGCGGCCGGCAGGGTGAAGCGGCCGCTGCCATGCTTCCCGGCGTCGCCGAGGTCTACAGCTGGGACAGCCCCTGGATCATGAATCCGGCACCCCGGATGACCGGCCCGCACGCGGACCGGCTGATCGAATACGTCCGTAATTCCCGCATCACCGAAGCCGTTATCCTCACCTCTTTCCACCAATCACCCCTGCCGTTGGCCCTGTTGCTGCGCCTGGCGGGCGTGGAGCGCATCACCGGTGCCTCCACCGATTACGCCGGCTCGCTGCTTGACGTGCGCCTGAAACCGGGGGAGGACTTTCCCGAAGACCAGCCCGAAGCGGAACGGGCGCTGGGCATCGCCGAGGCCGCAGGCTTCCGGCTCCCTCCGGGCGATGACGGAAAGCTGCGCGTCAACTCCGTGACCGAAGTGGCAGCGCTCGTGGGTACGGAGCCCTATGTCGTGGTCCACCCCGGAGCGGCAGTTCCTGCCAGGGCGTGGCCTCCTCTGCACCATGCGGCCGCCGTCGAGCTCCTCCAGGGTGCCGGCTACCGCGTCGTGGTGACCGGCGGTCCCGGCGAGACGTCGCTGACGGCCACGGTGGCGGGCCCCTCCGCCCTGGACCTCGGCGGACGGACCGACCTTGCCACCATGGCAGGCGTCATGGCCGGCGCCGATGCCGTCATTAGTGGCAACACCGGCCCGGCCCACCTGGCAGCCGCGGTGGGCACACCCGTGGCGTGCCTGTTTTCACCCGTGGTCCCGGCCATCCGCTGGGCGCCCTACGGCGTGCCCCTGGAACTCCTTGGGGACCAGAACGCACCCTGCCGCATGTCCCGCGCCCGGGTATGCCCGGTTCCCGGCCATCCGTGCCTCGACTCTGTCTCGCCCGAGGAAGTCGTGGCGGCCGTGGAACGCCTGATCAGCGGAGTGAGCTCCTTCAGCACCCACGTCAGCACCCGTAGAAAGGCCCGCAACAGATGAGAATCCTGCTCTGGCATGTCCACGGTTCCTGGACGGACGCTTTTGTCCGCGGCCGTCACGAATACCTGCTTCCCGTCCTGCCCGAAGGCGGGGCCTGGGGACTGGGCCGCGCCGGCAGGGACTGGCCGGAATCAGTGCGGGAGGTGGACCTGGCGGCCCTCGACGGCGACGCCGTGGACGCCGTCGTCCTCCAACGGCCCGAAGAAATCGACGAAGTGGCCCGGGCCCTGGGCCGGATCCCCGGCGTCGACCTGCCGGCCGTGTTCGTGGAACACAACACGCCCAAAGGCAATTTCCCAAACATCAGCCATCCGCTCGCCGACCAGACCGTGATCCCGGTGGTCCACGTGACCCATTTCAACCGGTTGGCGTGGGACAACGGCGCCGCCCCCACCACGGTAATCGAGCACGGGATCCCGGACCCTGGACAGCTGTATACGGGCGAGCTGCCCGAGCTGGGCGTCGTGGTCAATGAGCCCGTCCGGCGTGGCCGGGTCACAGGGACGGACCTCCTGCCCGCCTTCGCCTCCGTGGCGCCCCTGCAGGTGTTCGGCATGAAGACCGACGGGCTCGCGGCAGCCACCGGAATCGGGGACGCGCGGCTGACGTCCCGTGGCGACCTCAAAACGCGGGACCTGCACCGGGAGCTTGCGCGCTGCCGGGTCTACGTCCACCCGATGCGCTGGACCTCGCTGGGGCTGTCCCTGTTGGAGGCCATGCACCTGGGAATGCCCGTGGTGGTGCTTGCCGCCACGGAAGCTCCCAGGGCAGTGCCGCAGGAAGCCGGCGTGGTCTCGGCAGACATGGATGAGCTGCTTCAGTGCGCCGGGCGCCTGGTCGCCAATCCGGATGAAGCCCGACGGCGGGGACTCGCCGCCCGGGAGGCGGCGCTGGAGCGTTATGGCCTGGGCAAGTTCCAGGACCGCTGGGATGAGCTCCTGGCGGACCTGCGCAGCCGGCCCCGGCACTCCGTCAACGAACGGCCGGACGAGCGGATCCTCGTCCCGGCGCGGGAGAGGAAGACCCCATGAAAATCGCGATGATTTCCGAACACGCCAGTCCCTTGGCGGCACTGGGCGGGGTGGACGCCGGCGGCCAGAACGTTCACGTGGCCGCGCTGTCCGAGGCCCTTGCCAAGCGGGGCCACCACGTCACCGTCTATACCCGCAGGGACGCAACGGAGCTCCCCGAACGGGTCCGGGTAGGACGCGGCCTCGAGGTGGTCCACGTGGACGCCGGGCCCGACCGCCACGTGCCCAAGGACGACCTGTTGCCCTACATGGGGGAACTCGCGGACGGGGTGGCCAGGGACTGGGGGCAGCGGCCGCCGGATGTGGTTCACGGCCACTTCTGGATGTCCGGCCTGGCCGCACTGGACGCCGCCAGGCGGCCCGAGACCGGATACCGCGTCCCCATGCTCCAGACCTTCCACGCGCTGGGTACCGTCAAACGCAGGCACCAGGGCGCCGAAGACACCAGCCCCGAGGAACGCCGCTGGCTGGAACCGGGAGTGGGACGTTCCGCGGACCGGATCATCGCCACCTGTTCCGACGAAGTCTTCGAGCTCAAGGCCATGGGCATCGCCACCGGAAAAATCTCGATCGCGCCCTGCGGCGTGGACCTGAACTTCTTTTCGCCGGAGGGGCCGGTGGCCGCAAGGAAGCGCCGCTACCGCATCCTGTCGGTGGGCCGGCTGGTGCCGCGCAAGGGCGTCGACCTGGTGATCCGCTCCCTCCCGTACCTCAAAGCGGCGGGATTCGAGGACGTCGAACTCCTGATCGTGGGCGGCGGCGGGGACTCCACCGTGATGCACAAGGACCCGGAAATCCGCCGCCTGCTGGACCTTGCCGCCGAGCTCGGGGTATCCGGACACGTGACGCTGCAGGGACAGGTGCCGCGGGCCGAAATGCCGGGCATCTTCCGCAGCGCCGACGCCGTGGTGTGCGCGCCCTGGTACGAGCCCTTCGGCATCGTGCCGCTGGAGGCCATGGCGTGCGGCGTTCCGGTGGTGGCTGCTGCAGTGGGCGGCCTGCGGGACACCGTGGTGGACCACGCCACCGGCCTGCACGTGCCACCCCGGGATCCCGAAGCCATTGCATCGGCCCTGTCGCTGCTCCTGGAAAACCCCACCCTCAGGGCAAAGCTGGGCCAGGCCGGAGAGCGGCGTGCCCGCACCCGCTACTCCTGGGACCGGGTGGCCGCGGAAACGGAAAAGGCCTACCAGCTTGCCGTGGCCGGGGCGCCGGCCAGCGCTTCAGCCGGAATCGTACCGATGGAAGGAGCCGCACTGTGACCGCCGAATCATCCCTGCGCGAAGCAGACCTGCGCACCCTGACCGCAGCCCCGGCACTGCCTGCGGTGCTCCCCGGCGCCACGTTCGTTGATCCCGCCAGCGCCGACGCGGTCCGCCTGCACCTGGACAACGTGCTTCCGGCGCTGGACTCGCTGCGCAGCCAGTCCGGCCGGCTCGCCGCCTGGGGCGTGGAGCTGGCACAGCGCCTGCTGCGCGGCCAAAGGCTCCTGGCTGCCGGCAACGGCGGATCTGCCGCCGAGGCGCAGCACCTGACCGCGGAACTGGTGGGCCGGTTCGACAGCGAACGCGTCCCCTTCTCCGCCATCTCCCTGCACGCCGAATC
Source organism: Arthrobacter sp. NQ4 (assembly GCF_029077345.1). NCBI lineage: Bacteria > Bacillati > Actinomycetota > Actinomycetes > Micrococcales > Micrococcaceae > Arthrobacter > Arthrobacter sp. NQ4. The sequence continues at coordinate 27,927 of NZ_JARETC010000020.1, read as the reverse complement.
GTCAGCCATGACCGCCATCGCCAATGACTACGGCTACGACGACGTCTTTGCCCGGCAGGTGCGCGCGCACGGCCGCTCCGGCGACGTGCTGATACTGCTGTCCACCAGTGGGAAGAGCCCCAACCTGCTGCGGGCCGCGGACGTGGCCGCCCGGCTCAACATGACCACCTGGGCGCTGACCGGCGCCGGTCCCAACCCGTTGGCGGACGCCTGCGATGAGGCAGTCATGATCGACGCCCTGAACGCCAACGCCCAGGAAGGGCACCTGATCGCCCTGCACGCCGTCTGCCGCGCCTTCGACCTCGAGGTTGCCCGGCACACGCCGGCCCCTTTCCCCGGGATGGCAAACGGGGGCCGGCAATGAGGATCGTCGTCGTGGGCGACGTCATGCTCGACGTCGACCTCTCCGGTGAAGCCACCAGGCTCAGCCCGGACGCCCCCGTCCCCGTCGTGGACATTTCCGGCGTCCGCCGCCGTGCCGGCGGCGCGGGCCTGGTGGCGCGCATGCTGGCCCAGGACGGCTGGCCCGTCACCCTGGTGACAGTGCTGGGGGATGACGACGCCGGCAGCCAGTTGCGCACGCACCTCGCCGGAGTGCAGCTCGTGGCAGGAACCAGCCGCTACCCGTCGCCGGTCAAGACCCGGGTGCGGGCAGGCTCCCATCCGGTGGTCCGCTTTGACCAGGGCTGCGAACGCACTCCCATCCCCGACGTCACCCCGGCCATGCTGCGCGCAGTGGAAAAAGCCGGTGTGGTCATCGTGGCCGACTATGGCAGGGGACTGGCAGCCAACCCCCAGCTGCGCGGGCTGCTGGGCCGCCTGGCCGGTTCGGTGCCCATCGTGTGGGACCCGCACCCCTCAGGCCCGGAACCGGTACCGGGGGTTGCCGTAGTGACACCGAACATTTCCGAAGCGACCAAGGCGGTCCAGGCCGCGGGGAACGTCCCCACCTCGGTGGAGGGTGTTGCGCAGGTCCTGCTGGAGCGGTGGCGCAGCCAGGCCGTCCTGGTGACCAAAGGCGAAGAAGGGGCGGTCCTGCTCCAGCAGGGGGATGCCTCTTCCCGCGCCGTTCCAGCCCCAAGGGTGGAAGCCGGGGACCCCTGCGGAGCCGGCGACCGCCTGGCGGCCGGCCTGGCAGTGCACCTCCTGGCTGGCCGCGGGCTTCCCGAAGCTGCGGCGCTCGCCGTCCATGACGCCGCCGACTTCCTGGCGGCCGGAGGCGTGTCGGCGCTGCCCGATACCCAGGGGCAGGATGCGGACCCGGACCACCAACGTGGTGCACCGGGCCGCGGCCGGAGCACCACCGAACCGCTGCTGCTGGCCCGCTCCGTGCGCCAAAACGGTGGGAAGGTAGTGGCCACCGGCGGCTGCTTCGACCTGATCCACGCCGGCCACATCAGGTCCCTCGCCGCCGCCAGGGAACTGGGGGACTGCCTCATCGTTTGCCTCAACTCGGATGATTCGGTGCGGCGGCTCAAGGGCCCGCAGCGGCCCATCATCGGCCAGCACGACAGGGCCGAACTGCTCCTCGCGATGGAATGCGTGGACGCGGTGATGGTCTTCGACGAGGACACCCCCGAAGCCGCCCTGGACCGGCTCCGACCCGACATCTGGGTCAAGGGCGGCGACTACAAGGGAGCCCGCCTGCCCGAGGCCGACCTGGTGGAACGGTGGGGCGGCCGCTGCCTCACCGTTCCCTTCCACCCCGCCCGTTCCACCACAGGCCTGGCGGACGCGCTCGCCAAGGTCAGCTGAACTTCTCTTCGCATTGTCTTGTTTTCCCCATTGAAAGGAACACCATGACCGCAGAATCAACCGCAACTGCCGCCACCACGCCCGGACGCGTCCTTGTCACCGGAGGTGCCTCCGGACTGGGGGCCGCCGTCGTCGACGCCGTCCTTCGCTCCGGCGGGACGCCGGTGGTCCTGGACCGCGACATCAGTGCCGTCTCCGGGGTAAAGGCGTTCGAAGTGGACGTCGCGGACCGCGCGGCCGTGGAGCACGCGGTCCGGGAAGCCGCCGAAACCCTGGGAGGCCTGGACGCGGTGGTCACTGCTGCCGGGATCGACCGCTGCGGCAAGCTTGCCGACGTGGAAGCCACCGAGTGGGAAAAGGTCATCGGGGTCAACCTGATGGGCACCGTTTCCGTGGTGCGTGCGGCCCTGCCCTACCTCAAGGAAACCCACGGCCGCGTGGTCACCGTGGCATCCACCCTGGGCAAGCGCGCCGTGGCCGATGCCACCGCGTACTGCGCCTCCAAGTTCGGCGTGGTGGGGTTCAGCCATGCACTGGCCGCGGAAACCGGCGGCGAAATCGGCGTGACCACCATGATCCCGGGCGGCATGAAAACCCGGTTCTTCGATGACCGGACCGAGCAGTACAAGCCGCAGGACGATTCCCGGCTCAACGACCCCGCCAACACGGCGCAGGCCATCCTCTTCGCCTTGAACCAGCCCACCGGCTGCGAGGTCAGGGAAATGCTGATCTGCCACGAGGAAGAAGGCTCCTGGCCCTAAGCCGGGTACCGGCCGCCGCCCGCGGCACAGCAGGACCACCAGCACCCACATGCCAGCAGCGACATACCCACACCGAAAGGCGGGAGGAACACCATGCCCACCACAGCCACTGAAACAACCGCAGGCAAGGAAACAGTCGGGGACGCCGGCATCACCATCCAGGACCCGCGGACCGGTGAAGTGCTCTGGACGGTGCCCCAGGCGGGCCCGGACGCAGTGAATGATGCCGTGGACGTGGCCCGCAGGGCTGCGCCCGGATGGGCAGCGACAGCGCCGGCCGAGCGTGGTGCCGCCCTCCGCGCCGCCGCCAAGGCGCTTGATGCGGCCGCCCAGGAGCTTGCCGGGCTGAATGCCAGCGAAACCGGGCGGCCGGAAGCGGAGGCCCTGGCGGGCATCGCCGCCGCCGTGTCCACCCTGGAACAATATGCAGAACTGGGCCCGGTGCACCGCGGCCACAGCCTCCGCGGCAGCCGGCTCGCCTCCGACTACACCGTTGCGGAGCCGCGCGGCGTGGCCGTCCTGCTGACCCCCTGGAATGATCCGGTGGCAGTGGCCTGCGGCCTGATCGGGGCCGCCTTGGTGACGGGCAACGCGGTCATCCACAAGCCCAGCGAGCGCTGCCCCCGGCTTGGTGAGGCGCTGGGCGAGGTCCTGGCACCGGCCTTCCCTGCCGGCGTCTTCCTGACCCTCTCCGGCGGCGCGGACGTGGGGGCAGCCCTGTCACAGGCGGAGGTGGACGTGATCGCCCACGTGGGTTCCAGCGCCTCCGGCGCCCGGATCGCAGAAGCGGGGGCCCGCACCGGCGCACACGTCATCCGGGAAAACGGCGGCAATGATCCCCTGCTGGTGGACCGCGACGTGGACCCGGCGTGGGCTGCGGAGCAGGCTGCGATCGGTGCGTTCGCCAACAGTGGCCAGATCTGCACGTCCGTGGAACGCATCTACGTCCATAAAGACATCGCTGCCGCGTTCTGCAGCGCCCTGGAGGCTGAGGCCGCACTGCGGAACAGCAACGGATCCGTGGCGCCGCTGGTGGACCTCCGGATGCGGGACGCCGTCCACGGTCACGTCGCCGAGGCCCTGGGCCAGGGCGCCCGCGCCGTTGAAGGCGGTTCGCTGCCGGACGGGCCCGGCTCGTTCTACCCGGCCACCGTGCTCCTCGGCTGCACCGAAGGAATGCAGGTCATGACCGAGGAGACGTTCGGACCGGTGGCCCCGGTCCAGGTGGTGGACACGTTCGACGACGGCCTGCGCCTGGCCTGCAGCGGCAAGTACGGCCTGGCCGCCACCGTCCTGAGCAGCAACATCGCGCACATCCAGCAGGCAGTGGCCGCGCTGCCGGTGGGAACAGTCAAGGTCAACGCGGTCTTCGGCGGCGCTCCCGGCGGCGCGGCCCAGCCCCGCGGCGAGAGCGGCGCCGGGTTCGGCTACGGACCCGAGCTGCTGGACGAGTTCACCCAGGTCAAGGTGGTCCACATCGCAGCGCCACCGGCGCCGGCGGACCCGGGCGCGGGATCCGTCGTCGATGAACAGGACCTGCCATGAGCATGTCCCCGGACTCCAGTGACCTCTCCACCCAGCGGGCATTGACCGACTGGCTGCCCGGCAGGCTGGCAGCGGAACAGCCATCGATCCTGGTGATCGGCGACGTCATGCTCGATGGCTGGTGGAGCGGCAGCATCGAACGGCTCTGCCGCGAAGCCCCCGCACCCGTGGTGGACATCCAAACCCGCGAATCGGTCCCCGGCGGGGCGGCCAATACCGCCATGAACCTGGCGGCCCTGGGGGCGAAGGTGGCGGTGGCCGGCATTATCGGCACGGACGACGCCGGTGAGGACCTGCGCGGGCAGCTTGCCGCGGCGGGCATCGACGTCCAGCACCTGCAGTCCCATCCGGACATGGTCACCACCACCAAGATCCGCATCAGCAGCGGCGGCCAGGTGATGCTGCGCCTCGACGACTCGGCCAGGGCTGTCCCGGCCGACGCCCTGGACGCGCTCGCCGCCTCGGTGCGTGCCGCCGTCGAACACCGGGACGCTGTCCTGGTGTGCGACTACGGGACCGGGGTGGTGGCGGACCCCGTCCGCACGGTCCTGGCCGATGTCCTGGGGACCGGCACTGCCGGAAAGGACCGGCCGCTGGTGGTGGTCGATGCCCACGACCCGCGGGCATGGGCCGCGCTGCAACCTGACCTGGTGACCCCGAATGCGCAGGAAACCGCGCGGCTGCTGGACCGGAAGCTGCCGGAAGGCCCGGAACGGGTGGAGGCCGTGGCAGCGGAGGCCGGGGCGCTGCTCCGTGGCACCGGCTCGCGCGCCGTGGTGGTCACTTTGGACCGGGACGGAACCGTCCTGCTGACTCCCGACGGCGTCCGGCACCGGACGTGGGCGCGGCCGGCTGCGGAGAAACAGGCATCCGGAGCGGGCGACACGTTTGTCGCTGCCCTGACGCTGGCCCGCGCGGCCGGCCTGCCGCTGACCGCCAGCCTGGACCTGGCCCAGTCGGCGGCCGACGTGGTGGTCCACCAGCCGGGCACCTCAGTGTGCAGCACCGCCCAGCTCAGCCGGTACCTGGAAGCCTTCGCCGATACTGCCCTGAGCGCGGACGAACTGGAGCGGCAGATGGAGCTTCACCGCGCCCAGGGCCAGCGGATCGTGCTGACCAACGGATGCTTCGACGTCCTGCACAGCGGCCATACCCGGTACCTCAACCAGGCCAAACAGCTGGGCGACATCCTGGTGGTGGCGCTGAACAGCGACGATTCCGTCCGCCGGCTCAAAGGGGCCGGCCGGCCCATCAACAGCATGGCAGACCGGGCAGCGGTGGTGGCCGCGCTGAGCTGCGTGGACTACGTGACGGTGTTCGATACCCCCACGGCCGCGCCGCTGATCCGCAGGCTCCGGCCCGAGGTGTACGCCAAGGGCGGGGACTACACCCCCGAGATGCTGGCGGAAACCCCCGCGGTGGAGGAGTACGGCGGCCGCGTGGCCATCCTGGACTATGTGGCGGAACGGTCCACCACCGCCGTGGTGAACCGGATCCGGGATGGCCAGGGGGCTGCCAGCCCTGCCACCTAGGCCCCGCCAGCCAGGGCCTGTCACATAGGGTTGAAGCATGACTGAAGCGGATCACGGGTAATGGGCAAACGCGGAAAGTCAGGACGCAGGGCCGGCCGCCCGGCAGCCGGTGTGGTCGAGGTGCCCAAAGGATCAGTGGTTAACGGTCCGGTGGAGGGCGTCTACTACATCGACACCGGCGATTGCGAGCTGATCGCCGACCAGGACAACTCCACCGGCTGGCTCCTGAAGATCAACGGCGTCATGAGCTCGCACATCGACCTCGCCGACCCCCTGTTCCTGGACTTCGAGTACATGCGGTGGATGGCGGCGCTCATCGAGTCCCGCTGGCCGCCGTCGGCCGCGCACAAACTGCGCGGGCTGCACCTGGGCGGCGGCGCCTGCTCCATGGCCCGCTACTTTTCCGCCGCCTACCCGGACGCACGCCAGGTGGTGGTGGAGCTGGACGGGAAGCTCGCCGAGTACGTGCGCGGCTGGTTCGACCTCCCCAAGGCGCCCCTGCTGCGGATCCGCGTGGGGGAGGCCCGCGCCGTCACGGAAACCCTCACTGCCCAGACCAGGGACTTCATCATCCGCGACGTCTTTGCCGGCGCATTCACCCCCCGTCCGCTGACCACCGCCGAATTCACCGCGCATGCCAAGCGGGTTCTGGCCCCCGGTGGGCTCTATGTCGCCAATTCCGGCGACGCACCGGACCTGAAAAACGCCCGGGAGGACGCCGCCACCATCGCGGCGGCGTTCAAACACACCGTGATCATCGCCGATCCCGCCATGCTGAAGGGCCGGCGGTACGGAAACATGGTGATGGCCGGCGGCGACGTGCCCTTCGGCGACGATCCGCAACTGCGCCGCCGGCTCCTCGGCGGGGCAGTCCCGGCACACCTGTGGGATGACGCCCAGGTGCGGGCATTCGCGGCCGGAGCGCCGGTCCGCCACGACCCACCCCCACCGCCATCGATTGCTGAGTAACTGCCGTTTTCGGCGGTCAAAACGGCAGTTACTCAGCAATCGACGGGCTTAACCCTTGCCCAAGAGCGCGCCGCGGTGCTCGGCCATCCGTTCGCGGAGTGCCTGCACGACGGCGGCCACCGCGGGGCGGCGCAGCGAGTCCGGGCGCAGGACCATCCAGTAGGGGAGCAGTTCGCCGATCTTGTCAGGCAGCAGGCGGACCAGGTCATCGTGGAGGTCGGCCATGAAGCACGGCAGGAACCCGACGCCCGCGCCGGCCCGGGTCGCCTCCACGTGGACGAACACGTTGGTGGAGGTCAGCCCGTCCTTCATGGCGGGAACCAGCCGCCTTGGCGCATCCAGGTCGTCCACCTGCAGCATCGAGTCCACGAAGTAGACCAGCGGGTGCCCGTTTAGTTCTGCCACGGTGGCCGGCGTCCCGTGCTCTGCAAGGTAGGCGCGGGAGGCGTACATGCCCAGGCGGTATTCGCCCAGCCGGATGGCCTCCGCGCGGTGCACCTGCGGCTCGCCCACCACCACCTCGATGTCCAGCCCGGACCGCTGCTGCAGTGCCCGGCGGGTCATGGTGACTACCTCCACGCTCAGGCCCGGGTGGTCCCGGCGCAGCCGCGCCACGGCCGGGGCGGCAATGTAGGCGCTGAAGCCATCGGTCGCGGTCATGCGCACGACGCCGGCAACCGGGTCGGGTGCCTGGCCGGCCGGTCCCAGCGTGCCCAGCACCGCCTCCACCTGTTCGGCCGCCCGCACGGCCCGTTCGCCGAGTTCCGTCAGCTCCCAGCCACCCGCGGCGCGGGACAGCACCCGGCCGCCCAGCGACTTCTCCAGCGCGGCGATCCTGCGCGAGACCGTGGTGTGGTTCAAGCCCAGGGCCTGGGCCGCCGTCGTGAATCTGGCGGAGCGGGACACCGCCAGAAGGACCAGCAGGTCATCAGGGTTCGCATTCATATCTGCAATTGTGCACACGTTGACTGCCTCTTTGGCCATTGAAGTGCATCCTTTGTGCAGCAATACTCATCTGAGTCACTTGTGCTGGAGATCACAGCGCGTGTCAATGTGGACACTAGGAGAAACAATGAGCGTAGAGCAGCGCCCGGCCAACAACGCCGGGCATGCACCCGAAGGATCAGGACTGAAGAGGATTGTTGCCGCCTCCATGGTGGGCACCGTTGTGGAATGGTACGAGTTCTTCCTCTACGCCACCGCTGCCACCCTGGTCTTCGGCAAGTACTTCTTTCCGTCAACGGGCAACGACCTGGACGGAATCATCCAGGCCTTCCTCACCTACGCCGTCGGCTTCATCGCCCGTCCCCTGGGCGGCATCGTGTTCGGCCAGATCGGTGACAAGCTGGGCCGCAAACCCACCCTGCAGCTCACCATCGTGATCATCGGCATCTCCACGTTCCTGATGGGCTGCCTGCCCGGCTTCGCCGACATCGGATACCTGGCCCCCGCGCTGCTGGTGGCCCTGCGCTTCATCCAGGGCTTCGCCCTGGGCGGCGAGTGGGGCGGTGCCGTGCTCCTGGTGGCCGAACACAGCCCCAACAAGACGCGCGCCTTCTGGTCCAGCTGGCCCCAGGCCGCCGTCCCGGTAGGCAACCTCCTGGCCACCCTGGTGCTGTACATCATGTCCACCACCCTCAGCGGTGGGGCGTTCCTCGGCTGGGGCTGGCGGGTGGCGTTCTGGCTCTCTGCCGTGATCGTCTTCGTGGGCTACATCCGCACCAACGTCAGCGAGTCGCCCATCTTCCTCGAAGCCAAGGAACTGGTGGAGAAGGAACAGGCCGTCAGCTACGGCGTCTTCGAAGTCCTGCGCAAGTACCCCAAGGGCATCTTCCAGGCCATGGGCCTGCGGTTCGCGGAAAACATCATGTACTACCTGGTGGTCAGCTTCGCGATTGTCTACCTCAAGAGCGTGCACAAGTACGACACTTCCTCGCTCCTGCTGGCGCTGCTGATCGCCCACGTCATCCACTTCGCCATCATTCCGCAGTACGGCCGCCTGGCAGACCGGATCGGCCGTAAGCCCGTCTACCTCGCGGGCGCCATCCTGGGTGCCACCTGGCCGTTCTTCGCCTTCCCGATGTTCGATACCCGGAACGCAGTGGTCATCGTCCTGGCCGTCACCATCGGTCTGTGCCTGCACGGCCTGATGTACGCGGGACAGCCGGCCATCATGGCCGAGATGTTCCCCACCCGCATGCGGTACTCTGGCGCATCCCTCGGCTCGCAGGTCACGTCCATCTTCGCCGGATCCCTGGCGCCGCTGCTGGCCACCCAGTGGCTGAAGGACACCGGTTCGTGGGTGCCCACCGCCATTTACCTGGTGGTGGCCTGTGCCATCACCACCGTGGCCGTGCTAAGCCTGAAGGAAACCAAGGGCATTGCCCTGGAGGATGTGGACAAGGAAGACGCGGCCCGCGAAGGTCTGCTGACCGCTGCACGGCGTTGACCTGGCTGGTGGGCTGACCGGGGCGTTTGACCGGTTGGGCGCACAAGTCGTTGGCTGTACACAAGGAGAACTGCAATGGACAACACATTGAATGGACGCAAGGCGCTGGTCACCGGCGGAGCCAGCGGAATCGGGGCCGCGTGCGTGCGCGCACTGGCGGCGCGGGGAGCCAAAGTGGTGGTGGCCGACGTCGACGCCGCCGCTGCTGCGGCCCTCGCCGATGAGGTGGGCGGGAGTGCCTGGGAAGTGGACCTGCTGGATGTCGACGCCCTGGCCGCACTGAGCCTGGACTGCGACATCCTGGTCAACAACGCCGGCATCCAGCGCATCAACCCCATCGAGGAGTTCGATCCCGCGGACTTCCGCCGGATCATCAGCCTGATGCTGGAGGCCCCGTTCCTGCTCATCCGGGCCGCGTTGCCGCACATGTACGCCAACAACTTCGGCCGCGTCATCAACCTGTCCTCGGTTCACGGCCTCCGCGCATCTCCGTTCAAAAGTGCGTATGTCTCCGCCAAGCACGGTCTCGAAGGACTCAGCAAGGTGACGGCGCTTGAAGGGGGCCCGCACGGTGTTACATCGAACTGCGTCAACCCCGGATACGTGCGCACGCCCCTGGTGGAGAAGCAGCTCGCGGACCAGGCCAAGATGCACGGAATCCCGGAGTCCGAGGTCCTCGCGAAGGTGATGCTCACCGAAGCAGCCATCAAGCGCCTGGTGGAACCGGACGAGGTAGCCTCCCTGGTGGCCTGGCTGGCCTCCCCGGATGCCGGCATGGTCACCGGTGCCAGCTACACCATGGACGGCGGCTGGTCAGCCCGTTAGTACATCAGTCCAGGGGCTTGACCAGCCGGTGGTCAAAGAAGAAGACGCCGTACGGGGTCTTCACTCCCACTGACCGGCGGTCCTGCCACACGACGACCCCTTCGCGCCTGCCGCTGAAGGGGTCGTCGCCTATGACCGTGTCCCCTACCCGGTAAGGGCAGCGGGGGCTGAAGACCGTCAACGTCCGGCCCCATGCCCCGGAAAGGGCAGCCCCGAGGCTGACGGGCCGGCCCATGCCGGCAAGATCCTGTACGTAGTCCTTGGCCATGCGACCAACTCCTCCGAGCGGCAGCCCGCCGCCTGCTAACGGTGCTGGTTGGCGGAACGCTCCCAGCAGAGGATGGTCCTCCCATTCCGGCCGCCACCGTACGCCCACGCTATGCGCTATTCACACCAGCCACACCAGTAACAGGTACTCGAGTTTGGGTGCCGGTACTACTTGGCCTTCCCGGTCCCGTTGATGATCTCGTCGGCGTTGTCGAACGCCCAGGCCACCAGCGGCACCAGCAGCGCGCTCAACTCGTAGCCCCGCTCGGTGAGGCTGTAGTCAACCCGTGGAGGGATGACCGGCTGCGCGTCCCTGCTGACCAGGCCGTCGCGTTCCAGCGTCTTCAACGTCTGTGCCAGCATTTTCTCGCTGATGCCCTCGGCCCGCCGTCGTAAGTCACTCCACCGCTGCTCACCCTCGGACAGGGCCACCAGGATCAGGACACCCCATTTGCTGGTGACGTGGTCCAGCACGGTCCGGCTGGGGCACCCGGCCGCGAACACGCCGTCGGCAAATGCGGGAGGCAGGGGAGCTGCGTTCATGGGCCCAGCTTACCTGGAGGTCAGTACCTTACTTCAAAGTGCGTACTCTCTTTCGGGAAGTTATCTGCCGCCGGCCCGGTTGTGCCCACTGACAGAGCAAAAAATCCCGAAAGGAATCATTGTGAGCATCGTTGTTACAGGCGCCACCGGCCAGCTTGGCCGCCACGTTCTTGAAGCCCTCCTGGAACGCGGCGTGCCGGCCGGAGAAATCGTCGCAGCAGGCCGGTCCGTTGAAAAGCTCGCTGACTTCGCTGCCCGCGGGGTTCACGTGAAGGCGATGGATTACGCCGACGCCGGTTCAGCCGCTGCTGCCCTGAAGGGTGCCAAGCGCGTGCTGCTGATCTCCGGCAGCGAAGTGGGACAGCGGGTTGACCAGCACCGCACCGTCATCGAAGCCGCCAGGGCCGAGGGCGTGGAGCTGCTTGCCTATACCAGCATCGCCAACGCTGACACCACCGCCATGTTGCTGGCCGACGAGCATAAGGCCACCGAAGCCCTGCTGCGTCAATCGGGTGTTCCCTTTGTGCTGCTGCGCAACGGCTGGTACCTGGAAAACTACACCGAACAGCTTCCCGGGACCCTCGCGCAGGGCGCCGTCGCAGGAAGCGCCGGTGACGGCAAGGTCAGCGGTGCCTCTCGGGCCGACTACGCCCACGCAGCCGCCGCGGTCCTGGTGGCCGACGACCAGGCCGGCAAAGTCTACGAACTGGGCGGCGACGACGCGTTCAGCATGGCCGACCTCGCATCGGAGATCAGCGCTGCCACCGGAAAGTCCATCAGTTACAACAACCTGCCCGCGGGGGAGTACGCAGGCCTGCTCGCATCCGTGGGCGTGCCGGAGGCTTTCGCTGAAATCCTTGCGGACTCCGACCTTGGCATTGCGCGCGGCGATCTCCTGGTCAGCACCGGCGACCTCCGCCGCCTGATCGGACGCCCGACGACGTCCCTTGGCCAGGCGGTCAGGGCCGCCGCTGCTGCCGCTTAGGACGGCGGAACGCCAAAGGTGCCCGGCCCCATGAGGGGCCGGGCACCTTTTTTGTTGTGCTTGCCGGAGCGCGGCGTTATTCGCTGGTTAGGCGCCGCCCGCGGTCAGGACATAGCGTGGCATCACTTCACGAGGTCGTTGGTGTACGTATCGGCCAGCTTGATCTCCTTGTTTCCCACGTCCGGGTTGGCTACCTGCTGGGTCTTCAGGACTGCCTTGACGCCGTCGTCGGTGAATGTGCCGTCCTTGCTCAGGGTCTTCTTGAGGTCCTCGATTACCTTGGCATAGAGGTCCTTGTCTCCGCCGGCGAAGCTTTCCGGCATCTTGGCCGCGATTTCGGCGCCCGAATGCCCGTTGATGTACTCCAGGGTCCGCTTGATGGCCTTGGCCAGCTTGGCGGCGGTGTCCTTGTTCTGGTTCAGCCACTCGGTCTTGGCGTAAAGGCAGGCGGAAGGCCAGGAATCGGTGGCGAACACTTCCTTCAGGCCCTCCGACGTGCGGACATCCTCCAGCACTACGGGATTGTGGCCGATGCGCTTGGTGAGGACTGACACGTCCGGTTCGAGCATGACGGCTGCATCCACCTGGCCCTGCTCGACAGCGGCAACGGCGGAAGACCCGGCGCCGATGGCGGACACGGCTGCATCAGTCTGTTGCATGTTGTTCTTCGCCAGCAGGAACTTCACGAACATGTCCGTGGAGGAGCCCGGGGCGGTGACGCCGACGTTCTTGCCCTTCAGGTCGGCAATGGATTTGATCTGGCCTTCGTTCTTCGGGGCCACCAGCAGCGCAAGGCCCGAGGACTGGCCCATGTCCACGAACGCCTTGATCTGCTGGTTCTTGGCCTGCATCTGGATCGTGTGCTCGTAGTAGCCGCTGGTCACGTTGGTGCTGCCGCCAATCATCGCGGTCAGGGCCTTGGAGCCGCCTTGGAGGTCCTGCAGCTCAACGTCCACGCCCTCATCCTTGTAGTACCCAAGTTGCTGGGCCAGGGTGGTCGGCAGGTAGGTCAGGAGGGTCTGTCCGCCGACGCCGATGACCACCTTGCCGCCTCCGCCGCCGGCAGCGGCGGATCCGCTTTGGCCGGGAGGGGCGGCCGCGGGGGCGCCACAGGCGGAGAGCGCCAGCGCAACCGAGGCAATCAGGGTCAGCGGCCGGAGGAGGACCCGGCCACGGCGCCGGGTTGCTTTCTGTGTCATGAGTGTCCCTTTCAGGCGGGTTGTTGAGTTTCTGCGCCGGTAAAGCAGCTGTTGGCCGGTCGGGGTCAGGAAGACCGGACCGGGCGCCACCTGAGCAGGTGCCGTTCCAGGCGGTTGACGAGGAGGTCGATGATCAGCACGACGATCATGAGGATGAACATCCCCGCGAACACGCCCTTGGTATCGAATACGCCCTGCGCCTGCGCGATGGCGTATCCCACGCCGCCCGAAGCGCCCAGGTACTCACCCACCACTGCGCCGGTAATGGCGAAGCCGACGCTGATATGCAGGCTGGAGAAGATCCAGGTCAGTGCACTCGGAATGAAGACGTGGCGCAGGAGTTGCTTTTCGCTGGCCCCCAGCATCCTGGCGTTGTCCACTAGGACCCGGTCCACGCTCTTGACGCCTTCCAGGGTGTTGAAGAAGACGATAAAAAACACCAGGGTGAAGCCGAATGCGACCTTGGACCAGATGCCAAGGCCGAACCACAGCAGGAAGATCGGAGCCAGGACCACGCGGGGGAGCGCGTTGAACATCTGGAGGAAGGGGTCCAGCAACCGTTCAAGGAAGCGGACGCGGGCGAGGATGAAGCCCAGGAGGAGTCCGACGGCGGCCCCGACCAGGAAGGCGAGGATGGCTTCCTGCATGGTCACCCAGAGATGGGGGAACACGAACCCTGAGGACACCCAGAGCCACACGGTCTGGAAGATGTCCGAGGGAAGGGGGAAGAAGAATTCGTCAATCACCCCGGCCCGGCCCAGGACCTCCCACGCTCCCAGGACGAGAACCGTGAGGAGGAGTTGGATGCTCCGCATGGCCAGGGGCGACATTTCTCCCCGGCGGGCGGGGCGGCTGACCGGGCTGCGGTCATGGGTGCTGCCGGGTGAGCCGTTCCCGCGGGAACCCGGCCTCCGTGAACCAAGGATGGTCATGCTGCCTCACCTTCCTCCGCCATGGCGCTTTCGTAGGTCTTTGAGACTTCGATTTTCAGGCGGCCCCAGATCTCCCGGTGCAGGGCAACGAAGCGTGGGTCATCCCGGATGTCCAGCAGGTCGCGGGGGCGGGGAATGTCGATCTGGTAGCTTCCCACCACGGTGCTCCCGGGGCCTGCGCCCAGGATGACCACTTCGTCGGACAAGGCAATCGCTTCGTCGAGGTCGTGGGTAATGAAGACCACCGCCTTGCCGGATTCCTGCCAAAGCTGCAGGAGTTCGTTTTCCATGATTTGGCGCGTCTGGACGTCGAGGGCGGAAAACGGCTCGTCCATGAGGAGGATGTCCGGGTTTACGATCCAGGCCTGTGCGATGGCGGTGCGCTTGCGCATGCCGCCGCTGAGCTGGTGCGGATAGCGGTCCGCAAAGTTCTTGAGGCCCACCTTTTCGAGCCAGCGCCGGGATTCCGAATGGGCCTCGGCCTTGGAGACGCCGGCCATGGTCAGGCCCAGGCTGACGTTGTCGATGACGGTCTTCCACGGCAGCAGGGCGTCCTGCTGGAACATGTAGGACGCCCGGCGGTTCACTCCCGACACCGGTTCGCCGAAGCTCTTGACCTCGCCGAAGTTGGGTGTCAGGAGGCCTGCAGCCATGTTCAGGATGGTGGACTTTCCTGATCCGGTCGGGCCAACGATCGAGACGAAGCGGCCGGGTTCAACCTTCAGGTCGATGTCGCGGACTGCGAAGTAGGTCTCGCCTCCGGAGGTTGGAAATTGTTTGGTGCACCCGGTGAGCTCCACGGCATATCCGGACGTGGCTGGCTGTGCAGCTGGCATCTTTGCCTCTTCCCGGCCAACTCCGGCCGCTTGTTTCCCCCTGCTGGTTCACGCTCTCGGAACGATGGTGGTGCATCGGTCCGCGTCCGGAGTCCCGTGTACGGACTCCGTTTGTACTACTCATCAGCAGGACTGGCCTGCCACATCGTGGGTTCTCCATCATGATGTGGACCTGATGCTAACAGTTACTTCGGTCACACTCAACGCCCCCATGGCTCATACACTTTCCCCATGAGCTCCAGCGAAACGTCGGCGACCCCCCTGTTGGTCCTGCGAAAGATCACTGCCATCCTCGATGCCTTTTCCCTCGTCCGGCCCGAGTTGTCGCTGGCTGAGATCCGTTCCAGTACGGGGGTGCCGCACTCCACGGTGCAGCGCCTGGTGGCGAACATGGTGCAGGAAGGGATCCTGGACCGGCACGGGGACCGCTACCGGGTAGGGGTGCGGATGGCCCACTGGGCTGCGCCGGCAACCCAGGGCCTGGATTTCCTGGAACTGCTGACCCCCGTGCTGCGGAGGCTTCGTGACGAACTGGGTGAGACGGCCTGCATCTTCCGCGAATCCCAGGGAAAGCGCGTCTGCATTGCCTTGGCCGAGACCCGCCGCATGCTCCGGCGGGCGGTGAGCGTGGGTGAAATCATGCCGCTGCACGTGGGTGCGGCGGGCCGGGTCCTGCTGGCCTGGAACCCGGAAGTTGCGGATGAGGTGTACCGGTCGGGCCTGGCGTCCCTGACCGACCAGACCATTACCGATGCCGCGAGCCTGGAGGAATCGGTTGCGAAAGTCCGGGCAGATGGTTTCGCCATCACTACCGGTGAGCGCGTGTCCGGCGCCAGTGGAATCTCAGCTCCGATCTTCGGGCCGCAGGGTGAACTCTTTGGGGCCCTGACGGTGATGGGTCCCGCGCTGAGGATGCCCTTTGACGTCTGTGCGTCCTGGGTGGAACAGGTACTGGCGGCCGCTGAGGAGGGCACCCGGATGATCGGCGGCACCATCCCCCAGTAGGACCGGTTCTCAGATCCCTCTATCCACATTGTGAATTTGGGTCCACAATATGAGTTGTCGCCAACAATGCGTCGCGATCCACGGCAGGCCGGGCAACGCGGCCCGGGCACCGGCTGCCGGCAGAACAGGAGTCCCAAAGATGGTGGAAACTTCACAGAGCGCGCCCACTGGCGGCGTGCGCCATGGTCAGCACACAGGCTTCGGACCTGGCGCCCGGGAGTGGGTTGACCCCGGCGCTGCACCTGCCCTCGGTGCCGTGGGAACGGCCGGCGGGCCGCTCGCCGGCGTGCGGGTCCTGGAGCTCGGCTCACTGATCGCGGGCCCGTTTGCAGGACGGCAGCTCGCAGACTTCGGTGCGGAGGTTATCAAGATCGAGTCCCCTGACCGTCCCGACCCCATGCGTGAATGGGGCCGGGCCCGGATCGACGGCCACACCCTGTGGTGGTCGGTGCAGTCCAGGGGGAAGAAATGCGTGACTCTGGACCTCAAGTCGGCCCGCGGACGTGATCTGTTCCTGGAGCTCTGCAGGGAAGCCGATGTCATCCTGGAGAACTTCCGCCCTGGAACACTCGAGAAACTCGGGCTCGCCCCCGAGGTGCTGTGGCAAAGCAACCCGGGCCTGGTCATCGCCAGGGTTTCCGGCTACGGCCAGACCGGACCGGACGCGAACAAGCCGGGCTACGCTTCCGTGGCCGAGGCCCGCGGCGGCCTGCGCCACCTCAATGGATATCCCGACCAGGCACCGCCACGGACAGGCATTTCGCTGGGTGACAGCCTGGCGTCGCTCTACGCGCTGCAGGGAATCCTGCTGGCCTTGTACTGGCGGGATGCCAAGGGAGGGACGGGGCAGGTCGTTGACGTGTCCCTCGTGGAAGCATGCTTCTCCCTTTTGGAAAGTGCCGTGCCCGATTACGCGGCTGCGGGCGTTGTGCCGGGCCCCAGCGGTTCCGGGCTAAAGGGGATAGCGCCGTCGAATATCTTCCGCTCCAGCGACGGAAAATGGGTGGTGATCGCTGCCAACCAGGACTCGGTGTTCGTGCGGCTGGCTGCCGCAATGGGCAGCCCGGAGCTGGCCTCCGACCCCCTCTACAGCAACCACGCATCCCGGGGAGTCAACCAGGAGGCGTTGGAACAGCTGATCGCCGAATGGGCCGCCGGCTTCGACCACTCGGAACTGGTGGCGTGCCTTGATCGGCACGCTGTTCCCAACAGCACTGTGAGTACCATCGAGGACATCTTCGAAGACCCCCAGCTTCGGGCGCGCGGGATGCTGGTGGAAGTTGCCGACGAACAGTTGGGAACGGTGGTCCAGCCGGGCGTCATCCCCAAGCTGTCCCGGACCAGCGGCGGTATTGCATGGAACGGGCCGCTGGCACCCGGCTCCCACAACAGCGACGTCTACGGGGGTCTGCTCAACATGAATGTCGAAGAACTGCAGCATGCCAAGGACGAGGGTGCCATCTGATGAACGGAATGACGGGAACCGGTACTCCCGGGGGAACAGTCTCAATCGTGGACGTCAGTCCCCGGGACGGGCTGCAGAATGAAAAAGTTCCGGTCAGCACCCGCGACAAGCTGCGCCTTATCAACGATCTGATTGCCCTGGGCGCCAGGCGGATTGAGGCGGTGAGCTTCGTAAACCCCAAAAAGGTTCCGCAAATGGCCGATGCCGATGCCGTCATGGCGGGGGTGCCGCGGGACGCCGGTGCCAGCTACATCGGCCTGGTGCTGAACACCCGGGGCGCCTACCGGGCGGTGGATGCGGGGGTGGACGAGATCAACTATGTCCTGCCGGTGACCGATGCCTTTGCAGCGGCCAACCAGAACACGACGGTCGCCGCCGCCCTTGATGCCCTGGAGGAAGTATCCGGAATCGCTGCCTCTGCCGGCATCCCTGTCACGGTCACGGCCGCCGTCGCCTTTGGCTGCCCGTACCAGGGCGACGTGCCCGGGGAACAAGCTCTTTCGGTCGTCCGCAGCGCACTGCAACGAGGCCAGCTGGCCGAGGTTGCCTTGGCGGACACCATCGGCTGCGCCGTCCCCTGGCAGGTCAACGGGGTCTTTGCCGCCCTGGCGTCTGAAACGGATGTGCCGCTGCGGGCCCACCTGCACGAGACGCGCCACACTGCGTTGGCGAATACCTATGCCGCCATGGCAGCCGGAGTCAGGGTCTTTGACAGTGCCGTGGGAGGCCTGGGCGGCTGCCCGTTTGCCCCCGGCGCGGCCGGCAATATTTCCACGGAAGACCTGGCGTGGATGTTGGAACGCGCAGGGTTTGCCACCTCGATTGATCCGCTGGCTGCCACCGAGCTGGGCCGCTGGATCTGCGCCAAGGTGGAGACGGCCCCGCGCTCGGGGCTGGCCGGGGCGGGAGTGTTCCCCAAGGCCGCGTAGGCGCTGGGGAACACTCCGCACCGAACTCCCGAACGGCGGCTATCGGCGTCTTTTCCTAGCCCCGGCTGCTCCGGGCGGCAGCCTCCATCCCACTGCTCCTGCCGACCACCGGAAGCGGCGAGGTCTCGTCCTCAAGGTGGGCCCGCCGTCGTCCGTCACCCTTGATCCAGAGGCGGTACGCCAGGACCAGCAGGCCCAGCCACACGGCGCCCACGTAGAGCGCGATCCGGGTATCCTCGAAGGCTCCCAGCACGGCGATCACCAGTGCCATGAACGCGATGGTCAGGATGGAAGCGGCCGGCCACCACGGCGAGGGGAATTCCGACGCCGGCAGACCCATCCGCGCGATTTCCCGCTTCATGGCCACGTGGGACGCCAGGATCATCACCCACACCCAGACGGTGGCGAAGGTGGCGATGGACGCAATAACGAGAAACACGTCCTCCGGGATGACGGCGTTGAGGACCACGCCCACCAGCAGGATCCCGGCCATCATGACCACGGTCATCCAGGGGACTCCGTGCCGCGAGACCTTCCCGAAGGCTGCGGGCGCGTGGCCCTGGTTGGAGAGTCCAAAGAGGATGCGCCCGGCGCCGAAGATGTCGCTGTTGATCGCAGAGAGGGCGGCCGTGATGACCACCGCGTTGAGGATGTGCGGTGCGGCCGGGATGCCGAGGCTGCTGAAGATCTGGACGAACGGGCTGCCGCTGGTGCCCACCTGGTCCCACGGGAAGAGACTCATCAGGACTCCCAGGGTCAGGACGTAGAACAGCAGCACCCGCACCGGCACCGTGTTGACGGCCTTGGGGATGACCTTCTTGGGATCTGCTGCCTCGCCGGCTGTGATGCCCAGCGTCTCGATCCCGCCGAAGGCGAACATCACCACGGCGAAGGATGCCAGCAGGCCCTCGAAGCCGTTCGGGAACAGGCCGCCATGCTCAACGAGGTTGCCCAGGCCGGGCGCCACGGTGGAGTCCGCGGCCTGGAAGCCGAACACGATGATGGCGGCGCCGCCGGCGATCATGGCAATAATGGCCGCCACCTTGATCAGCGAGAACCAGAACTCCAGTTCGCCGAAGACCTTGACGCTGAGCAGGTTCAAGGCCGCCAGGAAGCAGATGACGGCCAGGATCCAGATCCAGCGGTCCACCTGCGGAAACCAGAACCCCATATAGATGCTGAACGCTGTGACGTCGGCAATGGCGACGATCGCCATCTCGAACACGTACGTCCAGCCGGTCACGAAGCCGGCCAGGGGGCCAAGATAACGGCTCGCATACTGGCTGAAGGAGCCCGACACCGGGTGGCGCACCGCCATCTCGCCCAGGGCCCGCATCACCATGAACACCGCGGCGCCGCCGATGATGTAGGCCAGCAGGACGGCCGGCCCTGCTTTCTGGATCGCGGAGGCGGAGCCGTAGAAGAGGCCCGTGCCGATGGCCGAGCCCAAGGCCATGAAGCGGATGTGCCGGACATTGAGGCCCCTGTTGAGGACCTGCCCGACGACGGCTGCCGGCTGTTGCGTTTCCACCGGACTTTGGGTCCGGGTTGGGGTGGGTTGCATAGAGTTACCTTCTCGTCTTTGGGAGGGGAGCCGCTAACCAGCAGACCATTTCCGGCCCGTTCGTGATGAGGCTCACGGAGGCTTGGTGTCTTCGGTTCCAGACTGTGGGCAGTGAGATGCGTTCGACGGCGGCACGCGGATTGACGCGCTGAGGCACCATCCGCTGCAGAGGGCCTGGCGGCCGGCAGCCCCCGGCGTGAATGTCAGTGGGTCGATGGATGATGTGGTTATGGGAATCAGCGGTGGTCTTGGGGCGGTGTTGGAGGGTGTCCGCGCCTCTGTTGCTGCCCTTGATGCGCTGGAGAAAGAGGACGATTTCCTGGCTTCCGGGGCTCATGCTGGTGCCGGTGTGGATATTAGCGCCGGTACGGATGTTTTGCAGCGGCGGTATGGGATCCGGCTGGAACGGCTGGAGCTTATGGCTCGGCTGGAGGCGCAACTGGCTGCGGTGAAAGCGGAGACCGCTGCTGAGGCAGTGGAGTTCCAGCAGACGATGACGCCGCCGGACGCCTCGATCCAGGACCGCACTTACGCTGACATGTCGGTGGTGGAGGAGATCGCGGGTGTCCTGACCATCAGCTCCGCGGCCGCGGGCGCTTTGGTGGAGCAGTCACGGCGGATCTGTTCCCTGCCGCCCGTCATGAACGCCTTGGCCGCGGGCGCGATGTCGTGGCAGCACGCCCGCATCGTTGCGGACGAGACCGAAGGCCTCACCCCGGAGGGCGCGCTGAAGCTGGTGGCGCATTTCTTCGACCCTGACGCGCCCAACCCCGCCCGCGGCGCCGCCCCCGGCGAGCTTGTCCCATCCCGGTTCCGGGCCAAGGTGCGTGGGTGGCGGGAACGCCACCATCCGGAATCGATCGAGAAGCGCCATGTTAAGGGCGTGGCCGATCGGCGGATGGAATGCACCTCCGACAAGGACGGCATGGCCTGGATCTCCCTCTACCTGCCCGGGGACACCGCATGCGCCATCTGGAACCGCACCACCGCCACCGCCCGCGGACTCCAAGGCCCCGACGAAGAGCGCACCCTCACCCAACTCCGCCCCGACATCGCAGCCTCGCTGCTCCTCGGTACCGGGCAGGTTGCGGGTGAACGTTCCTCTGGCACCACCGCGGCCACCGCAAGCACGACCGCGATGGGAAAGGTGCCCACCCCGCGGGCCGACGTCCTGGTCACTGTGCCGGTGTTCTCCCTCCTCGGAGCGACCGACGAACCAGCAGTGCTGGACGGTTTCGGACCGATCCCGGCCTCCATGGCGCGCAAACTTGTCGCCGACGGGGCGGAATCGTTCTACCGGGCCCTGGTCGACCCCCGCGACGGGGCACCGCTGGAGATCGGCCGGAAAAACTACCGGCTCACCGAAACCATCAAACGCTGGATCAGGCTGCGCGATGCCAAGTGCACCTTCCCCGGCTGCACCAACCGCACCCCCGACAACGAAACCGACCACCTACAAGCGTGGCAACACGGCGGCACCACCAACGTCAGCAACCTGGCCCAACTCTGCCCCAAACATCACCGGCTCAAACATCACAGCCAATGGACACCGGACCCGGCCAACAAGAATGAACCACCCGGCTGGACCTCACCAACAGGCAGGCACTACAACCCAGAACACCCCGACCCCGAACCAACCCACTGGCCACAACGGCTCCTGGCGTTGTTCGGCGACGCCTCGGAACGGGAGACTTCAGCCGGGGCACTGGAGTGGCCGGACGGGTACGTGCCCGAACACCTCGGCTTGCTTGAGGAGCTAAGCGTCCCCGACGATCCCGGTCCCTCCGAAACTGAACTGCCGGCTGACCCTTTCCCTGAATGGTCTCTGTTCCTGGACTTTGAGGACCTGGAAGCGCAGGTTCTCTCGCGCTGAGCGTGCCGAGTCCCGGGAGCGTTTGTCTGGTATTTCAGACGTTAAGGTTCAAAATGAGTCGCCCAGGGCTCCCGGAAGGACGCAAGCTTAAGTACGGGATACCGGACAGAGCTAGCCAGAAAGACACTTCCACTTCATGAGCACTGCACTAAGCGCCACAACACTGGGCTCCGCAACACCAAACGCCGAAGCCCGGGCCCCCCGTCCCGCGGCGAAGGCGTCGTCCAAGGTTCCCGCCGCAGAAAACACCCTGCGCATCCTCAAGTTGCTGGCTTCCAGGCGGGGGCCGATGGCGGCCTCGCAGATTGCCTCCAGCCTGGACCTACCCCGGTCCAGCGTCTACCACCTGCTGGGGGTGATGGAGGCGAATGGCTTCGTCCTTCATCTCCACGAGGAGCAGCGGTACGGCCTTGGCATCAGCGCCTTCGAACTCAGCTCCGCCTACTCCCGGCAGGAACCGCTGTCCAGGCTGGGCCGTCCCCTGCTCGCCAGCCTGGTGGATGCGATCGGCGAGAGCGCCCACCTTGCCGTGCTCCATGGCCGGGACGTGCTGTACATCGTCGAGGAACGGGCCAAGAACCGCCCGTCCCTGGTGACCGACGTCGGCGTCCGCCTTCCCAGCCACCTCACGGCCAGCGGCCGCGCCATCCTTGCCGCCCTGCCCAAGTCCCAGGTCCGGGCGCTCTACCCCAACGCCGCCGCCTTCAGCGCGCGGCACGAGGTGGCGGGCGCCATCATGAAGTACTCGGCGCTTTCCTCGCACCTGGACCAGGTCAGGCAACGCGGGTATGCCACCGAGCACGGCGAGGTGACCCCGGGCTTCGGTTCCATCGCCGCCGCCGTCACCGACCACCTGGGCTGGCCCACTGCCGCTGTCGCGGTCACATTCCTGGAAGACAAGCTGGCCCCGGAGGAATGGCCGGCGCTGGCCGCCCGGGTCCAGAAGGTGGCTGATGAGCTCTCTGTCCGGATCCACGGACGCCCCACCAAGTAAAAGCTGTCAACCATAACCCCTTGGCAGCAGGCCTCGGGCGCGTCTGGCATCCCGGACAGCACCCATTCAAAAGCCCTGTGAAGCCCTTCCTGGAGGGGCTTTAGTGGATACAGAACTTCTTTCCTCCGTCAGACACACCACCCAGAAGGAGCCCACCATGGCACCCGCCGATTTCACCACCGGTGCCCGCCCGGTCAAAGCAGCCCGCGGCACCGAGCTCACCGCCAAGTCCTGGCAGACCGAAGCGCCCCTGCGCATGCTGATGAACAACCTGGACCCTGAAGTGGCAGAACGCCCCGACGACCTGGTGGTCTACGGCGGCACCGGCCGCGCCGTCCGCTCCTGGGCCGCCTTCGATGCCATCACCCGCACCCTGCAGACCATGGAAAAGGACGAAACCCT
Organism: Arthrobacter sp. NQ4; assembly: GCF_029077345.1. Taxonomy (NCBI): domain Bacteria; kingdom Bacillati; phylum Actinomycetota; class Actinomycetes; order Micrococcales; family Micrococcaceae; genus Arthrobacter; species Arthrobacter sp. NQ4. Next base: position 5,097 of record NZ_JARETC010000020.1, on the reverse strand, counting down.
CCTGGTTCAGTCCGGCAAGCCCGTGGGCGTGTTCCGCACCAACGAATGGGCACCCCGCGTGCTGCTGGCCAACTCCAACCTTGTCGGCGACTGGGCCACCTGGCCCGAATTCCGCCGGCTCGAGGCCGAGGGCCTCATGATGTACGGCCAGATGACCGCCGGCTCCTGGATCTACATCGGCACCCAGGGCATCCTGCAGGGCACGTTTGAGACCTTCGCCGCGATCGCCCGCAAGCTCACGGGCGACGAGAACGGCACCCTCGCCGGCACCCTGACCCTGACCGGCGGCTGCGGCGGCATGGGCGGCGCCCAGCCGCTCGCGGTCACCCTGAACGAGGGCGCCTGCCTGATCGTCGACGTCGACGAATCCCGCCTGCGCCGCCGCGCCGGCAAGCGCTACCTGGACGAGGTGGAAACCGACCTCGACGCCGCCATCGCCAAGGTGCTCAAGGCCAAGGAAGAGCGCCGCGGCTGGTCCGTGGGCTACGTGGGCAACGCCGCCGAAGTCTTCCCCGAAATCCTGCGCCGCCACAAGGCAGGCGAGCTCACCGTGGACATCGTCACCGACCAGACCTCGGCACACGATCCGCTGTCATACCTGCCCGAGGGCATCACCGTGGACGAGTGGCACCGCGAGGCTGCAGCGGATCCGGAAGGCTTCACCAAGAAGGCCCAGGCCTCCATGGCCCGCCACGTGCAGGCCATGGTGGAATTCCAGGATGCCGGCGCCGAGGTCTTCGACTACGGCAACTCCATCCGCGACGAGGCCCGCAAGGGCGGCTACGAGCGAGCCTTCGAGTTCCCCGGCTTCGTTCCCGCCTACATCCGGCCGCTCTTCTGCGAAGGCCTGGGCCCGTTCCGCTGGGTGGCCCTCTCCGGCGACCCCGAGGACATCCGTGTCACGGACGAGGCCATCAAGGAGCTGTTCCCCGAGAACAAGCACCTGCACCGCTGGATCGACGCAGCCCAGGAACGGGTGGAATTCGAAGGCCTGCCGGCCCGCATCTGCTGGCTGGGTTACGGCGAACGCGCCAAGGCCGGCCTGTTGTTCAACCAGCTGGTCAAGGAGGGCAAGGTCAAGGCCCCCATCGTCATCGGCCGCGACCACCTGGACTCCGGTTCCGTCGCCTCCCCGTACCGTGAAACCGAAGCCATGGCGGACGGTTCGGACGCCATCGCCGACTGGCCCATGCTGAATGCCCTGCTCAACACCGCCTCCGGTGCCACCTGGGTGTCCCTGCACCACGGCGGCGGCGTGGGCATCGGCCGTTCCATCCACGCCGGCCAGGTCTCCGTCGCCGACGGCACCGACCTCGCCGCCGAAAAGCTCGAACGCCTCCTCACCAACGACCCCGGTATGGGCGTCATCCGCCACGCCGACGCCGGCTACGAGCGGGCCCTCGACGTCGCCAAGGAACGCGGTGTCCGCATCCCCATGCAGGAATGCCGCTAACCGAGCCCCAATTCCACATCGATTGCTCCGTAGGTGCCGTTATGACCCCTCAAAAGGGCGCTTACGGAGCAGTCGATGAAACAACACAAGGAACTTAAATTGACCACGATTACCCACGAACCGCTCACTGTCACCCTCGGGTCCGTCGGCGTCACGCCCCAGGATGTTCTCGCCGTCGCGCGCCACGACGCCAAGGTCACCATCGCCCCGGAAGCCCTCGAAACGGTGGCGAAAGTCCGCGCCCACATCGACAGCCTGGCCTCCAGTGATACACCTGCCTACGGCATCTCCACCGGCTTCGGCGCCCTGGCCAACCGCCACATCCCCAACGAGCTGCGCACCCAGCTGCAGAAATCGCTGATCCGCAGCCACGCGGCAGGCATGGGTCCGGCAGTTGAGCGGGAAGTGGTCCGCGGCATCATGTTCCTGCGCGCCAAGACCCTCGCCTCGGGCCGCACGGGCGTCCGTCCGGTGGTCCTGCAGACCATGGTGGATGTCCTCAACGCGGGCATCACCCCGGTGGTCCGCGAGTTCGGCTCGCTGGGCTGCTCCGGCGACCTCGCGCCGCTGTCGCACTGCGCCCTGGTCCTGATGGGCGAGGGGGAAGCGGAAGGGCCCGACGGCGTCACGTACGGCGGGCGGGGCGAGCGGCCCGTCGCCGAGCTGCTCGCAGAGCACGGCATCGAGCCCGTCACCCTCGCTGAAAAGGAAGGGCTTGCGCTGGTGAACGGCACCGAGGGCATGCTGGGCATGCTCCTCATGGCCATCGCCGACCTGCGCCAGCTGCTGGCGACGGCGGACATCACCGCCGCGCTGAGCGTCGAGGCGCTGCTGGGCACCGACCAGGTGTTCCTGCCCGAGCTGCACGCCGCACTGCGGCCGCACCCGGGCCAGGCGGCCAGCGCGGACAACATGCTGCGCGTGCTCTCGGATTCGCCCATTGTGGCCTCCCACAAGGTGGGCGACTCGCGGGTCCAGGACGCCTACTCCCTGCGCTGCGCCCCGCAGGTGGCCGGTGCCGTCCGCGACACCGTGGACCACGCCGAACTGGTGGCAACCCGGGAACTGGCGGCAGCCATCGACAACCCCGTGGTGCTTCCCGACGGCCGCGTCAGCTCCAACGGCAACTTCCACGGCGCACCCGTGGCGTACGTCCTGGACTACCTGGCCATCGCCGTCGCCGACCTCAGCTCCATCGCCGAACGCCGCACCGACCGCATGCTTGACCCTGCCCGTTCGCACGGCCTCCCGGCCTTCCTCGCTGCCGACCCGGGGGTGGACTCGGGCCTGATGATCGCCCAGTACACCCAGGCCGGGCTGGTCTCGGACAACAAGCGGCTGGCCGTTCCGGCATCCGTGGACTCCATTCCGAGCTCAGCCATGCAGGAGGACCACGTGTCCATGGGCTGGCACGCGGCGCGGAAGCTGCGCAAAGCCGTGGAGAACCTCCGCCGCGTCCTGGCCATCGAGCTGGTGACCTCCGCCCGGGCACTGGACATCCGCACACAGCTCTCGGGCGGCGTCCTCACTCCCGGACCTGCGGGCACCGCAGTGGTGGCAGCGCTCCGCGGCGTGGTGGAAGGTCCCGGAACGGACCGTTTCCTGTCCCCGGAACTGGAAGCGGCTGACCGGCTGGTCGCCTCAGGTGACGTGCTCCGGGCAGCCGAATCCGCCGTCGGGCCGCTCGCCTGACACCGAAGGATCTTCAGGGCCTGCTGCGCTTCCGTCCGAAGTGCGGAATATCCGGCGCCACGGCCCTCCCTGGCGCCGGGAGTGTAGTAGAACTGAAGGTGTAGTGAAAGTCACATCAAAGAGGCTGTGGCGGCAGAACGATACAAAGGGGTAGAAGTTCACATGAAAGCACGTGGGGCAGTCCTGTCGAGGCGCAATGCCCATTCCGCCGCGGTGTCCAACTGGAAGTCACTCCAGGCCGGGGACCGCGTCGAGATCATCAAGCATGCACATGTAGTGGCAGCCGGGGAGGTGGAAGAGGTGTCGCAGAGCGGCAACGTCCTCTGGCTGGTGCCGGCGGGCCCGTCAGGTCCGGCGGAGAAGGAGCTTTTCCTGAAGTCCGACGGCGTGCAGGTCCGCCGCGGCTAGCAGCCCACCGGCAGCGCCGGCACTAAAAAGTCCCCGCACGCCTTAACGGTGTGCGGGGACTTTTTTGTGGTTTTGGTCAGGCGGCGATGGATTCGTACGTTTCGCCAAACGGTACCGATTCGTCCAGGGCTACGGTGTAGCTTCCCGGGTGCAGCCTGGTAACCAGGATGCCGCAGGCGGCTTCCTGTGCTGCAACCTCAATCAGTTCGGCCACCGCCTCTTCCAGTCCGGCGTGGACCTCGCTGGCGCTGGAGAACTCCAGGCTGATGGACCGCGGGGCGGGCCCTTCGGGGGTCTGGGCGGCGGGAACGCGCTCCAGGGTGGCTGTAGTCATGTGCTGAACTTTCTGTGTTTCGTGCCAGGATGGCTCCATCATTCTACCGGCTGCTTCCGTTATATGTCAGATGACTGTCCTTTGGAAGCCCCTGGGATGCGGTCACAAAGCGTTCCGTTCCCGGCCGCTCAGCAAAATCCGGGAGCATGGAAGCGGGTGCCCAGAGGGCCTGAAACCTGTCGGAACAGCTTGAGGAGAATTCGGTATGAAAATCATGCGCCTGGGCGAAAGTGGCAGCGAGCAGCCTGCCGTCGTGGTCCCCTCCGCGGACGGCGTTGACCGGTATTTCAGCCTGCTGCCCATCACCGATGACGTGAACGGCGCGTTCCTTGCCGCCGGCGGCCTGGACAAAATCCGGAAAGCCCTGGAGGCGGGGGAGCTGCCGGTCCTGGAAGGTGCCGCTGCGCTCCGCGTTGGTTCCCCCGTGGCCCGGCCTGGCTGCGTGGTGGGCATCGGGATGAACTACGCCGCCCACGCCGCGGAATCGGGGGCGGAGCCGCCCACCATTCCCGTGGTCTTCCTCAAGCCCAGCAACACGGTCACCGGCCCGTTCGACCCCGCCCCGCTTCCACCCCGCTCCACGCAATACGACTGGGAGGTGGAGCTGGGCATCGTGATCGGCAAGGAGGCCAGCTACCTCGGTTCCACCGAGGAGGCCGCCGCCTGCATTGCCGGCTACGTCACCGCCAATGACTTTTCCGAACGGGAGTACCAGCTGCCCGGAGCCGCCGGCCAGTGGACCAAGGGAAAGTCCCTTCCCGGGTCAACGCCCCTGGGTCCGTGGCTGGTCCCTGCAGGGGAGACCGACGGCGGCAGCCTGCGGCTGCGCAGTTGGGTGAACGGTGAGCCCCGGCAGGATTCGACGTCGGCAGAGCTGATTTTCGATGCGCCCACCCTGGTCCATCACTGCAGCCAGTACATGCGGCTGGAGCCGGGCGATGTGATCCTCACCGGAACGCCGCAGGGAGTGGCTTTAAGCGGCCGTTTCCCCTACCTCCAGCCCGGGGACGTGGTGGAGGTAGAGGTGGAGGGCCTGGGCCGCCAGCGCCAGGAGCTGTACCGGACGCCGGCGGCCACTGCGGTCTAGCTGTACTAACCCGGTTGGTTGGTGACGCGGCTGGCGGGTGAGGCGCCTTTGAGTGCAGTGTGTGGCCTGCGCTGATTGTAGTACTCGATGAAGTCGGGGTAGCAGGATTGCCGTTCGGCTTCT
>NZ_JARETC010000001.1:0-803781 GCF_029077345.1 Arthrobacter sp. NQ4 | reverse complement strand
GGCCGTTCAGGGCGCCGGTGTCGGCGGCGAGTTCCTCATCCACCCCGGCCCGGTCCTCGGTGCTCAGGCAGATGGTGTCTTTCACGATCAGCGTGGCCCGCCACTCGCTCAACAGGCCGGTCCGGAACGCCTGGAACGTGTGCGGCATGCCGGTGAGGGTTTTGGCCAGGCCGAGCAACCGGGAACCCCGGGCGGGGGACTCACGCCGGGCCAACGCGATCTGCGCCGCGACCCCGGCGCCCTGCTCGTCAGCCGGGACCCCGGCCTCGGCCTGCTCCCGCCGCTGGGATAAATCAAAAGCGACAGCGGTATCAGCCTGCCGGGCACCCGCCAAGGACTTCAGATCCTCCAACCCACGAATCTGCTCGATCATGCCCGCGCCATCCGCAGGGACCGGGACCCGGGCGAGCAGGTTCAGGACATCACCAATGGAAGGCACGGCGGCCGGGTATGGCGTGGCACCAACACCGGAAGGTTCGGCGCACCGCACCCCCTGTTGTACTGCCGCCGATTCCAAAACCGCTTCCATAGCCAAAGTCTTCCAGCAGGGTGTGACAATCCCAGCCACCCAAAGCCCCTATGTGGAAAACGTGGCCACTGTCCGCCCGGGACCCGCACAAAGACGCAGACGGCGCCACCCAAAGGAGGGTGCCGCCGTCGAACGTCCCGGAACGCGTGTGCCTAGCTCTCCTCCACCACCGCAACACCCCCGGCCGGAACGGTCCCCGCAAATGGCTCGCCCGTCAGCAGGTCGGTGCCCGTGGCGGAAACCGAGGCAGCCGAATGCGTGTGGTTGATCGCGAACAGGAAGCTTTGTCCGTCGGCGGCCATCCGGCGGACCAGCTCCACCCCGGGATCGGCGTCGGCAACCGGCGTGACGCCCGACTCGGCGAGCAGCCGGTCAAGGACGGCCTCGATGCCCTCGGGATCGGGGAAGGTGGCCAGGTACCAGGCCGCCCCGGAACCCACGGCCCGGCGGGTGAGGGAAGGGACACCTTCCAGCGGGTACCCGGTAAAGGCCTGCACCGCCTCCGCGCCGGCCAGATGGACATGCTCGCTCCACACCGAGGAAACCGTCCCGTCGCTGAGCTTCAGCTGTGACTCGGCAAGCAGGGGGTGGAACTCCTCCACGCGCACCCCCAAAACGTCACGGAACGCCCCGGGGTAGCCGCCCAGCCGCACGTGGTCCTGCATGTCCACGATCCCGCTGAAGTAGCTCACCAGCACCGTGGCGCCGGCAGCGGCGGCAGCAGCGACGTTGGCGGCGTTCCCGTCCGAAACCGCATACAGCGTGCACACCAGCACCAGGTCATACCCATCCAGCGAAGCGGACGGGTGCACCATGTCCACGGAGATCCCGCGGAGGAACAGGGCGCGGTGGAACGCCCGCAGCAGGTCCAGGTACTTCACGTCGATACTGGGCTTCGAATCGATCTCGCTTGCCCACCACGCCTCATAGTCAAAAACAATGGCGGCCCGGGCCTGCACCCGCGAACCGCGCACCGGTTCCAGCCGCTTCAGCGCGGCGCCCAGCTCCACCACCTCGCGCCACACCCGCGTGTCCCGTCCGCCGTGCGGCACCATCGCGGAATGGAACTTTTCCGAGCCGGCGAAGCTTTGGCGCCACTGGAAGAACATGACGGCGTCGGCGCCGCGGGCCACGTGCGCCAGGGAGTTGCGCAGCATCTCACCGGGCATCTTGGGCTGGTTGCGCGGCTGCCAGTTCACGGCCGACGTCGAATGTTCCATCAGGAGCCATGGGTCACCGCCCGCAATGCCGCGGGTCAGGTCCGCGCTGAACGCGAGTTCCACGTGCCGTTCGGGGTCAGCGGCCACCAGATAGTGGTCATTGGCGATGACGTCCAGGTCCTTGGCCCAGTCGAAGTAGTCCATGGACTTGGTGGCGCTGGAGGCCATCAGGTTGGTGGTGCAGGGGATGTCCGGCGTCACTTCGCGCAGCACCGTCACGAGGTCCCGGTAGTAGTCCATCAGGGCCCAGGAGCTGAACCGCTGGAAGTCCAGCTGCTGGCCCGGGTTGAGCGTGGACGGGGCGACAGACGGCGGCAGGATTTCGTCAAAGGAACCGTAGTTCTGGGACCAGAACGCCGTGCCCCAGGAGGCATTGAGCGCATCGATGTTCCCGTACCGGCGCTCCAGCCAGGCACGGAAGGCCGCGGCGTCCTCCTCCCCGTGGAACTCTGAGACGTGGCAGCCCAGTTCGTTGTCCACGTGCCACAGGGCCAGCGCGGGGTGGTCCTTGTACCGTTCGGCCAGGACGCGCGTGATGCCCGCGGCGTAGCGCCGGTACACGGACGACGACGGCGTGTAGTGCCGCCGCGAGCCCGGTCCCAGCACGGTCCCGTCAGCCGTGACCGGCAGGATCTCCGGGTGCTTGCGGACCAGCCAGGCAGGGGGAGCGGCCGTGGCGGTGGCCAGTGCCACCTTCACGCCGATCCCTGCGAGGTTGTCCATCACGTCGTCCAGCCACCCGAAGTCATACTGCCCCTCGGCGGGTTCCAGCAGCGCCCAGGAGAAGATCCCCACGCTGAGGAAGTTCACGCCAGCTTCCCGCATGAGGTCCAGATCTTCCAGGCGGATGCTCACCGGCCACTGCTCAGGGTTGTAATCACCTCCGAAGGCCAGGCCCTCAACCCTGTTCCAAACGCTCGAAGGGGAGCTGGTTTCCTGCTGTGTCATGTGACTCCTTTGTCTGCTCGCAAGGCGGAACGGGGGCATTGGCCAGGCGTTGGAAAACGCTTGCCCAATTCCGGGATTGCCGATATTGTATCGTTTCAGAAGCCGTGTAAGCCAGCTCACTACTCACGTTGTAGACGGAGCGGAAGGGCAACACACATCGAGCAAGGAGGCTCCCGTGATCAACAGAAGGCATTTCCTCACAACCGTGGCCATCGGCACCGCATCTGCCGCAGCCCTGTCGGCCTGTGGGAACGGATCCAGCTCTTCCGGCCAGACCGGATCGGCCGACAAACCCGTCACCATCAACTACACCTGGTGGGGCAACGACGACCGCGCCGAGCGCACCCGCAAGGCCATTGCCCTCTTCGAGTCGAAGAACCCGGACATCAAGGTCAACGGCAACTTCACGGACTTCGCCGGCTACTGGCAGAAGCGCGCCACAGAGGCAGCCGGCGGCGGTCTTCCCGACGTCATGCAGTGGGACCTGTCCTACCTGCGGGACTATGGCCAACGCAACCAGCTCCTGGACCTGGGCACGGTCAAGATCAACACTGACGCCTTCGAAAAGTCGCTCCTGCCTTCCGGCCAGATCAAGGGCAAGACTTACGGCATTCCCACCAGCACCAACGCCTTCGCCGTCTACTACGACCCCGCCAAACTTGCCTCCCTGGGCATAGCGGAGCCGGACGGCAGCTGGACCTGGGCGGAATACCAGGCATTCCTGAAGGAGGTAGGGGACAAGGGCAACGGGACCCTGTTCGGCTCCACGGATTTCACGGGCGTGTGGTGGCAGTTCAACATCTGGCTCCGCCAGAAGAACATCCAGGCCTTCAACAGCGATGGGAAGCTTGGTTTCAGCAAGGACGACCTGAAGAGCTGGTGGAACCTCAACTCGAAGCTTCGCGGCACGCAGGCCCTCGTCCCGGAAGACAGGGTAACCCAGCTCAAGCCCAAGTCGCCTTTCGGTTCCAACGTCACAGCCTCTGAGGTCACCTGGGACAACTTCATGGCGGGCTACCTGGCCGACAGCGGGGCCAAATCACTCAAGCTTGTTCCGGTGCCGTCGGACGACCCGAACAACCTGGGCCTGTTCCTGAAGCCCTCCATGCTGATGGTGGCCAGTGCCAAGACCAAGTTCAAGGACGCCGCCGCCCGCTTCATCGACTTCATGGTCAACGACCCCGAAGTAGGCCAGATCTTCAAGACCTCCCGCGGCGTTCCGGCCTCCAAGACCCAGCGCGACGGCACCACGTTCGAAGGCGCCGACAAGCTCGTGGTGGACTACGAGAAATCAATCGCGCAGTACCTCAAGGACGCTCCGGAGCCGCCCATCGTTGGCTTCGGCACGCTGGAAGCGTCGTTCGGCCGCATCGCCTCCGACCTGAACTACGGCAAGCTCACGGTTGACGGAGCCGTCGACGCGTGGTTCAAGGAAGCCGAAGACCTCATCAAGCAGAACGCCTGATCCGGCGCCGTGCCCTCCCACCCAGGTTTTACGACTGACGGAATGATCTTGTGACTCAAACCCCAACCCTGAGCAGGCGCCCGGCGTCGTCCGGTTCCCCTCTGCCGCGCAAGTCGCGGCAGCGGGGCTCGGACGCCCGCGCCGGCTATACCTTCCTGCTGCCCTGGCTGCTGGGATTCATTGCCCTCACGGTGGGGCCGATGATTTCCTCGCTGTACCTGTCCTTCACCAACTACAACCTGTTCGAGCCGCCCAAGTGGATCGGCCTGGACAACTACACCACCCTGTTCCAGGACGAACGCTTCCTGCAGTCCGTGGGCGTGACCGTGGGCTACGTGGTGTTCGGTACCCCCTTGAAGCTCGCGGCGGCACTGGCGGTGGCCATGCTGCTGAACAGCAAGCGCCGCGGCCAGGGCTTCTACCGCTCTGCCTTCTACGCCCCGTCCCTGATCGGTGCGTCCGTCTCCATCGCCATCGTCTGGAAGGCCATGTTCGGCGATTCCGGCCCGGTGGACCAGGGCCTGTCTTTCTTCGGGATCAACCTGGGCGGCTGGGTGGGCAACCCCTCGATGACCATGCCGATGTTCATTCTCCTGACCGTGTGGCAGTTCGGCGCCCCGATGGTGATCTTCCTGGCCGGCCTCAAGCAGATCCCCGGTGAGCTGTACGAGGCAGCGTCCATGGACGGTGCCGGCCCGGTGCGCAAGTTCTTCAACATCACCTGGCCCATGCTCTCCCCGGTGATCTTCTTCAACCTCCTCATGGAAACCATCCACGCGTTCCAGATCTTCGCGTCGGCCTACATCATCTCCAACGGTGACGGCGGCCCCGCCGGATCCACCCTCTTCTACACCCTCTACCTGTACCTGCGGGGCTTCAGCGATTTCCGGATGGGCTACGCCTCGGCCATGGCATGGCTGCTGGTGATCGTGGTGGGCATCATCACCCTGATCTTCTTCCGCACGTCCAAGTCCTGGGTCCACTACAGCGGTGATTCAAAATGACAACCACGGCAACCCCCACCCAGTCCACACCGGACGCCGCCGCCCCGGCCTACAACCCGAAATCCGAATCGGTGGCGGCCAAACGGGCCAAGAGCGCCATCTTCCACCTGGTGGCCCTTGTCCTCACTGCCATCGTCCTCTACCCCGGCCTGTGGATGATCGCCTCGTCCTTCAAGCCCAACTCGGAGATCGGCGGCCAGAACACGTCGCTGTGGTCAAACAACTTCAGCTTCGATAACTTCGTGACCGCCATGGAGGGGATCGGCGGGGTGTCCACCCTGCAGTTCTTCACCAACTCGTTGATCCTGGCCCTCGGCGCCGTCGTCGGCACCATCCTGTCCGCGAGCGTGTCGGCATACGCGTTCGCCCGGATCAACTTCCCTGGCCGCAGCCTGTTCTTCGGCATGATGATCGCCACCCTGCTGCTGCCCTTCCACGTGGTGATCATTCCGCAGTACATCATTTTCCAGCAGCTGGGCCTGGTGGACACCTACGTCCCGCTGCTGATCGGCAAGTTCCTGGCCGGGGACGCGTTCTTCGTCTTCCTGATGGTCCAGTTCATGCGCGGCCTGCCCGCGGAACTGGATGAAGCCGCCAGGATCGACGGGGCGGGGCACGCCCGGATCTTCGGATCCATCATGCTGCCGCTGATGAAGCCGGCCCTCATCTCCACCTCCATCTTCTCCTTCATCTGGAGCTGGAACGATTTCCTGGGCCCGCTGCTGTACCTGAACACCCCGGACAAGTATCCGCTGCCGCTGGCCCTGCGGCTGTTCGTGGACCAGACCCAGTCCTCCGACTACGGCGCCATGATCGCCATGTCCGTCCTGGCCCTGCTGCCCGTGCTGATCTTCTTCCTGATCTTCCAGCGCTACATCGTCGAAGGCGTCTCCACCCAGGGACTGAAGGGCTAGGCAAAGGACAATGAGCGCCATGGACAGCACCACATCCGCCCCGGGCCACGAACCAATCCCGGTGAACCGGTTCGCCCTGTTTTCCGAAACCCTCCTGGCGGGGGTGCTGGTGCTGGTGCTGTCCATACCGCTGGCCACCATCCCCGCCGCCTACGCGGCCGGGACCGCGCACCTTGAACGGCACCTCAATGGCAGGGACGATTCCGTCCGGGGGCTGTGGAGCCTGTTCAGGGCTGCCCTGCCGGGCAGCTGGAAGCTGGGAATCACGACGGCGGGAGCCGGCGTCGTGATTGTCCTCAACCTCCTGCTCGCATGGGTGGGGCAGCTGCCGGGCCGCGAAGTGGTCCTTCCAGCCACGCTGATACTCGCCGGATGCGGCGCCATCCTGCTCCTGCGCACCGCATCCGCCTGGTCCGACGCCACGGCTTCCGGTGCCACGGGCAAGGACACCTGGCACCAGGCCCTCCAGGTGGGTAAGGACGTGTCCCTGCGCGACTGGACGGGGTCCCTGCTCCTGGCGGCCGCCCTGTTCTGCGCCGTGGTGTTTGTCTGGATGCTCGCCGCGCTCTTTGTCGTGGTCCCCGGTACCCTGATCCTTGCCGCCGCCGCAGTGAAACTGCGCTCCAGCCGCGCCCGACGCTGACCGTGCCGTCCCGCCGCACCCGCCCCGCACCGTCTGCACGCCCGGGTATCAGCCAGCCGCGCTGGTTCCACCCCCTTAAGCAGCACAACTACCGGCTCTTCCTGGGCATGCAGCTCGCCGGCAGCCTTGGCGTCTGGATGCAGCGGCTGGCGCAGGACTGGCTGGTGCTGCAACTGACGGGGAGCCCGGCAGCGGTGGGGGCCGCCGTCGCCCTTCAGTTCCTGCCCATGCTCGTGGTGGGGCCGCTTGCCGGCCTGGTGGTGGACATCTTCCCCAAGCGCAGGATCATGATGGTGTGCCAGTCCGTCATTGTGCTGCTCGGCCTCGGGCTGGCGGCCTGTGCTGCCAGCGGCACCATTACGGTCTGGGTTGTTTACGCCAGCTGCATGGCGCTGGGCATCACCGCGGCGGTTGACCAGCCCACCCGCCAGGTCTTCGTCAATGAGGTGGTGGGCGACGCAGCCCTGCGTCCCGCCATCGGACTGAACAACGCCCTCGCCCAGCTGGGTGCCATGGCCGGCCCCGCGCTGGGCGGCGTGCTGATCGCGCAGGCAGGGCCGGCCGCGGCCTTCGCTTCAAACGCAGTGATCGGGTTGGTGGTGCTGGGCCTGATCGCCGGCATCCGGCCGCACGAACTGCATCCCGGTACACCCGCCGAGCGGGGCCGCGGGCAGGTGCTTGCCGGCTTCCGCTACGTCCGTGAACGCCCGCGCCTGCTGCTCCTCATCCTGCTGGCCGGCCTGCTGGGCGCCTTCGGCATGAACGGGCCGGTGGTCCTCGCGGCCTTCGCCCAGGACGTGTGGCACAACGGCGTGGAGGGCTTTGGCCTCTTCAACATGGTCAGCGCCGGCGGCGCCCTGGCCGGTGCCCTCCTGGCAGCCCGGCTGGGGACCATGGGCCGCAGGGGCATTGTGGCCGCGGCGGGGCTTTTTGGGCTGTCCCAGCTGGTGGCCGCCCTGATGCCCACCCTGGTGTTGTTTGTGGCGATGCTGGCGGTGGTGGGCATCATGACGTTGCTGTTCCTCACCAGCGCAGCCACGGCCGTCCAGCTCGAGGCCGGGCCTGCCATCCGCGGCCGGGTGATGGCCCTGTACCTTCCTCTCCTGCTGGGCGGCCACGCCTGCGGCGGCCTCCTGGCGGGCTGGTTGACGGAACAGTTCGGCGTCCGGACCGGGCTGGTGGTCACCGGCGGACTGGGCATGCTCTCCGCGGCCGTGGTGGGCCTGCTCCTGTGGCGCCACGGACGGCGCCGGGGTGTTGCTGCACGATAGTGAAAGACCCGGCGGCCGGCTGCGCCGCCGGGTCCTGAACCGCATCAGGACGCGGGGATGTCGAAGGCCACCGGCGCGGCCACAGCCCAGGGGAGCCCAATTTCGCTGAACGTGGCATGCTGCCGGCCGGCGCGCTCCAGGGCTTCCTCGATGCCTACCACCACGGCATGCGCAGCGTCTCCTTCGCCTTCCCAGCGGACGCAGGCGGGATCGATGGGGGCGGGCGGCGGTGCGGTCCGGATGGCTTCCAGCACCAGCATGAAGGCTCCGCTGTCCGCCAGGCTGCTGGTCAGCGGAACGCCGTGGCCGCGGTGGGCCAGGAGATTCTCCGCCAGGTCGTCCCGGCCAAAGGTTTCCTCCGTGCGCCCGGCCGCCGTCTCCACCGTCAGCCGGTCCTCGGTGTAGTGGAACACCGCCGTGCCGGCCGAACCTTGCAGCGTGACGTACGGTTCAACGGACTCCGCGGCGCAGATGGTCAGGGCGCAGGTGATGGGCAGGCCCGAGGCGGTGCGGATCCGGATCACGGAGGTGTCATCCGACTCGATGTCATTGGCGCGGTACGGCTCGGTTTCCACTGATGCGAGGTCTGCTGTGGTGCGCGCCCCGGCAATCCGGAGGGCGGTTGCCACCGCGTGCGCCAAGGGGTTGGTGGCCACGCCATCCACCACATCCACGCCATTGATGCTGCGTTTTCCTGCCCAACGGGAGCGCGTGTAGTAGGCCCGGTCCCGGACCCAGCGGCCGGTGGCGGAGATGCCCTCCAGTGTTCCGATGGTCCCGGCGGCAAGCAGTTCTTCGATAGCTCCAAGCGCGTGCGAGCCCAGGCTCTGGAAGCCGATCTGCACCCCGTGGCCGGACCTGGCGGCTGCCGTGCACAACCGGTTGAAGTCGGCCAGGGAGGCGACGGGTGGCTTCTCAAGGTACAGCTCAGCGTCAGTGGCCAGGGCGGCCAGGGCCAGCGGGGCATGCGTCTGGATGGGTGTGGCCACGATGACCAGGTCCAGGTCCCGGGTGGCGGTGAGGAGCTCCTCGAGCCCCTGGTAGATGGCGGCCGACGGCGGGAGGGCGCCGGGTGCCGGGGGCTGCGGGTCCGCCACGGCGACCAGGCTGACACTGCCTGCCGCCTGCAGGCGCTGGAGGTTCCGCAGGTGGTGGGTGCCGAAGCCGTGCACTCCCACCAGTGCAACCCGTGCCGGGGTTGTTGCTGAAGCCGCGGCGGCGCTGCCGGCGGCTTCCGTTGCCGTTTCCATGGTTCTCCGTTCTGCCCACCGGCTCCCGCCTTGCGGGCACCGGCATCATCTGCGCATGCATCGAGTCAGCAAGCGCTTTCCACCTTTTAGTGTGCGGCACACGGCAAGTCGCCGTCCAGCTATGTAACGATTCAAAATTCCGCTTGACCGTGGATGGACGGTGGGTCTACATTTTCGAGAAACCGATTACCGGCGTGATGCGGGACACTTTCCGCTTCGCCTCTGCAACGATGGAGAACAGAAGGGAGCCGTGCCATGCTGTCCGGGACCTTCAGTGCGCGCGCCTACTCATTTTTTGACACGCTCGTGTGGATCGCCGGCCTGAACCTGCTGTGGATCGCCTTCACCCTGCTGGGTTTTGGCATTTTTGGTGCAGGTCCGGCCGCCGCTGCGGCACAGATTGCGGTGCGCAAGCGGGCCGCAGGCGATGCTGTTCCGCTGCTGCGGGGGTTCGCCTCCGCATACTTCCGGAACTTCCTCCGGGCCAACGCCCTGGCGCTCCCGGTCATGGCCGTCGCGGGGGCCCTTGTCCTGAACTGGAACTATTTTTCGGGAGGCAGGGGAGTCCTGGCGCAGTTCATGGCCGTCGGCATCCTGGTTGCCGCCATCTTCCTGGCGGGGGCCGTTTGCTACGTGTTCCCCATGTATGCCCGGTACGAGTTGCCCCTGTTCCAGTACCTGCTGATGTCGTCCCGGTTCGCCCTGCGGCACCTGGCGGGAACGGTCATCCTGCTCTTCGTTTCCGCCGCGGTACTTTACGCCAGCAGTTGCCTTCCGGGCCTGGTTCCATTCTTCAGCATCGGGGCCTGGCTCTACCTCACCGGCTGGTTGTGTGACCGCTTCTTCGCGGCCAATGACGAGTCGGCGGCCGCAGCGGGGGAGCCTGCCGCGCGCACCGCCCTGCAGGGGGCCACCGCCGCCTGACGCTGCTCCCCGCCCTTGGTTGCCGATGGTGGGCGCTGCCCTGGGCGGACGCATGAATGAAACGTATCAAAACCGTGGGCCAGCCAGCCCAACAAACCCCAAAGAAGTGGAAAAGGACGACATATGATCCATCGCAAACTCTCCCTGGCCGCCGCCGTCGTAACGGCCACGGCGCTGTCCCTCACCGCGTGCAGCGGCGGGGACGCCCCGGCCGCGGACCTCACTTCGGTGTCCATCATGGCCCCGTTCCTGGAGGCCCAGCCGCCTGCAGCGGACGGCGCGGTGCAGAAGAAGCTGGAGGAGCTCACCGGCAAACAGGTCAAAATCAACTGGGCGCCGAACGCCTCCTATGAGGACAAGACCAACATCACGCTGGCGGGATCCGACATTCCGCAGGTCATGGTGATCCAGGGCAAAACACCCGGCTTCGTCAAGAACGCCCAGGCGGGCGCGTTCTGGGACCTCACCGACAAGCTGGACAAGTACCCCAACCTCAAGACCACTTTCCCGGACATCCAGAAGAACGCCAGCGTCAACGGCAAGGTTTACGGCGTCTTCCGCGGCCGTTCCCCCATGCGTGCGGCCGTCATGTTCCGGCAGGACTGGCTGGACAAGCTGGGCCTGCAGCCGCCCAAAACCACGGAGGACCTGTACAAGGTGGCAGAGGCCTTCACCGAGCAGGATCCGGACGGCAATGGCGTCAATGACACCTACGGCATCACCATCCCCAAGTGGGGTGCGCTGGGCACCAACAGCCCCTACGACCTGATCGAGGAATGGTACGGCGCCGGGAACCGCTGGACGGAGCGGGACGGGAAGCTTATCCCCAGCTTCGAAACCGACGAGTTCCTCGAGGCGGACCGTTTCATCAAGAAGATGGTTGACGAAAAGCTCATCAACCCCGACTTCGCCACCTTCGACAGCACCAAGTGGAACGAGCCGTTCTTCAACGGCAAGGGCGGCATCATCGTCGACGTCGATTCCCGGGTGAGCGTGCTCATCAACCTCTTCAAGCAGGCAGACCCCACCAACTTCCAGAACAAAGTGGGCTTCGTGGGCAACCTCGAAGGCCCGGACGGCAAACTGCACGCCCACCCCACCGACGGCTACTCAGGCTTCCTTGCGATCCCCAAGGCCAGCGTCAAGAGCGAGGCCGAACTGGACAAGGTCCTGGCCTTCCTCAACACCATGAACGGCAAGGATGTTGCGGTCCTGCTGAACAACGGCATCGAGGGCGTGAACTTTACGGTGGAGGCCGGCAAGGCCGCCACCATCAAACCGGAGACGCCGGAGGGCAAGGCTGTCACCACCGACATCAAGAGCTACGCCCAGCTGGGCATGAACGTTGCCGGCAACGAGTTCTACCCGGTGAAGCAGGCCTCCGACTACGAGCAGCAGGTCTTCGACAAGCGCACCGACGTCATGGCCCAAGACCTCAAGAGTGCCGTCTACAACCCGGCCGCACCCTACGTTTCGGCCACCTATGTGGCCAAGGGCGCCCAGTTGGACAACATTGTGGCCGACGCCCGGATCAAGTACCTGGCTGGACAGATCGATGAACAGGGCCTCAAGGATGCCATCAAGCTGTGGGACACCAGCGGCGGCAACAAGGTCAAGGAAGAAATCAACAAGCTCTGGCAGGACAACAAGTAAATGGCAGCCCCTGTCATTGACACCCTGGCCGGGGAGCGGACGCGCAGGACCGCTCCCGCTCCCCGGAACGGGGGCAGGTTCTCCGTCCATTTCGCGCACTACAAATGGCTGTACCTTCTGCTGCTGCCTGGCGTGGTGTACTTCGCGGTGTTCCGCTACGCCCCCATGTACGGGGTCAGCATCGCCTTCAAGGACTACGTCCCGTTCCTGGGCGTCAACGGCAGCCCGTGGGTGGGGTTCCGGAATTTCGAGGACTTCTTCGCCAACCCGGACTTCCCGCGGCTGCTGGGCAACACCCTGATCCTGGCCTTCCTGAACCTCGGGGTGGCCTTCCCGCTGACCATCATCCTGGCGCTGCTGCTGAACGAAGTCCGGCTGTCCATCCTCAAGCGCACGGTCCAGACGCTGGTGTACATCCCGCACTTCCTGTCCTGGACCATCGTGGCGTCGCTGAGCTTCCTGCTGTTTGCCCTGGACATCGGGCCACTGTTCCAGTTCCTGAACAACGCCATGGGCACGCACATCGATTTCCTGTCAGATCCCGCCTGGTTCCGGCCACTGATCGTGCTGCAGGAGATCTGGAAGAACACCGGCTGGGGCACCATCATCTTCCTGGCCGCCCTTTCCACTGTGGACCAGGACCAGTACGAAGCAGCGATCATCGATGGCGCGGGCCGGTTCCGGCGCGTCTGGCACATCACGCTTCCCGCGATCCGTTCCACGATCATCGTGATGCTGATCCTGGCCATCGGGCAGATGCTCAACACCGGGTTCGAACAGATTTACCTGATGACCAACGCGCTGAACCGTGAGGTGGCGGATGTCTTTGACACGTACGTCTACTTCGTAGGCATCACGCAGGGCGCCTACAGCTACTCCACCGCCGTGGGCCTGTTCAAATCGCTGGTGGGCATCGTGCTGATCTTCGGCACCAACTGGCTGGCCAAGCGATTCAACCAGAGCGGACTGTTCTAGCCATGAAAATCCACAACACCCGCGGCGGCCGGATCTTTGACGCCGCCAACTACGTCTTCCTGTCCCTGATCGGCCTCATTACCCTGTTGCCGTTCGTGTACGTCTTCGCCGGATCGTTTGCCACCGAAGCCGAAATTACGCGCCGGGCATTCTTCGTCTGGCCCGAGCAGTTCACCCTGGGCTCCTACGAATACATCTTCGCCACCCCGGCGTTCGTCCGCGCCCTGGTGACCACCATCCTGGTCACCGCGGTGGGCACCCTGGTCCAGCTGGCCTTCACCGTGACCATGGCCTATCCGCTGGCCAAGAAAACCCTGCGGGGCAGGAACGCCATCCTGTCCCTGGTGGTCTTTGCCATGGTCTTCTCCGGCGGCATGATCCCCACGTTCCTGCTGGTCAAGGACCTGGGCCTGCTCAACTCCTATTGGGCCCTGATCCTGCCGGCGGCCATCAACCCGTTCAGCCTGATCATCATCAAGAACTTCTTCCAGGAACTCCCTGCCGAACTGGAGGAATCGGCCAAGATGGACGGCGCCACCGAGATCGGGATCCTGTGGCGGATCCTGCTGCCGCTGTCCAAGCCGGTCCTGGCCACTTTCGCGCTGTTCTACGCCGTGGGCATCTGGAACGACTTCATGTCGCCCCTGCTCTACCTGAGCGACAACTCCAAGTGGACCCTCCAGATGTACCTGCGCCAGGTTACGGCGGCGTCGGACCTGTTGGGCACGGGCAACGTTGATCCCAACTACATCCCGCCCGAACAGGGCATCAAGTTCGCCGTGATCGTGGTGGCCACGCTGCCCATCCTCATCTTCTACCCGTTCCTGCAAAAGCATTTCGCCAAGGGTATGCTCATCGGCTCCGTCAAAGGCTGACTCTGCCCGCGGGCATCAAAGGAAAGAACCACCATGAAAATCCTGCTGGCCGGAGATTCCACCGTTGCCAACTGTCCCACGCACGAGTTCCCCATGAGCGGCTGGGGAGCGCAGCTGGCACCCTTCACCTGCACGTGGGGCACGGTACACAACTTCGCCAAGGGCGGCGCCGACACCGAATCCTTCCGCACTGAGGGGCTCTGGGCGGAGCTGCTCACCGAAGCAGGCCCGGACGATGCCGTGCTCATCCAGTTCGGCCACAACGACCAGAAGAAGCCGCACCTGGCCGCCCGCACCGGCTACGCGGCCAACCTGCGAACCATGGTGGGGGAGGTGCGCGCCCGGGGCTCGGCAGTGGTGCTGTGCACCTCCGTGGAGCGCCGGCACTTCCTGGACGGCAGGCACCCGGGGGAGGGGCCGTCGTCGGACGTCCTCGCAGAGAGCCTGGAGGACTATCCGGAGGTGGTCCGCGAACTGGGGCAGGAGCTCGGGGTCCCCGTGGTGGACCTCAACGCGTGGACCCGCCACCTGTATCTCCGGCTGGGCCGGGACGGATCCAGGGAGATCTTCTGCCACTTCGCCCCGGGGGAGCATGCCCATTGGCCGGGCGGCCTGGTGGACAATACGCATTTCTCCCGGCACGGTGCCTCGCTGGTGGCCGGGGAGGTGGCACGGCAGCTGCGCCGGCTGGGGTACGGGCCGGCTGGAGAGGCGGAGCCGGCCGACACCAGGGGGATGCGTACGACGGCGGGACGCGCCTAGTGGGGGCGGCAGCGGTTAGGGAGCGGATCCTCTACAGCAACCCGCTGGCGGGGCCCGATGACGTGGCTGGATGGGTAGCGGAAGGGCCGTTGAGCGGCGGCAGCCACGAGGGTGCCCTGGAGCTGTCCGGTGCGCTGGACGACCAGGAATTCGGCGACCACGCGCACTGGACGTTGTGGTGCCCGGAGAACTTCCCGGACGGCATCCGCATCAGCTGGGAATTCCGCCCGCTCGCCGAGCCGGGCCTGGCCATGCTGTTCTTCGCGGCCACCGGACACCGCGGGCAGGACCTCTTCAGCCCGGCCCTCGCGCCCAGGACGGGCTACTACCCCCAGTACCATTCGGGTGATATCGATGCCCTGCACGTCTCCTATTTCCGCCACAAGTTCCCGTCCGAGCGCACGTTCCGCACCTGCAACCTGCGCAAAAGTGCCGGCTTCGAGTTGGTGGCGCAGGGCGCGGACCCGTTGCCGCCCGCGGAGGATGCCACGGACTTCTACCGCCTGGAACTGGTGAAGGACGGGCCCCTGGCGGCGTTTTCCATCAATGGGCTGCTGCTCTTCGAGTGGCAGGATCCGTCGTCGAAGGTGCTCGGCGGCGGCCGGATTGGTTTCCGGCAGATGGCCCCGCTCCGGGCGGCCTACCGCAACCTGGTGGTGGCGAAGATTTAGGCGAACACGACGATGGGCAGTCCCGGGGGACTGCCCATCGTGCTGCCTTGTGGACTGCCGGGAACTAGAGCCCCAGCAGCCGGTTGAGCAGGTTGGCCAGGCCGCTGAGGCCATTGCCGCCGTCAAGGAGCCCGGTGACCGCGCAGAGCAGGTTGCCGACAAGTTTGCCCGCCCCCGACTGCGCAACAATGTCCAGGACCACCTGGTTCAGGTCGACATTGAGCCCCAGGACGTCCAGGTGCAGCGGCCCGAGGACCAGGTTCACGATGTCGCAACCGCCTCCTGTGGCCGTCGCGGCGTTGGTGGTGGGGGCCGCAGCAGCCGTGGTGGTCACGGTCTGGCTCACCGGAGTGGCCACGCCGGCAAGATCGGTGAAGGTACCCTGCACCAAGCCGGTGACGGTCAGCTGGCCGTTCTGGACGCTGAAGTTGGATGGCGTAAACGAGCCCACGAAGGTGCCCACGCCGTCAATGGTCTGGTTGATGGTTCCAGTGACGTTGGCTGTCTGGGATGACTGGGAAGCGGCAGAAGGAGCCGCGGGTGCTGCTGCCGTCGCCGGGCCTGCCATGCCGAAGAGCATGGCGCCGGAGAGGGCAATGGCAGTGACTGAAGCTGAGACCTTTGTTCGCATTTTCGGTAAATCCTTTCAGCGCCGGGTTGCGGCGCTCTGAACCCCCCGAGGCTCCGCCCCCATGGAGAACCCCGGCGGAACTGGTTATTTCAAATGCACTTGTTTCAGATGCAGCCCTGTCGGGCCGCGACACGCAGCTCCGGATGGTGATCCAGGCCACGGGCACGTCGATCAACCTATTAGTAAGCATGCTGAGTAGTCAAGTCGGGGTTGCGGCGCTGTTTGTCGGGCGCCAGGATGCCTGGGCCGGGCGGCCTGGTGCAAGATAGAGGGGTTCAGGAACTGCCCACTGGAGGGAGGCGGGGTATGGAGCCCATAATGGTCGACGGCGGCAAGGGAACCGTGGAACTGAGCGCTGACGGCGTCATCCACCTCATGTGGGAGCCCAAAGTCCGCATAGAAGTCGAGGACGCACAGGCGGCGATGGCTGCGGTGAACCGCATAGCAGGAGACGGCAACTATCCAATGCTGGTGGACATGGCCACCACGGAGAACGTCAGTATCCAGGCCCGCTCGGTGTTCTCCATCCCCTGCGCCGCCAACCGGATTGCCCTGCTTGGATCGAGCCCGGTGGACCGGATCATCGCGAATTTCTTCCTGGGAGTCCATAATCCGCCCTGCCCTACCCGCTTCTTCACGTCCCGGGACGAGTCCATGAAGTGGCTGCAGCAGACGGGAAAGTAGAGCGCCCGGCTGATCAGCCGGCGGCCGGCGCGGCCGTGCTCTGGCGGACCACCAGCTCCGGCGTGAACACTACGGACCGGTGGACGGGATTTTGGGACTCCACCTCTTCGGACAGCAGTTCGATGGCTGTCCGGCCCAGCAGTTCGGTGGGCTGGCGGATGGAGGACAGGGGAACCACCGCGGAGATGGCAAAGTCGATGTCGTCATAGCCAATCAGCGCCACGTCCTCCGGGATCCGGAACGTGTGCGTCATAGTGAGCGACTGCATGACGCCCAGGGCCAGGAGGTCGTTGGCGCAGAAAATCCCCTCGGGCAGTTCAGCCCGCCCGCGCTCCACCAGCATGTCGCCCACGCTGCGCCCAGCCAGGACGGTCTGCCCTTCAGCATCCAACACCTCGAGGCTGGCGTCCGGCTCCTCCTTCACGGCCCGCTGGGCCCCCTGGAGCCGGTCCGCGACCTGCCGGATGGACATGGGGCCGCCAACAAAAGCCAGCCGACGGCGGCCGGTGTCCAGCAGGTGCCGGGCAGCCAGGTAGCCTCCGGCGTCGTCATCCACGGCTACCGAGCTGAACTTGGACTCGTCAGCCAGCCGGTCCACCAGGACCGTTGGCACGCCGCGCTCGCGGAGGAGGTCCAGCCTTTCCGTTACATCGCCCACCGGCGAGATCAGCAGGCCCTGCACGCGCTGCTCCTGGAAGAGGTCAATGTAATTCGCCTCGCGGCCGGCATTGTGGCCGCTGTCGCCCAGCAGGACGGCGCTTCCCTGCAGCGCTGCGGCGTCCTCCGCCGCGCGGACCACGGAGGTGAAGAACGGGTTGCCTACGTCCAGGACGATGAGCCCGATGGTGCGGCTGTGGCCAACACGGAGTTGGCGGGCGGCATCGTTGCGGACAAACCCCAGTTCGTCGATGGAGCGCAGGACCCGTTCCTTGGTCCGGTCGGACACCCTGTCGGGATAGTTGAGGACATTGGACACCGTCCCCACGGCCACGCCCGCGTGGGTGGCCACGTCCTTGATACTGGCTGTGCGGTTCATCGATTCTCCGTGCCGACCTGCCCGCCGCGGGAGCTTCCGCGCGGGAAATCAAAAGTTTCTGCCATTGCTTGACACCTGCTCAACTCCAAGAGTACTTTGAATCGTACCAATGAAACGATTCAAAACTTTGGGAAGTTTGAGGAGGAGTCCGCATGAGGGTGTGTTTCCGTTCCTCGGTCCAGCCGGCGCTGATCGACGAATACCGGCGCAGGCATGCCGCAGTGTGGCCGGAAATGCTGAACGCCCTCAAGGAGGCGGGCTGGCACAACTACTCCCTGTTCCTTGGTGGAGACGGGCTCCTGGTGGGGTACGTGGAGTGCGACGACTTTGACGCCGTCCGTGCCCGCATGGCCCTGACGGATGTGAACGCCCGCTGGCAGGCCGAGATGGCAACCCTGTTCGAGGACTCCGGCCAGGCGCCCGACGAAGGGTTCCAGGTGCTGGAAGAAGTCTTCAATCTCAACAGCCAGCTGGCGGCACAGCCCCCCGCAGGCTGACCGGCAGGACGCGGGACGCAGGACCACCGGCGCACCGGAACAGCAGGCAACTGCCAGCAGGCACGCTCCAGCAGCGGGGCACCAACCAAAAGCATCAGACAGACGCTCAACACCGGAAAGAACCAACATGAACGACGTAGCAACGGCGCTGGGCAGGCTCGGGGAGCTTGCCATCGAGGTCCCTTCGTGGGCCTATGGAAATTCAGGTACGCGGTTCAAGGTGTTCGGCACGCCCGGCACGCCGCGGACGGTCCAGGAGAAGCTGGCGGACGCCGCCAAGGTCCACGAGCTGACCGGCCTGGCCCCCACTGTGGCGCTGCACATCCCGTGGGACAAGGTGGACGACTACTCCGCCCTCCGGGAGTATGCGGCGGGACTGGGCGTGGGCCTGGGCACCATCAACTCCAACACCTTCCAGGATGATGAGTACAAGTGCGGCTCCCTCACCTCCTCCAACCAGGCCGTCCGGCGCCGGGCCATCGACCACCACCTCGAGTGCATCGACATCATGCACGCCACGGGTTCGCAGGACCTGAAGATCTGGCTGGCGGACGGCACCAACTACCCGGGCCAGGATGACATCCGCGGCCGCCAGGACCGGCTGGCCGAGTCCCTGCAGGAGATCTATGCGGCCCTGGGGGATGGGCAGCGCCTGGTGCTGGAGTACAAATTCTTTGAGCCGGCGTTCTATCACACGGACGTGCCGGACTGGGGCACCTCCTACGCCCAGACCCTGGCCTTGGGGGAGAAGGCGTTCGTCTGCCTGGACACCGGCCACCATGCGCCGGGCACCAACATCGAGTTCATCGTGATGCAGCTGCTGCGCCTGGGCAAGCTGGGTTCCTTCGACTTCAACTCCCGCTTCTACGCGGACGATGACCTGATCGTGGGTGCCGCCGACCCGTTCCAGCTGTTCCGCATCATGCACGAAGTGATACGGGGCGGCGGTTACGGCAAGGACTCCGGCGTGGCCCTGATGCTGGACCAGTGCCACAACCTGGAAGAGAAGATCCCCGGCCAGATCCGCTCCGTGCTCAATGTCCAGGAAATGACGCTGCGCGCCCTGCTGGTGGACACCGCCGCCCTGGGCGAAGCGCAGCGTGCCGGCGATGTCCTGGCCGCCAACGGCATCTTCAACGATGCCTTCTACACCGACGTCCGGCCCATCCTGGCCGAGTGGCGTGAATCCCGCGGCCTGCCCGCGGACCCAATGGCCGCCTTCAAGGCGAGCGGTTACCAGAAACAGATCAACGAGGACCGCGTGGGCGGCCAGCAAGCCGGATGGGGCGCCTGATTCAGCTATGACGAACAAAACTGTGGAAGACCTGATCTCCCGTTCCAACCGCCTTGGCGCGGACAAGCGGAACACGAACTACGCCGGCGGCAACACCTCCGCCAAGGGCACCGAAAAGGACCCCGTCACGGGCGACGACGTCCAGCTGCTCTGGGTCAAGGGTTCCGGTGGTGACCTGGGCACCCTGAAGGAGCAGAACCTTGCGGTGCTGCGCCTGGACCGGCTGAATGCTTTGAAGAATGTCTACCCGGGCGTGGAACGGGAAGACGAGATGGTGGCCGCGTTCGATTACTGCCTGCACGGCAAAGGCGGGGCCGCCCCATCGATCGACACTGCCATGCACGGCCTGGTGGACGCCGCGCACGTTGACCACCTGCACCCGGACTCCGGCATCGCCATTGCGACGGCTGTGAACGGGGAGGCGCTGACCACCAAGATCTTCGGTGACAAGGTGGTCTGGGTTCCCTGGCGCCGTCCCGGTTTCCAGCTGGGCCTGGACATCGCCGCGATCAAGGACGCCAACCCGCAGGCCATCGGCACCGTCCTGGGCGGCCACGGCATCACCGCCTGGGGCGCCACCAGCGAAGAAGCAGAGCAGAATTCGCTCTGGATCATCGACCAGGCCGAAAAGTACATCGCAGAGAACGGGAAGGCCGAGCCCTTCGGTGCCAGGCTTCCCGGCTATGCCGCCCTGACCGAAGCCGAACGCCGTGCCAAGGCCGCAGCCCTGGCACCGGTGATCCGCGGCCTGGCCTCCACGGACAGGCCGCAGTTGGGGCACTTCAGTGATGACGCCGTCGTCCTGGACTTCCTCGAGGCAGCCGAACACCCGCGTCTCGGCGCGCTCGGCACCTCCTGCCCGGACCACTTCCTGCGCACCAAGGTCAAGCCGCTCATCCTGGACCTGCCCGCCGACGCCAGCGCGGAGGACTCGATCGCCCGGCTGCACGAACTGCACGCCGACTACCGCGAGGACTACCAGGCCTACTACGACCGCCACAAGGACGCGGACAGCCCGGCCCTGCGCGGCGCGGATCCGGCCATCGTGCTGGTCCCCGGCGTGGGCATGTTCTCCTTTGGGGCGAACAAGCAGACCGCCCGGGTGGCCGGCGAGTTCTATATCAACGCAATCAACGTCATGCGCGGCGCGGAGGCCATCTCCACCTACGCCCCGATCGAGGAATCCGAAAAGTTCCGCATCGAGTACTGGGCGCTGGAGGAAGCCAAACTGGCCCGGATGCCCAAGCCGAAGTCCCACGCCACCCGGGTTGCCCTGGTGACCGGTGCCGCGTCCGGCATCGGCAAGGCCATCGCCACACGGTTGGCGTCCGACGGCGCGTGCGTCGTCATTGCCGACCTCAACCTTGAAAACGCACAAAAGGTCGCCGAGGAGCTGGGCGGTGCCGACGTCGCCATCGGCGTCCAGGCAGATGTCACCGACGAGGCGCAGGTGTCCGCGGCCATCGACGCTGCTGTCCTGGCGTTCGGCGGCGTGGACCTGGTGGTCAACAACGCCGGCCTGTCCATCTCCAAGCCGCTGCTGGAAACCACCGAAAAGGACTGGGACCTCCAGCACAACGTCATGGCAAAAGGCTCGTTCCTGGTGGCCAAGGCCGCGGCGAAGGTCATGATCGCGCAGGGCATGGGCGGGGACATCATCTACATCTCCTCCAAAAACTCCGTGTTCGCCGGCCCCAACAACATCGCCTACTCCGCCACCAAGGCCGACCAGGCCCACCAGGTGCGCCTGCTCGCCGCCGAGCTGGGTGAGCACGGCATCCGCGTGAACGGCATCAACCCCGACGGTGTGGTCCGCGGCTCCGGGATCTTCGCCGGCGGCTGGGGCGCCAAACGTGCCGCGGTCTACGGCGTGGACGAGGAAAAGCTGGGCGAGTACTACGCGCAGCGCACCCTGCTCAAGCGCGAAGTCCTGCCCGAACACGTGGCCAACGCGGCCGCCGTCCTCACCAGCAACGAACTGTCCCACACCACCGGCCTGCACATTCCCGTGGACGCCGGAGTGGCGGCAGCCTTCCTGCGGTGAGTACGGGGGCAGGGGCGGCCGAGGGCGGGGTGTTCGCCGCCGTCGACATCGGCGCCTCATCCGGGCGGGTGATCCTGGGCCGCGTTACCTCCGCCGGGGTGGCGCTGGAAACCGTCCACCGGTTCCCCAACGGCGTGGTGGAGCGCGACGGCGGCCTCCGCTGGGACTTCGATGCACTGTTCGCGGAGGTGCTGGCGGGACTCCGTGCGGCCGCCGCGGCGGCGGCAGCCCGGGGCGAAAAGATCGCCAGCGTTGGCATCGACACCTGGGCCGTGGACTACGGGCTGGTGGACAGCGCGGGGAACCTCGTGGCGCAGCCGTACAGCTACCGCGACGACCGCAGCAGGACCGCCGTCGCGCCCGTCCACGCCAAGCTGGACCCCGCCCGCCTGTACCAAACCACGGGGCTGCAGTTCCTGCAGTTCAACACCATCTACCAGCTGGCCACCGAGAAGGACCTGGACGGGCTGCAGGCCCTCCTGATCCCGGACCTGATTGCGTTCCTGCTCACCGGGGTGCGGCGGACCGAGGCCACCAACGCCTCCACCACCGGCCTGTTTGACGCCGTGGCGGGGGAATGGGCCACCGAATTCTTCGCGGCGCTGGGACTGCGGAAGGACCTGTTCCCGCCGCTGATCCAGCCCGGCGAAACCGTCGGAACACTCCTGCCGGACATCGCCGGGCAAGTGGACCTCCCGCCGGAGACCCCTGTGGTGGCGGTGGGCTCGCACGACACTGCCTCCGCCGTCGCGGCCGTTCCCGCCGTGGCAGACGGTGGCCGCGGGGAGAACTTCGCGTACATCTCCTCCGGCACGTGGTCCCTGGTGGGGCTGGAACTGAAGCATCCGGTCCTCACCGGGGCCAGCCGGGAAGCCAACTTCACAAATGAACGCGGCGTGGACGGCACCATCCGCTACCTGCGGAACGTGGGCGGACTGTGGCTGCTGAGCGAATGCCAGCGCACCTGGGCCGGTGAAGGCTTCCAGCCCGACCTCGCCGCCCTGCTCACCGCCGCTGCGGCCCTCCCCGTCGGCGGGCCGCGGATTAATGCCGACGACCCGTACTTCATCGCCCCGGACAACATGCCAGGGCGCATCCGCGCGGCGGTCCGCCGTACCGGCGAGGTCCTGGCCGATGATCCCGCGGCCATCACCCGCTGCATCATGGACAGCCTCGCGGCCGGCTACGCCAGGACCATCACCACTGCGGAACGCCTCGCCAACCGTGAAGTGGACGTGGTGCATGTGGTGGGCGGCGGCTCCCAGAACACCCTGCTCTGCCAGCTCACCGCCAACGCCACCGGGCGCCCGGTGGTGGCCGGACCCGTCGAAGCCACCGCCCTGGGCAACGTGCTGGTCCAGGCACGGGCCGCCGGAGCCGTCGACGGCGGGCTGGCCGAGCTCCGCCGGATAGTCGCCACCGGGACCAGCCTGGACCGGTACCAGCCACTTGTCGCTGCGCGCCAAGGATGCGTGAATTAGGAATGCCCCTCTTCGACCTTCCCCTGTCCCAGCTCCGCAGCTATACCTCCGAGGTCACACCGCCGGGTGACCTCAAGGCGTTCTGGGATGCCACCCTGGACGAAGCGCGGGCCTTTCCGCTCGACGCAACCTTCGAACCGGTGGACAACTACCTCACGGTGATCGATACGTTCGACGTCTCCTTCTCCGGCTTCGGCGGCGCGCCCGTCAAAGGCTGGCTGCACCTGCCGGCCAACCGGGAGGCAGGCGTCAGGCTGCCGGTGGTGGTGAACTACATTGGCTATTCCGGCGGCCGCGGCCTGGCCAACCAGGACACACGGTGGGCACAGGCCGGGTACGCACACTTGATCATGGACACCCGGGGCCAGGGGTACGGCGGCACGCTGGGGGACACCGCGGATCCCCACCCCTCCGCGGGGGATGTGGCGCACGCGGGCCTCATGACCAGGGGCATCGCCAGCCGGGAGGACTACTACTACCGCCGTGTCTACGTGGACGCCTTCCGCGCGGTGGAGGCTGCCCAGGCCCACCCCGCCGTCGATCCCGCCAAAGTGGTGCTGGCCGGTGTCAGCCAGGGCGGTGGCCTGGTGGTGGCCACGGCGGGGCTCACCGCGGGACGGCTCGACGGCGTCATCGCCGCGCTGCCCGACGTCCCCTTCCTGCAGGACTTTCCCCGTGCCATCGACATCACTCCGCGGGGGCCCTATCCGGAGATCGCCCAGTTCCTGGCGCGGCACCGGGACCGCTACGACGCCGCACTTGGCGTCCTGAACTATTTCGACGGCGTCAACCTGGCCCGCTGGGCCACCGTTCCGGCGCTGTACTCGGCTGCGCAAATGGATGACATCTGCCCGCCGTCCACGGTGTTCGCCAGCTACAACGCCTACGGGACCGGCACCCACGCCTCATCGGCCACCGGTGCCGTGAAGGACATTGAGGTGTACCGGTTTAACAACCATGAGGGCGGCCAGGAACACCACTGGATCCGCCAGCTGCAGTTCCTGCGGAAGCTCCTGGGGTAGGCTGCGGCGCCGGAATGTGACGCAACCGATTTTGCGGCCGCCGTGTGCCGGGTTTATGGTCTCTTCCATGACTAACCGTTGGTATGCGTATTTTTCGTTGGCTCTGGAGGGGCCCGCGTCTAACTGACACGCATCCAACTTCCTTCAGAGCCAACAGGGCAGAGATCATTCTCTGCCCTTCGCCGTTTCTCCGGCGGGTTCTGAAATCCGGGCCCGCTTCCCATCTGGAACAGGACCCCGAACATGAGCACCGCAACAGCAGCCGCCCCCGCCAGCGCCACCAAATCCACGTCCAACCTGCGCGTCAGCGAATTCACTGCGCTGCCCGCCCCGTCGGCGCTTCTCACCAAACTGCCGCTGGGTGACCGGGAGGCCGCCGTCGTCCAACGCGGACGCGACGAAGTGCGCGCCATCATGGACGGCGTGGACGACCGCCTGCTGGTCATCGTGGGCCCCTGCTCCATCCACGACCCCAAGGCCGGGCTGGAGTACGCCCGCCGGCTGGTCAGCCAGGCCGAGAAGCACAAGGAAGACCTGCTGATCGTCATGCGGACCTACTTCGAGAAGCCGCGCACCACCGTGGGTTGGAAGGGCCTGATCAACGATCCCCGGCTGGACGGCAGCCATGACATGGTGACCGGCCTGCGCACCGCCAGGCAGTTCCTGCAGCAGGTCACGGCGCTGGGCCTGCCCACCGCCACCGAATTCCTGGAGCCGATCAGCCCGCAGTACATGGCGGACCTGATCTCCTGGGGAGCCATCGGTGCCCGCACCACCGAGAGCCAGATCCACCGCCAGCTGGCTTCCGGGCTCTCCATGCCCATTGGCTTCAAGAACGGCACCGACGGCGGCCTGCAGGTTGCCATCGATGCCTGCGGTGCCGCCGCGGCGGCCCAGGCCTTCCTGGGGATCGACGGCGAAGGCCGGGCCGCGCTGGTGGCAACGGCAGGAAACCCCGACACGCACGTCATCCTCCGCGGCGGCCGAAAGGGCCCCAACTACTCGGCGGGCGATGTGGAACGCGCCTCCACCGAACTGGCGGGCAAGGGGCTCAACCCCCGCCTGATCGTTGATGCGAGCCACGCCAACAGCGGCAAGAGCCACCACCGGCAGGCTGAGGTGGCGCTGGAGATCGGTGCCCAGCTTGAGGAAGGCGGCGCAGCGGCCCGGGCAGTGGCCGGTGTGATGCTGGAAAGCTTCCTGGTGGGCGGCGCCCAGAACCTTGACGTTGCGGAACACGCCGCGGGACGGGCGGAACTGGTCTACGGCCAGAGCGTTACCGACGCCTGCATGGACTGGGATGTTTCCGCGTCAGTCCTGGAGCAGCTGGCGGCGTCGGCACGGAAGCGCCGGGCCTCGAATTAGGGGGCGAAATAGGGGAAACGCTACTTTCACATCTGCCACATGAACATCTAGAGTATCTGTTTAGGTGGTTGGTGGATGGCTCAGCATCGGAACACCGCATTGGCACGTACCTGGGGTCACTGTTGTCCATCCGTCAGCAAAGGAAAATAGGGAAATGTCGGCAGAACAGAACTTCTCCAACGCGAAGTTCCTGACCGTGGCTGAAGTGGCCGAGGTCATGCGCGTCTCCAAAATGACTGTTTACCGCCTGGTTCACTCCGGCGAAATGCCCGCGGTGCGCTTCGGCCGCTCCTACCGTGTCCCCGAAAACGCCGTCGAACAGTACCTCAAAGGTGCTGTTGTGGACGGCCACACCGAGACCGCCTGAGGCGGCCTGTCCCGAGCCGCCCCCGATAAGCGGTACCCTGTTAAGGAACGTTTTACGTCATTGTAAGAATCTGTCAGTTGTTCAGTTCGTAGCTTTGTCCGCGGACATTCCCCATCAGGCAGGTACTGCATCTAGTTTGTAAGGAACTTTCGTGGGTTCAGTTATCAAGAAGCGTCGCAAGCGTATGGCCAAGAAGAAGCACCGCAAGTTGCTTCGCAAGACCCGTCACCAGCGCCGCAACAAGAAGTAGAGATACTTCGAACAGCGTGGAAATGCCCGTCGCCTTCCAAAGGCGGCGGGCATTTTTTTGTCTTCAGGGTTTAGACTGCAGGCTTTTGGCTGCGGCAGGGTGGTTTATGCCCGGGGACCGCGGATGCGGGCGAAGCCCTTCCAGAGGCCGTAGACAGCGCCGCCGAAGGTTGCTGCCTTAAGGCCCAGCGTGGCAGCGCGGCGGCCCGCGCGGAAGTCATAAACGGGCCAGTTCCGGTCCCGGGCGTGCCGGCGAAGCTTGGCGTCCGGGTTGATGGCCACGGGGTGTCCCACCAGTGACAGCAGCGGCACGTCGTTGTAGGAATCGCTGTACGCCCAGCAGCGTTTGAGGTCCAGGCCCTCCTGGTCCGCAATTCCCTGGACCGCTACGGCTTTGGCCGAGCCGTGCAGGATGTCCCCCACCAGGCGCCCGGTGTACATGCCGTCCGACACCTCACCTACTGTCCCGAGCGCTCCGGTCAGCCCCAGCCGGGTGGAGATGACTGTTGCCACTTCGATGGGGGTGGCCGTCACCAGCCAGACGCGGCGGCCCACCCGCAGGTGCTGTTCCGCCAACGCCTTGGCGCCGGGCCAGATCCGCGATGCGATCATCTCGTCGTAGACTTCTTCGCCGAGGGCCTTGATGTCGTCAACAGTGATGCCGGCGGCCAGCGTCAGGGCCGAATCACGGACCGCATGGACGTCGTCGATATTCTCACCGCGCGCCACGAACTTGAACTGCTTCCACGCGAATCCGGCCGCCTGGGCCAGGGTGAACGCGCCGCGCTGGTGCATCTTCCGCGCCACGTGGAAGAGGCTGGCCCCGCGCATCAAAGTATTGTCCACATCGAAAAACGCCGCTTCACCGGGCTGCGGCGCAGCAACCGGCCGGGTGACGACGGCGACGTATTTCTCCTCGGGCATGGACTTGAGTCTAGTCAATCCACCCGCTGGCCGCCGTCGGCGTCACCCGCACGGCGCGAACGGCGATACCGTTAAGCCATGGCTACCCCCCGCGTCGTCCTGGTCACCAAAGCTGACTGCCACCTTTGCGAGGAGGCGCGCGACGCCGTCGGCCGGGTCACTGCCTCGTTGGGCCTTACCTGGAGCGAAGAGCTGGTGGACAACCAGCCCGAACTGCGGGAGCGTTACGCCGAAGAGATCCCCGTGGTCCTGGTTGACGGGGTGCAGCGCGACTTCTGGAAGATCGACGAAGCCCGGCTGGAACGCGTCCTGCAGCGCGCCATGGCCAATTAGGGGGATGCGAGTGACGTCCCTGGATTCAACGTCCCAGCCCGTCCCGGGCATCCCGGATGCCGCGGGTGCACCGGCAAAACAAATTCCCCCTGCTGCCGTGGCCCGGTTGACCCTGTACCTCCGGGCCCTGAACACGCTGCTGGCCGAGGGTGTTGAGCGCGTCTCCTCTGACTCTTTGGCGGAAGCCTCCGGCGTCAGTTCCTCAACGCTGCGCAAGGACCTGTCCCACGTGGGGTCCTACGGCACCAGGGGAGTGGGGTACGAGGTCCAGTACCTCAGCCGCCACATTGCCGCGGCCCTGGGGCTCACGCATGACTGGAAAGTGGCCATCGTCGGAGCCGGAAACCTGGGCAAGGCGCTGGCACGCTACGGCGGCTTTGAATCGCGTGGCTTCGATGTGGTGGCCATCTTCGACGCGGACCAGATGGTGGTGGGCAACGAGGTGGGATGGCTGCGGGTCAGCGACGTGGCGGACCTTGAGACCGTCCTCCACCGCACCGGGGCCAACATGGTGGTGCTGGCGCTTCCTGCGGCGGTGGCACAGGGCATCTGCGACCGGGTAGTGGCGGCGGGCGTGCACAGCGTGCTCAGCTTCGCACCGGTGATGCTCCAGGTTCCGGAAGGGGTCAACCTCCGCAAGGTGGACATGGCCACGGAGCTGCAGATCCTGGCCTACCACGCCCAGCGGGCGCAGGCGCCGGGGCAGACAGCGTAGCGGCCACGGTTTAAAGGCGGCGGCCCGGGATGCTGGACATCCCGGGCCGCCGCTGCGTTCTGTGGTTGGTGGTCAGCGCCCGTAAGGGTTGCCGAAGCCACCGGAATACGGGTTGGCGAAGGGCTGCTGCTTCCGGAAGTAGGGGGCAGCGGCAGGGAGGTAGAGCAGGACGATGGCGGCGATCCCCAGGACGGTCCCGATCGTTGCAAAGGAGGGGATTCCGAACAGGCCGAAGACCGACAGTGCAGCAAAGACGGTTCCCAGGATGCGTGCCCAGTTCTTGCCCTTGCGGATGAAGAAGGCCACCAGCAGGTAGAGGGCGGCGCCGATGATGCCGAAGACCACCAGGGAACCGGCGATGAAGGGCTTGATGTCGTCGTAGGTGATGTCCGCCCCGCTGGCCCGGACCTGCTGTTCAAATTCCTGCCGGAACTGCGGGGCATCCAGCTGGGTGAGGTTGACGAGGATGGAGATGACATAGATCGCGGTGGCCGCGATCAGCAGCCAGAACGCGATGTTCACCAGCTGGGGGACGCCGTTGCTGCCGGCCGGCTGCGGCTGCTCCGAGGGGTACTGGCCGTAAGGGGACTGGCCACACGGCGACTGCCCGTACTGGGGTGCATTCTGGCCGTAGCCCGGGGCCTGCGGAGCGTTCTGCCCGTACGGGGAACCGTACTGCGGCGCGTTTTGCCCGTACTGCGGCGCTGCGGGCGGTTGGGAACCGTACTGGGGCTGGTTCTGCCCGTACTGGGGAGCGTTCTGGCCATACTGCGGCGCGTTCTGGCCGTAGCGGGGCTGCTGTGGTCCGGGCTGCTGGCTGCCGGACTGGCCGTTCCCTGGCTGGCCATTGCCGGAGTGGGGGTCTTGGGGCGCGGGAGGCGGGACGGGAGGAGTACTCATGGCGTTCCTTCTGCAGGTCGGGATCCAGGTAGGCTGCCGGGAATCGGTCCTCAGCCTTCCCCCCAGCGTGGCTTAAGTCCACCGTACCCCCGGCGGGTGGCGTTGTGGGTGATTCAGGCGGGATCCACGCCCGCGGCCGGCAGGTGAACCCGGGGGAAAGGCCCTTGGTTAAACACGGCACCCCGGTACCGGGCCGGGATGGCCTGGTACCGGGGTGCCGTGAACGGGGAAACTTATGCTGCGGGGGCGATGAAGGCCAGTTCCAGGTTGATGGCAACCTTGTCGCTGACCAGCACGCCGCCGGCCTCGAGGACGGCGTTCCAGGTCAGGCCGAAGTCCTTGCGGCTGATGGTGGTTTCGGCGGTGAGGCCGGCGCGGGTGTTGCCGAACGGATCGACGGCCACACCGTGGAGCTCGGTCTCGAGGGCCACGGGACGGGTGACGCCCTTGATGGTGAGGTCGCCCTGGAGTTCGTAGGCATCGCCCTTGGGGACGATCGAGTTGGAAACGAAGGAGATTTCCGGGAACTTCTCGACGTCGAAGAAGTCTTCGCCGCGGACGTGGCCGTCGCGGTTGACGTCGCCGGAGTCGAAGCTGGCGGTCTTGATGGTGGCGTTGACCTTGGAGTCGGCCACGTTCTCGGCGAGGTCCAGGGTGGCCTCGGCTTCCTTGAACTGGCCGCGGACCTTGCTGATGCCCGCGTGGCGGACGGTGAAGCCGATCTCGCTGTGGGAGTTGTCCAGGGTCCAGGTGCCGGTGGTGACGTCTGCGGGAAGTGCCATGATGTTGCTCCTTGGTGTGAATGCTGCTGGGGTCGTGCGGTTGAACCTTCATCGGTTGAAGTCTCAACTAACTTGCTGCATCCAGTATAAACATGCGTTTGCATCTTTTGTTCCCGGTTTCGGAACATTTCTTCAGAAACTTGAGTTCTACTCTTTGTAGAAAGCACGTGCGGAAGATTTCGGATCGCACGCCATCTTTGAGAAACTGGTAAACATGCCCCAAGCCACTGTCCATCTGCTCCGCCACGGCGAGGTCCACAATCCCGACGGCGTTCTCTACGGACGGCTCCCGGAATTCCACCTCTCCGAACTGGGGCAGGAGATGGCCCGGATGCTTGCCGAACACTTCCGCGAGCGTGCCGCGGGCGGCGCCCGGATCACCTACCTGGCCGCCTCGCCGCTGGACCGTGCGCAGGAAACCGCGCGGCCGACGTCGGAGGCGCTGCACCTGCAGATCCACACCGACGGGCGCATCATCGAAGCGGAAAACTACTTCGAGGGCATGAAGGTCACCAAAGCCGAACTCCGCCGGCCGAGGCACTGGCCGCGCCTGGTCAACCCGCTGCGCCCGTCATGGGGCGAGCCGTACAAGCAGCAGGCCGCGAGGGTGGCGGCTGCCGTCCAGGACGCCCGGCTGAAGGCCATCGAACTGGCAGCCGGCGACTTCGGCGCCGCCGGCCCCGAGGCCATCCTGGTCAGCCACCAGCTGCCCATCTGGGCGGCACGGCTGAGCGCGGAGGGCCGGCCGCTGTGGCATGACCCGCGCAAGCGCGAGTGCACCCTGACATCCGTCACGTCCCTGGTGTTCGACGACGACGGCTCGCTGGTGCGGGTCGAGTACAGCGAACCCGCGGCGTCCCTTCTTCCCGGTGCCGCCAGCACCCCTGGAGCCTAGCAGTGAGCAACAACAACCTTCCCTCGCGCCGCAGCATGCTTGCAGCAGGCGGCATGGCCCTGACCGCGCTGACCCTTGGCCTCTCCGGCTGTGCCCAGGAGGATGCGCTGGCCAAGCAGGCCAAGGCGGGAGACAACAAGAATTACGTTGCCGGCGACGGTTCCGTGACCGAGTTCGCCGCCGGGGACCGCAAGGAAGCCGTGCAGATCCAGGGCGCGCTCTTCAGTGGCGCCGCGGTCACCCCGGCCGACTTCCAGGGCAAGGTCAGCGTCCTGAACTTCTGGTTTGCCGCCTGCGCCCCCTGCCGCGTGGAAGCGCCGCTCCTTGAGGAACTGCACCAGGAGTTCAAGGACCAGGGCGTGCAGTTCTTCGGCGTCAACCTCCGGGACGAGAAGCCCACGGCAGAGGCTTTCGAAAAGACCTTCAACCTGACCTACCCCAGCTTCGACGACAAGGACGGCGGCGTCCTGCTGTCCGTGTCCGGCCTGGTGCCGCCCGGGGCCGTGCCCACCACCCTGGTGCTGGACAAGCAGGGACGGGTGGCCTCCCGCGTCCTCGGCGAAATCGAGAAGGGCACCCTGAAAGCCCTCATCACCGCCGCCGTGGCGGAATAGGGACAGGCCGGGACCGTGAACAGCCCCTTCGCCGAAGCTATCCTCAGTGGCTCCCTCCTGCTGGCCATTCCGGTGGCCCTGCTCGCCGGACTTGTGTCTTTCCTTTCCCCCTGTGTCCTTCCCCTGGTGCCCGGTTACCTGGGATATGTCACCGGACTGAGCGGAGTGGACCTGCAAAAGCAGAAACGCGGCCGGATGCTGGCAGGCATCGGACTGTTCGTCCTGGGCTTCTCGGTGATCTTCGTCCTGCTGGGCGGCGCGTTCGGCCAGCTGGGTACCCTGATCACGGGCAGCCAGAACGCCTGGATCACCCAGCTCCTGGGGATCCTGGTCATCATCATGGGCATCGTCTTCATGGGCGGCTTCAGCTGGCTGCAGCGCGACGCGAAGATCCACGCCAAGCCGCCCGCCGGGCTCTGGGGAGCGCCCCTGCTGGGCCTGACCTTCGGCCTGGGCTGGGCCCCGTGCATCGGCCCCACGTACTCCGCCGTGCAGCTGTTGAGTCTTTCCGGCGGATCCTCCGCCGCCAAGGGCGCCTTCCTTGCCTTTGTGTACAGCCTGGGACTGGGCATCCCGTTCCTGCTGATCGCGCTGGCCCTGCGCCGGGGGATGGGCGTCATGGCGTTCTTCCGCAAGCACCGCCTGGCCATCCAGCGGACCGGCGGCGGGATCCTGGTGGTCCTCGGGCTGCTGATGGCCACCGGCGTGTGGGGTGCCTGGGTGACCGGGCTGCAGTACTGGTTCCAAACCGACGTGAAGTTGCCGATCTGATGAGCGAGCGTGTGAACGTAAAGAAGAAGCAATCCGCCCCTGTCGCAGAGGCGAAGGCCCAGGCTGCCCTCCCGGCCCTGGGACCCAAGGGCATGCTCCGGTGGGCCTGGACCCAGCTGACCAGCATGCGCACCGCGCTGTTCCTGCTGCTGCTCCTCGCAGTCGCCGCCGTCCCCGGATCACTGTTCCCGCAGCGGCCGGCAAACCCGGCCGTGGTGACCCAATACATCAAGGACCACCCGGACTACGGCAAGCTGCTCGATTCCCTGCAGCTCTACGATGTCTACTCCTCGGCGTGGTTCTCCGCGATCTACCTCCTGCTGTTCATCTCCCTGATCGGCTGCGTGGTGCCGCGGGCCATCGCCCACTACAAGGCCATGCGCTCACAGCCGCCGCGGACCCCCCAGCGACTCTCCAGGCTGCCGGAATACGGCACCCTGGTGATCCCCGCCAGTGCCGCCGTCCCGGCGTCGGACGCCATCAACGGTGCGGCCGGCCTGCTGCGCAAGCGCGGCTACCGGGTGGAGGTCAGGGATGCCGACGGCGCCCTTCCGTCCCTGGGTGCCGAACGCGGCTTCATGAAGGAAGTGGGCAACCTGGTCTTCCACACCTCGCTCATCGGCGTGCTGGTGTCCGTGGCCGCCGGCGGCCTGTTCGGATACAGCGGCCAGCGCATCCTGGTGGAAGGCGACACCTTCGTGAACACCCTGGTGGGCTATGACCAGTTCAACCCGGGCACCAACTTCCAGTCCAGCCAGCTCCAGCCGTACTCGCTCCAGCTGGACAAGTTCAACATCACCTTCGACCGCGAGTCCCGGGGCAAGTTCGGCCAGCCCATCGATTTCGCCGCCACCGTGACCACCAAGGAAAACCCGGACGCTCCGCCCAAGCAGGAGATCCTGAAGGTCAACGACCCCGTGAGCCTGGGCGGCACCAGCATCTACCTCACGGGCAACGGCTACGCGCCGGTGGTGACCATCCGGGACGGGGCGGGCAACGTGGCCATGCAGGGCCCGGTGGTGGCCAAGCTGCAGGGCGAGAACTACTACTCCTCCGTGGTGATCAAGGTCCCCGACGCCCAGCCGGACCAGCTGGGCTTCGTGGGCTTCTTCCTCCCCACCGCGTTCGTGACGGACAAGAACGTCTCCTTCAGCGCCGACCCTGAGCTCTTCAACCCGCAGCTGACCCTGAACTCCTACTACGGCGACCTGGGCCTGAACAAGGGTGCTCCGCAGAACGTCTTCGAACTGGACGTCAAGAACCTGACCCCGCTCAACGCCAGGAACCTGGCCGCGGGCGGCATCACGCTGGCGCCCGGCTCCACCTACACCCTCCCGGACGGCAAGGGCAGCATCAGCTTTGACGGCGTGAAGCGGTACATCGGCGTGGACATCCACCACAACCCCGGGCAGCTGTACGCCCTGATCTTCGCCTTGCTGGCTGTGGCCGGCCTGATCCTTTCGCTCTACGTCAACCGCCGCCGCGTCTGGGTGCGCACCGGCACCGCTGACGACGGCCGCACCATGGTGGAATACGGGCTGCTGGCCCGCGGCGAGGACCACCGGCTGGCGGGCGAGGCGGCCGCGCTGCGGAAACTGTTCGCCACCGAGTGGCAGCTGGCCGACGAGGCCGCGCCTGACGCTGCTGCCCCCGAAAATACTGCCCCGTCCCAGCAAACTCCCAGCCGGACAGGCGATAATGTCGCAGGCTCCGCCGAAAAGGCCGAAGGCTCCGTCACCACCCCAGCAGGCCCCACCGGGCCCGAAAAGGACCAGTAATGCCATTTGGAATCAACGAAACCATGGGCCAGTACAGCGAACTCTTCATGCTGCTGGCGGCGGGCACCTACACAGTGGCCTTCATTGCCTTCGCCTGGGACCTGGCCAAGAGCAGCAAGGCCCTGCGCGCAGTTGACCTGAAGGCCGCCCAGGCCGGGGCTGCCACCAAGGTTCCCGTGGCCGCCGGTGTTGGCGCCGGCTCTGCCGGGGCGCGCCTGGACGGGCCCGCCGACCGGGCCGAGCGTCCGTCGTCGTCCGCTGCCAAGGCCGGCGGTGCGGGGGCCGGCGGTGTCGTAACGGCCGACGGCGACATGAAGTACGCCACGGAGCGCCGGGTTCCGGCGCGGGTCGCCGTGGCCCTGACCACCCTCGCCGTCCTCATCCACGGCGCCGGCGTGGTCACCAGGGCCCTGGGCGCGGGGCGGGTGCCGTGGGGCAACATGTACGAGTTCCTCACCACCGGCGCGTTCCTGGTGGCGGCCGTCTTCCTGCTTTCGCTGATCCGGCGCGACCTGCGCTTCCTGGGCACCTTCGTGGTGGGCCTGGTGATCATCATGCTGGTGGCTGCCTCGGTGGCCTTCTGGACCCCCGTGGGCCACCTGGTCCCCGCCCTCCAGAGCTACTGGCTGGTCATCCACGTGTCCATTGCCGTGCTTTCCTCGGCACTGTTCACCCTGACGTTCGCGATGTCCGCGCTGCAGCTGGTGCAGTCCCACCGGCAGAAGACCGTTGCAGCCGGCGGCGCCGACAAGCTCGGTTTCATGCGCCTGGTGCCCTCCGCGCTGAGCCTGGAAAACCTCTCCTACCGGATCAACGCCATCGCCTTCATCGGCTGGACCTTCACCCTCATGTTCGGTGCCATCTGGGCGGAAAAGGCGTGGGGCCGGTTCTGGGGCTGGGACACCAAAGAGGTCTGGACGTTCGTGATCTGGGTTGTCTACGCAGGCTACCTGCACGCCCGCGCCACCCGCGGCTGGACCGGGACACGCGCCGCGTGGCTGTCGATCGTGGGCTACCTGTGCGTGATCTTCAACTTCACCATCGTGAACCAGTTCTTCAACGGGCTCCACTCCTACTCCGGCCTCTAGAAACGGGCCCTTTCCGGGCCTTGGGCGGGGAATCCACCCGCATCGCGGCAACTGGGCGCTAAATAACCATTCGATGTAGCAACAGGGCTGTCCGAGGGTCCGTCGGAAATGCTACGTTGGTGACGTTCACTGTGATGAAGCTTGCATGTGGACCGCCAGCCTTCCGAGGTAACCATGAGCTACGCTCTCGCCGTAGACGTCGGGACCAGTTTCACGGCAGCCGCCGTTGTTCGTTTTCACCAAGGTCCCTCCGCTGTGCCTGAGTGCCTGCCTTTGGGCGCGCGTGGAGCGTCGGTTCCCTCCGTGGTGTACTTCCCGGAGGAAGGCACTGTCCTGGTGGGCGAGGTCGCGGAACGCCGCGGTCTGGACTCGCCGGAACGCGTGGTGCGGGAATTCAAACGCCGCATCGGCGACGACGTTCCCATCATCCTTGGCACCCTGGCGCTGCAGCCGGAGGACGTCTTCGCCACCATGGCCCGCTGGGTGGCAGACCGCGCGGCCGAACGCGAGGGGGGCCCGCCGTCGGCCGTCTACCTCACCCACCCCGCTGCCTGGGGCATCCACCGCCTGTCCGCCATCCGCGCCGCCCTTGCCGCCCACGGCCTGGAAAACGTCACCCTCCTTCCCGAACCCGAGGCCGCGGCGCTGCACTACGCCTCGCAGGTGCGGGTGGAGGAGGGCAGCACCATCGCGGTGTACGACCTCGGCGGCGGCACCTTCGATACCGCGGTCCTGCGGAAGTCCGGCAGCAGCCGCTTCGAACTGCTGGGCCGTCCGGAGGGCATCGAAGGCCTGGGCGGGGCCGACTTCGACGCCGCGGTGTTCAGCTATGTTGCCGGGCACACCGGCACCGCCCTGGCACACCTCGACCCCGCCGACCCCGCGGTCCTCGGGGCATTGGCCCGCCTCCGGCGCGAATGCGTGGAGGCCAAGGAAGCCCTGTCCTCCGACAGCGAGGCAAGCATTCCCGTGCTCCTGCCCGGCGTCCAGCAGCAAATCCGCCTGGTCCGTTCCGAGTTCGAGGCCCTGATTGAAGAGCCCGTACGGGAAACGGTGGACGCGCTGGAGCGCTCCCTGACCCAGCTGCACCTGGAACCGGCAGACCTGTCCGCGGTGCTGCTGATTGGCGGCTCGTCCCGGATCCCCCTGGTAGCCCAGGTGGTGTCGGAGGAACTGGACCGGCCCATCGCCGTTGACGCGGATCCCAAGTCCTCCATTTGCCTCGGCGCGGCCGTGGCCGCGCTTCTCGCGCACGCCGCAGCCCGCGCAGAAACGGCAGCGCCCCAAACTGACGCGGCAGGAATTGAAACGTCCGCCGCTCAGGCGCCGCCCGCCGTCGTGCCTTCCGCAGTGCCACCGGCACCCTCCGGACCCGGGCTGCCCAGCTGGTCACGCAAATATGCGACGACGGCTGAAGCCGGCGCGGGGCACGGCGCCGTCCGGACTGCGCGGCGGGGGGAAAGAGGGGCACACGCCCCGAAACCCACGGTCCGGGTCACGGCTGTTGCCGCTGCCGCAGCCCTCCTGACGGTCCTCACCGCCACTGCGGCGCAGAGCCCCGACGGCTTCGGAAGCCTCACCGCCATGTTCGTACCGCAGGCCGGAGCGAGCACCGACGGCGGATCCGCAGGCACCGGCGGGGCGGAAGCACCAGGTGGAGGGGGAGGAGGAGCAGCAGCCGTTGGCGCCCCCCAGCCGCTCGCGGGCGTGGAGGCCAGCGCCAAAAAGCCAATCGTGCAGCAGCCCGGGCTCGACGTGTCCGCCTCACCCACCAGCAGCCAGGCCGCGGCCGGCGGCGCCACGGCGGGTGGGCCTGCGGCCGCCGGCGCAGCCCCTGCAGCGAATCCGCCGTCAGCAGCCGGGGGCAGCACTCCGGGGACAGTCATCGTTCCCGATTCAGCCACCATAGGCCCCGCAACGCCAACGGCCACCACGCAACCCGTCCCTACCGCGCCTGCCCCCACTGCCACCCCGGCCCCAACAACCGCCCCGCCCACGTCCACTGCCACGCCAACACCGACGACGCCGCCGCCGGGCACATCCTCGCCCGGCACGACCGTCGACCCCACGCTTGGCTCCGGAACCGCTCCCGCCGACCCGGGGACGTCTTCCCCCACCACCGGGGGAGCGACCCCCACCATCCTGCCCACCACCATGGCGGCTCCGGCCCCCACAGGTGACCCGCTCGTGTCCCCCACGGCCGACCTAACGCCCACCCCGACCGTTGCACCTTCACCCACGCCGGAGGAGTCCACCGTGACTCCGACGGACACTGCCGTCGCAACGGCCACGACCACTTCTCCGGGGGCCTGACATGGACGGACACATCCAGCGGGCGGAACGGCCCGTACCCCTGCTCACCGCACCTGACCACCAGGGCCATCCGCCTCACGCCGCGGAGCTGATGGCCAAGCAGTTGAAGGGCGCAAACGCTGCCGTCCGGGAGCTGCTGCTGGCACTTTCGGTGGGCTTCGCCCTGCCGGGACCGCTTCCGGCGGACCTCCAGCACAAGTTCATCAGCGGAACGGTGGAGGACCTTGATGCCCTGGTGGACCGCGCCGAAGCCGCAGGCCTGCTGCGGCCGGACGGCACGGTGGTGGGGACGGCCCAACACGCCCTTCTGACCGCCACCCCCACGGCCAAGGTGCACGCGCTCCAGCGGGAGCTCGTAACCGTCTTCACATCCGCAGGACAGCCGCTGGGGAACCTCGCCCGCGAGCTGGCCAGGGGAGGCCTTGCCGATCCACGGGTGGCCGCGGAACTGGAGCAGGCTGGGAACGCCGTGCTGGAGAATGACCCCAGGCTGGCGTCCCAACTCTACGAGGAAGCACTCCTGGCCGGCGCCGACCCGCTGGCCACCGCAGCCAGGCGCGCCCAGGCCGCAGCCGGCGACGGGGAACTCGACGCCGCGGCCCGCATCATCGACGCGCTCCTGGTCAGCCCGGACCCGCCGGACGTGCGCCGCGGAGCCGATGTCGCTGCCTCCGTCTGGGCGCAGCGGGGAATGCTGGCCCGCGGAGCCGACGTATACAGCTGGCTTGGTCCCGGACGGGTGGGCCCCTCCGCACCGCTTGCCGCCGTCGCCATGATCGGCGCCGGTGACCGGGCGGCTGCGGAGGCCTTCTTCCGGCCCGATGCTCCGGCGGCCTCGCCGACGCTGC
This sequence comes from Arthrobacter sp. NQ4, assembly GCF_029077345.1. Classification (NCBI taxonomy): domain Bacteria; kingdom Bacillati; phylum Actinomycetota; class Actinomycetes; order Micrococcales; family Micrococcaceae; genus Arthrobacter; species Arthrobacter sp. NQ4. The sequence goes on along the minus strand of NZ_JARETC010000001.1, from coordinate 766,046 downwards.
TTGCGGCCGCCCTGGTCCAGACCGGACAGGGAATCCTGGCCTCCCTGGGGGACAAGCCGCAACAGGGCATCTCCATCCTGATCCATGCCTCGGACATGCTGAACTCGGCGGGCACGGCCCTTCCGCTGCCGGAAACACCGGCGGCCCTGGCAGCCCTGCTGGCCCTGCAGAGCGGTGAGCCGCACCTGGCGGAGACGGTCTGCAAGGCGGCAGCCGCAGCCGGACAGGGCGGCAACGCCGCCCAGCCAAGGCTCCTGCTGCTCCAGGCCTGGGCGGCGATGATGCAGGACAAACTCGAGGACGCCCGCCTGGCAGCCACGGAAGCGGCCAAAGCCAATCATTGGCCGCTGGTCCCGCGCGACGAGTTCATGTGCGCCGCCCTGGAGGTGGGGCTTGCGCGCCGGAACGGCGACGTGCCGGAGCTGCTCAGGGCATGGGAACGGGCACGCGAAGCCATGCTCCACACCTCGGTGGACCTCTACAACCTGTTGCCGTGGGGCGAACTGCTGATCGCCGCGGCCCGGCTGCGCGAGACACGCCGGGTGGCGCAGTACCTGGAGGACGCCTGGAAACTGCTGGGCCGCCTGGGTGGTCCTGCCCTGTGGTCCGTTCCCCTGCACTGGTCCGCCGTCCAGGCTGCGCTGCTGAATGAAAGCCCCGCCGATCTTGCTCCCCACGCAACGGCACTGGCGCGGGCCTCTGCCCACAGTCAGCTTGCCGCGGTGCTCGCCACGGCCGGCAAAGCCTGGGTCTCGGTGCTCGCCGGCCGGTTCCGGACCGCCGATGTGGAGGGTGCTGCCCGGCTGCTCGGTGCGGTGGGGATGCCCTGGGAGGGTGCACGGCTGGCCGGGCACGCTGCCGCCCGGGCCGACGAGCGTCGGGACATGATGCGCCTGCTCTCCTGTGCCCGGGACCTTCACCCCCAAGGCAGCCCTGCTGCCGGAGCATCAGGGGCGGCGGAGGTGCAGGCAGGAACCGGTACCGACGCCGGCAAAGCGGGGCAGCCCGACGCCTCCGGTTTGAGCGAGCGCGAAAAGGAAGTGGCCAGGCTGGTGCTTGAGGGCAAGACCTACCGGGAGATCGGCGAGGCAATCTACATATCGCCCAGGACCGCGGAGCACCACATTGCCAGGATCCGGCGCCGGCTGGGAGCGGAAAACCGTTCCGACCTGCTGGCCCGTCTGCGCCTGGCCCTTGGCGTGGAACATTCCCAGCCGCTGAATCCGCAGCAGGAATAACCCCTAACCCCCCTAGACACGGGGGTGCCAGTGCCCCGGAACAGCGCCCGGGGGTAGGGGGAAAGCGCCCGATGCACCGTCCCCGGCGGCGAATCTAGGTTTGAAGCAACCGGATACGTACACCGGATGATCCACAACTCCACGAAGATGTGAGGACCACGCATATGCCAACACTCGCAAATGACCTTGTTCAGTTCCTGATGCAGCTCTTCGGCGACCGGGAGGCGATCCAGGAGTTCCTGGATGACCCGGAGAGGGCACTGCAGGAACACGGCCTGGCCAACGTGTGCTCGGCTGACGTTGACGCCGCCATGCCGGTGGTCCTCGACTACGCTCCCATCACCGTCAATGCCACCTCCTTCGCCCGGGAGCACACCACCGGCGGCAACGGTGTGTGGGCCGGGCAGACGGGGACGCTGGGCGGCCACGGCGCAGGCACCTCCGCCCTCCACGGCGGAGGGGCTGCGGGGCAGGGGGGCGCCGGCTACGACCAGGACGACCACGCCCACGCGGTCCAGCAGCTCCACCACGTGGTGAACCACTTCTCCTACACCACCAACACCACCATGCTGGATGACCGCGTCACCATTACCGACCAGTCCGTCAACCAAAACATCTGGGCGCACGGTGACGTGGAGCAGTGGTTCGACAACGATGCCGTGGTGGCCTCCGGCGACCAGGCCGTGGCCGCCGGTGATGACGCCGCCGTGCGGGACTCCAACAACGTGCGGGACTCCTACAACGTCAGGGACTCCTACAACACCGACCACTCGACCGATAACTCCACGGACAACTCCATCCATGCCGGCAGTGACGTCAGCATCGGCAACGAGCAGACGGACATCTCCGACTCCTTCAACACCGATCTCGGCCTGGACGTGGACGATTCCTTCAACGACAACTCCGACAATTCCCGCCACACGGATTACTCGGACCATTCCACCAGCACCGACGTGGACGTGGACGTCCGGGACTCGTTCAACGACAATTCCGACAACTCCACCCACAACTCCGTGGCGGTGGACGACTCCTACAACCAGGACACCTCCACCCTGGTTGAGGATTCCTTCAACCAGGACAGCTCCACCACTACCGCGGTGGAGCTCCACGTGGACGACTCGTTCCAGGACGACCCCGCCACCAGCATCGTTGAAGACAACCTGGTGGTGGCGGACAACCAGCTCGATTTCACGGAGGACAACTCCACGCACACGGATGTTGACCTGGACAACCACGCCACCATCGACGATTCGGTGGTTGACGACTCCACCGTGCTGTAACACGCTATTCCCGTGGGGCGAACCGCCCAGATCCGCCTCACGGGAACAGATCTTTTGGCGCTGGGGCAGGGGGGAGAGGCTGTGGCAGATGCAGAACCGGCACGGCCGGCGGCGCCCATGACGGCCGGACAGCTGGCCAAGCTCGTGGAGCAGGGCCTGCAGCTGGTGGGTGCCGGGGACCGCGAGGACCTGCGCAGGAGGCTCGGCCAGGCCATGGTCCGGCTGCAGGACCCCAGCATCAGGGTCATTGTGGTGGGGGAGTTCAAGCAGGGAAAGAGCAAGCTCATCAACGCCCTGGTGAACGCCCCGGTGTGCCCGGTGGATGACGATATTGCCACCTCGCTGCCCACCATCGTCCGCTACGGCGAGCCGGCCTCGGCCGCCGTCCTGGTCCCCACGGCGGACAACCAGGCCGGCAACCAGGCGGCCAACCCTGCGGCCAACCCTGCGGGCGACGGCGGGGACGGCAGCATCGAGCGCCGGCCCATTGAGCTGTCAGAGCTGCCGGCACTCGTCTCCGAGCAGGGCAACCCGGGAAACAGCCGGAAGCTCGCGGCCGCGGAAGTTTGCCTGCCCCGCCGCGTCCTTACCGGGGGACTGACCATCATCGACTCCCCGGGCGTGGGCGGCATGGGCTCCACCCACACGCTGACCACCCTCACCGCCCTTCCCACCGCGGATGCCATGCTGCTGGTCTCGGACGCCTCCCAGGAATACACGGAACCGGAACTGCGGTTCCTGCGCCAGGCCATGCGGATCACCCCCAGCGTTGCCGCCGTCCTCTCCAAAACGGACCTGTACCCGGACTGGCGCCGGGTTGAAGAGCTGGACAGGAACCACCTGGACCAGGTGGCACCGGACATCCCCTTGTTCCCGTTGTCCGCAGACCTCCGCCTCGAGGCCTCACGCCTCCAGGACGCCGAGCTCAACGCCGAATCAGGCTTCCCAGCCCTGGTGTCCCACCTGCGCAACGACATCGTGGGCAAGGCGCAGCGCCTCCAGCGGCGCTCCGTCAGCCAGGACCTGCTCTCCGTCACCGAAAACCTCCGCCTGTCCCTGCAGTCCGAACTGGACGCATTGGAGAACCCCGACGGCACGCCGCAGATGCTCGCAGCCCTGGAGCAGGCCAAAACGGAGGCGGACGAGCTGCGGAAGCGGTCCGCGCGCTGGCAGCTGACGCTCAGTGACGGCATCAACGATCTCATCGCCGACATGGAATACGACCTCCGCGACCGCCTGCGCAGGATCCAACGGGAAGCCGAGAATGCCATCGACCAGGGCGATCCCGGTCCTGTCTGGACGCAGTTTTCCGCGTGGCTCGAAGAGTGCGTTGCCGCGGCGGTCTCGGACACCTTTGTCTGGACCAGCGAGCGGTCGCAATGGCTGGCCGCGCAGGTGGCTGAGCACTTCGCCGCAGACGAGGTGTCACTGCCCGTCCTGCACGTGTCCGACTCCGGGGACGCCCTGGACCCGGTGGACCAGATGCCCGGGCTGGATCCCGGCCGCGTGAACCCGATCCAGAAAGTCCTCATCGGCATGCGGGGATCCTATGGCGGCGTCCTGATGTTTGGCCTCCTGACCGGGATTTTCGGGATGGCCCTGATCAATCCGCTGTCCGTGGGTGCCGGGCTGCTGCTGGGACGCAAGGCCTACCGGGAGGACAAGGAAACGCGGCTGAAGCGCCGCCAAGGCGAAGCGAAGGCGCTGGTCAGGCGCCAACTGGACGATGTCACCTTCCAGGTGGGCAAGCAGCTGAAGGACAGGCTGCGCCTGGTCCAGCGGACCATCAGGGACCACTTCACCGAGATCGCCGATGAATACCACCGGTCGCTGTCGGACTCGGTGGCAGCAGCCCAAAAGGCAGCCAACTCGTATGCCCAGGAGAAGGAAGGCCGCATCCGGGACATCAGGGCCGAGCTCAAGCGGGTGGACGCGCTGCACCGCGCGGCGGAAGCGGTGGCAGCGGAAGTTGCCGCCGCCGGAACCCGTACCGCGGCAGGGGTGGGATGACGGCGTCCACCACAGCCGGAGCGGCGGCACTGATCCGCGAAGCGCTGGAGGCCTATGCGGATGACCCGGACGCCGTCCAGGCACTGAAAGGCTACGCGCAGCGGTTGGCCGAGCCCCTGCGGATTGCCGTTGCCGGCATGGTGAAAGCAGGGAAATCAACCCTCCTGAACGCCATCATCGGCGAGGAGATAGCGCCCACTGACACCGGCGAATGCACCCGGATTGTCACCTGGTACCGGCACGGACGCACCCCCCGCATCACCCTGCACCCCACGGACGGCCTGCCCCGGAACCTCCCGTTGAAGCGCGTGGACGGGCGCCTGGTCTTCGTCCTGGACGGCGTGCGTGCGGAGGAGGTGGAGCGCCTCGACGTCGAATGGCCGTCGCCGGCGCTGAAGGCCATGACGCTGATCGACACCCCCGGCATCGCTTCCCTCTCCCAGGATGTGTCGGCACGGTCCATTCGGTTCCTGACCCCGGAGGATACGCCGTCGGAGGCTGATGCCGTGATCTACCTGATGCGGCACCTGCACGAGTCCGATATCCGGTTCCTGGAATCCTTCCGAGACATCGGGGCGGGACGCTCGGGCACCGTCAACGCCATCGCGGTGCTGTCCCGGGCCGATGAGGTGGGAGCCGGCCGCATCGACTCCCTGCTGTCCGCCGGCACCATCGCGGAACGGTACAGCCGGGACCCCAACCTACGGAAGCTGGCCCTGGGCGTTGTCCCGGTGGCAGGGCTCCTGGCGCAAAGCGCCCGCACCCTGCGCCAGGCGGACTTCGAGGCCCTCCAGCTGCTTGCCACCCTGGACCGCGCCGCGCGCGAACGGATGCTGCTTTCCGCCGACAGGTTCCGCCGCTCCGCTGAACCGGACGGACTGACGGAAGAGGCCCGGACATCACTGCTGGAGCGCTACGGGCTCTTCGGCATCCGGCTCGCCATGGTCCTGGTCCGCAACGGATTCGGGGAGCCAACAGCCCTGGCCCATGAACTCGCCCGGCGCAGCGGCCTGGACCCGCTGCTGGAGCTGCTGGACGGCCAGTTCCAGGCGAGGGCGGGGGCGCTGAAGGCCAGGACCGCGCTGGCAGCGGTGGAAGACCTCCTGGCCAGCCGGCCGCGGCAGGGAACGGAGCAGCTGGCGGCATCCCTCGAGCGGCTGCAGGCCGGCGCGCACGAATTCCGCGAGCTCCGGCTGCTGGCGGCGTTGCGGACCACAGGGGTGGAACTTGCTCCGGAACTGGCGGCGGAAGCTGAACGGCTCATCGGAGGCCAGGGCGCCGCGGCGTCACAGCGGCTGGGCGTGCCCTCCGATTCGCCTCCGGAGGTCCTGGCGGCGCAGGCCCGCCAGGTGCTGGGCCGCTGGCGCGCGGTCGCTGAAAGCCCCGTGTCTGCACGGTCCGCCGTGGAGGCCTGCCGGGTGGTGATCCGCAGCTGCGAAGGTGTGCTGGCCGATTGCACCGGCAGGACGCGGCAGCCGCAATCGGCATAGTGCGGCCGGCAAGGCAAGGACGGCGGCTCAGCCCCGCGGACGCTGACGCTTCAGCCAGGCTCCCGCGGGCGGCAGGAACAGGAGCACCAGCCCGGCGAAGGCCAGGAGAAGTTCGGCGCCCCACAGCATCACCACGTAACTGCCCGCAGCGCCGCTGGGGACCAGGAACGCGGACGCAAGGACCATGACGGGCAGATGGCCGGCCAGCAGCAGCACCAGGGCCCAGCGGCCCCAGGTCCGGCGGCCCATTACTGCGGCCAGTACAGCGGCCTCCAGCACGGTCACCAGGAGCAGGGCGCCGATGCTGCCCCAGAACACGATGTTCGCTGCGGTTCCCACCGATCCGGCGTCGCTTCCCGAGGCCATGTCCGCCACCACTCCGCGAAGCCGCTGCAGGTTGGAGTCACGGGCCACGAAGGAGCCCAGCAGGACTGCCAGCCCGGCGGCGAAGCTGAAGAGCCACAGCGACCGGGCGGTGCGGACAGTCCGCGGCACAGGGGGAGTGACCGGGATGGGCGGTGGCGCTGAGTAGGACAGGCCGGGCCTCGGTGGGGGAGCGGACAGCCGCCGCTCTTCTCCTCCGGACGGGGACGCCATGGGCGTTATTTCAGTCCGTCGGTATCGTGTTCGTCCGTGCCGCGCGGGTGCTTCCCGCCGTCCTCCTTGGCCTTGGACTCCAGCTCGTCACGCAGCTTCTTCAGCCGCTCGGCCTCGGCCTGGTTGCGGCGGCGTGCCTCCAGGTTGCGCAGGAAGTCCGGGTCGTCATCCGGGGCGGTGGGGTGCGGGTAGCTGGGCCGCGGCTGCGCAGTGCCGCGCGGCCGGCCGATCAGCAGCCACAGGACGGCGCCGAGGACGGGGAGGACGATCTGCACGATGATCCACGCGGGTTTCGAAATGCCCCGGGTCAGGCGGCCTTCAGTGCGGATCACGTCCACCAGGCCATACACAAAGATGACGAGGACTGCGACGGCCAAAGCCACACGGAAGAGCATGCCATTAAGTCTATCGTCACGACGCGCAGGGGCTGCTGGCCGGGGCGGCTAAACTTGAATAGTGGCCTTTTTGAAATACTCCCTGATCCGCCTGGCAATCTTCGTGCCCCTGTTTGTCCTGTTCGCGCTCCTGCAGGTCGGGGCGCTGATGGCGGTTATCTGCGCCGCACTCATTGCCTTTGCCATCAGCTACCTGTTCTTCCAGAAGCAGCGCGACGCCGCCTCGGCAGCCCTGCAGCACCGCTTCTCCGGGAAGGCCAAGCCGATGCGTTCCGCCGGCGAGGTCCAGGACGCCAACGCCGAGGACGCCCTGCTGGACGCCAACCCGGACATCACCATCAACAACGCCAAAGGCAGCGGCAAGAAGCGCTAGAACCCGTGGCTGAGGACCAGCCCCAGTGAGAACAGCACGCTGTAGCCGAGGTTGATCAGGCCGGTCTGCTTCAGGACCGGGATCAGGCTCTTGCGCTTGCGGCCGTTGATCATCAGCCAGGCCGGCATCAGGCAGGCCGGAATGAGCAGCAGCACGATCAGGATCCACGGCCGTCCCGGCGCCAAGATCACCACCAGCAGGATGGCTACGGCAAGCATCAGGACGTAGCTTTCGCGCGCGTGCTTGTCCCCAAGCCGCACGGCCAGGGTTTTCTTGCCGGCCTGCATGTCGGTGGGAATGTCCCGGACGTTGTTGGCCATGAGCAGTGCGGTGGCGATCAGCCCGGTGCCGATTGCGCCGATGACCGCGGACAGGCTGATGTGCCCTGCCTGGGTGAAGGTGGTGCCCAGGGTGGCCACCAGGCCGAAGAAGACGAACACGAACAGGTCGCCCAGGCCCATGTAGCCATAGGGGTTCTTGCCGCCGGTGTAGCCCCACGCGGCCATGACGCAGCCCAGGCCCACCAGGATCAGCCACCACGCCTGGGTGAGGACCACCAGGACCAGGCCGAACACCATGGCCAGGGCGAAGGCGCCGAACGCCGCCCATTTGACGTGTTCGGGCTTGGCGGCACCGGAGCCCACCAGCCGCAGCGGACCCACCCGGTCATCGTCCGTCCCGCGGATGCCGTCCGAGTAGTCGTTGGCGAAGTTCACGCCCACCTGGAGCAGGAGCGCCACCAGCGCCGCGAGGATCGCATTCGGCAGGAGGAACGAGTCCATTTCGTAGGCGGCGGCGGTGCCGATCAGCACCGGTGCGATCGCTGCCGGCAGCGTCCGGAGTCGGGCGCCTTGGATCCATTGGGCGGCTGTTGCCACGGTTAGTACCTCGTGTTGTTTCGGTAAGACGGCTGGATGGAACGTGTGCACCGGCCGCGGTGGTGCAGGTCCACTCTACTTTCCCCCGTGCCGGGAGCTGAGTTCGGCGGCCATGGCGAGCCGGTCCGGTTTTCCGTTGGGCAGCATCCGGAGGGCAGGCGCGGTGAGGACCGTTTTGGGCGCCAGCACCCCCAGCTGCCGCTGCCAGTGCTGTTGAAGCACGACGCCGGGATCCCCGGCCTCGTGCCCGGGTCCGGCTTCACCGCCGGTACCGATCCCGGCGGCACCTTGGGGTGCCAGCGCCACGTAGGCCGCCACCGCCTGGCCCCATTCCGCGGAAGGGACGCCGGCCACGAAAGCCGCTGCGACGGCGTCGGACTTTTCCAGCTGCTCCTGCACGTGGCCGGCCGAGACCTTGACGCCGCCGGTGATGATGACGTCGTCCGCCCGGCCCAGCACGGTGAGCCGGCCGTCGTCGTCAATCGTGCCGAGGTCGCTGGTGCGGTACCAGCGAACCCCGTCCTCCTCGAAGAATGTTCCGGTTTCCTCGTCCGGGGCCTCGATGTACCCGGCAGCCACGGTGTCCCCGCCCAGCAGAATCCGGCCGTCGTCCGCCACCCGGACCGAGACGCCTTCCAGGGGGTAGCCGTCGTACACGCACCCACCCGAGGTTTCCGCGGAACCGTACGTGGTGACCACCCGGACTCCGGCGTCGCGGGCGGCGTCCAGCAGGGCCGGGGATGCAGGGGCCCCGCCCAGCAGGATGGCGTTGAAACGGCGGAGCACGGCAAGCGTGTCCGGCGAAGGATCGTCCAGGAGCCGCTGGAGCTGCGTGGGAACCAGGGAAGTGAAGCGGATCTTGTCCGTGAGTTCCAGCGCGGCCGCCGTGAAGGCCTCCGGGGTGAAGCCGCCGGACATGTCCATCACCCATGGCCGGGTCCCGGCAAAGAGGGACCGCACCAGCACCTGGATGCCGGCCACGAACTGCACGGGCAGGGCCAGCAGCCACTGGCCCTCGCCCTTGAGCCGCAGCGCGGTGGCCATCGAGGATGCCGCCAGGGACTCCACGGTCAGCAGGGTTGCCTTGGGCGTGCCGGTGGAACCGGAGGTGCGGACCACGGCCACGGCGTCGTCGCAACCGGGGGTCTCCACGTGGCCCACCACCAGTTCGCCGTCCGGGCCAACGGACAGTTCGACGGCGGGGCCCTCGCCGTGGAGGGCGGCCGCGAGGGCTTTCAGGGCCGGTTCGATGTTGAGCGGGCCGCCGTGGGCGGTGCTGGGTGAGGCTTCGCTGTTCATTGCCGTCCTGCCTTAGAAGTAGTGCGGGAAGCGTGACCAGTCGGGGTCGCGTTTTTGCAGGAAGGCCTCCTTGCCCTCCACAGCCTCGTCCGTCATGTAGGCCAGCCGGGTGGCTTCACCGGCGAACACCTGCTGGCCGGCCAGGCCGTCGTCGGCAAGGTTGAACGCGAACTTCAGCATGCGGATGGCCTGCGGGGACTGCCGGGCGATGTCAGCTGCGTACTCAAGCGCCACCTCCTCCAGGCGTTCGTGGTCCACGGCCTCGTTGACCGCGCCCATGCGGACCATGTCTTCTGCGGAATATTCGCGGGCCAGGAAGAAGATCTCGCGGGCGGTCTTTTGGCCCACCTGCCTGGCCAGGAGCGCCGAGCCGTAGCCGGCGTCGAAGCTTCCCACCGTGGCGTCCGTCTGCTTGAACTTTCCGTGCTGCCGGGACGCGATGGTCAGGTCTGACACGACATGCAGCGAGTGGCCACCACCGGCTGCCCAGCCGTTGACGACGGCGATGACCACCTTGGGCATGGTGCGCATCAGGCGCTGGACTTCCAGGATGTGCAGCCTGCCGGCCCGGGCGGGGTCGATGGTTTCCTGGGTCTCGCCGTCGGCGTACCGGTAGCCGTCCCGGCCCCGGATCCGCTGGTCGCCGCCGGAGCAGAAGGAGTGGCCGCCGTCCTTGGGGGAGGGGCCGTTGCCGGTCAGCAGGACGGTGGCGACGTCCGGCGTCATCCGGGCGTGGTCCATGGCGCGGTAGAGCTCGTCCACGGTGCCGGGCCGGAACGCGTTGCGGACCTCCGGGCGGTTGAACGCGATCCGGACCGTGGGCAGGTCACGCACCCAGCCGCCCCCGGAATCCCGCTCCACCTGCCGGTGGTAGGTCATGTCCTGGAAGTCCTCGAAGCCGGAAACCACCCGCCAGCGCGTGGGATCGAAGACATCGGACACCGGGGCGGGGATCTGGTTGCTCACCGTCCAAGTCTAGTAATCGTGCTTAGCTGATGCAGAACTCGTTGCCCTCGGGGTCCGCCATGGTGTGCCAGGAATGCGGTCCCTGCCGAGCAGACCAAAGGAAGGAAGCCCCGCGTGCCTCGAGTTCGCGCCGCACCTCATCCTTGTCCCTGCCGTCCAGCCGGACGTCCCAGTGCACCCGGTTTTTCACCGTTTTTCCCTCGGGTGCGGTCTGGAACAGGATGCGCCGCTGCGGATCCTTGGCCTCGATCTCCTCCGGTGGCCGGATGGCGGCGCCGTCCTTCCACACCAGGTTTCCGCGGTGCGTCGTGGTCTGGTTTTCGGTGGCGTAGCCCTGCTCAATCATGGAGCGGATAAAGCCTGCGTCCTGCGGTTCCACCGCCCACTGCAGGGTTTCGGCCCACCAGTCGGCGAGCTCATGCGGGCTGGCGCAATCGACAACGATCTGGATGTTTAGTCCCATCCGTCCACGGTAAGGGCGGCCGGGGCGTTGCGGAAGGTCCTGTGCGCGCGCCTAGGCCTGGACGTTCTGCATCTGGTTGAACAGTTCCGGCGGGATGGCGTAAACCAGGATCACGGCCAGCAGGTTCTTGGCGGCGTGCACGAAGTAGGAAAACATGAGGTTCTTCCCGGTCCACATGTAGACGGACACCAGGGTGGCACCCATGGCCAGGTAGGGGAGCAGGGCAGTCAGGGTCAGCGCCTCCTGCCCCACGATGTGCAGCGCGGCGAACAGCACCACGGACAGGGCGCAGCAGATCCAGACGTTCACGCGCCTGGACATCTTGCCGATGAGCAGGTGGCGGAAGATGTACTCCTCCACGAACGGACCCACCACCACCAGCAAAGGCACCATGAGCCATGCGGGGACCTGCTGCATCAGCGCCTGCAGCCCGGCCTGGTTGGCGGAGGTTTGAACCTGCCCGTTCGCGGCCACCACGACGGCGGTCAGGATCATCATCGCGATCACGGCTGCCGGCACCATCAGCAGGGTGAACCAGGGCCGGGTCCGCAGCACTCTAAGGTCCCGCGCCACCACCCGGCGGGCGGCCAGGAGCGCGAGTATTCCCACGGAGGCATAGAAGAGCAGGTTCACGGCATAGGAGGCGGCTGCCGGGGACGGGGCCACCAGCCGGAGCAGGGGGGCCAACACATTGCCGGCCACCGCGAAGAACCCGGCAATGGCAACGTAGAGGCACAGCGTGGCCAGGTCCAGGGGCGAAAACCGGTACAGCTGGGGTTGCGGGGCGGGCGGTAAGCGGTGGGCTGTTGCCATGCCCCCAGCCTATCGCCGGGCGCCGGGGTGTAGTGCGCGTCACGTACCACCCCGGACCGTCTTGTAAGATGGTCAGGTCGCGTGAAGCTTCGGCAGTTCGGCCGATCCACCCTCACATCTGATGGTCCCAAGGCCTAAAGGCCGAATTTTGTGAGCTTGATCATACGAAGACCGGATGCGGCCAACCCCCAACCCACAAGGAACAGTTGTGCCTCAAAGTACCCCCACAGACCTCAAGAACAGCACGGCGCCATCCTCCGCCGTCGACCCGTCCCTCAGCGCCGAGGGCTACAGCAAGACCCTGGGGCGCCGCCACGTCACCATGATTGCCATGGGCGGCGCCATCGGCGTGGGCCTCTTCATGGGAGCCGGCGGACGCCTGGCCTCCACCGGCCCGGCCTTGATTTTCTCCTACGCCATTGCCGGCGTCATTGCCTACCTGCTCATGCGGGCCCTGGGCGAACTCATCATGTACCGCCAGACCTCCGGCTCCCTGGTGAGCTATTCGGGGGAGATGTTCGGCAAAAAGGGCGCCTACCTGTCCGGCTGGATGTACTTCATCAACTGGGGCATGACGGGCATTGCGGAGCTCATCGCCATCGGGCTGTACTTCCAGTTCTTCTTCCCCAACGTCCCCGTGGAAGCCTCGGCCATCGCGGCCCTGGCTCTGCTCGTGGCGGTCAACCTGCTGAGCGTTAAGGCGTTTGGCGAATTCGAGTTCTGGGCGTCCTGCCTCAAGGTCGGCGCCATCGTCATCTTCCTGGCCGTGGGCACCTTCATGGTGGTCACCAATGCCCAGGTGGGCACCGGGCATGCCTCGGTGGCCAACCTCTTCGCAGCCGACGGCGGCATGTTCCCCAAGGGTGCGCTGGTGATGGTCCTGGTCCTTAACGCCGTGATCTTCGCCTACAACGGCATCGAGCTGGTCGGAGTCACTGCCGGCGAGATGCAAAAGCCGGAGCGCGAAGTGCCCAAGGCGATCCGAGCCGTCGTCCTGCGCATCGTGGTGTTCTATGTCGGTTCCGTGCTGCTGCTGGCCATGCTGCTGCCGTCCGACCAGTACAAGGCCGGCACGTCGCCGTTCGTGACCGTTTTCGGCCAGATGGGCCTGGGCTGGGTGGGCGATGTGATGAACATGATCGTCATCACCGCCGCGCTGTCCTCGTGCAACTCCGGCCTGTACTCCATTGGCCGGGTCTTCCGCACCATGGCCAACAACGGCCACGCCCCGCAGTGGCTTACCAAAATGTCCAAGCGGCACGTCCCGTATGCCGCCATCCTGGCCATCGCGGCGTTCTACCTGGTGGGCATCCTGCTGAATATCTGGCTGGGCGGTTCGCACGCCTTCGACCTGGCGCTCAACAGCGCCTCGATCGGCGTGATCTTCTGCTGGGGTGCCATCTTCGCCAGCCAGATCGTGCTGCGCCGCCGCAAGGGCATCACCTCCACCCTGCCGATGCCCGGCTCGCCGTGGACCAGCTGGGCCGGACTGCTGGGCCTGCTCGCCATCACCATCCTCATCGGCTTCGACACCATGACGGACAAGGCCACCGGCGAGGTGTTCTACCTGGGCCTCTGGACCCTGGGCACGATCCCGTTCTTCGCCGTGCTCCTGTGGCTCGGCTGGCAGAAGGTCAAGAACAACGAGCCTAAGAGCGAGCTCTTCAGCTAACGCTTTCCGGACAATGTTCGACGGCGGGCCGCCCCTTCAGTGGGTGGCCCGCCGTCGGCGTTTCCACGGAGTGCCGGACAGGTCCAGCCCCTCTGCTGCTGCTTAGTCCTTCAGGTACCTGGCGAAGTGGTCCTCGATGCGCTGCCAGGCCTCCGGGGCTGACTCGGGGTCCGGCCCCACGCCCATGACCCGCATCAGCGGCCTGAGGAGAACCGGCCCGATTTCTTCGTCGTTGAGGAAGGCGTGCCCGGCGCCGGGAAACTCCTTCACGCTGTGCTCGATGCCCAACTGGTCCAGCGCAGTTTCGAGGCGCGCCGCAGCCCCCTTCAGGGACCTGTCCGCGCCGCCGTAGTTGGCCACGATAGGGCAGGAACCGCGCAGTGCGTCTTCCAGTTCCTGCTGCTGCTTGCCCGGGAGCCGGCCGTAGTTGACGGAAGCGGCGTCGAACCCGTCACGCGCCACCAGCAGGGCGAACCCGCCGCCCATGCAGAAGCCGATCACCCCGGTTTTGCCGTTGCACAGTTCAGACTCCGCGAGCCAGGTACGGGCCGTGGCGATGTCGGTGAAGGGACGCCCCGTACGGGCCGCCATGGCGCGCATGGTTCCCACCAGGCAACGCCGCGGACCGCCGTCGCTGTACAGGTCCACCGCCAGGGTGAGGTACCCGGCCCGGGCCAGCCGGTCCGCGTGCCGCCGGGTCTGGTCGTCCAGGCCGAACGCTTCATGGATCATCACGACGCCGGGAAACGGCCCCTGTCCAACAGGCACGGCGAGGTAGCCGTGCAGGGAGGGGGAGCCGCCGGCAGCCGCGCCCGCAGCGCTGAGGTCTACGTTCGTCATGGGCCAAGGCTAGCCCCCTGGAGTCCGGCCGGGCAGACTGGGGCTTGTGAGCGAACAGTGGGTGCTGCATGTGGACCTGGACCAGTTCATCGCCGCCGTCGAGGTACTGCGCCGTCCCGAGCTTGCGGGCAGGCCGGTAATCGTCGGCGGCCGGGGCGACCCCACGGAGCGGGCAGTGGTGTCCACGGCGTCCTACGAAGCACGGGCCTACGGCGTGGGGTCCGGAATGCCGCTGCGCATCGCCGCGCGGAAAGTGCCCGATGCGGTCATCCTGCCGGTGGACCACGAAGCCTACCTGGAAGCATCCGAAAAGGTGATGGCGGTCCTGCGTGCCCAGCCGGGAACCACCGTCCAGGTGCTCGGCTGGGACGAGGCGTTCGTCGGGCTTGAGACGGCCGATCCCGAAGCCTTTGCCCGCCGGCTGCAGGAGGCAGTCCTGGCGGAAACCCAGCTGCACTGCAGCGTCGGCATCGGGGACACCCTGGTCCGTGCCAAGGTCGCGACGACGTTCGGCAAGCCCGCGGGCGTTTTCCGCCTCACGCAAGGGAATTGGCTTGAGGTCATGGGGGAGCGGCCCACCATCGACCTCTGGGGTGTGGGAAAGGCGGTGTCCCGCCGGCTCGCCACCCTGGGGATCACGACCGTTGCCGAACTGGCAGCGGCGAACCCCGATGACTTGGTTCCCGAATTCGGTCCAAAAATGGGGCCCTGGTACGCGCAACTGGGACGGGGCGACGGTTCCCGGACCGTCGATGACACCCCGTGGGTGGCGCGCGGGCACAGCCGCGAAACCACTTTCCAGCGGGACCTGACCGACGGGGCGCAGATTGAGGACGCCGTCCGGGAGCTGGCTGCGCACGTCCTGGAGGATGTTGCCGCCGAAGGCAGGCCGGTGGTCGGCCTGACGTTGAAGGTCCGCTACGTTCCCTTCACCACCAGGACTTACGCGCGGAAGATCCCCGAGACATCCGATCCCGCGGTGGTGCTGGCAGAGGTGCTTGGCCTGGTCTCAAAGATCGAACCCGGCAACGCTGTCCGGCTGTTGGGTGTCCGGGCCGAGATGGCCATGCCCGAAGATTCCCGGAAGGGGCACACCCCAACCCGCAGCGGCTGGTGAACGCCATCGATTGCTGAGTAACTGCCGTTTTGAGGCCTCAAAACGGCACCTACTCAGCAATCGATGGTGGGTGGACAGCGAAATGGCGGCAGATCCATTGGATCCGCCGCCGTTTCGGGCTGTTGCAGCACGCCGTTCGCTGCGGCTGCAGCAGCAAGGACTAGTTGCGCTTGAACTCGTCCTTCACGCTTTCGCCCACCTTCTTGGCGTCTGCCTTGACCTGGTCGGCCTGGCCTTCTGCCTTCAGGTGCTCGTTGTCGGTCGCGTTGCCTGCAGCTTCCTTGGCCTTGCCGCCAAGGTCCTCTGCCGCGTTACTGATCTTGTCTCCGAGGCCCATGGTTCCGGCCTCCTTTCGTTTCCGTCGATCAACCGTGCCCTTTCACCATAAACAAAGCTTGCTTACTATTTCAAGTACCCTGTTGCAGTTGCGGCCTGCTGGCTGCACCGGCGTTAGGCTCGGCCTATGGATAAAGGACGTGGCACGGCGGCGGCCAAGGTGGCCCCGCCCCGGCCTTCCGCCGTGGAACTGCAGGATCTCGAAGAACTGCAGGATCCGGTATTCCGCCGCGGGGACCGGTACGAAAACCTGCGGTTCAACCGCGCCGCCCTGGATGGCCTTGACCTGGGTGAGGCCGTATTTGCCGAGTGCCGGTTCGATGCTGCCTCTTTCAACGACGCGCAGCTCCGCGGCACCTCGTTCCGCGACTGCATCCTGGCGGAGGCGTACGCGCCGGTCTTCCAGGGTGCCCGCAGTACCTGGCGGGACGTGGAGCTTCGCAACCCGCGCCTGGGCTCGGCCGAATTGTATGAAAGCGGCTGGCAGTCCGTCCGGATCGAAGGCGGCAAGCTGGACTACCTCAACCTCCGCGGCGCCAAGCTCGCGGACGTGCTCATCAGTGGGTGCATCATCAACGAACTGGACCTGGGGGGTGCCGGCGCCACCCGCGTGCGGTTGGAAGACTGCACCCTTGGATCACTTGACCTGACGGGTGCCAGGCTGAAGGACTTCGACATCAGGGGCACGGAGTTCCGCCGGGTCAGCGGCCTTGGCAGCCTGTCCGGGCTCGTGATCGATGAGTATCAGTTGGGGCTCCTGGCGCCGCTGATCGCTGCGCATCTTGGGGTGAGGGTCCTGTAACCGGATACGCGGCCGGGGCTGCCCGTGTACCATTTACAGAACGAACGGTCGGTAAGTGGGAAATTTCGCTGCGCCGGCCGCCGATGACAGTGCTGTTTATCGCGTGAAGGGTGTTTCCATGGCTGCAACCGCAGGTCCGCAGGCTTTCCTTGTTGGTGGGGTCCGAACGCCCGTAGGCAGGTATGGGGGCGCCTTGTCCTCCGTCCGGCCGGATGATCTTGCGGCCCTTGTGGTCCGGGAAGCCGTGGAACGCGCCGGCCTGGATCCTGAGAGCATCGACGAAGTCATCCTGGGCAACGCGAACGGCGCGGGGGAGGAAAACCGGAACGTGGCCCGCATGGCCACCCTGCTGGCCGGGCTGCCCCTGCATATTCCGGGAATCACGGTCAACCGGCTCTGCGCTTCCGGCCTCAGTGCCATCATCCAGGCCAGCCACATGATCAAGGCCGGAGCCGCTGACATCGTCATCGCCGGCGGCGTGGAGTCCATGAGCCGCGCCCCTTGGGTCCAGGAGAAGCCTACTGCTGCGTTCGCCAAGCCGGGCCAGATCTTCGACACCTCCATCGGCTGGCGGTTCACCAATCCCCACTTCCTGCACGGCGGCCTGTCCCGGGACGGCAAGATGACCTACTCCATGCCGGAAACGGCGGAGGAAGTAGCCCGGGTGGACGGCATCTCCCGTGAGGACGCTGACGCATTCGCCGTCCGGTCCCACCAGCTTGCCCTGGACGCCATCGAGGCCGGCCGGTTCAAGGACGAAATCGTGCCCGTCACGGTCAAGACCCGCAAATCAGAGACCGTGGTGGACACCGACGAGGGCCCGCGCGCCGGTACCAGCATGGACGTGCTCGCCAAGCTCAAGCCCGTGGCGCACGGCGGTTCCGTGGTGACGGCCGGGAACTCCTCGTCCCTGAATGATGGCGCCTCCGCCATCATCATCGCCTCGGAAGCAGCCATCGAGCGGCTGGGCCTTACCCCCCGTGCCCGCATCATCGACGGCGCCTCTGCCGGCTGCGAGCCCGAGATCATGGGCATCGGCCCGGTCCCCGCCACCCAGAAGGTGCTCAAGCGGAGCGGCCTGAGCGTCGGCGACCTGTCCGCCGTCGAACTCAATGAAGCCTTTGCCACGCAGTCCCTGGCCTGCATCCGCCGGCTTGGGCTGGAACCGGAGATCGTGAACCGCGACGGCGGCGCGATCGCCCTGGGTCACCCGTTGGGTTCCAGCGGGTCACGGATCGCCATCACCCTGCTGGGACGGATGGAACGCGAAGACGCGAAAATCGGCCTGGCCACCATGTGCATTGGCGTAGGCCAGGGCACGGCGATGCTGCTGGAAAAAATCTGATGGCGGCGGCGGTGGACCTGGCAGCAGAAAACTTCTCCGCGCTCCTGGTGGAGGAGCGCGAGGACCGGGTGGTGGTGCTGCTCAACCGTCCCCAGGTGAAGAACGCGATCGACCAGCAGATGGTGGACGAACTCCACACTGTCTGCGCGGCCCTGGAACAGAACCCCAAGGTACTGATCATCGCCGGCGTGGACGGGGTCTTCGCTTCCGGCGCCGATATTGCCCAGCTGCGCGAACGGCGCCGCGACGATGCACTGGAGGGCATCAACTCCACCATCTTCGTCCGGATCGCCAAGCTGCCCATGCCGGTCATCGCGGCCCTGGACGGCTACTGCCTGGGCGGCGGCGCGGAACTCGCCTACGCCGCGGACTTCCGAATCGGCACCCCCAACGTGCGGATCGGCAACCCGGAAACAGGGCTCGGAATCCTTGCGGCGGCCGGTGCCAGCTGGCGGCTGAGGGAACTCGTCGGCGAGCCGCTGGCCAAGCAGATCCTGCTGGCCGGACTGGTCCTTGGCGCCGAGGAAGCCAAAGCGGCCAACCTCATCACGGAAATCCACGATCCGGCAGAACTCCTGGAGGCTGCCCACAGCCTGGCCAGCAGGATCGGGCGGCAGGACCCGTTGGCCGTCCGCATCACCAAGTCCGTATTCCACGCCCCCGCAGAAGCGCACCCGCTGATCGACCAGCTGGCCCAGGGCATCCTCTTCGAGTCGCAGGCCAAATTCGACCGGATGCAGGCGTTTTTGGACCGCAATGCAGCGAAGAAGGCAGCCGCCTCCGCCAACCCCGCCGATGGAAAGTAGACCATGAGTAATTCATCAGTAGCCCCCGGCCTTCCCTCGTACGTGGGCGTGCTGGGCGGCGGCCGCATGGGCGCCGGCATCGCGCACGCCTTCCTCATCAAGGGCGCCAACGTGCTGGTGGTGGAACGCGACGACGTCTCCGCCGAAGCTGCCCAGGAACGGGTGGAGTCCGCAGCCTTGAAAAGCATTGAACGCGGGGCGGTGGATGCCAACTTCGAAGAACTGGTGACCCGGCTGACCGTCAGCACCGACTACGACGCGTTCAGGGACCGCCAGTTGGTGGTGGAAGCAGTGCCCGAAGACTGGGACCTGAAAGTCACCGCGTTGCGCGGCATCGAGGAACGGCTGGCAGAGGATGCCTTCATGGCGTCCAACACGTCATCGCTGTCCGTCAACGGCCTGGCCCGTGAACTGAAGCGGCCGGAGAACTTCCTGGGCCTGCACTTCTTCAACCCCGTGCCGGCATCCACCCTTATCGAGGTGGTGCTGGGGGAGCGCACGTCTCCCGAACTTGCTGATGCGGCGAAAACCTGGGTGGAGGCACTCGGCAAGACCGCCGTCGTGGTCAATGACGCCCCCGGCTTTGCCTCCTCACGCCTGGGCGTGGCCATCGCACTGGAGGCGATGCGGATGGTTGAGGAAGGAGTGGCCTCCGCTGAGGACATCGACAATGCCATGGTCCTGGGCTACAAACACCCCACCGGCCCGCTCAAAACCACGGATATTGTGGGCCTGGACGTACGCCTGGGAATCGCCGAATACCTCCACTCCACCCTTGGCGAGAGGTTTGCACCCCCGCAGATCCTCAAGGACAAAGTGGCCCGCGGTGAACTTGGCCGCAAAACCGGCAAGGGATTCTTCGACTGGCCCAGTTAGGCTGACCGCCTGGCGGAACACGGCCTAGTCGAAGAAGCCCACGATGTAGCCGATGAAGTACAGCAGGCACAGCAGGACTACGACGCCGATGATGCCGATCCACAGGAACTGGGTGCCCTTCCCGGTGCCGCGCTCCTCGTGGCCCTGAGGGCCGGCGGTGGAGGCTTCCCCCGGCGGGGTTTCGCCCGGCGGAACCCCGCCGCCAGGCTCCAGGCCGGTGATCTTGTCGTCCTCGGGATCCGGGTTGGTTCCTGACACAATAACTCCCTCGCTCGACGTCGTGGTGCTTGCCCCAGCGTAACCCGCGCGGCCGGCGGGCCTAGGCTGGTGCAGTGACTTTCCTTGAACCCCTTACCCTGACCGGCCGCCACGTAATCCTGCAGCCGCTCGCGGAGGAACACCACGACGGCCTGCTGGCCGCAGCCAGCGACGGCGAACTCTGGAAGCTCTGGTACACGTCGGTGCCCGCGCCGGACGCCATGGCGGCGGAGATCAGGCGCCGCCTCACCCTGCAGGAACAGGGATCCATGCTGCCTTTCACCACCCGGCTGATTGATCCGGGCACAGGTGGCCCGGGCCGCATCATCGGCATGACCACGTACATGAACATCGACGCCGCCACGCCCCGCGTTGAAATCGGCTCCACGTGGAATGCGGCCTCGGTGCAGGGGACAGGGACCAACCCCGACTCCAAGCTCCTGCTGCTCCGGCATGCCTTCGAGGCGCTGGGCTGCCCCGCCGTGGAGTTCCGCACGCACTGGCTGAACCATCAGTCGCGGGAAGCCATTGCCCGGTTGGGCGCCAAGCAGGACGGTGTGCTCCGCAGCCATTCACGGACCAGCGATGGAACCCTCCGGGACACGGTGGTGTTCTCCATCCTGGAGCACGAATGGCCGGCCGTCCGCGCCGGGCTGGAATACCGGCTGGCCCGCCGCGCCCAGGGTGCGGAGCGCACCCCGGGCGCTGACCGTGCTCAGGGAGCGGAGTAGACGCCCGAACTGCTCAGCGCAGTGAAGTAGGCCTGGTAGCCCGCGGCGTTGGGATGGAAGTTGTCCGGGCTTGCGGGGTTGGCAAGGTCCAGGTTGATCCAGGGATCTGCGGAGTTGACGCCGTGCCCGGCAAACGCGGCCCTGACATCGACGTATTGCGCCCCGGTGGCAGCGGCGGCCGCTGCGATGGAGGCGTCCAGGCCGTCCGCCAGAAGGGTGGCCTGGTTGATGAACAGGGACAGTGGATCCGCGGGGTTCGGGGCCACCGGATCGTAGAGGTACGGGTATCCCGTGACAACGATCCTGGCATTGGGGGCTGCGGCCTTGACACTCTGGATCATCGAGATGACGTCGCGGGTGAGCTGCCCGCTCCCGATCATTGCCGCCGCGGCGGACGTAGCCGCGTCGCAGGCAGGGGCTGCCGCGGGATCAGAAAGAGCAGCACCGCAGGAGGTAATGATCTGGCCGAAGCCCAGGTTGTTGCCTCCCGCCGTAATGGTCACCAGTTCCGTGCTCTTGTTCAGCTGGCGAAGCTGGGTGTTCACCACATCCCAGGTGGTCTTCCCACTGCACGCAGCATTGACCACCAGCTGCACGGTTTTGTCCACGTCTGCCAGCTCGGAATAGGCGTTGTCGCTGCGATAGCAGCTGTCCAGGTAGGGACCGGCCCCTTGTCCGGCGGCATAGGAATCCCCCAGGGCAATGTATTTCTCTTTGTCCACGGCCTGGGCCGGGGCCGCTGCCATGCCGGCGGTGATTGCCAGGGCTGCGAGGGCGGCTGCGAAAGCCGGACGGCGCCGCTGTACTGCTGGACTTGCCATGAATTTCCCCTTTGAACAGTTACCTCTTTGAACAATGACCTCATTGGACACCGCGGGCAGGTACCTAGGTGCCACAGTATTGCCACCCTGCGCGGCGGTCAGCAGGCCTTTGTGCCCTGGTGAAATGTCCGCTGCTGTGCAGTGCGCCGTTCAGGGGCGTGTGGTTAGCTGTGCGGATGAGCAAGAAGGGCACGTCCGTGGACTGGGATGGAGCTGTAAACGCATGGCGCATTTCGGGCGGCATTTACCGGATGGGACGCCGCGAGTGGCTCACCGCAGCGGGGTGGAAAGAGGCGTTCGACGACGGCGTCCGCACCGTCGTCGATCTCCGCAACGCAGTTGAGGCGCGGCGCCGGAGCAATGACCCCGAGGTGCCGGCCGCGGCCTGGGCGGGCATCGACGTGGTGCAGGCACCCACGGAGGAACCGGAGGATCCGCGGTTTACCGCCGTCACCGGTCCCTACCTGAACGACCCCGCGCACTACGCCGAGAATGCGCGCCTTTTCCCGGAAAAACTGGTGGGCGTCTTCCGGGCAATTGCCCTCGCCGCGCCCAAAGGGGATGTGGTGCTGCACTGCGCCGCCGGCCGTGACCGGAGCGGTTTGATCGCGGCCATGGTCCAGGACCTGGCTGGTGACTCGGACGAGGCTATTGCCGAGGGCTACCGGCGGGCGGCCCGCGGGATCAACGAGCGCTACCGCACCCATGGTCCGCCGCACGGCCGGGAGCGGTACCTGACCGGGCCGGAGCTTGAGCCCCTGCTGGAACGGCGCGGGCTCGCGGTGGTGTCATTTGTCCGTGACCTCGGAACCCGTGGCTATCTCCTGGCGCACGGGTTGCGGGAAGCGGAGCTGGATTCCGTTTCCGCCTTGGCATGCCGAAAGATACCCTTGTGACTTAAGTTACTGATGTGGCTGTTGATATTTGATGTCGGCGGCCGCGGTCGCAGGGCGCCCGCACGCAGGCGCGGATGAGTGGAACGGCGAACCCCCATGAAGAGAATCTCCGCCACAGGAGCCATAGCCGCCGTAGTGCTGTCGTCCGGGTTGGCTGCCGGCCCCGCAGTGGCCGTTCCGGCGCCGGCCACCACTGGCAGCCCCATGGCGGCGCCTGCGCCCCAGGGCCCCGGCGCCCCCGGCACGGCTACGGGCGACGAGGCGGTTTCCGGCGCCCCGACTGCTCCTGTCAACGCGGCTGGGCCCTCCGAGGCAGGCCTTGCTGAAGCGCTTCGCCGGGATCTTGGCATCAGCGTGGCCGAATTCAATGCTGCCGGTGAACTCGGCCGGCGGGCCGCCGGCGCCGCGCCCACCCTTCGGGCCTTGCCTGGCTTCGTTGGCATCAGCCTGAAAGGCGGCACCATCAGGGTGGAAGGCGACGGTCCGGAGCTTCAGGCCGCGGTGGATGAACTGAACCGCTCCGGCCCGGCCGCCTTTGTACTGGTTCCCCCGACGGTCACCCTCCCGGCCACGCCGGCTGTCCCCACCGCCTCCCCGGCGGCCCAGGACACGCCTCCGCCGGCGAACGGGCTGGTCGCAGCCGACCTCGACCAGCTGTACAAGGCCTATGTCCGCGACGTTGGCACCCAGGGCCTCCAGGCGGTTGCCTACACCGACGGTCATTTCGTCATCCGGACCGGGTCCGTCAACATCGCAGAGTCCGGGACCCCGGGCAACCAGCCGGACCCGGTTCCTTCCGCCGGCCAGCCGTCCGGAACCGGCAAAATGACGCCGGCACAGTTCGTCGCGCGGTACGCCAACGTGAAACTGGAGAAGGGTGCTTCCCTCAAGACCGAGGGGGACCTCCTCGGCGGCCAGGGATACTACGTGGACAGCACCGCCATCTGTTCAGCCGGTTTCAGCGCGTTCAGTCCGGCCGGGCTGCCGCTCGTCCTGACCGCCGGACACTGTGCCAGGGATGGATTGGCGCGGCAGGCGTCAGTGGAACCTCCCGGGTGGGCGCCCGCGAGCGGGCCCGGCGCCCTGACGCCTCAGCCGTTGCCTCCGCTGTCACCCCTGGGCAGCTTCGGGTTCAGCCAGTTCGGCGGCCCCGGAAACTCGGCAGCGGCAGACGGATCCGTGGCAGGGACCGACATCGCCGTCATCCAGGACATCGCGCCTTCCGTGAACCCCGAGCCCTCCACCACTACCTGGGGCAACTCCAGGACGCCCGATCCTGTCAGGATCGTGGGAACCACAGCGCCCTTCCAGGGCCAGGACGTCTGCAGGTCCGGACGGACGTCCGGCTGGAAGTGCGGCACGGTCGATGCGGTGGGCATCTGGATGATGCCGGGCCAAAAGAGTGTTCCGCCCAACTACGACAACGACCTCCGGCCGGTCCGTGCCTTCGATTCATCGACGGTCACGTCGGCGGGCGGCGACTCCGGCGGCCCGTGGATCAGCGGCAACTTTGCCGTTGGTACCCACACCGGTGCCGAAAGCCAGAACGGCGTCCAGACGCGGGCCATTGCAGCCACCCTGGAGGATGCCCTTGCCGTGCTGCCCGGCTACCAGCTGGAAGTATTCCTCAACAAGCCTGCCGTCACGGCCCCCGCACCCGGGAAGGCCTACCAGCCGGGCCAGGTGATCAGCGGCCAGGTTCCCGCTGCTCCGGCATCTGCGGTCGCCGCCGGATCCACGGTCCGGGTCACGTTCCAAGGAAAGGATCCGTTTGAGGTGCCCGTGCATAATGACGGGACATGGAGTTTCACGGCTCCGCAGGGTACGGACCCGCTGCGCTTCACGGCAGAAACCGTGAACGGGTACAGCCGGTCGGGCACCAACAGCTTTGAGTTTGCGTCCGCTGCAGCGGCACCGCCCGCCCCGCCGGCAAGTCCGGCACCGACTGAGCCACCGGCAAGCCCCGCACCAGGCAACACTGCCCCGGCCACTCCTGCCCCGGCCACTCCCGCCCCGATCACCCCGGCCGCGACCGACCCGGCCCCAGCAGACCCGTCGCCTGCCCCGCCGTCGGCGAGCCCCGTCGTCGTACTTCCGCCGGCAACCAGCCCCGCTCCCAGCGCTCCTGCGGGCCTTGCCAACACGGGCGGAAACGGTGATCGCGCCGGCGGCGGCCTGGCCTACACGGGATCAGCCGGGCTCATCCCCGCAGCGGCTGCTGCCGCGGGCGTCCTCACCGTCGGGATCCTGCTGACGGTACTTGTGCGCCGGCGGAACCGGCGGCCTTCGCGGTAGCCGCTACGGGCCGGCCTACAAGGACCGGCCCGTAGCGATGCCGAGGGAATGGCGCTTCGCGCCTCCCGGTTGCGGTAGCCTCAGTGGCGCCCGACGCACCTCTCTTTGCCGTCAACCACCTGGACAGCCACGTCCAGCGTGCCGTCCGCCAGGCTTCCCCAGGCGTAGACGATGGTGTTCTTCCCAGCTTCGACGGTGATGTCAGCAGGGCCGATCACGGGGTCGGTGGTCCCTGCCGCTGCCACCGAGGCTGAAACCGTGCCGGCCTTCAGCTTCAGGGTTGCCTCATCCGGGTTGCTGAGGCCTTCAATTACGGCGGTTCCGCCGGCCAGTACGTCCACCGCGGGCGCTGCGGCGACGTGCCGGACCGTCAGCTTGCCCTTCGTGTCATTGCCGGGGGCCTTGGTGTCGTTGGTGAAGAGGGTCGCCGTGGGGGCTCCGCCGGCGTCAAGGTGCGCCACTGCCGTGTAATTGCGGCCCTCGTCGAGCTGCACATCCACCGGGCCGATCACCGGATTGTCGGCGCTGGTGGCGTCCGAAGCGGTGATGGCGATCTGGTAATCGCCGGCGGCCAGTTCCAGCGGTCCGGCCAGGGTGCCGGGCGTGAAGTCATCAAGGGTGAGCTCGCCGTTCACCCAGACATCCACAGTCAGGCCGGGTACCCCGTGCAGGACGGACAGCTGGGCGGGGTCGTCATCGTGGTGCCAGTTGCCGGCCTGGGCGGGAGCGGCGAAGGCCAGTGAAGCAGCTAGGGAAAGTGCTCCGGCGGCGTAGGTTATTTTGCGCATGTCGAACTCCTTGGGGGATGCCCGGTATCCGGGCTGGTGATGCTGACACGCTTATTACCTCTGGAACGCCGCCCATGGATGCACAACCGGGGATTTTTTTCAGTTTTTTCGCTTCATCAGCAGGTTGGTGATGCGCAGCGTGCACAGCCGCTGGCCGGCCTCGTTGGTGATGAGCACCTCGTGCGTGGTCAGCGTCCCGCCCAGGTGGATGGGCGTGGCGGTAATGGTCACCTGGCCCTCGCGTGCGGAACGGTGGTGCGTGGCGGAAACGTCAACGCCCACCGCCGTCTTGCCCATGGTGCTCGCGTGGATGACGGCCGCCCAGGACCCCACCGCCTCGCCCACGGCCAGCGAGGCGCCGCCGTGCAGCAGCCCAAACGACTGCCGGTTGCCCTCCACGGGCATGGTGGCCACCACGCGCTCCACCGACTCCTCCAGGATTTTTACGCCCATCTTCTCGTCCAGCTCCCCGAGGGTGATTTTCCAGAGCTCATGCTGGTTATCGGAAGCATCCTGGGGCGACGGGGCGTTCATGCGTTCTCCTTTGGGTGGCCAATTCGGTCCTGGCCTTCTAGTGTGCAGCACGGCACTTCATGTATGGTGAATATATTACCGAACGGACGGTCAGTAATGGCCGCCCTGTTTGCCTGCCCCCTTGTTGGAAGGACCGTCAACGATGACCACCACAGCCACAGCTCCCCAGGCCACGGTCGACACCGTGGAGACAGTGCCCAGCTTCGTCATGGACGCATGGTGGACGCCCGACGCCGGCTCCTCGGCTTCCGCGGTCCCCGTCCGGGATGCGAGCACGGGGGAGGTCCTGGCCAAGGTGAGCACGGAAGGCCTGGACCTCGCCGCCGTCGTGGAGTACGGCCGCACCACCGGCCAGACTGAACTCGGCAAGCTGACCTTCCACCAGCGCGCCCTCAAGCTCAAGGAGCTGGCGCAGTACCTCAACGCCCGCCGTGAGCACTTCTACAACTTCTCATTCCAGACCGGCGCCACCAAGATCGACTCCATGGTGGACATCGACGGCGGCATCGGCGTCCTCTTCACCTTCGGCTCCAAGGGCCGGCGCGAGCTGCCCAACTCCCAGGTGGTGGTGGACGGCCCCATGGAGGTGCTGTCCAAGGACGGTTGCTTCGCCGGCGAACACATTTACACCCGCATCCCCGGCGTCGCGGTTCAGATCAACGCCTTCAACTTTCCGGTCTGGGGCATGCTGGAGAAGTTTGCCCCCGCCTTCCTGGCAGGCGTCCCCACCATCGTCAAGCCGGCCACCCCCACTGGCTATGTTGCCGCCGCCGTGGTCAAGGCCATCGTTGAGTCCAACATCCTGCCCAAGGGTTCGCTGCAGCTCATCTCCGGTTCCGTCCGCGGGCTCCTGGATGTACTGGATTACCGCGACCTGGTGGCGTTCACCGGGTCCGCCTCCACGGCCAAGTCCCTCAAGTCCCACCCGAACGTGGTGGAGGGCGGCGTCCGGTTCACGTCCGAGACCGACTCCCTGAACGCCGCCATCCTGGGCCCCGACGCCGTGGAGGGGACCCCGGAATTCGACGCCTTCGTCAAGTCCGTGGTCACCGAGATGACCGTCAAGGCAGGCCAGAAATGCACCGCCATCCGGCGCGCCATCGTGCCGCAGGAACTGGTACCCGCCGTGTCCGCGGCCATCGGCAAGCGCATCGCCGAGCGCGTGGTCCTGGGCGACCCCCGCGGAGAAGGCGTCACCATGGGCGCCCTCGCGTCCGTGGAACAGCTGGAGGACGTCCGCGCCGCCGTGCAGTCAATGCTCGACGCCGGCGGTGAGCTGGCGTACGGAACGCTCGATTCGCCGTCGGTCACCTCCGCTGACGGAACCACCGGGGTAGTGGACGGTGGGGCCTTCATGGCTCCCGTGGT
This sequence comes from Arthrobacter sp. NQ4, assembly GCF_029077345.1. Lineage (NCBI taxonomy): Bacteria > Bacillati > Actinomycetota > Actinomycetes > Micrococcales > Micrococcaceae > Arthrobacter > Arthrobacter sp. NQ4. Next base: position 738,759 of record NZ_JARETC010000001.1, on the reverse strand, counting down.
CCTGAACTGGGACAACCCCGAAGCTGAAGCCATCCACTCGCTTGAGGCATTCGGGCCGGTGTCCTCCGTCATCGGCTACAAGGACCTGGCGGACGCCGTACGCCTCGCCGCCCGCGGTGGCGGCTCACTGGTGGCCTCGGTGTGCACCAACGATCCCGAGGCGGCCCGCGAGCTGGTCACCGGCATCGCGGCCCACCACGGCCGCGTCCTGATGCTGAACCGCGAGGACGCCCGGTCCTCCACCGGCCACGGCTCACCCGTTCCCCACCTGGTCCATGGCGGCCCCGGACGCGCGGGCGGCGGCGAGGAACTGGGCGGCATCCGGTCCGTGCTGCACCACATGCAGCGGACCGCCATCCAGGGCTCCCCGAACATGCTCACCGCGGTCACCGGTGTGTGGCACACCGGGGCCGACCGCAACTTCACCGTGGAGACCGAGGGCGCGCATCCGTTCCGGAAGCACCTGTCCACCCTGCGGATCGGCGACGCCGTCCGTTCCGACCTGCGGCAGGTCACCCTGGAGGACATCAGCGCGTTCGCCAACTCCACCGGCGACACGTTCTACGCCCACACCAACCAGGAAGCAGCGGAAGCCAACCCGTTCTTCCCGGGCATCGTGGCGCACGGCTACCTGCTGCTGAGCTGGGCCGCCGGACTCTTCGTGGAGCCTGCGCCGGGCCCGGTCCTGGCCAACTACGGCCTGGAGAACGCACGCTTCCTCACCCCGGTTGCCGCCGGCGACTCCATCCGGGTGACCCTCACCGCCAAGAAGATCACCCCGCGCGAAACCGACGAATACGGCGAGGTGGCCTGGGACGCCGTCCTCACCAACCAGAACGACGAGATCGTGGCCACCTACGACGTCCTCACCCTCGTCGAAAAGTAACCCGACGCCCCATCACTTACCGCCGGTTTTTCCCAAACGCCCCATCACTTCTTTGAGGAAAGTGATGGGGCATTTGGGTTTGGTGGGCGGGAAGTGATGGGGCATTTGGGTTTGGTGGGCGGGAAGTGATGGGGCGTTTGGGTTTGGTGGGCGGGAAGTGATGGGGCGTTTGAGGGCGGTTCTTTTTGGGCCTGCCGGGCGTAAGATTCTGCCCGTAGGAGGTGGCCCAATGACCCTGAGAATGAACACAGCCACAACCATCCTGCCGGTTGATGACCCAGCCCGCGCCCGCAGTTTCTACACGGAAAAGCTGGGACTCCCGCACCGTGGAAAAACGGAGGACGGAAGCGAATTGCTGGGCGCCGACGGCGGTCCACTGCTGCAGCTGATGCCGGTCTCGGACGGCAGGCACTCGGACCACACCGCGCTGAGCTTTGAGGTCGCGGATATCGAGGCAACCGTCCGCGACATGGAGGCACGGGGCGTCATCTTCCAGGACTACGACCTGCCTACCCTCAAGACGGAGAACCACATTTGCACCACCAACTCGGAAAAGTGCGCGTGGTTCATGGACACCGAACACAACATCCTGTGCGTCCACCAAAACCTGGGCGGCAAGCTCGAGTACGAGGTCTAGGCACGGCAGCTGCATACCTCAACGAAAGCAGCAGGGGCACCCCGGACGGGGTGCCCCTGCTGCTTCAGTGTTCGTGCCGGCGTCAGCTTTCTGCGCCGCCGTGCAGGCCGTCGTCGCTGCTGTCATCCTCGCGTCCGGTGCCGCGGCCTTCTTCGCTGCGGTCCGAGAGGTCCATGTTGCCGCGGGCCTCGTCCATGGTGGGGCCGCCTGCCGGAACGCTGTAGGTGTCGGGGCGGATGCCGTGCGACTGTTCCTCGATCAGGGCCTGCTCCTCGCTGAAGCGGATCGCGTTGGCCTCGTCGCCGGCGTCGCCGGGAATGTCCTCACGGAGCTTGGACGGGTCTGGGACGATGTATCCTGCGTCCGGTTCTTCCTTGGGGTGGCTCATGTTTCTTCCTTCCTATCGGGTGGTTGTAGTGGCAGGCCGGTCGGTGAGGTCAACCTTGATATCCAGGTTTTGGTCGCCCCGCTTGACCTTGAAGCCTACGGTGTCGCCGGGGTTACGCTTGCGCAGTTCCGCCAGGAGCTTTTCGGGCGTGGTGAGCTCAACGCCCTCCATGGACTGCAGGACGTCCCCGGGGCGGATTCCTGCCTTGCCTGCCGGGCCGTCCGTGTCCGCGGCGAGGACCACCACTCCGGATCCTCCCTGGATGCCCAGCTGGGCGGCGATCTGGGCCGTCAGTTCGCCCGGGGTGAGGCCCAGGTAGGCGTGCTTGGCGGTGCCGTTGGCCAGCAGTTCCTCCGCCACGTCTACTGCGGTGGCGGCCGGGATGGCGAAGCCAAGGGAGACCGCCCCGGCTGACGGCGGGATGTACGCCTCGCTGATGCCGATCACCTCGCCGCGCATGTTGATCACGGCACCGCCGGAGTTGCCGGGGCTGATGGGTGCGTCCGTCTGGATGAGGTCCACCAGGGAGAGGCTGTTGGATGCGGAGCCTGGAATGGAACGGTGCAGCCCGGAAATGATGCCTGCGGTGGCCGTGTTCTCGAATCCGAGCGGGGAACCCAGGACCAGTGCGCCTTCGCCTACCTTGGGCAGGGTGCTTTGGTACGTGGGTTTCGGCAGGCCGGTGCGCTTGGCCTGCACCAGGGCCAGATCCGTCACGGCGTCGCTTGCTTTGACTGTCCCTTCCACGCGCTGCCCGTCGGCAAATCCGACCTCCACGGTGGTTGCGCCCCGGACCACGTGCTCGTTGGTGAGGATCAGTCCGTCGGCGGAGTAGACCACGCCGCTGCCCAGGCCGCCCTGGGTGAAGATGGTGACCACTGATGGGGAGAGGTTTTCCACGAGCTGGGGCAGGTTGCCGGCTGCGGTTCCGGAGTCCGGGCCTGCGCCGGCGGTTGGCGCTGCCGAAGCGGAAGTCCCGGAGGCCGGGGCCGACGGCGATGGCTGGCCTGGGGAGGAGGTGCCAGGGGTTGGGGGAGCAGGCGAGCCGGTGCAGCCGCTAAGTGCCAGGGCTGCGGTCAGGAGTCCGCCCGCGAGTACTGTCCGGGGCCGGCATGAACGCCGTGGATCATTGGCCTGGCTCATTCAGGACCTCCCTGCGGACGATGGCTTTCTACCACCGTAGCCGGGGAGCCCGCCAAATACCAAGCACGCTTATTAGTTGCCCGCGGACACGTGGATGCGCGCCCTACACGTCCGCATGGAGGCCGTCGAACGCCATGGTGATGACGTCGTCCGCAAGCCGCTGCGGGGAGAGGGAGCCGCCCGGTTTGTACCACTCCACGATCGAGTTGATCATGCCGAACAGGAGACGGGTGACGGTCCGGGGATCGATGTCCTGGCGGAGCGAGCCCTCATCGCGCGCGGCGGAAATCAGTACGGCCACTTTGTGGTCGAAGGTCCGGCGGCGTTCCAGGGCGTCCCGTTCAATTTCCGTGTTGCCCCGCAGTCGCAGCAGCAGGGTGACGAATGGCAGGCGGTCCACCAGCACGGCCACCGTCTGCCGGAGCACGAATTCCAGCCGGGTGTCGGCAGCCCCTGAAGTGGCCTCCGGCTGCTCGAGGATGGCCTCAAGGCCGCCCAGGGCGTGGTCAAGGGCAAGCTTGAGGAGGTCGCCCTTGGACGGCACGTGGTGGTAGATGGCGGACTTGGAGATGCCCAGGTTGTCCGCCAGGATCCCCATCGAGGTGGCGTCGTAGCCATGGCGGTTGAAGACGTCGACGGCGATGCGCAGCACGGACTGCTGGTCGTAGCCGGGGCGGCCGCGCTTTGCTGTTCCGTTGGCTGAGCCGGGGCTGGAAGTATCGGTGGTGCTGGGCATAGTGGCTAGTTTCTCACGAACGGTCGGTCGGTCCGGGAGCCGGCGCCGGCCGGGCCGCAGCCCGGCCGGCATCGGCTGTGCCCGGCGGCATCTTCCGTTATGCCTTCGGCCGCATGTCGTAGATGCGGCGCAGTTTGCCGTTGGACCGCTCCAGCGAGCCCGGCTCCACCACGTTCACGGTGCACGAAGAACCCACGTGGATCTTGATCTGCTCCTTCAAGGTGCGTGCCGCCGTCGTGCTCTGCTCAACGGTGACCGCGTCGCGCCGTTCGATCCGGACCGTCAGCTGGTCCATCCGCTGCCCTTCCGGGCGGGTCAGTTCGAGTTGGAAGTGCGGGCTCAGCTCGGGGATGCGGAGGGCGATTTCCTCGATCTGGGACGGGAACAGGTTCACGCCGCGCAGGATGATCATGTCGTCGCTGCGGCCGGTGATGCGGCCCATCCGGCGGTGAGCCGGGCGGGCGCTGCCGGGCAGCAGGCGGGTGAGGTCCTTGGTGCGGTAGCGGATGATGGGCAGCGCTTCCTTAGTGAGCGAGGTGAAGACCAGTTCGCCGTGCTCGCCGTCGCGCAGGACGTTCTCCTTGCCCGCCACCGGGTTGAAGGCGTCGATGATTTCGGGGCGGAAGTGGTCCTCCCAGATGTGGCTGCCGTCCTGGGTTTCCACGGACTCGCCGGCGACACCCGGGCCCATGACCTCGGACAGGCCGTAGATGTCGCACGCCTTGATGTTCATCATGACCTCGAGCTCGTGCCGCATCTCCTGGGTCCACGGCTCGGCGCCGAGCACGGCGAACTTCAGGGAGGTGGAGGCGGGGTCGATGCCCATGTGCGCCATGGCGTCGGCGATGGTGAGCAGGTAGGTGGGTGTGGCCAGGATGGCGTCCGGCTTGAAGTCCTGGATCAGCTGGATCTGGCGTTCGGTCTGGCCGCCAGACATGGGGATCACGGTGCAGCCCAGGGCTTCCGCGCCGGCGTGGGCGCCCAGGCCGCCGGTGAACAGGCCATAGCCGTAGGCGTTGTGGACCTTCATGCCGGGGCGGATGCCGGAGGCGCGGAAGCTGCGGGCCACCAGCTTGGCCCAGTCGGCCAGGTCCTGCTTGGTGTAGCCGACGACGGTGGGCCGGCCGGTGGTGCCGGAGCTGGCGTGGATCCGGGCCACTTCATTCTGCGGCACCGCGAACATGCCGAACGGGTATTCCTCCCGCAGGTCGTCCTTGGTGGTGAAGGGGAAGTTGCCCAGGTCCTCGAGTTCACGCAGGTCGTTGGGGTGGATGCCGGCCTCGTCGAACTTGCGCTTGTACAGCGGGACCCGCTCATAGGCGTAGGCCACGGTGTGTTGCAGCCGGCTGAGCTGGAGGGCTTCGAGCTCGTCGCGGGAGATGGTTTCCTCGCGGTCCAGTCCAGGGTCGATGCCGGCTGCGGTGTCCTGGGTGGAAACGGCAGCGGCGGGGGTCTCGGGGGCATGCAGGGTCATGATTTTCCTACTTCTTGGGGATGGTGCGGCTGCGTCCGCGGAACTCGGCGATGAGCTCGCCCGGGGTGCTGGAACTGGGCTGGCCTTCGGCGGCCGGCGCAGCGGCGTCGGCGGCGAAGATCTGGATGTCGTACAGGCCGCTGCGGCCGGCGCTGGAGCGGCGGTCGGCCACTGCGGTGAGCACCTGGCCCCGGAAGGCGGGCTTGAGGAAGTTGATGTCGACGCCGGAAGCGACGGTGATGGTGCCTTCCTCGCCGGGTGCAGGGTGGATGGGGTTGCACGCCAGGGCGAAGGCGGTGTCGCCGAAGGCGAAGATCATTCCGCCGTGGGCCATGCCGAAGCCGTTGAGCATTTCCTGCCGGAGCGTCATCCGGATGGTGGCGTGGCCGTCGCTGAGGGCGAGGACCTCAATCCCCATCCATTCGGAGGCGTAGTCGTTTTCCAGGATGGGGTGGGTGGCCCCGGAAAGTGTAGTTTCAGCCATGCGTCATTGCCTCCAGCTTTATTTACCGAATGTTCATTAGGTAATCCCATGAGGGGGTCCGATGTCAAGAGCGCAAACCACGAACGAGCGTACGTCTTGACCCTGGAGGCGTCAGCGGACATACTGATTCCAGGCCTCGGCTGCAGCTACGTAACCGGCGGCAACTCAAAAAATCCAGGAGGAGATTGCCATGACTGAAGTGGCCTTTGACATCAACCGCAACGTAGACCTGTTCCGGGTAAGCCGCGCTGATGAACTTGCGGCAGCGCCTGGCCAAACTCACAACGCGCGCCGCATTTCGGGGGTCAGCAAGGAAAACAGCGGCGTGGAGAATCTCTGGTTCGGCAAGGTCTATACGGGCCCCGGCGAGGTCTCCGGCCCCCACCACCATGGCGAGGCCAATACCGGCGGCTATGTGCTCAAGGGGCGCGGCTTCATCAGGTACGGCGAAGGCTACGGCCAGATTGTCTACCTGGAGGAAGGTGACTTCGTCTTTGTACCGCCGTACATGCCGCATATCGAAGGAAATGCCAGCAGGACGGAGGAACTGGTCTGGATGACCACCCGAACCCCGGACAATATCGTGGTCAACCTGGAAGATCAGGACATCGTGGACCTGCAGATCGACTACCGGTCCTAGTTTCGCAGCTAAGGGGCGGGGCGCCGGCCTTCGGGCAGGGCCCCGCCCCTTTCGTTTTTTCGTTGAGGGCGGGGCGCGGCCTCAGAATGACCGGGGGAGGCCCAGGTGCTTCTCACCGATGTAGTTTCGGGTCATCTCATCAGTCAGCGGCGCAAATGTGTACAGCCGGGCGTCGCGGAAGTAGCGCTGCATGGGCAGGCCGCGGAAGAAGCCCCAGCCAGCCATGGTGCGCATGCCGATGTCCGTCGTGGTGGTGGCGGCATCGGAAGCCGCCAGCTTGGCCATGGCGGACCAGGTCTCGTTGGTGCCCTGGCCGGCGTCGGACGCTTCTGCGGCCTGGCGCAGCAGGAGCCGCGCGGATTCAATCTTCACGCTGGCGTCCACGAGGCTGTGCTGCAGGCCCTGGAAGGACCCCACCGCACGCCCGAATGCGTGCCGCTGCCGGGCCCAGCCCACGGCGGTTTCCATTGCGCCGCGGGCAATCCCCAGTGCCACCGCGGCCCCGTTGAGCCGTTCGCCGTTGAGTGTGCCCAGGACCTGCCGGAATCCCCGGTCCCGTTCGCCGAGGACGTTGGCTTCCGGGACCCGAACGTCGTCGAGGTAGACATCGCACTGGGCCAGGCCGCGGATGCCCATGGTGTCGATCACCTCGGTGCGGATGCCCGGCGTGGAGCGCGGGACCAGGAACATGGTGATGCCGTCGATGGCGGCGCGGCTGATTTCGCTGGTCCGGGCCAGGAGGATGAGGTAATCGGCATCCATGGCGCCGCCGATCCACTTCTTCTGCCCGCTGACCGACCAACTGCCGTCTGCCAGCTGCGTTGCGCGGGTCTTCATGGCCCGGGCAACGTCCGTGCCGCCGTCGGGCTCGCTCAGAGCGAAGGACATTTTAGCCTCACCGCGGTGCAGTGGGGCCAGGAACTCCTCCTGCTGGGCCTCGTTGCCGTAGCTGTGCAGGAGCTGGACGCCCATGTACTGGACCACCATGCTCACGCCGACGGAGGTGGGGCCGGCGCCGAGTTCCTCGAGCACTACGGCCTGGGCCTGGTGCTTGGGCCCGTGGCCGTGGAGTTCGCCGTCGAGTTTGATGAGGCCGGCCGCGCCGATTTCGCGGTACAGCTCGACGTCGTACTCTTCGGCTTCGTCGAATTTGTTGAGCCGTTCGGGGGTGACGTGCCCGGCGAGCAGGGCGCGGACGCGTTTCCGCAACGCTGCGAATTCCTCGGCCTCGGTGATGTCGGCCGGCGGCGCGGGTTTGAAGTCGTCTTGAATGCTCATGGCTTATTTCCTCTTGATGATGAAGCTGCTGCTGAAGGTCATGACGGTGGAATCGTCCTGCTTCAGGACCGAGTAGTTGATTTTCCAAATGCCCTGCGCAGGCTTCTTGGTTTCGCGCGCCATGTCCACTGTGGCGATGACCCGGATGGTGTCTCCGATGAACACCGGTGCGACTGCGCGGACCTCGTCCAGCCCCAGCCAGGCCACCACGTTGCTGAAATAGCCGGTCTGGGTCATGAGCCCCAGGCCCAGCGAGAGGGTGAGTGGGCCGTGGGCGATGCGCTGGCCAAACGGCGTCGTTGCCGCGTAGGTCTCGTCCAGGTGCAGGGAGACGAGGTCGCCGGTGAGCCCGGCCCACTGGACCAGGTGTGCGTCCGTGATGGTCATTCCGGCGGTGTGGATGACGTCACTGGCAACCAGGTCTTCCCAGAAGTGGTCGGGGCGGCCCTTGGGAACCGGCCGCGTGGTGCTGGCCGGGCGGGAATGAATGCCGTGCATGTCTGTCTCCTGTTCGATCAACTGCGGACGGATTGCCTCGGAGGAATCGTAAGTCCGTCTGCCTTAAGACTAGACTAGCGAACGCTTGTTCGTATACTAATTAAGGACACAATCCTTACTTCTGGAGGCTCAACATGAGTGAAGCTACGATCGTCGCCCCGGCGCCGGTGCCGGACATTGACGTCCCTGCACCCACAGTGCACGAACAACTGACCGAGAAGCTCGCCGCGGCCCGCCTCGGTGGTTCCGAGAAGAACCGCAAGAAGATCGTCGAGTCCGGCAAGCTCCTGGTCCGGCAGCGCCTGGCCATCCTCTTCGACGACGAGAACTACATCGAGGACGGCCTGCTGGCCCGCTACGAGGAAGGCCTCCCCGGCGACGCCGTTGTCATTGCCTATGGCCGCGTGGACGGCCGCGAAGTGTGCGTCATCGCCAACGACTTCTCGGTCAAGGCCGGAACCTGGGGCAACCGTACCTTCGAGAAGATCACCCAGGCCCAGAAGAACTCGGACGCCGCAGGCATCCCTATCGTCTACCTCTTCGACTCCGCGGGCGCCCGCATCGACGAACAGTTCGAGAGCTTCGCCGGACGCCACGCCTGGGGAAATATCTTCTACAACCAGGTCCAGAGCTCCGGCCGCGTACCCCAGGTCTGTGCGTTGTTTGGGCCGTCGCCGGCAGGTTCGGCCTATGTTCCCGCCCTTTGTGACATGACCATCATGGTCCGGGGCCACGCCACGGCATACCTCGGCTCGCCCCGCCTGGCCGAGATGGTCACCGGCGAGAAGGTCACGCTGGAGGAAATGGGCGGCGCCGAGATGCACTGCACCGTCTCCGGCCTCGGCGATGTCCTGGTGGAGGACGATGAAGAGGCCCTGAATGCTATCCGGGTCTGGCTGTCCTTCCTCCCGGCCAACTGGGAAACCCCCGCCCCGCTGGCACCCGCTCTGGAACCCCGCCCAGGCCGGTCGCTGCAGGACATTGTGCCGCTCCGCGAGGCCGAGGTCTTCGACATGGAGGAGTTCGTCGAATCCCTCGTGGACGAAGGCTCCTGGTTCCCTTACAAGGAACTGTTCGCCCCGGAGATGCTCACCGGGTTCGCCCGGATCAACGGCCGACCCGTTGGCCTGGTGGGCAACCAGCCCAAGCACATGGGCGGATCCATCTTCCCGGACTCTTCGGACAAGGCAGCCCGCTTCATCTGGATCTGCAACGCGTACAACATCCCCATCATTTTCCTCGTGGACATTGCCGGCTACATGATTGGCTCCGCCGTGGAACGCCAGGGCATCATCCGCCACGGCGCCAAGATGATTTTCGCAGTGTCCGAGTGCCGGGTGCCGCGCATCACCGTCCTGGTCCGCAAGGCCTACGGCGGCGGCTACCTCGCCATGTCCGGTGCGCCTATGAACCCGGACGCCGTCATTGCCCTGCCCACCGCGCGCCCCGCACTGATGGGGCCGGATGCTGCCGTCAACGGGATCTATTACAACCAGATCCACGAAATCGAGGACCCGGCCGAGCGCAAGGCATTCATCCTGGAGAAGCAGGCCGAGTATGCGGAAGGCATTGACGTCTTCAAGATCGCCAACGCCAACGCGGTGGAAGCTGTGGTCCCGGCCAACGAGCTGCGGTCCGACCTGACCAGGCGCCTGGCTCTGTATTCCAAGCGCAAGATGGTTCCCGTGGAGCGGCGCCAGGCCGTCACCCCGGCCTAGGCGGACCGCATGATCAAGGTGGTGGCAGTCATCAAAGCCAAGCCGGAACTGGGCCGGGAGGAATTCCTGCACTTCTGGAATGTGGAGCACCCGGACTATGTCCGCCGCCTCCCGGGCATCCGGCGGTACCGGCAGAACCCTGCCATCGAGCACCGGAAGGCCTGGCCCTTCAGCGGCATGGCCGAACTCTGGTTCGACTCGGTGGCGGACGTCAAAGCCGCGTACGGCGGACCGGAAGGCAAGGACCTGTTTGACCACGAGCACCACTTCCTGGCCGGCGTGGAGTGGTTCCTCGCCGAGGAAATCGACGTGCCGCTGACAGCGGGTGCCTGAGCATGCCCAAGCGGATCACCTACCTCGAAGCCCGCGGTGACAGGAGCCGCGAGGCGTTCCGTTCCCACTGGTCAACAACGCACGCGGACATCGCCCGCGGGCTTCCCGGGGTGACCGCCTACCGGCAGAACCACGTCTTGGAACCGGCCCTTCCCGGGCAGGCCGGCGGTCGCTACCGCGTGGACGGAATCGTGGAACTCTGGTTTGCGGCCGACGACGTTGTGGGGGCTGGTTTCCGCTCCGACGTCGCGGACAGGCTGGCCGTGGACGAACAGCACTTCCTCAGCGGGCTGACCGGTGGACCGGTCGCCGCGGATGCGGCGCAAGCGCCATGGCCGTGGAAGCTGTGGGTACTGGCGCGCTGGCACGCGGGGGCAGAACCTGCCCCCGCGGCAGTGGAACGCTGGGCGCGGCACCTGTCCGGAACAAACGACGACGCCCTCGGCTGGGGCATGAACGTCCTGGTTCCCGGGGCGGAACTGTTGGTCCGCGAAGCGCTCCGCCACGAGGAGCACATTCCCGAGGTGGCTGTCTCGTTCGGCTTCGCCGACCCGGCAGCCGCCCGTATGGCTGCCGAGGCGTTGGGCGGCCATCTGTCGGACGCAGCCTGGGACGACCCTCAGGCTGACATACACAACATCCTGACCCGCATCCACGTGTGCGTGGCCGAGGAAATCGTCATCATCTAGCGGGTTAGACATCCAGCGGGCCACTGATTGGCTGCCCGTCACCATGTTGGTGGCGGGCAGCCGGGACTGTCCCTGCCTAGTCGGCCAGCACCAGCCCGGGAACCCCTGCGTGTGCTCCGGAAGTGACGAGGTAGCGGATGTGGGCTGCTGTTTCACTGAGCGCGAGCCGGAACTGCAGCTGCCCGAGCGATTCCCACCCCCGGGACCACGTCAGCCGGCGGGCTACCTCATGGACCGTCGGCGCCCCCTTTCCCAGGACGTGCAGCACTTCGCGTGAGCGTTCCGCGATATGCTCCTCGAGCACCCTGGCCCGGTGCCCCACGCCGCGGAAGCGGTACTCGTGGGCCGGGCAGACCTCATAGTGGTCGTTGCCGGCGATCCGCCGCAGGGATGCGATGTTCTGCCGGAGCGGATCGGTGTCGCCGCGGATCTCCAATGACACGTTGGGGGAGATCCGGGGCAGGATGTGGTCACCCGAGAGAACCAGCTCCCCGTTGTCATCCCACAGACAGATGTGGCCCGGCGTGTGGCCCGGAGTTTCCATGATGCGCCAGGTCCGGCCCGCCACGGACAGGCTGTCCCCGTCGCCGAGCCGCCGGTCGGGGTCGGCCAGTTGGCGCATATGCAGGAGCCCCTCAGGGGTCATGGCTGCTTCAGCCACGCGGCCGTGGGGGACGCCCCAGCCCAGCATGCGTGACTGGTCCAGGGCTGATTCCTCGTGGGCGTCCTCAAAGGCGGAGATGTGCCGGCGTTCCTGCCTGCCCAGCGCCACCCACGCCCCGGATCCGCGGGCCAGCCGGGCGGCCATGCCCAGGTGGTCGGTGTGGAAGTGTGTTGCCACTATGCCGGTGATTTCCCCTGGGCCAACCCCGAGGTCCGCGAGGGCCGAGAGCAGCTGGCGGTGGCCTTCCTCGCTGTCGAAGCCGGGATCCACCACTACGCACTCATTCCCGTCCACCAGCACGTAGCTCAGGGTGTAGCGCATGGGGTTGTCGGGGAAGACCACCGGAACGCTGTTGACGCCCGGCGCCACCAGCTCTATCGGAGGCATAACGCGGCGCTGCCAGGCTTCCTTCTGGGCCGTGCCGGTGATGGTGATGGCGGGCGCGTCAGTCTGCATGGTTGTTGAACAGCGAGAAGAGCCGCGTGGCGCCGCCGTCGATCAGGAGGTCGGCACCGTTGATGTTCCGGGCCTCGTCGGTAAGCAGGAAGGCGATCATGGCTCCGATTTCAGCCGGTTCGATGATGGTCTGGGTTGGGACACGCCGCCGGACCTGGTCGCGGACCTCCTGGATGACCATGGGAGTGTCCACCACGCCGGGGCAGATGGAGTTGATGGTGATCCCGGTGCCCCAGAAGTCTTCGAGGAGGGAGCGGGTGAGGTTGGCCAGGCCCGCCTTCGATGCCGCGTAGCTCGGGTAGGGGTAGCCGGTGACCGCTGCGATGGAGGCGATGTTGATGATCCGGCCCCACCCGGCCTCGATCATGCCGGGGGAGAATGCTTTGATGAGGTTGAAGGGGCCAACCAGGTTGACATCCAGGGCCCGCCGGAAGGACTCGGCGGTGCTGTCGGCCAGGTACCTGCGGTCCAGGATGCCGGCAGCGTTGACCAGTGCGTGCACCGGTCCCACGGCAGAGCTCACCTCGGCGTGCAGGGTACCGACGGCGGCCTCATCGGCAACATCGCCGGCGAACGCGTGGGCGGTGCCGCCGGCGTCGCGGATTGTTTGGGCGGCAGCTTCGGTGGCTTCCGCGTTCAGGTCGACGCAGACGATGGTGTGCCCGGCCGCGGCGAGCCGGGCGTTGATGCCGCGGCACATGCCGCCGCCCGCGCCGGTCACCAGGATGTTTAGGGGTGTGGTGCTCATGATGCTGGTTTCCTTTGGAAGGGTGGGTGGCTGGTGTCCAGTGCTCAGGTTCCGCTGGCGGCCAGTGCCGGGTAGTCGGTGTAGCCTTCCGGTCCGCCGCCGTAGATCCCGGCCGGACGCAGCGGCTGTAGGGGCGCGTTCGCCAGGAAGCGGTTGGGGAGGTCGGGGTTGGCGATGAAGAGCCTGCCAAAGCCCACAAGGTCTGCCGTGCCGCTCGCCAGGAGCTGCTCAGCGGAGGCCTGGCTGTGCCCTCCGGTGACAATCACTGGGCCGTCGAACAGGGCAGCGAATTCGGCTGTGGGGATGAAACCGGCGGGCCGGTCCACCGTGGTGGAGCCGGCGATCTCAGGTTCCACAAGGTGCAGGTAGGCCACGCCCATCCCGTTGAGGGTGCGGACCACCGTGGAGTAGAGCGTCCGCTTGTCAGTGTCGTGGGCGTCCATCCAGTCCGACGACGGCGAGAGCCGTACGCCGATGCGCTCCATAGGAAGGTAGCGGGCTATCTCGGTGATCACCTCGAGGAGGAAGCGCATGCGGTTTTCGAGCGGGCCGCCGTAGTGGTCGGTCCGGCGGTTGGAGCCATCGTTGAGGAACTGGTCGATCAGGTAGCCGTTCGCCGCGTGCAGTTCGACGCCGTCGAATCCGGCCGCGGCGGAGTTCGCGGCCGCAATGCCGTACGCCTGGACGATTTCCGCCGTCGTCAGTTCCCGGGGTGTTTCGTAGGGGATCCTGCCGTGCGCGCTCCGGTACTGGTATCCGGTGATGGGGATGGCGGAAGGCGCCTTCGGCGGCAGGCCGTCGGGCTGGACGCTGGAATGTGATTGCCTGCCCACATGCCAGAGTTGGGCGTACACCACGGCGCCGTCACGGCCAGCCGCCTCCACTACCGGCAGCCAGCCCGCCACCTGCTCCGCGGAGTAGATCCCGGGAACGCGCGCGTAGGCGGATGCCTGGGGCGTGATGACGGTTCCTTCGCTGATTACCATCCCGGCGCCGGCTCGTTGGCGGTAATACTCGGCCATGAGCGCGGTGGGTACGCCGTCATCGGAGGCGCGGCTGCGGGTCAGGGGTGGCAGGACCATGCGGTTGCGGAGCTGTTGTCCGCCCACCGTAACCGTCTCGAACAGGCGGCTCCGTTGCTCCACGGCGATTCTCCTAGCGTCAACTAAACTTACGAGCGTTTGTACGTTAAGCTGAGTTTTCCGGATGTTTTCGGTGTTGTCAATACCAACGGACGAAAGCGGACGCTTGTTAGGATGAGGCACATCACCAATCCCCTGTTGGAAAGGCGGCACCCTGGGATGACAGTACGAGCCGAACGAAACACTGCCCAGACCATCAGGGAGGGCGCGGCCAAGCTCTTTTTCGAGCGGGGGTATGACGCCACGACCCTTCGGCAGGTTGCCTCGGCGGCCGGGCTCAAAGTGGGCAGCCTCTACAACCACATCGACAGCAAGGAACACCTCCTGCTGCAGATCATGGGCGGCATCATCGATGACCTGCTTGAACGGGTGGGGGACGCCGTGGCGGCCGTGGAAGGCGGCGACAGCGTGGATGTGCTCCAGGCCGCGCTCGCCGAGCACATCACCTTCCATGCCGAGCGGGCCCAGGAGGTTTTCATCGGCAACGCCGAACTGCGCTCGCTGCCCCAGGAGGCCCGCGAAGTGGTGATCAGGAAGCGCGCCGACTACGAACTGTTCCTCGAGAAGCTGGTCCTGGCTGCCGGCAAGGATGGTCTGGCCGATGTTATTGACGCCAAGATCCACGTCTACAGCTTCGTCGCGCAGGCTACGCACATTGCCGGCTGGTTCAAGCCCGGCGGCCGCTTCACCCTTGAGGAGATTGTCCGCATCTACACCCGGTTGGCCCTGCGCGAACTGAACGTCCCCGACGCCGACGAGCGGGTCCGGCGGGGTGCCAGTTCCAGCTCTGCCGCTTGAACCTCATCGGGCGGAGACGTCATCGCTCGATGGTGGACGGCCCACGAAAACGCCCGGCTGGAGAATTCCAGCCGGGCGTTTTCGTGGGTAGGCCGGGTTGGCAGGTGCGGTCAGTGCTCCTCGTGCAGCGACTGCTTGTACCGCTCGGGCAGCAGCAGGGTGGCAACCACGGAGATGGCCACGATGCCCAGCGCGATGGCCGTCAGGGCCAGGGTTCCATTCGAGGTGTTTTGGAAGATCCAGGCGGCGATGAACGGGATGGGGGCGCCGAAGAGCAGGCCGGCGAGGGTCATGCCCAGGGCCGAGCCCGTGTAGCGCATGTTCGTCGGCAGCGATTCGGAGAAGAAGGCGGCCTGCGTACCGGCCGTGACCTGGATGCCGCACAGGGCCAAGGCAATGATGGCCACGCTGGCGGGGTAGTTCATGGTGTTCATGATCGGGAACATGGTGCCGGCGGCAACGCCCTGCATGGCGAGGCCCAGCAGGAAGGTCTTCTTGCGGCCGATCCGGTCGCTGAGGCGCCCGCCCAGCACCGCTGCGGGAATCGAGACGAGGTTGGCAATGAGCAGAAGGCCGAAGGTGATCGAGTTGTCGTAGCCGAGCTGCTTGGTCAGGTAGCTCACGGCGTAGGTGACGCTGATCCAGAACAGTCCCGCGGAGGCGGCCCAGGACAGCACCAGCTTGATGACGGTGCCGGGCTTCTTGGCGATGACTGCCAGGGCGCGTTCCTGCGGGACGACGGACTCGGCGGCTTTGTTCTGGCTCTCCTTGAAGGCGGGGGTTTCCTCGATGCGGCGGCGGATAAACACGCCGACGACGAGCAGCAGGACGCCCATCAGGAACGGTACGCGCCAGCCCCAGGATGCGAAGTCCTCCTTGGAGAGGAACATGGCCAGGCCGGTGAGGGTGATCGAAGCAAACGTCTGGGCCAGGGGTGAACCTGTGGCCAGGATGCCGCCGTATAGGCCGCGGTGGTCGGTGGGAGCATGCTCCACCACGAGCACCTGCACGCCGGTGGCCTCCCCGCCGAGGGCGAAACCCTGCAGGAACCGCAGCACTACCAGGAGGGTGGGCGCCAGGATGCCCGCCACCGCGTAGGTGGGGAGGAGTCCTATGAGCACCGACGCGGCGCCCATCAGCACCAGAGTGAACATCAGGACGTTGCGGCGGCCGATCTTGTCGCCCAGCGCGCCGAACACGATGCCTCCGAGCGGGCGGGCCACCATGCCAGCGCCGAAGGTGGCGAACGAGGCGAGGATTGCGGAGTTCGCGTCAAAGCTGGGGAAAAACAGCTGCGGGAACAGTGTTGCCGAGAGGGTGCCGTAGACGGCGAAGTCGAACCACTCGAGGGCTGTGCCAAACGTCCCGCTCAACACCGCCCGGCGGGACGTTTTGGGATCAAAGGTTGGCGCCTCAACTGGCCCGGGGGGTGCGGGCTGAACAGAACTCGTCAATTCCGACATTGGAACTCATTCCTTGGGATGGATGGGAGAGCGGGGCCTGGGCCGGGCGGAATGGCCAGCGCGGCAACCAGGAGAGATAAAACAAGCGTTCGTTCGCAAGTGTAGGGTGTGATCTGCGCCGCCCACAAGGGGGCAATTTGTGCGGCACCCTCCCGGGGGTGACGCATCTTGCACGACGCAATACAGGCAGGTGGCCATCCCCCTTGCGACGCTAATCAAGTCGGACTACGCTATGAACAAACGCTTGTTCGTTAAAGAATGAGTAGAGTGGATCCGTGAAGTTCCGGCTCCGCATCAGCCCACGAAGGAGTGAACAGTGCGAACGATTGGTGAGTGGATACGACTCAACCACCGGCGCTTCCCGGCGCGTGAAGCCGTCGTCGACGGCGTCACCCGGCTGACGTTCGCCGAACTGGCGGAGCGCGCGTGGAGCGTGGGCCGGGGCTTGCGCGACGCCGGCGTCCGCGCCGGCGACAATGTGGGGGTCCTGGCCGGCAACTCGGCCTTCAATGCCGAGGTTTTCTTCGGCATCGCCGCGGCCGGCGGCACCTATGTTGCCTACAACTGGCGCTGGGCGCCGGCCGAACTTGCCGCGGGCATCAAGGAAACCGGTGCGCAGATCATCCTGGTGGAAGAACGGATGGTTCCCAACGCGGAGGAGGCGCTGGAGATCCTGGGCCGCACCGAGGACACGCTTCCGCGGCTCATCCGGCAGGGCGCAGACCTCGCAGCCCTGCGGACCGGCTCCGGTCCCCTGGAAGACATCACCACCCTGGAGAGCCCGCTCTGCATCATCTACACCGGCGGCAGCACGGGAACACCGAAAGGCGTGGTGGTGTCCCACGGGGCGGCCGCAGCCAACGCGATCAATGAAATGTACGACTGCAAGATGGGCGCCCGGCCCGAGGAACGCGGCCTGATCGTCACCCCGCTGTTCCACTCGGCCGCCCTGCTGTGCTGGCTCGTCCCGCACTTTATCGCCGGCGCCACCAGCGTGATCGCGGAGAAGTTCAACGAGGAATTCATTGTGGATCTCGTGGGCCGTGAACGCATCACCAACACGTTCCTCATCCCCAATATGATGCGCCGGCTGATGCAGAACGGCGTCTTCGCTGAGCACGCCATCCAGACGCACCTCAAGGCAGTGCACACCGGCGCCGGCCTGCTGCGCATGCCGGACAAGCAGCTCTTCACCGATCTGCTCCCCGACGCCGAACTCTACTTCCGCTACGGCCTCACCGAGGCTGGGCCGATGGTCACCAGGCTGAAGCCGGCCGACATGCTGGATCCCGCCGTTGACGGTTCGATCGGCACCGAATACCTGCTGGTCGAGGCGCAGCTGCAGGACCCGTTCGGCGAGCCCGTTGCCCCCGGCGAGCTCGGCGAAATCTGCGTCAAGGGACCCTCCGTGATGACCGGATATTACGGGCGGCCGGAGGCCACAGTCGAAGCGCTCCGCGGCGGCTGGCTGCACACCGGTGACCTGGCCGTCCAGGATGAGCGCGGCTATTACTTCTTCCGGGACCGGCTCAAGGAAATGATTAAAACCGGTGGCGAGAACGTCTACTCCGCCGAGATTGAACAGGCACTGTACCTGCATCCCGCCGTCCTGGAGGCTGTGGTGGTGGGCGTCCCGGACCCGCGCTGGGACGAAGAGGTGCGTGCCGTCGTCGTACTCCGCAACGGATTGAACGCCAACGGCGAGGAACTGTCCACGTTCCTGCGCTCCCACCTGGCCGGTTACAAGATTCCCAAGCAAATCGTCTTTATGGGCGCCGACCAACTGCCGCGGTCCGCGGCCGGCAAGCTCGTGAAGTCCACGCTCAAAGCCAACCTGGGGTGGGGCGCATGAAACTGGCAACTGTACGCACTGAATCCGGTACGTCCGCGGCGCTCCAGGTGGACGGCGGGCTCGTGCTGCTGCCGTTTGCCGATATCGGGGAGTGGCTGCGTGCCGGTTCCCCCGCAGTGGAACAGTACGACGGCGGCGCGCGGGTAGCGCTGGGAGCGGCGGACTTCGCGCCGCTGGTTACCGCGCCCGGAAAGATTGTGTGCGTGGGCCTGAACTACCGCGAACACATCCTGGAGATGGGACGCGAACTTCCGGCGCACCCCACCCTGTTCGCCAAGTTCGCGGACGCCCTTATCGGCGCCAACGATCCGATCGTCATCCCACACGGTTCCGCAGCGGTGGACTGGGAGGCTGAACTGGCCGTCGTCATTGGAACGAAGGTCTGGCGGGCCACCGAAGAGGAAGCAGCGGCCGCGATTGCCGGCTTCACGGTGGCCAACGACATCTCCGCCCGTGACTTCCAGCGCCGCACGACGGAATGGCTGCAGGGCAAAACCTTTGACGCCACCACACCGCTGGGCCCGTTCCTGCTGACCGCCGACGAAGCTGGCACTGCCCCGGACCTGGAGATTTCCTGCGCCGTGGACGGGGTTGCCAAGCAGAAGGCGGGCACCGGCGACCTGGTGTTCGGCCCGGTGGAACTTGTCCGCTACATCTCCGCGGTGACCACGCTCAATCCCGGCGACGTCATCCTCACCGGGACTCCCGGCGGCGTGGGGGACGGGCTCAACCCCAAGGAATTCCTGGCTGACGGCAGCACTGTCCTTACCTCGATCTCCGGCATCGGCGAATGCCGCAACACCTGCATCACGCGCTGACTCCCGCGCCCTGACTCCGGCGCCTAAAAAACTAAGGACCACCATGTTTACCAAGATCCTCATCGCCAACCGCGGCGAAATTTCCGTCCGGGTGGCACGCAGCTGCCGCGCCCTGGGCATCGAGTCCGTGGCCGTCTACTCCTCCGCCGACGCCGGTTCCCTGCACGTCCGCGTGGCCGACACCGCCGTCAACCTCGGCGACGGCCCGGCCAGCGAGAACTACCTCAACATCCCCAGGATCATCGCGGCCGCCGTCGAATCCGGCGCCCAGGCCATCCACCCGGGCTACGGATTCCTCTCGGAAAACCCGGAGTTTGCCGAGGCCGTTGCCGCAGCGGGCCTGACGTTCATTGGTCCCTCGGCCCACGCCATCTCCACTATGGGCGGCAAGGTAGCCGCGCGCGACGTCGCCATCCGTGTCCAGGTGCCGCTCGCCCCCGGCTCCGACGGAGCCATCGCCAGCGCCGCCGCCGTGGAAGCGTTCGGCGCTGACCACGGCTACCCCGTGCTGGTGAAAGCGTCCGCCGGCGGCGGCGGACGCGGCATGCGCCGGATCAACTCGGCGGCCGAGGCGAAGGACGCGTTCGACGCCGCCGTCCGCGAAGCCACCGCCGCGTTCGGCAACGGCGAGGTGTACCTGGAGCGTTACCTCACCCACGCGCGCCACGTTGAAGTGCAGGTCTTTGCAGACACCCACGGGAACGTGGTGTACGTCGGCGACCGCGACTGCTCCGTGCAGCGCCGGCACCAGAAACTCATCGAGGAATCGCCGGCCCCCGGCTTGTCCGACGGGCTGCGCCAGGCCATGGGCGAATCCGCCGTGCGGCTGGCCCGCGAGGTGGGCTACGTCGGTGCAGGCACCGTCGAATTCATGGTGGAGGACGAGAAGTTCTACTTCCTGGAAATGAACACCCGCATCCAGGTGGAGCACCCGGTCACCGAAATGGTGCACGGCGTGGACCTCATTGCCGAACAGATCAGGGTGGCGGCCGGCGAGAAGCTTTCCATCCTGGACAACCTGAAGCCCCAGGGTGCTGCCATCGAGGCCCGCATCAACGCCGAGGACGTAGCTGAGGGGCTCTTCCTGCCGGCGCCGGGTCCCGTGGATGTGTTGACCGCGCCGGAGGGTGAAGGCTTGCGGTTTGACGCGGGCTACGAGTCGGGCGACACCGTGCTGCCGCTTTACGACAGCCTGATCGGCAAGCTGATCGCCTGCGGGCCGGACCGCGAAACAGCCATCAAGCGCCTGCTCGATGGCCTGGACCGGCTTCAGATCGAAGGGGTTCCCACAACGGCCCCGGCGGCGAAAATCATTGCCTCCCACCCGGACTTCCAGGAACTGCGGTTCAGCACGCTGTGGCTGGAGGAATCCGTGGACTTCTCCGAACCCGAGCCGGTGGATCGCGCCAACGTTGAAGTGGGCGGCCGGTTCTATATCGTGCCGATGTTCAGCGACTACGGGACGTCCGGGGGCTACGGCACCGGCGGCTACGGCGCGCCCACTGCCGCCGCGGACGCGCCCGCAGACCCAGCGGCCGCCGTCGGGCGTACCCGCCAGGCCCGCGCCCGGCGCGAGGCCGTTAGCGACGGCACCGTCAAGGCACCCATGCAGGGCACCATCGTCAAGGTCAACGTGGAACCGGGGCAGAAGGTGGCCAAGGGGGACGTGCTGTTCGTCCTCGAAGCCATGAAGATGGAGAATCCGATTGCCGCGCCCATGGCCGGAACCGTCGGGGACGTCACCGCCGGCATCGGCGAATCCCTGGCCGCCGGCACCCTGCTGACCAAGATCACCGGGGAGGCTGCAGCATGAAGCCGTATCGTTCCCTGCTCTTCGTTCCGGGCCACAAACGGGACTGGATCGACAAGGCGCTGAACTCCGAGGCAGACGCCGTCATCATCGACCTCGAGGATTCGGTTCCACCTCAGGACAAAGACCTGGCCCGGGCCAACGCCCGCGACGCCCTCCAGGCCCATGACGGTTCCAAGGGGATCCTGATCCGGCCCAACGCACTGGACACCGGGTTCTTTGGCCGGGACATCGCGACCGTGACGCACACGAACCTGACCGCTTTCCTGCTGCCCAAACTGTTCTCCCGCGACGACGTGGTCCGGTTCGACGCCCTGGTCACCGCCGCGGAACTGGACCACGGCATGGACCGCGGCACCATCGAACTCGTGCCGTCCCTGGAAACCGCTACCTCCATCAACAAGGTGGACGAGATCCTCGCCGGCCCGCGGGTGGGCGGTGTGATGGCCGCCGCCGCGAAGGACGCCGACGTGTCCCGCGAAGTGGGCTTCCGCTGGACTGCCGCGGGTATGGAAACCCTGTACCTGCGCTCCAAAGTGGTGGTGGCAGCCCGGTCCGCGGGCATCCGCACCATCGTGCTGGGCCTCTGGCAGGAGGTCCGGAACCTGGACGGAATGCGCACCTTCGCCCAGGACAACAGCGGACTCGGCTACACCGGCCAGGTGCTCATCCACCCGTCCCATGCTCCGATCGCCAACGAAGAATACGGGCTCACCGCCACACTGCAGGACTACTACGAAGGCCTGATCGAGGCATTCGAAGAAGGCCAGCGCAACGGCCACGGAGCTGTGTCCTACCGGGGCGACCACATTGACCTCGCCCACGCCAACCACGCTCGTGAGGCCCTGGCACTGGCTGGCGCCTGACCCTTTCCCGTTTTCACCCCTCGCCCAATACCTGCACCACAAGCAAAGGAGCCTGTCATGGCCGGAATGTACTACGAAGATTTTGTTGTCGGCGATGTCATCAAGCACGATGTCACCCGTACCGTCACCGAGACGGACAACCTGCTGTTCACCACGCTGACCATGAACGTCCAGCCGCTGCACCTGGATGCTGAATTCTCGAAGGCCAGCATTTACGGCCGGCAGATCGTCAACAGCGTCTTCACCCTCGGCGTGGTCACCGGCGTCCCGGTCCAGGAAACCACCCTCGGCACCACCCTGGGCAACCTGGGCTTCCGCGACATCGAGTTCCCCAAGCCGGTGTTCATCGGCGACACCCTCCGCGTGGAGACCCAGGCCTTGGACAAACGCGAATCCAAGTCCCGCCCTGACACCGGACTCGTGGGCATCGAACACCGCGGCTACAACCAGAACAACGAGCTGGTCTGCGTCGTCCGGCGGACTGCGCTGATGAAGCGCCGCGCCAGCGAGCCCGCCGCTGCCGAAGTCGCCAGCCGGAAAACCGAAGTCAACGTATAACCCCAACCCTTGGAACGGGGTGAGTTGCGCCGCTTGACGCAGCCCCGAGAGCCGCGAAGTGCAAGGATGGGGGGACCGGCACCAGCAAGAACAGCAAAGGGCGGACCATGGCCAAAGGCATCTACGTCAGCGCAACCACCCCCGGCTCGGGCAAGTCCCTTGTGGCCCTTGGCCTGGCGGACACCCTGCACCGGCACGCGGACAGGATCGGCTTCTTCAAACCGGTGGTCCACGGGCCCTCGGCTGCCGATGACCCCATGGTGGCCCTGATGAAGGCCCGGTTCGCCCTGGATGACGAGCGATGCCGCGGCGGCCTGACCTACGACGAGGTCCGCACTCTCCTCGCGGAAGGAAACCGGGCGGAAATTGATGCCCGGTGCGTGGAGATTTTCGCCGACATCGCGCGCCACTGCGACGTGGTGATCGTGGAGGGCACTGACCTGGTGGGCCAGGACTCCGCCGTCGAGTTCGACCTCAACGCCCGGCTGGCGAACAACTTGGCCACGCCCGTTGTGGCCGTGGTGGGCGCCAAGGGGCGGACCGTCCCTGAGACCGCTGCCGCCGTCGAAGTTGCCCGCAAGGAACTGGCCGCCGAACGGTGTGCGCTGCTGGCCATCATGGTGAACAGGGCCAGCGCCAGCGACCTGGACGCCATCGCGGCTGCCCTGAAACCCGGCGCTTCCGGCCGCCCGGTGTACATCCTGCCGGAGCTGGAGGAGATCGCCCGCCCCACCACCGGGGAAGTGGCTGCGGCGCTGGGCGTCCGCCAGATCGCGGGAACGCCGGACATGGAGCGGGACGTCAAGGACATCAAGGTTGCCGCGATGAACGTGGGCAACTTCCTGAACGTGCTGGACGAGGGCGCCCTGGTGATCGTGCCGGGGGACCGGGCGGACGTGATGGTGGCCTGCCTCGCCTCGTCCTTCTCGCCCGAATTTCCCGTGGCGTCCGCGCTGATCCTCACCGGCGGCCTGGCCCCGGACGCCAACATCTACCCGCTCCTGGCACAGGCGCCGTTCCCTGTCTTTGCCGCGGACGAGGACACCTACCAGACGGCCCGCCGGGTGTCAGAGGTGCGCAGCGAAATCTGGTCGGGGCACCGGCGCAAGGTGGCCTCCGCGCTGGGCCTCTGGTCCCGCCGGGTGGACGAGGCCGAACTGGTGGAGCGGCTGCACCTGCCCCGCGCCGAGCGGATGACCCCGCTGCGGTTCCTGCATGACCTGATCGAGCGGGCCCGGGCCCAGCGCCGCCACGTGGTGCTCCCGGAGGGGACGGACGTAAGGATCCTGCGGGCTGCCGAGATCCTGCACCGCCGCGACGTCTGCGACCTGACGCTCCTGGGCCCGGAGTCCGACGTCCGGGAGCTGGCAGCCGCCAACGGCATCGACCTGTCCGGCATCAACGTCATCGACCCCGCCACCTCCGACCTGCGGCTGAAGTTCGCCGAGAAGTACGCAGAACTGCGGGCGCACAAGGGCGTGGACCTGCCCAAGGCGCTGGAGATCATGCAGGACGTCAGCTACTTCGGCACCATGATGGTCCAGCTGGGCGTGGTGGACGGGATGGTGTCCGGTGCCGCCCACACCACGGCGCACACCATCCGGCCGGCCCTTGAATTTGTGAAGACGCGCGAGGGCGTGAAGATCGTGTCTTCGGTGTTCCTGATGCTCATGCCGGACCGGGTGCTGGTCTACGGCGACTGCGCCGTCAACCCGGATCCCAACGTGGAGCAGCTGGCGGACATCGCCCTGGCCTCGGCGGAGACCGCCGCCCAGTTCGGCGTGGAACCGCGGGTGGCCATGCTGTCCTACTCCACCGGCGGCTCCGGTGCCGGTGAGGCCGTGGACGAGGTGCGGCAGGCCACCGAACTGGTCCGCCGGCGCCGCCCGGACCTCGCGGTGGAGGGGCCCATCCAGTACGACGCCGCCGTGGACGCCTCCATCGCCGCGTCCAAGATGCCGGGTTCCTCCGTGGCAGGCCAGGCCACGGTCTTCATCTTCCCGGACCTGAACACCGGCAACAACACGTACAAGGCGGTGCAGCAGAGTTCCGGTGCCGTGGCGGTGGGGCCGGTCCTGCAGGGGCTGCGGAAACCGGTCAACGACCTCTCCCGCGGCTGCACGGTGGAGGACATCGTGAACACGGTGGCCATCACGGCCATCCAGGCCCAGTCCCCAGCGCAAACACAGGCCCCAGCGCAGGCTCCAGTGCAAATACAGTCCCCAGCGCAGGCGGAAGCCACGGCGGAGGCACCGGCCTCCTAGGAGACCAGGCAGAAAAGGACGACGCCGGCACCTTGGCGGGTGCCGGCATCGTCCATTTAGTGGGCTGGGAAGTGGATCCCTAGGCGGCTGCCTTGACCTTCAGCGGCTCGATCCTGCCGATGACGAACAGGTAGTTGGCCGCGCCGATAAGGGAGATTGCGCCAATCACAGCCAGCGGTGCCACGAAGGATCCGGTCTGGTCCACCAGCACGCCGATCAGGATGGGCGTGAAGATGCCGGCCAGGTTCGAAGCGAAGTTCTGGAGGCCGCCGATCGAGCCCACGTGGCGCGAGCTGGGGGCGACGTCGGCCGGCAGCGACCAGATGCCGGTCGCGGCCACCGTGAGGCTGGAGTAGGCGACGGACAGCAGGGCCAGGGCCATCCAGGCTTCCGGAACCAATGCGGCGAACATGATGACCGAGCCGCCGGCCAGGCCGCCGGCGATGGCTGTCTTGCGGACCTTGCTGACCGGTGAGCCTGCGCGGACGGCACGGTCGGCCAGGTATCCGCCGAGCCAGCCGAACAGGACCGCGCAGATGCCGGGGATGGCGCCGAAGAAACCGAGCTTGAGGAGGTCGAAGCCGCGTTCCTTGACCAGGTAGCTGGGGAAGAACGTGATGAAGAAGTAGATGGCGCTGTTCAGGCAGAAGAAGCCGAACATCATGCTGAGGATGGTGCGGTACTTGAAGAGCGAACGCCACGGCAGCTTGGCTGCGCTTTCGTCATCACTGGCCGCGCCGCGGGCGCCGCCTTCCTGGATGTAGCTGATCTCTGCCGCGTTCGCGCCGGTGTGCTCCTCAGGGCTGCGGTAGTACTTCCACCAGACGGCGGCCCAGATGATTCCAAGGATGCCGATGATGATGAAGACCGCATGCCAGGAGGTGAAGGCGACAATCAGGGTAACGATGGGCAGTGCGATGACGGCCCCGACCCGTGACCCGGAGTCCCAGATGCTGGTGGCGAAGGCGCGTTCCCGGACGGGGAACCAGGTGGCCACCACCTTGGCGGCGGTGCTGGGTGCGGGGCTTTCGCCGACGCCCAGGAGGAACCGTGCGGCGAACAGGGACCAGAAGCTGGAGGCTGCCGCCGTCACCATGGTGAAGACGGACCACCACAGTGCGGCCAGGGAGAAGGAGCGGCGGGGGCCCACCTTGTCCACGTACCAGCCGGCGGCGAGCTGGAAGAAGTCGTAGGCCCAGAAGAAGGCAGCGAAGATCAGCCCCTGCTGGGTGGCGCTGAGCTCGAAGTCCTTGCCCATGAAGGGCAGGGCGACGCTGAGGCTGGACCGGTCAAGGTAGTTGATGCTGAGGCCGATGAAGGCAAGCCAGATGATGACCCAGCGCTTGCGGGTCATGAGGCGGGGCTGCCGGGATGGATTGGTGATGGAGGTCTTACTTCCGAGCGTAGTCATGCGGTCTCCTTCGACTTATACATGGCTTCGGGTGCGGGGCGCACGGGCGGGAGGGGGAGACGCGGAAGATCTCAGCGCCAAAATCGTATAGGAATCTGGTTAATCATATAGAAAGTGTGACCGGGATCAAGTGCCCTTCCAAAAAAGCCCTTCCATGAAGCCTGTGGCGGGGTGTGGCTTATGATTCCCCCAAGCGACTCCCGGCCGAAAAGGCCATGTCCGCGCTCCGCAGCAAGTCCAAACCAGTGCAAGAGGTAACCGCGTGCCCCCACGTCAACCGTCCGAAACCTCCCGCGGCAAGGCCGCCGTGCCCGACGTCTATTCGGCGATGCGTGCCTCAATCCTGGAAGGCGAGATAGCGCCCGGCACCCGGATCAACATTGACGCCGTCGCGCGCAGCCTGGGGGTGTCCCAGACGCCCGTCCGTGAGGTGCTGCAGCGGCTTGAAGGCGACAACCTGGTGGTCTACAACCCCGGCCGGGGATACAGCACCACCCCGCTGCTGGACCTGCCGGAACTGCGCTCGCTGTTTGAATTCCGGCTCCTCGTGGAACCGTGGGCGGCCCGCGCGGCCGCTGTTGACCGCCTCGCCAATCCGGCCGGCGCCCTGGAGAAGGAACTGGGCAGCTTCCGGAGCGCCATGAAGCGGAGCAAGGACCTCCGGCAGGACCTGGTGGCCCATGACACCCGTTTCCACGACACCATCCTTGCCGCCTCCGGCAACCCCGTGGTCCGGCATGCCTTTGCCCAGACCCACTGCCACCTGCACACCTTCCGGCTGTACCCGGCGGATGTGGACGGGGCCATTACGGTGGCTGAGCATACGGCGGTCAGGCAGGCTATCGAGGCGTGTGATCCGGAGGGGGCGGAGGCGGCCATGACGACGCATATCCGCAATTCCTTTGACCGCTTTGCGCAGGCCTTTGAGGTTGAGCTCGCCCCGCTGGAGGACAGCGGACCGCCGCGCACGCACATCATCACCTAGCTCTCGACGAACAGCCCCGGCCCCGGACGGCCGGGGCTGCTGCGTTTGCGGGGCAGGCCCGCGCGGTCATGGGTTGACGTGGATCACGTGTCCTATATGATTTTAGAAATTCGTATAGGAATCGAATCTTTCCCTTCTCCAGTTCCGCTCCGAAAGTTGAGATCCATGCCTTCCATCACGTCCATCAACACCCAGGACGTCCGCTTCCCCACGTCCCTTGAGCTCGACGGTTCAGACGCGGTCAACGTAGACCCTGATTACTCGGCCGCCTATGTGGTGATCCGCACCGATGCGGGCGATGAGGGCCACGGCTTCGTTTTCAGCTGCGGCCGCGGCAACGAAATCCTGACTGCAGCCATCGACGCCTATGCCCGCCTGCTGGTGGGCCGCGA
Source organism: Arthrobacter sp. NQ4 (assembly GCF_029077345.1). Taxonomy (NCBI): domain Bacteria; kingdom Bacillati; phylum Actinomycetota; class Actinomycetes; order Micrococcales; family Micrococcaceae; genus Arthrobacter; species Arthrobacter sp. NQ4. The sequence goes on along the minus strand of NZ_JARETC010000001.1, from coordinate 711,628 downwards.
GATCGACGAGCTCATCGGTGACCTGGGCGCGGCCTCCAGGCTCCTCATCCATGACTCCCAGCTCCGCTGGCTGGGCCCCGAAAAGGGCGTGACGCAGATGGCCTGCGGCGCCCTGGTCAGCGCCCTGTGGGACATCCGTGCCCGCCGGGAAAACAAGCCCCTCTGGCTCCTCCTCAGTGAGATGACACCCGAGGAACTGGTCAGCGTGGTGGACTTCACCCATGTCCGCGATGCCCTCAGCCCGGAGGAGGCACTTGAAATCCTCCGTGCCGGCCAGGACGGCAAGGAACAGCGCATCGCCGAACTCAAGGCCGACGGCTTCCCCGCCTACACCACCTCTCCGGGGTGGCTGGGCTACAGCGACAAGAAACTGGTCCGGCTCAGCAAGGAGGCCGCAGCCGACGGGTTCTCCATGATCAAGCTCAAGGTGGGCGGGGACATCAATGACGACCGCCGGCGCATGGCCCTGGCCCGCGAAGCCGTAGGCGGCCTGCCCATTGCCATTGATGCCAACCAGCGGTGGGAGGTGTCCGAAGCGGTCGAGTGGGTCAATCAGCTGGCAGAATTCAGCCCCTACTGGATCGAGGAACCCACCAGCACCGACGACGTCCTGGGCCACGCCGAGATCCGCAGGGGCGTTGCACCGGTCCGGGTGGCCACCGGTGAAGCAGTGCAGAGCCGCATCGTCTTCAAGCAGCTGCTCCAGGCCGGCGCCATCGACGTGCTCCAGCTCGACTCAACCCGCGTTGCCGGCGTCAACGAGAACATCGCCATCCTGCTGCTGGCCGCCAAATTCGGGGTGCCCGTCTGCCCGCACGCCGGCGGCGTGGGCCTGTGCGAGCTGGTCCAGCACTTCTCCTTCTTCGACTACGCCGTGGTGGGCCGCAGCCAGGAAAACCGCATGATCGAATTCGTGGACCACCTGCACGAGCACTTCGCGGAACCCGTCAGGATCGTCGACGGCCGCTATGCCGCACCGGAACTGCCCGGCACCGGCGCGGAGATGCTCAGTGCCTCCCGCACCCGCTGGGAATTCCCCAACGGCGCCGGATGGCAGGAGGTGGGCGACCGCGCCGCCGTCACCGGCGCAGCCCTGGCCCCTGCCGGAGCGGTCCAATGAGCGAAGGAGTGAACGCCGCCGTCGAGGCCGCAGCATCCGCCTTTGAAAAGGGCCGGACCGTGGACCCCAACACCCGCGCGGGTTGGCTCGAAGCCATCGCCGCCGGGCTGGAGGAGGATGCTTCCGGGCTGGTGGAAACGGCCGTCCGGGAAACCCACCTGGGCACCCCGCGGCTGGAGGGGGAGCTCAAGCGCACCGTTTTCCAGCTGCGGCTGTTCGCGGACGAGATCCGCCGCGGTGAGCACTTCGATGCCACCATCGACCACGACGACCCCGCGTGGGGCATGGGGCCGCGGCCGGACCTCCGGCGGTACAACGTGCCCCTCGGCGTGGTGGGGGTATTTGGTGCCTCCAATTTCCCCTTCGCGTTCAGCGTGATGGGCGGGGACAGTGCCTCGGCCCTGGCGGCGGGCTGCTCCGTGGTGCACAAGGCCCATGACGCCCACCGCGAACTTGCGGCCCGCACCGCCCAGGTGGTGACCGATGCCCTGGAAGCTGCCGGGGCGCCGTCGGGCCTGTTCTCCATGGTGACCGGCCGGCGGGCGGGGGAGGCCCTTGTTGACCATCCCCTGGTCAAAGCCATCGGGTTCACCGGCTCCACCGCCGGCGGCCGTGCGCTGCTCAACCGGATTGCGGCACGCCCCGAACCCATCCCGTTCTTCGGCGAACTGGGCGGGATCAATGCCGTCTTCGTGGCGCCCGGCGCGTGGTCAGCCCGGCGGGCGGAGATCATCAAGGGCTATGCCGGTTCCTTCACCCTGGGCATGGGCCAGTTCTGCACCAAGCCCGGGCTGCTGTTCGTCCCCGCCGGGGACACGGAGGCGCTCCGCAACCAGCTGGGGGAGGCGCTGGCAGGATTCAGTCCCGCCCGGCTCCTCAGCGACCGCCTGCACGCCGGCTACGCCGACGCCGTCACCACGCTCCGGGACAGCGGGGGAGTGGAAGTCCTGCTGGAAGGGGACTTTGCGGAGCACCCCGCGCCCACGGTCCTGCGCACCACGGCGGAGGAGGTCCGAAAGAACCCCGCGCTGCTGCGGCAGGAAATGTTCGGCCCCGCCAGCCTGGTGGTGGAGTACCAGGATCAGGCGGAGCTGCCGGAGCTGGCGGCGCTGCTCGAAGGGCAGCTGACCACCACGCTGCAGGCAGAAGAGGACGACGACGTCTCCGAACTCGCTGCCCGGCTGGCGGACCTCAGCGGGAGGGTCCTCTGGAACGGCTGGCCCACCGGTGTGACGGTCAGTCACGCCCAGCACCACGGCGGCCCCTACCCGGCCACCACCTCGAACACCACCTCCGTGGGGACGGCGGCCATCCGCCGCTTCCTCCGCCCGGTGGCGTACCAGTCGTTCCCCGCAACGCGGCTGCCCGAACCCCTGCAGGACAGCAATCCGTGGCAGGTCCCGCAAAGGGTCGACGGCGTCTGGCGGCACCCTGCGCCGGACGCCTCCCGTGACGGGGCCGGGACGGGGGTGTACCAGTGAGTCCGACACCCGCGGCAGTCCGTTCCGTGCTACCCGAGGACGCCGACGCCGCGCTGCTCATCGGCCGGGTCTGGGATGGTGAAACGGGCGGTCCGCGCGTGGTGGCCGTCAGCGGAGGGACCGTCTTCGACCTGCACCGCCTGGCCACCACGGTCTCCGGCCTGCTCGAGTTGCCGGACCCGGCCGCCGCCGTCCGCGCGGCCCTGCAGGACCCAAGCCTGGCCGAACCCCGCTGGGCGACGGCCGACGTCGTCAATGCCTCCCTGGCCGGGGACGGCAGCACTGTGGACGCTTCCGAAACCAGGCTCCTGGCACCCATTGACCTCCAGGTCATCAAGGCCTGCGGCGTCACGTTCGTGGACAGCATGATCGAACGGGTCATCGAGGAACGCTGCGCGGGCGACGCCGCACGTGCTGCTGAAGTGCGTGAGCTGGTGGGCCGGGCCCTGGGCGGAAGCCTCGCCGACCTGCGGCCCGGATCGGCGGAGGCGGCCGAAGCCAAGCGGGTCCTCCTTGCCGAAGGGCTGTGGTCGCAGTACCTGGAGGTGGGGATCGGTCCGGACCCGGAGGTCTTCACCAAGGCGCCGGTCCTGTCATCAGTGGGACTGGGGGCGGAGATCGGCATCCCGTCGTTTTCGTCCTGGAACAACCCGGAGCCGGAGCTGGTGCTCATTGCCACGTCCGGCGGGCGCGTGGTGGGCGCGACGCTGGGTAACGACGTGAACCTGCGCGATGTGGAAGGCAGGAGCGCCCTGCTGCTGGGCAAGGCAAAGGACAACAACGCCTCCAGCGCCCTGGGGCCGTTCATCCGGCTGTTCGACCGGAATTTCACCCTGGACACGCTGCGCGATGAGGAGATCCTGCTCCGCGTGGACGGCCCGGAGGGGTACCTGCTGGAGGGGCGGAACAGTGTGTCCCGGATCAGCAGGCCCTTCGAGGAACTCGTGGCCGCCACCTACGGGAAGCACCACCAGTATCCGGACGGCTTCGCGCTGTTCACGGGGACCCTCTTTGCGCCCACGCAGGACCGGGACGAACCGGGCCAGGGCTTCACCCACAAGCACGGCGACACCGTCACCATCCGCAGCCGCCACCTCGGTGCCCTGGTCAACCGGGTGGGCCCGTGCGAGGAACTCCCGGCCTGGACGTTTGGCCTCCGCCAGCTTTTCGACTACCTGGCGACGCAGGGCCAGGAGCTAGGGCAGGGGCAGGGCGCCCGTCTGGCCCGTTAGTGGCAAAGGACGACGCCGGCACCCTGGTGGGTGCCGGCGTCGTCCTTTTGCGTGTGGTGCTGTCAGCTGTTGTCCGGCTTGGCCACGCTGTCCGGGTCTTCCTGCTTGGCCGGCTCGTCGGAGAGCCCCTGCGGCGTGAGGTCCAGTCCTTCCCGGTCTTCGGGAGCCTCCGGTGCTTCCCCGGTTTCGGCAGCCTTGAGGTTGCCCGTGTCGTCCAGTGCCGGGTTGGCGCCCTCCACCCCGGTGGGATCGCTCTTGCTTCCGGAATCGGGTTGCGCGTCGAGCGGGGCGGTGCTGCTGGATCCCGTGTTGGTGGGGTCGTTCTCGTCGATCGAATTGGGCTCGTTCGTCATGGAATTGTCCTCTCGGCGTGGTCCAGCCTTGTTTGCCGACTCTATGCACAGGCTGCGCCACTCCGCAAGGAACCCCGCGGTCACGAAAACGGTGCGCCCCGTTCGCTGAGCGCACCCTTCTCGATTTTCCGTTCGCAGCCGTTTCCGATCGACTGCATCTATAGTAAGCATGCTGATGATATTTTTGGCAAGCCTTCCGAAACCCTGCGACGAAAGCGTTATCAGCGCCGCAGGTCGGGACCAAAAGCACGCCAGCTAAGTGCTGTCCTCAGCAAATTCCAAGGCTTCCCTGATCTTCCCGTCCGAAATGGTGAAGACGAGGATTTCACGCTGGTCCAGGGACGTTCGGCGAAGTAGCGCTAGCATCGCAGTCATGCCTGGTACAGCCATCTCCACAGCGTTCATCCCCGTCCGGAACCCCGAATCAGCGGCCGGTTGGTACAGCCGCACGCTGGGCCTCACTATCGCAGAGGCCAACACCTTTTCCGCCGTGCTGAACGGGGAAGGAAAGGCATCGGTGACCCTGATGGGCCCGGACAGCGGCATCAAGGCCGAGCCCGGCCTGGCGTGGGCAACCTGCAACTTCCTGGTCGATGACCTGGAGGGAACGCGCGCAAGGCTTGCGGAAGACGGTGTCCCGGTGGGTCCCGTTGGGGGTTCCCCGGACGTCTGCCGCTTCTTCACCGCGGAGGACCCGGACGGCAACACGCTGCTGCTGACTGACCGTTAGCCGCGCCACATATAGTGGGGTTGAACTGCAGACGCCAGGCTGAGGAGGCCCCGCATGCTCGTGCTCGTCATCAACTCCGGTTCGTCGTCGTTGAAGTACCAGGTCCGGGACGTGGCCGCCGGGACGGTGCTCACCGAGGGACTGATCGAGAAGATCGGCATGGGCAACGGCGGCGGCGGGGACGGCGAGATTGAGGGCCCGCGGGACCATGCGGAGGCGCTGGAACAGGTGGACGCCGCCATCCACCGCGAACTGGGCGGCCTCGAGCTGGCGGCGGTGGGCCACCGCGTGGTCCACGGCGGCGAGCGGTTTGCTGAACCCGTCCTGGTGGACAACGAGATCACCCGTGCCATCGAGCGGCTCAACCCGCTGGCGCCGCTGCACAACCCGGCCAACGTGCTGGGCATCAGGGCCATCACCAAGAAATGGCCCAAGATGCCGCAGGTGGCTGTGTTCGACACCGCCTTCCACCGCACCCTGCCCGAGCACGCCTGGCGCTACGCCGTCCCGGACGAGCTCTACACCAACCACGGCATCCGCCGGTACGGCTTCCACGGCACCTCGCACGAGTACGTCGCGCGCCGGTCGGCGGTGCTGCTGGACCTTCCCATCGAGGAGTTCGACGGCGTCATCGCCCACCTGGGCAACGGCGCCTCGGTGACGGCCATCCGCGGCGGACGCTCCGTGGACACCTCCATGGGCTTCACTCCGCTCGAGGGCCTGGTGATGGGCACCCGCTCCGGCGACCTGGACCCCTCCATCCTGGTGTTCCTGGGCCGGGCCGGGTGGTCGCCGGAGGACATCGACACCATGCTGAACCGGGAATCGGGGCTGAAGGGCCTGGCCGGCAATAATGACATGCGCTCCGTGGTGGAGGCCTCCGAGTCCGGCGATGAGAAGGCCAGGATGGCACTCGCGGTGGCGTCCTACCGGCTGGCCAAGTACATCGGCGGCTACCACGTTGCCGTCGGCGGCGCCAAGGCGCTGGTATTCACCGCCGGGATCGGCGAGAACTCGCAGCAGTTCCGGGCACACGTGGCGGACCGGCTGGGCGCCCTGGGAATCGAGCTCGACGCCGGCCTGAACGCCCGCCGGTCCAAGGAACCGCGCGTCATTTCCACGCCGTCCTCCGCGATCCCCGTCCTGGTGGTTCCCACTGACGAGGAGCGCGCCATCGCGGAGGCGACTGCCGCCGTCGTAGGTTCCGGCAGCTAGCCGCCAGCATGCCTGAGATCCGCCTGCCCATCCGCACCGGGCGCCTGGTCCTGCGCCGGTTCGATGGCGGCGACCTGGACGCCTTCCACGCCTACCACTCGCTGCCGGAGACCGCCCGGTTCCTCCCCGGCCCCGCCAAGACGTTCACCCAATCCATGGAGCGGGTGGGCCGGTACGCCAACTTTGTCTTCGAAAAGGAAGGCGACTGGGTTGCGCTAGCCATCGAGGCAGCTGACGCGCCGGGCCTGCTGGGCGAGGTGGTGCTCAAATGGCTCCCGGGCCGGGGGCAGGCCGAAGTGGGATGGACGCTGGCGCCCGCGGCCCGCGGCAGGGGCTACGGCACCGAGGCGGCCAATGCGCTGCTGCGGCTGGGCTTCGAGGAACTGGGCCTGCACCGGATCGAGGCCCGGCTCGACGAGCTCAACGGCGCGTCCGCGTCGCTGTGCGACCGGCTGGGCATGCGGCTGGAGGCGCGGCACATCGACAAATGGCACTACAAGGGACAGTGGGCCACCGAACTGGTCTACGCCATCCTTGCCGATGAGTGGCGGATCGGTTCACGCAGCTAGCCCCTACGCCCGGCCCTTGAGGATCAGGTTCCAGTAGATCTTGGGGAACAGGTCCCGGTCCACCACCCAGGACAGCTTGCTTTCGTTCCAGGTGGGTACCCGCGGGATGGTGGGCATGGGCCGGTAGCGGTCATCGAATTCGGCGAACACCACGGTGTCCCGTGACACGGTGAACGGGCACACCGAGTAGCCGTTGTACCTGGCACGCAGCGGTTTGCCCTTGCGGGCCGCCACCAGGTTCTTCGCCAGCACCTTGGTCTGCTTGCGCAGCGCCCCGCCGGACTTGGAATTGGTGGTACCCGCGGCGTCGCCCAGGGACCATACGTTGGGGTACCGGAGATGCCGCAGCGTCTGCCGGTCCACCTCCACGAAGCCGCCCGCGTCCCCGGGAGCCGGCAGGTCCGTGGCCTTGAGCCAGTCCGGGGCCGACTGCGGCGGGACGGCGTTGAGGACGTCGTACGTCAGGTCCTCCGTGGTGTGCGCGGCGTGGTCCCGGATGGTGGCGCGGCGGCCGGCCGGGCTTACCGCCACCAGCTCACTGTTGGTCCGCAGCTCGATCCCGTACTCGGCGATCTTGCGGTCCAGTTCCCGGTCCACCTCCGGTACCCCGAACACGGTGGGGTAGGGCTGCACCATCACCACCCTGATCTTGTCCAGGACCCCCTGTTCCCGCCAGTAGTCGCAGGCCAGGTACATGGGTTTCTGGGCGGCGCCGCCGCATTTGATGGGCCCCGCCGGCATGGTGAAGACAGCTGTCCCGGAGGTCATGGCGCTGAGCAGCGTCCAAGCCTTGGGAGCAAGGTCGAACTCGTAATGGGATGCGCCGTGCGGCGAATGCACGGCCTCGGCCAGCCCCGGCACCGCGTCCCAGTCGTACTGCAGTCCCGGGCACACCACCAGTTGCCCGTAAGCCACCCGGGCCCCTGATTCCAGGCTGACGGTGTTGGCCATCGCGTCCACCCCGACGGCGGCATCCCGGATCCAGGTGACGCCCTGGGGGATGACGGATTGCTGCGGCCGGATGGCCTCCTGGGCCTGCGCCCGGCCGCCGGCAATGTGCGAGAAGAGCGGCTGGTAGAGGTGGTGGTCCCGGGGTTCGATCACGGCCACGTCCTTGACGCCGTAGCGCTGCAGCCGCGCCGCCAGGGAGATGCCGGCATTGCCGCCGCCAATAATCACTACCTCATGCTGGGCAGCCACGGGACTACTTCTTCTCGGTCAGCGCAGATGCCTTGTGCGCTGCCCGGGCGCCCGTCTTGTCCGATTCGACCACGTACTGCGGCTCATCCTCGCTGGCGCGGTGCGTGTTGCCGTCGAGCTCGAAGTCGCTGGTTTTCTTTTCGACAATCCTGCCGTGCGTCTTGCCCTGTGAAGTGTTCCACTCCACATGCGTTCCCTTGCTCAGCGACATCTGCACTCCTTGGCTGGGTGATGCGGTGGGTCTGTGCCGCTCTGCGGCCCGGCTGCCGCCCCGGCGGGCGTCCCCGCAGCCAATCGTAAGCATGATTACGTTGTTTTGGCAGCTACGTGTCCGAACCCCGGGCCCGGCCGCCTGCACCACGGGATGGCGGCATTGACACCGGCCGCGTCCAGGGCCATGCTGTCCCTGCCGGCCACGCCCGGCCACCGCAGGAGGTCTTTGATTTCCTGTCGAACTTCGACAATGTCGCTGTCTACGATTCCTCGGTGACCTCGTCGGAACGGGTCGGCGAAGGGCCCGTGGGAGTGGGCACCCACGGCCGGGGAACCAGCAAAGTCATGGGACGGCACTTCGACTGGACCGTTGAGGTCAAGGAGTTTGATCCGCCCCGGCGCATGGTGTCCAAATCGGTGGAAGGGAAGCTGGACTTCACGGTGACGTTCACCCTGGAGCCTGCCGGCGGCGGGACGCGCGTCACCCAGCGGATCGATGCCGCGTCCGGCCTCGGGGGCATCTTCGGCAAGCTTGCCGACCCGCTGGTGGAGAGGGCCCAGGGCCGGACTGTCCGGGCCAACCTCGAAACCCTGGCGGAATGGATGGCCGAACACCCGCAGCCCTGATCACCCGGCAGCGGCCAGCGTTCGACGGCGGCTGGAAGCCTCCGCCTGGCTCAGCCCGGGCCTACCTGGGGCCGGCCCCGGGAATCAGCTCGGTGGCACCCAGGGCATCGGCGATGAACGCGTAGTCCCAGGCCCGCTCACGCCACTGCACATAGCGGCCGGACGCGCCGCCGTGGCCGCCATCCATCTCGATCTTCATGACAACCGGCTGGGACCCCGTGGTCTTGTTCCGCAGCTCCTGCACCCATTTGGCCGGCTCGACGTAAAGGACGCGGGTGTCGTTGAAGGACGTCACGGCGGCGATCCTGGGATAGGCCACCTCCCGCACGTTCTCGTAGGGCGAGTAGGACTTCATGTAGGCGTAGGCCTGCGGATCCGTGATGGGGTTGCCCCATTCCTCCCACTCCAGCGCGGACAGCGGCAGGTCGGGATCCAGGATGCTGGTGAGCGGATCCACGAACGGCACCTGCGCCACGATCGCCGCATACTTCTCCGGCGCCATGTTGGCGATGGCGCCCATCAGCAGGCCGCCGGCCGAGCCGCCCAGCGCCGCGATCCGTGCAGGGTCCACCCAGCCGGAGTTTGCCAGCCAGTCGGTGGCGTCCACGAAGTCGGTGAAGGTGTTCTTCTTGGTGAGCTTCTTGCCGTCCTCGTACCAGTGCCGGCCCAGTTCCCCGCCGCCGCGGATGTGGGCGATCACGAACACCACGCCGCGGTCCAGCAGCGACAGCCGTGCGATGCCGAAGCCTGGATCCATGCTCATCTCGTAGGAGCCGTACCCGTACACCAGGCCCGCCGCCGTCGAATCCTGCTTGACGGACTTGTGCCGCAGCACCGACAGCGGGATCCGCGTGCCGTCGCCGGCAGTGGCCCACTCCCGGGTGGCCACGTAGTCGCTGCCGTCGTAACCACCCAGCACCGGGCTTTCCTTGCGCAGCAGCAGCTCGCCGGCCGGCTGCTCCGGCGTGGGAAGCACGAAGTCGTAGATGCGCGACGGCGTGAAGTAGGACGTGTAGCCCAGCCGGATCACGGGGGCTTCGTAGTCCGAGCCGCCGACGCCCGCAGTGTAGAGCTCCTCGTCGAAGGCCGGTTCCACCGGTGCCTGCTGGGCGGGGGTGCCCAGGCCGGGCAGCCCCATCACCTGGACGCGTTCGATGGTGTCCTTGCGGATAGACACGATCAGGTGCGTGGCGGTGACGCCCGCGCCGTTGACGCGGACGTCATCGGAATGCCCGACGACGGTCCGCCAGGTCTGCTCCGAGAGCGGCTTTTCCAGCTCGGCGGGGTCAGCCAGGGAGACCATGGAGTTGATGGCGCCGCGGTTGTGCGTGAGCAGGATCTTTTCCTGCCCGTCGAGCAGGAAGGGCTCGGCCTCGTACAGGACGCGTTCGTTGCGCGAAATGACAGTGGTGACGGCGGCAGTGGGATCGTCGAAACGCAGCAGCCGGGTTTCGCTGTACTCCGAGCAGCCGATGCCCAGCACCAGGTAGCGCCGGTCCGCGGACAGCTCGAAGCCCAGCCACATGGCGGCGTCGTCCTCCTGGTACACCACCACGTCGTCGGACACCGGGGTGCCCAGGACGTGCGCCTTCACCTGGTAGGGGCGCCAGGACTCGTCCACCACGGTGTAGAACAGGCGGGTGCCGTCCGGGGAGAAGGCAACCCCGTAGAAGATGTTCTCGATGACATCCGGCAGCAGTTCGCCGGTGCGGAGGTCCTTGATCCGTAAGGTGAACCGCTCATCGCCGGAGTTGTCCACCGCGTAGGCGTACAGGTTGCCGTCAATGGTGACGGCGGTACCGCCCACGGAGAAGAACGGCTTGCCCTCGGCCTCCACGTTGCCATCGAGGAGGATCTCTTCGCCGGGAATCCCTACCCCTGCCTCCACTGCCGGCGGAGTCCAGTCGGCCACTTTGCCTCCGGTGTCCTGCGCCTTCACCCGGCAGTGGATGCCGTACTCCTTGCCCTCCGCGGAACGGCTGAAGTACCACCAGCCGTCCTTGCGGTGCGGGACGGACAGGTCGGTTTCCTGGGTGCGGCCCTTGATCTCCTGGAAGATGGCCTCGCGGAGCGGTTCCTGGTGCGCCGTGACGGCTTCCTGGTAGGCGTTTTCGGCCCGGAGATGCTCCACTACCTCCGGCGACTCCTTGTCCCGCAGCCACTCGTAGTTGTCCACGAACGTCTCCCCGTGGTGGGTGCGCTCGGTGGGGATCTTCTTGGCAACCGGGGGCGCCGGGATCGCAGTACCGGTGGAATCCTGCAGGGAAGTGGAGGTCATGGATTCAATATATAGACCCCCTCCGGCAACCCCGCAGGGCGTTCGCTACCGGGGGAGCCGAAAGGGGCGAAAGACTCTGGGTGCCTGCCCCGCGGCCCGGCAGGCTGGAAGGGCGTTGCGAGGACAGGAGGCACCATGACCGTGGAATCCGGACCCGCTCCCCGGGCCCAGGCATGGCTGGCGGTGGCCCGCTGCGTGGCGGCGTCCTGTGCCATGCTGGTCCGCCGGCAGGTCCATCTTCCGAAACACAATGTTGGCAGGGTGCTGCGGTTCGCCGACGGAAGCACCGCGCGGGTCTACCGGGAGACCGCCGTCGACCGCCGGCCCGCCGAGCCCTGCGTCCTGGTGGTGGCCTTCACCCTCCGGCTGGTCCGCGGCAGGGCGCACCGCCTGTTCGAGGCGGAGAGCCTGATGAACACCCCGCTCTTTGTGGGGTTCCCGGGGTTTGTCTCCAAGCTTTGGTGCGCCCACGACACCTTCGGCGCCTACCGCGGGCTGTACGAATGGGACGGTCCCGAACGCGCCCGCAAGTACGCCGCAGCCCTGTGGCGCGTCCTGGAACTGGTCAGCGTCCCCGGGTCCATCAGCTACAAGGTGCTTCCCGGACTGCGCCGCGACGACGTGCTCGCCAATCCCGCCGCGATGCCGGCCGCTGCCCAGGCGGACCACGCCTGGTGGCGGCTCCTCAACCCCAACTAACATCCGCCGCCCATGCCACCCGGTCAAGGTACGACGGCGGACAGCGACGTCCTGGTGGTGGGCGCTGGTCCCGCCGGACTCACCACTGCCCTCCAGGCCCACGCCCACGGCGCAACAGTGCGGGTGGTGGACCGGCGCGCGAACAGGGCGCGTCCGTCCCGCGCCATGATGCTGCACGCCAGGGCGCTCGAGGGCCTGCGCCCGCTGGGGGTGACCGATGAGCTGCTCAACCGCGCCGACACCACTCCCGAGGCACGCATCCACCTGGGCCGGCACGTTGTCGAAGCCCGGCTGGGCCATGCGGACCTCCCGGACACGGCCTTCCCACACCTCACCCTGGTCCGGCAGGCCGACGTCGAGGACGTCCTCTGCCAGGCGCTTCAGGCCCGGGGGATCCACGTGGACTGGGGCGTGGAGTTCCACGGGTTCGAGCGGGAGCCAGCCCTGGCGTCCACGCAAAGCCTGGTGCGCGCGGAGCTGCAACCCGCCGGCGGCCTGGGGCGCAACCTGGCGGAGCACCACGTGTCCCGGTTCCTGGCCGGCTGCGACGGGCAGTCCAGCACTGTCCGGGGCCTGACCGGTGCGCAGTGGCGCGGGGGCCCGTACGGGGTGGAAGCGGTCATGGCCGACCTTGAACTTGATGGCTCCCTCGACGAGGGGTTGCTGCACGTGGCCGTCGGCGCCGCCGGGCTGGTCTTCCTGTTCGCGCTGGGCGAAGGTGCCACCTGGCGAATGCTGGCAACCCGTCCGGCAGCCCCGGCGCCGGGAGCCCGGTTCGGCCAGCTGGGTCCGCCCGTTTCCGCAGAGGAGGTGGCCCGGCTGGTGGGGGAATCGGGACTGGGTGGATCCGGCCTGGGTGCTGCGGTCAGGGAGGTGCGCTGGTCGGCGCAGATTCCGCTGCAGCACCGGATTGCCAGCACCTTCGGCGCCAGTCCTGTCTTCCTGGCCGGTGATTCCGCGCACGCCCACTCACCCGCCGGCGGCCAGGGCATGAACAACGGCATCCTGGATGCCCTCAACCTCGGCTGGAAGCTGGGCTTCGCCTCGTCCGCAGGTACGCCGCTCCCGGAACTGCTGGACAGCTACGGGCAGGAGCGGCGGCTGGCGGCCCGGCGCGTACTGGCGCTGACGCACGTGATCTTCTTCGGCGAAGCCTCGCCGCATCCGGTGGCCCGGCTGGTCCGGAGCGCCCTGCCCGTCTTCGCGCCGGTGCTGCCGCTGCTGCTGCGCCGGCGGTGGCTCACTTCCAAGGGCATCAGGTTGCTGGCCCAGCCGTTCGTGAACTACCGCGGCAGTGCGATATCACGAGACCGTATGCCCGGGGCCGGCGGATGGCCGAGGCCTGGGGAGCGGCTGCCGGACGGGCCCGCTTCCGTGGGCGGACGGGTGGCCCGTCTTCACGACCTGACCGCGGTGCCGGGCATCCACCTGTTGTTCGAGCGCGACGCCGCGCCGGGCACACTGGGTGCCGGGCCCGCTTTCCCTGCGGGTCCCGGTTCGCCACTGGTCCACGTCCACCGGCTCACCAGCCACCCTGGGCGGGGCGTGGTGGCGGTCCGCCCGGACGGGTACGTCGGCTACCGCTGCGGTGAGGCCGACCCTGGCGAGCTTGGGTCGTGGCTGCGGCTGGTGGGTGCCGCGGACTGAAGGCTGCACACGGTGGCAACCACCCGCCGTCGTGTTGCTCCATCACTTATGGCTCCCAAAACCGGTGTTTAGGAACCCACAACTGATGGAGCAAGGGGGGAGGGGAAGGGTGGTTGCGGGGGGACGGCAAGCGTAGTCTGGTCAGTCCAAGGCAGGTCCGCCCTATGCGTGATTTGCCAGTATGATCCGCCCAGTGTGAGAGGGGAAGTTCCATGACCATCCCGCCAGTGCACGAACCAGAGCCGTTTCCGCCCGAACCTGGCCCGGAGCCCACGTCCCCGGACCCCACCCAGCCGCGCCCGCCCGGCCCGCCGTCCCCGAACCCGTTCCCCGCACCACCGTCACCGGGGCCGCTGCCCGTCCCGGACCCGGGCCCCGCTCCGCTCCGTCCGGACCCCACCAGGGACTGACCGCAAACCTTGGAAGGGGGCTTCCGCCGGCTGCGTATGCGCAGGTGGAAGGCCCCTTTTCCGTGCCTGGGCAAGGGCCGGAAAACCACCGGAATCCGCTGCCGCAAACTCTTGCAGACTTACTCCTCCAGTGCTAAAAAATCTATATCAGCCACTACAGATCGGCTGATACGGAAACTGTGTTGGACCATCTCTTACGAGGAGGGAAGCCATGTTGATGCGAACCGATCCGTTCCGCGAGCTGGACAGGCTGGCCCAGCAGGTCCTCGGCACGGCTGCACGCCCGGCGGCGATGCCGATGGATGCATGGCGCGAGGACCAGGAATTCGTCGTGGCCTTCGATTTGCCCGGTGTTTCGGTGGACTCGGTGGACCTGGATGTTGAACGGAATGTCCTGACGGTGCGGGCCGAACGCCCGGACCCGGCGGGCAAGGACATCGAGCTGGTCGCCTCTGAACGGCCGCGCGGCGTCTTCAGCCGCCAACTGATCCTGGGCGACACCCTGGACACCGAACATGTCAAGGCCAGCTACGACGCAGGTGTCCTGACGCTGCGCATCCCGGTCGCCGAAAAGGCCAAGCCGCGCAAGATCGAGATCGAAACGAAGGGGGCAAAGCAGGAAATCGCCGCTTAGTTCACACAGGACCGGGAGGCGGGCTCATCTGTTGACTGCCTTTTTGGGGCGAATCGCCATTCTGTGCACGCCACAGCGCCAGACAGCGCACCGGCAGCGTAGGCCTTAACCTCCCGCTACGGTGGCCCCCGGCTTCGGCCGGGGGCCATCCACGCGTCCGGGGACTTGCGTCAGACGCTGAGCTCCAGCATCAGGGCGGGCAGTTCATCGGCGAGTTCGCGGGCCAGGAATCCCAGCGGCCCCAGCCTGCTGGCCAGCCGGTCCGCTGCCGCCGCGTGCAGGTGGGTACCCCAGCAGGCCGCCTGGGCGCCGGTGGTTCCGCGGGCCCGGAGCCCGGCAATCGCCCCTGCCAGGACGTCGCCGCTGCCGGAGGTCCCCAGGCCGCCGTAGCCTGTGGTGATCTTCCAGAGTTCGGGTTCGTCCGGGTCCGGGCCGGGCGGCCGGGCGATCAGTCCCTGGCAGCTGACCACGGCGCCGTACCGGGCGGAGATCTCGGCGAGGTCCTTTTCGAGGTCCGCCACGTCCCGTCCCAGCAGGATGCTGGCTTCGGTGGGGTTCGGGGTGAGGATCAGCCGGCCGCGCCAGGGGTCCAGCTGATCCTCGAGCTGCACCAGGGCGCCCAGTGCGTAGGCATCGAGGACGACGGCGGGCCGTTCCGTGCCGTCCGGATCGGAGGCTCCGTCACGGCCTGCCTCGCGTTCCAGCAGCGCCTCGAGCAGTTCGCCGGCGAGGTCGGGGTCGTCCAGCCCGGGCCCGACCAGCAGGGTGTCCGCCCGGTCCAGGTAGGAGGCTATCGGCGCCAGCTCCGGCTTGACGGATCCCCCCGGAGTTTCCGGCAGGCCAATGGCGCCGCACTCCGGCAAGGCAACCCCCAGCTGCACGGCCACCGATTCCGCCACCGCCAGTGTGAGCTTCCCGGCCCCCGCGCGCAGGGCCGAAACCCCGGCCAGCAGCGCAGCACCGGGAGTGGCCCGGGCGCCGCCCACCACCAGCACGGACCCGCGAGAGTACTTGTCCGCGCCCGGCGCCGGCAGCGGCCATTCGCGCAGGAGTGACGGCGCTACCAGTGTGGCGCCGGAGGAGTCACCGCGGCCGGACACTGGTGTCTCCCGCGTGCTCGGTGACAGTGACGCCCTGCTCCGCCAGGTGGTCGGCCACGTTGAAGCTTTCCAGCGTCCACGGGCCCACCCCTGAGGGCCGGACGAACCGGGTGATCGAGGCGTTAAGGATGGCTTCCGTGGCCGCGAGGTCCAGCAGTTCCTTTTCGCTGAGTCCTTCGAGGACATACCGGAACAGCATGATCACGGCGTCGTGGCACACCAGCATCACCCGGTGGCCGGTGCCCAGGTTGTTCAGTTCCGCCAGCACCGACCGCAGCCGCAGCGCTACGTCGGCCCAGGATTCCCCTCCCGGCGGCCGGTAGTACAGCTTGCCCAGCCATTCCCGGCGCTCGGATTCCTCGGGGTAGCGGTTCTCGACGCCCAGCCGGGTGAGCCGGTCCAGGATGCCGAGCTCGCGGTCGCGGAGCCGCTCGTCGATGCGCACCTCCAACGGCCAGCCGGCGGTTTCCACCGCAATCTCGGCCGTCTGCCGGGCACGCGCATAGGGGGAGGAAACCACTGCGTCCGGGCGGAACTCCCCGGCAATCCGTCCCAGCGCGGTGCCCAGCGCCTCGGCCTGGTCCCTTCCCGTTCCGGACAGGTCCACGTCCGCGTCCCGGGCGGGAACCTGGATGACCTCCACGCCGGCCTCGCGCGCCTCGGTGGCCGCAACGTTGCCTTCGCTCTCGCCATGCCGGATCAGCAGCAGCTCCACCGCCCCGGCCTCCTGGACCGCCTCCGTCAGGCCGTCGTCGTTCGAAGATCCACCGTTCACAAACCCACCCCATCCTCGCCGTGCAAAACCGTGCCTCATGCCGTGCCGAATTCAGGAACACTACCAACGGCGTACCCGGGGGCGGCGGAAAATAACGGACGACGGCGGCAGGGCACCGTGGGTGCGCGCGCCGCCGTCGCCATCGCAACAGAACGGGATGGAATCGACGTTACCGCTCGGGCGTCAGGACCTTGGAGAACACGGTGCCGCCGTTGGCGTTCCGGAGGCTCACGGTGAAGCTGTTGTCCTCACCGAGCTGGACGTGCCCGAAGAACTGGTTCTCGCCGTCGCGCGGGGACTCGCCGGCAAAGCGCCCGGTCTTGGAGAACACCACCTCGGGGCCAAACGTGCCGTCCATGGAGTTGGGGCCGAACGATCCCGCCGCGATGGGACCGGCCACGAACTCCCAGAACGGGTCGAAGTCGGTGAAGGCGGCCCGCTCGGGGGAGTAGTGGTGGGCGGCGCAGTAGTGCACGTCCGCGGTAAGCCACACCGTGTTCTTCACGCCGTTGCGCTTGAAGGCACTCAGCACCCCGGCGATCTCCAGCTCACGGCCTAGCGGGGTTCCGGCGTCGCGGTTGGACAGGCTCTCCTGGTTCACCGGGCCGTCCGGGACCACCACTCCCAGCGGGAGGTCGTTGGCGATCACCTTCCAGGTGGCCTTGGACTTGGAGACCTCGCTGACCAGCCAGTCCACCTGCTCCTGGCCCAGGATGGCGGTGGCGTAGGGTTCCTTGCCGTCGGTGTTGGGGGACTTGTAGGTGCGCATGTCCAGGCAGAAGATGTCCAGCTGGGGACCGCGGGAGATCTTCCGGTAGATGCGGGCCGGCTGGTAGGTGCCGGCGTCGTCGAATGTTCCCGGACGCCAAAGGGCCGAACTGTCGGCGATGGGCATGTTTTCCTGCCAGGCCTGCCGGCCGCGGGCGGCGAGGGTGTTGACGTCCCGCACGGTGTAGCGGGAGTCGTCCAGGATCTGGCCGGGGTACCAGTTGTTGTGCGTCTCGTGGTCATCCCACTGGGCGATCACCGGCACGTCCGCGAACAGGGCGCGCATGTTGGCGTCCATGGAGTTGTAGCGGTGACGGCCGCGGAACTCGGTGAGCGTCTCGGCAACCTTGGACACCTCTTCCGTCACCAGGTTCCGCCACACCTGCCCATCCTTTTCCACCACGGTTTCGGCGATGGGGCCATCAGCATAGATGGTGTCGCCCGAGTGGATGAAGAAGTCCGGGCGGGTCTGGTGCATGGCCCGGTAGCCGCGCATGCCGCCGATCTCCTCGTTGATGCCCCATCCCTGCCCGGCCGTGTCACCCGTCCACACAAAGCTTTGCGCTGACGACGCCGGGACCTCGCCTCCGTTGCTCGTCCCGCCGGTGCGGCCCTTGCCGTTGACCGTCCCGGCGTCCGGCGCCGTGCGGAAGCTGCCGTTGACCGTCTCGCTCGCCGCGCCGCCGTCGTCCTCGAAGCTGATCTCCAGCGCGAAGCGGGTGTTGGACGGCAGGTTCCCGGCGTGGATCTTGGCGGTGAAGTCGGACGCCTGGGTGGCGCGGGGCCCGCGGAGGACCCGCTCAAAGGCGCCGCGCCCGCGCAGGACCTGGCCGGCGTCGTCCACTGCCCGCAGGACCGCCGTCATCCGCCCGGCGCCCGAGGCACGGGACCAGAGGACGGCGGAATCGGAGGTTACGTCGCCGGTGGCGATGCCGCTGGGCAGGGTGAGCCGGTTGCGGACCAGCGCGACGCCGGCGGGAGTCTGGGTGGCGGCCGTTGCGTTGGCTGCGGGAACGGAGGCCAGCGCGGCGGCGAGGACGGAACTCTTGACGATGGTGCGGCGGGAAACCCCTGCCTGGGAAGACTCAGTCATGTCCTCAGGCTTTCCCGGGCCGGCACACAAATTCTGGCGGTCGGGTGAACCCGGGGTGAGGCGCGGCTGAACAGCAGGCGGCCGCAGCGCCCCACCCGGGCTAGGGCTTCGCGAAGTCGGCGATCCGGCCCTCCCGCAAGGCCGCGCCCACCGCGGCGATGCCTCCGTAGTCCGGGAACAGCACGGACTGCCCGGCCACGAAGCCGGAGCCCAACGTGGGAAGGGTCATGGTGCCGATGGCGTTCACATCGAGGTTCCGCAGGCTGTACGCCAGCATTGCGGCCTGAAGGGGATCGAAGCCCCTGTCCACCGTGAGGCAGCAGGAAGCGAAATCAACCAGCGACCGCACCGCGTTCACGTCATTGAGGGCGCCGCCCGCCGTGAGGCGGCCCAGGATCGCGCGGAGCATGATCTGCTGGTCACGGACACGCTGGAGGTCGCCGTCGGTGAAGGCATGGCGCTCGCGGGAGAACTCCAGCGCAGCCTGGCCATCGAGGTGGTTCACACCGGCGCTGAAGACATGCTCGGTGTCGATGGTGGACTGGAAGGGAATCGGGACATTGACGTCGATCCCGCCCAGGCCGTCCACCAGGATCTTGAACCCGCCGAAATCGAGCATCAGGGTGTGGTCGATGGTGATTCCCAGCAGCTGCTGGACCGTTGCCGTCTGCATGTCAATGCCGCCGTACTGCAGCGCGGCGTTGATCTTGGCGCTGCCGAACCCGGGGATGTCCACCCAGTTGTCGCGGTTGATGGAGATGAGGTAGAGGCTCCGCCGGTCGGCAGGGACGTGGACCACCATGAGCGTGTCCGCCCGCTGGTCCTGGGGCTCACCGGTGGCTGCCGTATGCGCTGCGGCCTCGCGTGCCGGGACATCGCGGGTGTCGCTGCCGATGACCAGGATGTTCATCGGGGCCGCGGGCAGGTCAGGGATGGGTGCAGGCGGCGGCGGTGGAGCAGGGGCCGGCGGGGGAGTTTCGGACGGCGTGGGAGTCGGCGTAGGTGTGGGAGTCGGGCTGGGCGACTGGGTCTGGGTGGCTGCAGGCTGCGCTTCCTGGCCGGCCCGGTTCAGGCTGAAGACCGCGATGCCGGCGGCCACCACCAGCACCAGCGCCAGCAGGGCTGCGATCCAGCGGCGCCGGCCCAGGGTAACGATCCAGGCAGGACGGTGGGAACCGGCTGGGCCCGGTTGCCGGGGCCCGGGGTTTCCGGCGCCGGGCCCGGATGGATCAGAACCGCCTGGGATGCTCATGCCGCCTCCACCTCATTGTGACTGGTGGGATCAGTGTCCGTCCCGCAGGCCCCAATTGGCTACAGGAGTATCCAAACTGTCACCTGGGAAATGGCCTGCCCGGCCGCCGTGATGCTGCGTTGATGCTCTTCCGCCGCAGGGATTATTGCCCGCCGGCCGGGAAGTTGAGGCGCGCGTGCCGCAGGATGGAGACGATCGCGGGGGCCAGCTGGTCTTCCATCTCCCGGTAGACCTCCGGTGCACGGCGGTACGGGTCCACGATGTCGTTATCCGATGCGTCCGCCGGGAGCGAGAGATGACGTACCCCGGCGGCCCGCGCAGGCAGCCCCCGCCACAGGGCCGCGTTGGCAGCGAGCCCACCCTCGGCGTCGGACCCGTGCGTGCGGGACCCGGCGTCCCCGGAAGACGGGTCCCGGGAGGATACGACGGCGGCGGGCTGGCTGTCCGCACCGGCCGCCCGCTGGTCGAGGACGTCGAGCATCCGGGCGAACTCGCGGATGGTGAACGTCCGCTTGAGCAGGGAGGCATCCAGCTGGAGGACTTCTCCGCGGTGCCCTGAGGTCATGGTGAGCACCAGGTCCACGCCGCGCAGGATCTTTGGTGTGAGCTGCCGCGCCGCGAACCCTTCAGGGTCGCCGCCAAAGGTCCGCACAATGTCCGCCGAAATGGGCTGCATGGGCTCGCCCACCAGAGCCCGGGTCCCGGCACTGGCCACCTGGAAACCACCCGGCACTACCTGGTCCAGCCCCGCCTGCAGCAGCCTCTCGGCCACGGGTGACCGGCAGATGTTCCCGGTACAGACAGTCAGGATTCGTACTGGCGCGGAAGTGTCCAAGGAGATGTTCTCTTTTCCCAGCTGGTGCCGGACCCGCTCAGGCCCGTGCCTTTCAACTTAACACGCAACGGCGCGGCGGCAGCCTCCCGAAGCCGGGGACCGCCGTCGCGCCGTGTATATCCGCTAGAACGCGGACGTGCGGCTACAGCGTGGCCAGCAGCTGCTTCATCTGCGTGATCTCCGCCTGCTGGGCATCCACGATGTCGTGGCCCAGCTTCACCGCTTCGGGAGACTTGCCGGCGCCGATCTCCTGCTGCGCCATGTCGATGGCGCCCTCGTGGTGGCCGATCATCTGCTGCAGAAACAGCTTCGCGGCCTCGGTCGCGGTGGCGGACTTGAGCTTGTCGATGCCGGCGTCGTCCACCATCCCGGACATGCCGTGGCCGGAATGGTCACTCATGGCGTTGGGCGCGCCCCAGCCCGACAGCCAGCCGGTCATCTGCTCGATCTCCGGTGCCTGCGCCCCCTTGATCTTGGTGGCAAGCGCGGTCACCTCCGCCGGCACATCGGACTTGGCCAGGATGATGTCGCTCATGTCCACCGCCTGCGAGTGGTGGGGGATCATCATCTGGGCAAACATGATGTCCGCCTGGTTATGGTCGGCGCCGGCGCTGGGCATGCTGCTGGACATCGCGCCATGGCTGCCGTGGTCCATGGG
This sequence comes from Arthrobacter sp. NQ4, assembly GCF_029077345.1. NCBI lineage: Bacteria > Bacillati > Actinomycetota > Actinomycetes > Micrococcales > Micrococcaceae > Arthrobacter > Arthrobacter sp. NQ4. Next base: position 690,739 of record NZ_JARETC010000001.1, on the reverse strand, counting down.
CGTGCTGCTGCCGGAACCGGCGTTGGCGGCGCACCCGGCCAGGCCGAGAGAAGCGGCCAGGGCAGCAGCAATGGAAAGGGTCTTGAAAGTGGTCTTCATGGTTGTCCTTCAGGGATGTAGTGGAACTGGGCCGTGATGGGAGGCGCAGTCCGGTTTACGTCCGGCTGATGGACAGGTCGCAGGGCGTGGGGCTGGGCGGCAGGTAGTCGTAAGCAGCACCGGGCCGGCTGGCTGCCGGAAGCAGCGGCAGGACGGCAAGGGTTGCCTGCGGCGGGGAAAGGGTGACAGGGCCGCTGGGCGCCGACGGGATGCAGGGCGCCCCCGATTCCTGCGCACCCGGGCAGGAATCACCGCAGGCCGCCGAGGCAAGCTGAGGTTCGTCTGTGCCGGCTGCCGGCAGCGCGTGGCCGGCATGGCTTCCAGGATCAGAATGCGCGACGGCGCTGTGCCCGGCAGAATGCCCGGACATGCTGCCGTGGGAAGCGGCCCCGTGCGAGGCGTGCCCGGACGTCAGCACGTGCATGCCCAGCAGCCCTGCGATGACGGCCAGGACGGCGGCGAACAGCCAGGCACGGCGGAAGAGGGACGCCACGGCGCGGGTGGTCATGGCGGTCCCTCCTTCCAATCGGTCTGCAGGGCTCAACGTACCTCGGACGGGTTCAGTTTCATGCGCCGGAGCAGCTGGGCGTTCAGCGCCACCACCACGGTGGACGCGGACATCAGCACCGCGCCCGCCGCGGGGGAGAGGACCACCCCGGCGAAGGCCAGCACGCCGGCGGCCAGTGGCACGGACAGGACGTTGTAGCCGGTGGCCCACACCAGGTTCTGCCACATCTTCCGGTAGCTGGCGCGGGACAGGTCCACCATGGACAGCACGGCACGGGGATCGTTTCCGGCCAGCACCACGCCGGCGGATTCCACCGCGACGTCGGTTCCGGCGCCGATGGCGATGCCCACCTCGGCCCGGGCCAGGGCCGGGGAGTCGTTGACGCCGTCGCCCACCATGGCCACCTTCAGCCCGCGGGACTGCAGCTCGGCCACCTTCTTGTCCTTGTCGGCGGGCAGGACCTCGGCGAACACCTCGTCGATGTCCAGGTCCGCGGCCACGGCCTGCGCCACCTGGTGGGCGTCCCCGGTGACCATGGCTACCTTGATGCCGCGGCGCTGCAGGGCCGAGACGGCCTGCCGCGACTCCGGCCGCACCGCATCCTCCATGCTCACCGCACCCAGGATGCCGCCGTCGTCCACCACGTGCAGCACGGCGGCGCCGCGGTCCATCCACGTGCGCGTACTGGCGGCCAAAGAGTCAGGTTCGACGACGCCGAGCTCGCGCAGGAGCGCCGGCCCGCCCACGTGCACCGTTCGGCCGTCCACGCTGGCCCGCACACCGCGGCCGGTCAGCGAGGTGAAGCCGGTGGCTTCGGGCAGTGCCAGGTTGCGTGCCTTCGCGGCCCGCACGATGGCCCGGGCGACAGGGTGCTCGCTGTCGGACTCCACCGCGGCAGCAAGTGCGAGTACGGCGTCGGCATCCGCTCCGCCAGCTACGGCAACATCCTTCAGTTCCGGCTCGCCGGTGGTCAGCGTGCCGGTCTTGTCGAACAGGACCACGTCGATGGTGCGCATGCGCTCCAGGGCCATCCGGTTCTTGATCAGCACCCCGGCGCGGGCGGCCTGTTCCGTGGAAATGGCGATCACCAGCGGGATCGCCAGCCCAAGGGCGTGCGGGCAGGCGATCACCAGCACAGTGACGGTGCGGGTGACGGCCTCCGGAACGCTGCCCAGCAGCGTCCACGCGATGAAGGTCAGGACACCGGCGCCGGCGGCAAAGTAAAAGAGGAACGCCGCGGCGCGGTCCGCCAGGGCCTGGGCGCGTGAGGAGGAGGCCTGTGCTTCCTCCACCAGGCGCTGGATCCCGGCCAGGGCGGTCTGGTCCCCAACGGCCGTGACCCGGACCCGGACGCTGCTGTCCGTGGCCACCGTTCCCGCCACCACCGTGTCCCCTGCGCCGCGGGCCACGGTTTTGGATTCACCGGTGATCATGGACTCGTCGAATTCGGCCTGCCCCTCCACCACGCTGCCATCGGCCGGCATGCGGGCGCCGGGCCGGACCAGGACCAGGTCCCCGGGGCTGAGTTCAGACACGGGAACGGTTTCAGTGCCGTTGTCCGTGATGCGTTCGGCCTCGTCGGGCAGCAGCGCGGCCAGGGCATCGAGTGCGCCCTGCGCGGACCCGAGCGCGCGCATCTCGATCCAATGGCCCAGCAGCATGATGGCAACCAGCAGTGCCAGCTCCCACCAGAAGTCCAGGTCGAAGCCGCCGATCCCCAGGCTGGTGACCCAGGACGCAGCGAACGCCACGGTGATGGCCATGGCGATCAGCAGCATCATTCCCGGCGTGCGGTCTTTCAGCTCTTGCAGGCCGCCCTTGAGGAACGGCTGGCCGCCGTAGAGGAAGATGACGGTGCCCAGGACCGGCGGGATCCAGGCCGAGCCGGGGAACTCCGGCGGCATGTAGCCCAGGAGGTGGCCCATCATGGGGCTGAAGTAGACCACGGGAACAGCGAGGGCCAGGGTCAGCCAGAACCTGTTCTTGAACATGGCGGTGCTGTGTCCGGCGTGCTGGCCGTGGGTATGGACGGTGTGGTCGTCGTCGTTGTGGGCGCCGTGCTGGGCGTGACCGGCACCGTGCGCCGGCGGCTGCGTTAGCGTTCCGCTGGGCGGCGAGTGGTGCTCATGGCCGCCGGTGGAATGCTGCGTGTGCTGCTGGTCCTGCATTGGTCCTCCTTGGAGGCAAGCGCTGCCCGGACCTGGTCCGGGGGCTGGGGAATGTGGGGGCGTTCCGGGACGCTGGCTGTCTCAGGCGAGGGCGTAGCCGGCGGACTCTATGGCGGCGCGCACGTCGGCGTCGGGCGCCGATCCGATGACGGCCAGCGGGGAGCTGCCGCCAGGCACCAGGTCCACCGAGGCCGAGGTGACGCCCGGGACGGCGGAAACTGCGGTTTCGACGGAGCGGACGCAGTGCCCGCAGGTCATGCCCGCCACCGCGTAAGTCCGTGGCGTGGAGGATTCGGCGTGGGCATTGACGACGCCGACAGGGGAGACCTGCGTGGCAGGCGCAGTCAGGGTGCCGGACGGCTGCGCAGCGCTGGCGGGGGCGCAGCAGCTGCAGCCGGAGGAGGCGAGGGGGAGCTGGGGACGGTTCCCGGTGTTCATGTCAGTTCCAATCCGTTGAGGGAATCAAGGGGTGCTGGGGTTGAACGGCTGTGAAAGTCCGGTGCAGGCACCGGCCGGGACATACCACTTCACTGACAACACCCACAATATACCCCCTGGGGGTATATTGGGTCAAGCACCATAGGGCATTTCCCCCGGGACTTCCATAGGACCTACCGCACTACCTTCTGTTGCCGCGGGCGACCATACTGGAAGGAGCGAGGACAGAGCCGGCCCGCTGGGGGTTTGGCGTATCCGCGGGAGGTGGACCTGTGACGGAGCTCAGCGACCTGTACACGTATTCGAGTGCCCTCGGGGACAGCGAAAGTGACGCCGGCACCTTCAGGGTGGACATCGAACCGGCGGGGCCGACCTTCCACTGGTCGGACGGGATGTACCGGCTGCACGGTTACCACCGCGGCGAGGTGGTGCCCACCATGGAACTGCTCTTCGCGCATAAACACCCGGATGACCGTGAGCGGTGCGAGGAAATCGTGGCGCAGGTTTCCACCACCGGCGGGTTCTTCTGCATGTACCACCGGCTCGTCGATGCCCAGGGCAGGACCCGGCGCGTGCTGACCTCCGGAGAGGCAGTCCTCGGCCCGGACGGGTCGGTGGTGGCGCTCGAAGGCGTGATGGTGGACCTCAGCCGGACGCTGCAGCGCGAAACTGAACAAACAGCACGGGAGGCAGTAGCGGGTGCCACGGCCACCCGTACGGTGATCGACCAGGCCCGGGGAATCCTCATGGGCCAGCTGAAGCTTGGCTCCGATGACGCGTTCCAGATGCTGGTGAGCACCAGCAGCCACCGCAACGTCAAGCTCGTGGTGGTGGCGGCGGAGCTGGTACAACTTGCCAATTCCCCTGAGGCGCGCACCTACCTGGACCGGGCCGTGCGGGCCATCCAGCTGCACGGCCGGCCGGTCCACACCGGGGGGCGCCGCGCGGGTTAGTGCCGTTCCCCGTAGGATGGATGGAGGTGCGCCGGGAAGTCTGGTCGGCATGGATTTGTCGAACCCGGATTTAAGGACGCCCGCATGAACTCCACCCCGCCCACCCCACGCCGGAACACGTTCTTTGGCTCCACCGTCTTTTCGCGCGGCAGCTACGCCGAAGCGCTGCGGATCGGTGAGATCCTCCGCAAGGAGACGGTGGGCGGCGCCCTCCTGGTGGCTGCTGCGGTCATCGCGCTCATCTGGGCCAACTCCCCGGCGTCGGACAGCTACTTCTCCCTCCGGGACTTCAAGGTGGGCTACGCACCGTGGCACCTTGAATTGAGCCTGGGGGCGTGGGCAGCGGACGGGCTGCTGGCCATCTTCTTCTTCCTGGTGGGGCTGGAGCTCAAGCGCGAATTCGTGGCCGGCGACCTGCGGCAGCTGAGCAAATCGATTGTGCCGGTGGCGGCCGCCGTGGGAGGCGTGGCGGTCCCGGCGGTCATTTACGCCGTCGTCAATCTTTCAAGTCCGGAAACGCTCCGCGGCTGGGCCATTCCCACGGCAACGGACATTGCGTTTGCCGTCGCGGTCCTGGCCATCATCGGCTCGCACCTGCCCAGCGCCCTGCGGATCTTCCTGCTGACCCTGGCCGTGGTGGATGACCTCATTGCCATCACCATCATCGCGTTCTTCTACTCCAGCGATATCCAGGCCGTGCCGCTGCTCCTGGCGCTCATCCCGCTGGCCATCTACGCTTTCCTGGCCCAGAAATACCGCCGGTTCTTCGGCCGCCACGCAGCCGCTGCCTGGCTGATCCTGCTGCCGCTGGGTGCCGTGACCTGGGCCCTGGTGCACGCGTCGGGCATCCACGCCACCGTGGCCGGCGTACTCCTGGGCTTCGCCGTTCCCGTGATCCGGTCGCAGGCCTCCGGCGGCCCCGAAGCCGGCCCCGGGCTTGCAGAGATTTTCGAGCACCGGTTCCGGCCCATCTCCGCCGGCGTGGCCGTCCCCATCTTCGCCTTCTTTTCCGCAGGCGTGGCCGTTGGCGGCTGGGAGGGCCTGGGGTCGGCCCTGTCCGATCCCGTGGCGCTGGGCATCATCCTGGGCCTGGTCCTGGGCAAGCCGATCGGGATCATGGGCACCACCTGGGTCCTGACCAAAGCCACCAGGGCAAGCCTGGACAGCTCCTTCAAGTGGATCGACGTGTTCGGCGTTGCGTTGCTGGCAGGGATCGGATTCACCGTCTCCCTGCTGGTGGCAGAGCTCAGCTTCGGCCACGGCAGCCTCCACGACGACCATGCCAAGGTGGGAATCCTGGCCGCGTCGCTGGTTGCTGCGCTGCTGGCAACGGTTGTCCTGCGCACCCGCAACCGCCAGTACCGGCTCGCTGAAGAGCTGGAGCAGGTGGATTCCGACCACGACGGCGTCCCGGACGTCTACCAGGAGCGCACCTGACGCTCCCGCGCTAGGCGGTGGCGAGGGGCTTGGCCGGCGGCTGCGGTTTGGCGGAAACCTCCAGCTTGACCGGAGGGTCCACGTGGCGGATCTCCAGGGCCTCCGGGTCCAGCAGCTTGCGCGCACCGGTCCGGGCGTCCAGGATCCAGAAGAGTTCCAGCGCCGGGACGACGTCGGTCACCCGGCCCTTGTGGAAAAGCCTGCCCCGGTGCCACGCCTCGATCTGGTCGCCGATGCGGAGCTGGGCGGTGCGTATTCCTTGTGCCTCCATGGCTGCCTCCTGCTGTTGAATCCCCGTAAGCACAGCTTGCCGTGGACAGGTTGCAGGAGTGTTTCCGCCCGGTGTTTTTTCTGTGACGCCTGAGGCTGAGGAGGACTACTCGTCCGTGGGGAACGCAACGGCTTCGCCCACGACCCGCAGGCACAGCTCCATGCCCGGACGGGCGATCGAGGCGTTCCAGTGCCTGATGGTGATCACTTCGCCGCCGCCCGGGTAGCGGTGGTCGGCGTGCTCCGCCACTTCCTTGGGCACGTTCAGCTTCAGCCGCACGGTGGTCTCAGGGCCGAAGTAGTCGGTGTCCACCACCACTCCGCGGATGGGGCCGTCCTCGGCAATGCGGATCTGTTCGGGCCGCAGCATCAGCTGCACGCGTCCCTGTGCCGGGGGCCGGCGCACGGGAATCGCGCCCAGCGAGCAGGTGGCCAGCGTCCCTTCCAGCCATGCGTCCAGGATGACGGCGTCGCCCAGGAACTCCGCGGTGGCCCGGTCCGCGGGGCGGGTGTAGACCACAAAGGGGTTGCCGATCTGGGCCAGTTTGCCGCCGCGCATCACGGCCACCTGGTCCGCAAAGGAGAGGGCCTCGGCCTGGTCGTGGGTTACCAGGATGGTGGTGACGCCGGCCTCGGCCAGGACCTTGGCCACGGCGCGGCGGGTGGCGACGCGCAGGCCCGCGTCCAGGGCGGAGAACGGCTCGTCCAGGAGCATCAGCTCCGGTTCGCGGGCCAGGGCCCGGGCCAGGGCAACCCGCTGCTGCTGGCCGCCGGAGAGTTGGTGCGGCCGCCGCTTGGCCATGGAAGCATCCAGCGACACCATCTCCAGCAGCTCCGCCACGCGGGCGTTGACCGCGCGGCGGCCGCCCTCGCGCTTGGCCGCATTGAGGCCGAAGGCCACGTTCTGGCCCACGGTCAGGTGCGGGAACAGGGCGCCGTCCTGGGCCACGTACCCGATCTGCCGCTTGTGCGCCGGAAGCCACGCGCCGTCACCGGCCACGGTGGTGCCGTTGAGCGAGATGGTCCCGGTGTCCGGGTGCTCGAACCCGGCGATCAGGCGCAGGAGGGTGGTCTTGCCCGAACCGGAGGGGCCAACGATGGCGGTGGTTCCGCCCTTGGCCACTGACAGGTTGACGCCCCTCAGGACCGCCTGTGATCCGAAGTTCTTGGTGACGTCCGTAATCTGCAGATGGCTGTTGGTGGTTGCGGCCACCGAGGGTGCCACCCGAGGCTCGGGCAGCCTGCGGGTTGATGGTGCTGTCACTGTCCGGCTACTTTCTTGGACTGTTGGAAGAGGAGGTAGGTCATGGGGGCGGAAAGCAGGATCATCAGCAGCGCGTAGGGCGCGGCGCCGGCGTAGTCGATCTCGCTGCTCTTGCTCCAGAACTCGGTGGCCAGCGTCCTGGTGCCGTTGGGGGACAGGAGCAAGGTGGCAGTGAGCTCGTTGGCGATGGCCAGGAACACCAGGGCTGCCCCGCCGGCTGCTGCAGGGGCGGTGAGCCGCAGGGTGACGCGGATGAAGGCCAGTAGCGGCGGCTTCCCGAGCGCCTGGGCGGCCTCGTCCAGTTCCTTGGGGGCCTGTGCCAGTCCGGCCCGCAGGTTCACCAGGGCCCGGGGGAGGAACAGGAGGACGTACGCCGCAACCAGCAGCCCCGCCGTCTGGTACATCCCGGGCACCATGCGGATGCTGACGGTAACGAACGCCAGCGCCACCACGATTCCGGGCATGGAGCTGGTGACGTAGTTGGACAGTTCCAGGGACTTGCTGAACCAGCCGGGGTGGCGCACGGCGAGGTACGCCATGGGGAAGGCCACCACGGTGGTGGCAGCGGCGCCGGCGAGCCCGTAGGTGAACGTGGTGACCAGCGCCGGGAGGAATTCGGATGCTGTCCAGACGTCCGCTCCGCCGGCAAGGATCCAGCGCAGCACGAAGTACAGCGGGAGTCCGAAGGCCAGGGCGGTCAGCGCCAGCAGGAAGAGCTGGGCCGGGACCTGGTACGCGTGCAGGGGAAGGCGCAGCGCCTTGGCCTGCACGCCGGACCCGACACGGGCGTAGCGCGCGGAGCCGCGGCTGCGGACCTCCGCAAGCAGCAGGAGCAGGCAGAAGAACACCAGCACGCTGGCCAGCATGTTTCCGGCCGCGCCGTTGAACGTGGACTGGTACTGGGTCATGATCGCGGTGGTGAAGGTATCGAACCGGATCATGGCGAACGCGCCGTATTCGGCGAGCAGGTGCAGCCCCACCAGCAGCGCCCCGCCGGTCAGGGCGATCCTGAGCTGGGGGAGCACCACACGGAAGAAGGTCCGCCAGGCACCGAGCCCCAGGGCCGCGGCGGACTGCTCAATGGCGGGGTCCAGCCGGCTCAAGGTGGCTGCGGCCGGGATGTACACCAGCGGGAAGTAGGACAGCGTGGAGATCAGGATTCCCGAACCCAGGCCGCCCAGCGACGGGATGGCCGAGACCCAGGCGTAGCTGTTGACGAACGCCGGGACGGCCAGCGGGGCGGCCAGCAGCACGGCCCACACCCGGTGGCCACGCAGCCTGGTCCGTTCCACCAGCCAGGCACCCGCCACGCCAAGCAGCAGGCACAGCGGGATGGTGGCGGCCATCAGGAGCAGGGTATTCAGCAGCAGTTCGCCCACGCGGGGCCGCAGGATGAGGCCGACGGCGGTATCCCACCCGGTTGCCACCGTCATGTAGGCCACGTACCCCAGCGGGACGAGGGAGAAGAGGGCGATCAGCACCGCCAGGACGGACACCGCGGAAACGCCGAAAGGCGGGCGGGGGCTGGTGCCCCGGCCCGCCGTCGTCGTGCCCGCCCTGGGGGGAGCCGATAGATCGGAGGTCACGGAATTACAGTAGTCCTGCCTGGGTCATCAGATCGGTGACCTTTTCGGAGTTGAGCTTGGCGGCGTCAACCTTGGGAGCCTGCAGGTCCTTGATCGGAACCAGCTTGTCGTTGGCGGGAACGTCGGAGCCGATGGCGTACTCGAAGGACGTACCGTTCTTGAGGACTTCCTGGCCCTTCTTGCCGGTGATGAACTTCAGGAACTCCTGCGCAGCGGCAGCGTTCTTGGAGGACTTGAGCACGCCGCCGCCGGAGACGGACAGGAACGCGCCCGGGTCCTGGTTCTTGAAGTAGTACGGGGTGACATTGTTGGAGTTCTCGCCCGTCTTGGCCTGGTCGCCGTAGTAGTAGTAGTGGTAGATCAGGGCGGCGTCCACTTCACCGGCGTTGACCGCCTTCATGGCCGTGCTGTTGCCCTTGTAGGCCTTGGAGTTTTCCTTCATGCCCTTCAGCCACTCCTCGGTGGCGGACTCGCCCTTCAGCTCCAGCAGCGCTGAAACGATGGCCTGGAAGTCTGCGCCCGTGGGGGATGCGGCCCACTTGCCCTTCCATTCAGGCTTGGCCAGGTCAAGCATGGACTTGGGGAGCTGGTCCTCGGTGAGCTTGGTCTTGTTGTACACCAGGACGGTGGAGCGGGCGGCGATGCCCGTCCATTTGCCGGTGGACGGTGCGAACTCGGCGGGAACCTGGGCCAGGGTGTCCTTGTTGACGTCCGCGAACAGGCCGGCGTTCTCAACCTGCGTCATCGCGGGGGAGTTTTCCGTGAGGAACACATCCGCGGGGGACGCCTGGCCTTCCTGAATGATCTGGTTGGAGAGCTCAGTGTCCGAGCCCTGGCGCATGGTCACCTTGATGCCGGTTTCCGCCGTGAAGGCATCCACCCACTCCTTGGTGAGGCTTTCGTGCTGGGCGTTGTACACGGTGATCTCGCCGGAGGCGGCGCCGTTGGACGCGGACGACGAGGTGCCGCCGGCAGGAGTGCCGCCGCCGCAGGCGGTCAGGCCGAGAGCTGCGGTGGCGGCGAGTGCGATGCCGGCCAGCGCGCTGTTGCGGATCTTCATTGAGGCTGCTTTCGGTGGGGAAAAAAGTCTGCTGAACCTAAGTCCTATTAGGCAACACGAATGTTGCCTATGTCAGGAAACTGTAGGGTAGGCAAACCTAAGCACCAAGCCGGAAAGCGCTTTAAGTGACGAGGTTCACATCAATTACGAAAACACTACGTGACGTAATTATCGAGCTTCTGCCGGCTGCGGCAGAGGCCCCGCTATTTGTTCGGGTTGGGATCGTGGACGTCGCGTTCCCCGATATCGGCCGCCCCCAGGATGCTCTCCGCCGGTGCGTCCTCTGAGGGATGGAGCCGGATGCTCAGCTCGGGATGGTGCAGGTCCAGGGCGGGGCGCTCGGACCGGATGCGGGGGAGCGAGGTGAAGTTGTGGCGCGGCGGCGGGCAGGACGTGGCCCACTCAAGGGACGCGCCAAAGCCCCAGGGATCGTCCACGGTGACCTTCTTCCCGGCCCGCCAGGTGATGAAGACGTTCCAGAAGAACGGGATGAGGGACGCGCCCAGCAGGTAGGACCCAATGGTGGAGAACTGGTTCATGAAGGTGAAGTTGTCCTCCGGCATGTAATCCGCGTACCGGCGGGGCATGCCCAGGACGCCCAGCCAGTGCTGGATCAGGAACGTGGCGTGGAAGCCCAGGAACAGCATCCAGAAGTGGATCTTGCCCAGGCGCTCGTTGAGCATGGTGCCGGTGAACTTGGGCCACCAGAAATAGAACCCGGCGAACATGGCGAACACCACGGTGCCGAACACCACGTAGTGGAAGTGCGCCACCACGAAGTAGGAGTCCGAGACGTGGAAGTCCATGGGCGGTGAGGCCAGGATGATGCCCGTGAGGCCGCCGAAGAGGAACGTGGCCAGGAATCCCATGCTCCACAGCATGGGCGTCTCGAAGGTCAGGGAGCCGCCCCACATGGTGCCGATCCAGTTGAAGAACTTCACGCCGGTGGGCACTGCGATGAGCATGGTCATGAACGCGAAGAACGGCAGGAACACCGCGCCCGTGACGTACATGTGGTGGGCCCACACCGTCACCGAGAGGGCCGCGATGGCGATGGTGGCGTACACGATGCCCTTGTAGCCGAACAGGGGCTTGCGGCTGAACACCGGGAAGATCTCCGAGACGATCCCGAAGAACGGCAGCGCGATGATGTACACCTCGGGGTGTCCGAAGAACCAGAACAGGTGCTGCCAAAGGATGGCGCCGCCGTTGGAGGGATCAAAGATGTGGGCACCGAACTTCCGGTCCGCGCCCAGGGCGAACAGGGCGGCGGCCAGCGGCGGGAACGCCATCAGCACCAGGATGGCCGTGACCAGCGTGTTCCAGGTGAAGATCGGCATCCGCCACATGGTGAGGCCGGGGGCGCGCATGCAGATGATGGTGGTGATGAAGTTGACCGAGCCCAGGATGGTGCCGAAGCCCGACAGCGCCAGGCCGAAGACCCACAGGTCACCGCCGATGCCCGGGGTGAACGTGGTGTTGGACAAGGGTGCGTAGGCGAACCAGCCGAAGGATGCAGCGCCCTGCGGGGTGATGAAGCCGGACACGGCGATGGTGGAGCCGAAGAGGAAGAACCAGAACGCCAGCGCGTTCAGGCGGGGGAACGCCACGTCCGGCGCCCCGATCTGCAGCGGCATGATCACGTTGGCGAAGCCGGCGAACAGCGGGGTGGCGAACATCAGCAGCATGATGGTGCCGTGCATGGTGAACAGCTGGTTGTACTGCTCCTTGGTCTGCAGGATCTGCATGCCTGGCTCGAACAGTTCCGCGCGGATGAGCAGCGCCATGACACCGCCCGCGCAGAAGAACACGAAGGACGAGATCAGGTACATGTAGCCGATGGTCTTGTGGTCAGTGGAGGTGATCCAGTTGACCACAAGGGCACCTTTGGGGCGCCTGACCACTGCCGGCGCAGCCGTGGCCGCGGTTCCGCCCATTCTTTGGCCTGTGGTGGTCATTACAGTGCCGTCCTTTACTGTGCTGGTTCCATCGCCTGCGGTGCAGGGGCTGATATCGGCTCCCTGTCGAAGTCCGTGCCCAGGTTGCCGGTGTTTCCCTTCGCCTTCAGATCGGCGATGTGGCTGTCATAGTCCTGCTGGCTGACCACCCGGACCTTGAAGAGCATCTCGGAGTGGTACTCGCCGCACAGTTCGGCGCACTTGCCCATGTATTCGCCGATGCGGTTGGGGGTGATGCTGATGTACGGGTTGTACTGTTCGTGGCCCGGGTAGAGGTCGCGCTTCTGGAGGAAATCCACCACCCAGAACGAATGCTGCACGTCGCGGGACTGGAGATGCAGCTCCACTTTCTTGCCGACGGGAAGGTAGAGCGTGGGCAGCCGGTCCGGCGCGCCATAGTCACCGGTCAGGTGGGCCTGCTGTCCGGCGTCCTCGTGGACCTGCTCCTTGACGTAGTTGAAATCCCAAGACCACTGTTTGCCGAAGACGTCGATCACAACGTCCGGGTTGGGGTAGCGCTCGTCGATGGCCCGCTGCTCCCGGTCCGTGAAGACGAACAGGACCCCGATGACGATAAGTGGAATGGCCAGGTAGAAGACTTCAAGGGGGAGGTTGTAGCTTAGTTGCGGCGGAAATCCGACGGTGTTCTTCCTGCGCCGGTACGCCACGATGACCCAGATCATCAGCCCCCAGGTGATGATGCCAACCACCAATGCAGCGATCCAGGAGTTGACCCACAGGTCGGTGATCAGTTCCGTGTTGTTGGTGGTGTCACGGGCGCCGGGGAGGAAACCGCGGGAAACCAGGTCGGAGCAGGAGGTCAGCGCGGGCAGGGCCAGAAGGCCCGCGGCCAGTGCCGCGAAGCGCCGCATGCGGTTCTTCAATGGTCTTTTACCCACCTGTGGTCCCTCCGGCATGCTCCCGAAGCCCAACTGCATGAGCCCACCGCAGGCCCCAAAGGACCAGCGGCTGTGTGGTTCACCCTACGCGCGGAGGTTGCTGATGTGAAGGGGTTTTGCGGCCGTACGGACTTACGGTGGGACAGGCGGAGCGACGGGCTGCTAGGCGATCCCGGTGGTGCCCAGCAGGCTGCCCACCGCGAAGGTGAACGCCATCGCCAGTGCCCCGCCCACCACCAGCCTGATGGTGGCCTTGCGCTTGGAGCTTCCGCCGATCTTGGCGCTGACGGTCCCGGTGAGGGCCAACGCGAGGATGACCGCAACAAATGTGACTGGGATCCGGGCTTCCTCCGGCGGGAAAATGATGGCCAGCATGGGCAGGATGGCGCCGACCGTGAATGCGATCGCGGAGGCGAAGGCGGCGTGCCAGGGGCTGACCACTTCTTCTTCGTCGATGTTCAGCTCGGCGGACAGGTGCGCCTTCAGGGCGTCCTTTGCCGTCAACTCTTCGGCAACAGTCCTGGCGGTGGCTTCGCTGAGGCCCTTCGCCTGGTAGATGTGGGCAAGTTCGTCCAGTTCGCCTTCCGGATCGTCCCGGAGCTCCTGGCGCTCCTTCTCAATCAGCGCACGTTGGCTGTCACTCTGGCTGCTCACCGAAACGTATTCGCCCAGGGCCATGGACACGGCACCGCCCACTACAGCGGCGGTGCCCGCCACCAGGATGGGCGCCAGGTCGTTGGTCACGCCCGCGACGCCCACCACGGTTGCCGCGACGGAGACGATGCCGTCGTTCGCGCCCAGTACACCGGCCCGCAGCCAGTTCAGGCGTGCGGCCACGCTGCTGTCGTGGGGCTCATTGCGGTGGACCTTGAGGGTTTCAGACATGCTGGCAGTAAAACACTGCCACGCGCCCTGCGCCACGAAGGTTTGCATCCCCTTACCGAAAGGCTTGAAGAGGCACGTCGGAGGTGCGTCCCTGGTTCGCCGATGTGCGGGGACCTATGACCCTGACGCTGCAGGGGCGGGCCGCGGAAGATCAACACTGGGAGTGTTGCGACTTCAAGGCCGGAAGGGGCAGGGCCATGATGTATTGGGACGACAACACGGGCCACGGGGAGTTCGACGAGGGCGAATGCAACTGTCCGCCGCCCGCCGGGCCGGCCGTGCTTCGATGCGGCGGCCTGCCATGAACGTCCGCCTCCTCTCGCAGGTGCTGTCCCTGCGGGCGGCATGGCGCCGGAGGGACGGGTGGGATCCAGCCCGGATCGCCGCCCACCAGGAACAGGCGCTGCACCGGCTGCGCGCGGCAACCTATGCCGGCTCGGAGTTCTACCGGCACCGGCACGCGGGCCTGCACGACGCACCCTTGCAGGAACTGCCGTCCGTCACCAAAGCGGACCTCATGGAGCACTTTGACGAAGCGATAACCACCCCGGACCTAAGCCTCGCCGACCTTGAGGACCACGTGCGTGCCCTCACCGCAAGCGGTGGTGATCCCGGCCGGCCGTTCAGGGGGCGCTGGTGGGTTGCCGCCACGGCCGGGACCACTGGGAGGCGGGGGATATTCGCCTGGAACCGCGCCGAGTGGGCCTCGATCCTGGCATCCTACGCCCGGGCCAACGACTGGGCCGGAATCGCACCCAACCCGCGCCGCCCACTGAAGACGGCGCTGGTGAGCTCCCGGGCGCCCAGCCACCAGTCCGCCGTCGTGGGTGCCTCTGTCCGATCCCGGCTGGTCCCCACGCTCCGCCTGGACGTCATGGCACCCATGGAGGAGACGGTGGCCGCGCTCAACCGGTTCCAGCCCAGGGTGCTGGTGGGATACGCCTCAGCCCTGGGGCCGCTGGCGGCCGAGCAGCGGGAGGGGCGGCTGCATATTGCACCGCAAGGCATCATGTCTGCCTCCGAAGTGCTTACCGCCCAGGCTGCGGCCGAGATGCAGGCGGCGTGGGGAACCGCCCCGTTCGATGTCTATGCCGCCACCGAAACAGCCGGGATCGCTTCCCCCTGCACCTACCGGAACCGCCACGTGTACGAGGACCTGGTCATCGTGGAACCGGTGGACCCCGCAGGCAACCCGGTGCCGCCGGGAACCACCGGGGCGAAGCTGCTGGTGACCGTGCTGTTCTCCCGCACCCTGCCGCTGATCCGCTACGAAATGTCGGACACCATCAGGCTGGACGGTCGCGGCTGCCCTTGCGGCCGGTCCTTCCAACTGCTCGAGGACATTGCAGGACGCCTTGAGGACGTCCTCCGGCTGCCGGGCAGGACAGGCACCGTCAGCATCCACCCAAACGTCTTCCACCTGGTGCTCGACGACGTGGCAGCCTCGGGATGGCAGGTGCTCCAGGAAGCCTACGGACTGCGCGTCCTGGTCACGCGCCTGATCCCCGGAGCCTCCCTCGAGGGAGTGCGCACGGAAGTGGCGGCAGCACTCGAGGCAGCAGGCGTGGCCGGCCTTTCCGTGGACGTCCAGGCGGTGGACCAGCTCGAACGCACACCGTTGGGCAAAGCGCCCTTTGTCCGGGCACTGCGGAGATCACCCTGACCCGGCCAAGGCCGGTCGGGGAGGTCATCAGTCCGGGGCGGGGCTTTCCTGGTCCGGGATCTCGATCTGGAAGCCGCAGGCACAACGCAGCACCCTGGTGGCCAGGTAGACGCCCAGGACTTCCGGGACCTGTCCGTAGGTGCCGTGGATACTGCGCATTTCGGCTCCGCTGGCCGTCATCACCTGCCCACAGTGGACGTAGTGACCGTCGTGGACCAACACGTCGCACACGTCCTTGCGCCGGCTTCCCGAGTACCGCCCATTACGCGACGGCCGGGTAGCTGCTGAGGATGTAGTCGGCCGCGGCAGGGCCGGTCATCCTGAGCCGGGAGTTCCGGACGTCCACGCCGCAGCGCAGCATCCCGGCGCGGAATGCCTGGTCCGGCTTGGGGCTCAGGCCGTGCAGCGCCGCCCAGCTGACATAGAGGCCGTAAAGGCAATCGGGGCCAAGGGGGGAATCGCCGGAGGGATCGGGCGTGGTTGCTTCATCAAGGAACTGCTGGAAATGCGAGGCCGACATGCTTGGCTCTTTCGCTCTTGCATAAGGCGCTGCCGTTGGGCTACAGCAGCTGCTCCCGCTGGGCCTTTGCAGAAGGGCCCGGGAGGACGGGTATGGCGCCCGTCACAGTCCAAATTTACCCGGGGGTAGGTCTGAAGTACAGCGGAGACCCCGGCGGCACCCCTTCCCCCTTATTGATAAGGGTGCTTATTATTGTTTCCTTCCGACGGCGTATGGCGGGCATGGACGTCCTGGTGAACGGGGCGGTCACGCTGCCATGCTCCGGGAAGGAACTTGCAACGACGCAGGGGACAGGGGACGACGGCGATGGACACCTACGGCAATGACGGCACCGGCGGCGCGGGCGCAGGCAGGCGGACGTTCGGCATCGAAGAGGAGTTGCTCCTGGTGGACCCCGCATCGGGGGAAGCCGTCCCGATGGCAGGCGCCCTCCTGGACCTTTACGTCCGTCCGCTGGAGGCCGCGTCCGGGCCGGTACTGACGGCCGAGTTCCAGCAGGAAATGATCGAGGTGGTGAGCCCGCCGCACGCCACCCTGGCAAAACTCGAGCAGGACATCGTGGCCGGCCGCGCCCTTGCCCAGCAGGCGGCCGAGGACGTGGGCGTCAGGGTGGCAGCGCTGGGAACCTCCCCGCTTCCGGCCGATCCCCATCCGGTGCAGCTGCGCAGGTTCCGGGCCATGATGGAGGAGTACGGGCTGACCGCCAGGGAGCAGCTCACCTGCGGCTGCCACATCCACGTCTCGGTGGAGTCGCCGGAGGAAGCCGTGGCCGTGCTGGACCGGATGCGGAACTGGCTGCCGGTGCTCGTGGCGCTGAGCGCCAATTCCCCGTTCTGGCACGGCGAGGACAGCGGCTACGCCAGCTACCGCTCCCAGGTGTGGAACCGCTGGCCGTCCGCCGGGCCGCTGGAACTCCTGCGCACCCCGGACGCCTACCACCAACTGGTCCATGACATGGTGAGCACCGGCGTCGCCATGGACGAGGGTATGGTCTACTTCGATGCCCGGCTCTCCCGGCACTATCCCACGGTGGAGATCCGCGTGGCAGACGTCTGCCTGCGCCCGGAAAACACGGTGTTGCTGGCGGGAATAGCCCGGGGCCTGGTGGAAACCGCTGCCAGGGAATGGCGGGAGGGGACCGACCCCGTATCCGTCCCGTCGGCCCTGCTGAGGCTGGCAGGCTGGAAGGCAAGTCGGTGGGGCCTGCGGGGTGAGCTGCTGGATCCCCAAACGCACCGCCCGGCGCCCGCGCTCGCCGTCGTGAATTCACTGCTGCACCACATCCGGCGGGCGCTGGAGGACACGGGTGACCTGCAGCGGGTGGAGGAACTGATGGACAGGCTGCTGGCCGACGGCACCGGCGCCATGCGGCAGATGGAGGTCCTGCACCGCACCGGTGACCTGGAGCGCGTGGTGGAGGACGCGGCGGACTGCACGATCGCCACGCCCTAGCGCCCTTACCGCCGACGATCTCCCCGGCCGGAGCGCTCTTGACCCCTTCCAGGCCTGGGCGTATACCGAAAGCATCATCATGCTGGCCCCCGCTGGGCCTTGGATGGAGCCGGCTGCCCCTGGTCTCCGACGCAAAAAATGGAGTTGTGATGGGTAGCGATCGTTTCGACGTGCTCCGCGAACAGGTCCGCGGGCAGGTTATCGAAGACGGCGACGCCGAGTACGAGGCCGCACGCCATGTTTACAACGGGATGATCGACCGTCGTCCCGCAGCGGTCCTCCAGGTGTCCCAGGTCGCGGACGTTCTGGCGGCCGTACGCTTCGCCCGTGGTCTGGGAATTGAAGTTGCCGTACGCGGCGGCGGGCACAGTGCGCCAGGATTCGGAACGGTCGACGACGGCCTGGTCCTCGACTTCTCGGCCCGCCGGGGAGTGCGCGTTGACCCCGCGGCGCGGCTGGCCCGGGTGGAACCCGGCGCAACGTGGGCAGACTACAACCACGCCACGCATGCATTCGGGCTGGCAAGCACAGGGGGCATCATCGGCTCAACCGGCGTCGCCGGCCTGACCCTCGGCGGCGGCATCGGGTACCTGTCCCGCAAGTACGGGTTGTCCTGCGACAACCTCGTTTCCGCCGACGTCGTCCTTGCTGACGGAACCTTCGTCACTGCCAGCGAAGCCGAAAACGTCGACCTGTTCTGGGCGCTCCGCGGCGGCAGCGGCAACTTCGGCGTGGTCACGTCGATGGAGTTCCGCCTGCACCCCGTGGACATGGTCCATGTGGGAATCATGTTCTTCGATGCAGCGACCGGAGCCGAAGTTGGGGCGGCCTACCGCGAGTGGATTGCTGCCGAACCGGACGAAATGGGCGCCTTCCTGGGATTCCACCAAGGTCCTCCGGTGCCGTTCCTTCCCGAGGAATGGCATGGGAAGCCCGTTGCGGTGATCGCAGGAATGTGGACCGGCGACCTTGACGCCGGCCCCGCGCACTGGCAGGCAATGCTTGACGCCGGGCAGGTGCTGGGAAGCTTCTTCGCCCCGATGCCGTACCCGGCACTGAACATCATGTTCGACGGCCTCAGCGGCGTCCCCGGGCTGCAGGGCTACTGGAAGGCCGATTTCCTCCGCACCCTCAGCGATGACGCGCTCCGCACCGCCGTCGCATATGCTCCTGGCATTCCCAGCGTCCACTCCGCCAACCATTTCTATCCGATCGACGGCGCCGTGAGGCGCGTAGCTCCCGAGGCCACCGCCTTCGCCTACCGTGACGTGGACTTCGCGCCTGTTATTGCGGCGCAGTGGCCCGATCCGTCCGAGAACGACAGGAACATCGCCTGGGTCCGGGAGTACTGGACCGCGCTCCACGAATTCTCGGAGCCCGGCGGCTACCTTAACTTCCAGGACGCAGATGACCAGGCCAGGATCGAGGACACGCTCGGCTCGAACTACGCGCGGCTTGCCGTACTCAAGGCAAAGTACGACCCCGACAACTTCTTCCATGTCAACCAGAACATCAAGCCCGCCCCCGCCGGCACCGCGGCCGCCGCCGTTCCGGCAGAGCGCCCGGCCGTGCTCCAGGCTGAAGCAGTACCGGAGGAAGCGCGGCAACCTGAAACCGCGCCGCGCACGGCAAATCCCGCAGAGGGGGCTGCCACGTAACCCGGCCGCGTCCTGGCGAGGCCCGGCGTCAGTACGTAGTGGCGTTGGGCAGGATGAGCGGCGGCAGCGGCGCCTGGGTGAAGTCGAAGGACTGTGCCAGGTCGCCCAGCTGGGGGTTGTTCTCGCGGACATCAGGGCGGGCGTCCGGCCTGCCGTCCGTGGCGGGATCGATGCGCTCGCCGCCCAGGAAATCGTCCTCGATGAACTTGAAGTAGGCGTCCTGGCTGAGGACCTGGTGGTCGATGAATCCCTTCTTCGCATAGGGGCTGATCACCAGGCCCGGGACGCGCAGCCCATAGCCGTTGTTGTCCACCACCGGCGGGTTTTCGTGGTCATAGAAGCCGCCCCAGTCGTCCCAGTTGAGGAAGATGGCGGTGCTGTCCCAGTCAGGGCCGCTCATCACGGCGTTGATGAGCCCGGCAACGTAGGCCTGCCCGGTGCTGATCTTCGCAGGCGCGTGTTCGCTGACTTTGTCCGTGGGCGCCACCCAGGTGACTGCCGGCAGCGTCCCCTTTCTGGCGGCATCGTAGAAACCGCTGAGCGGCTTGATGTTGCCCTGCTCGCCGTCCTCCTTGACCGTGTCGAAGTACAGCAGCGGATTCCACAGGCCGGGGGTCTTGGCGTCCTGCTTCACCGGATCGCAGGTGGCGGCGTCATTGCGGCAGTCCGGTTCGGTGCCGTTGAACACGTAGTAGGCCCACGGGACGTTGTGCTTGTGCAGCAGGAACGTCAGGTCGGTCCAGGCGTAGTCCGGCAGTTCCAGTTTCTTGGCCGCCTCGGTGAGCTTCTTCTTCAGGTCATCGGACATGGGGGCGGCATCCACCGCCGCCTGGCAGACGGCGTAGGAATCGGTGGCCTTGCAGCTGGTGCCGATGAGCTGGTCAATCTGGGCAGCGAGGCCCGGGTCGATGCCGGCAGCTTCCAGGGCCTCGCGGCAAGGATCCAGGTCCATCCCGGCCTGGCACTTGCCGATCAGCGTGTCCTTGATGATCTGCGGCTCCGGTTCGGGGTCCGGGTCCTGCAGGGCATTTACACACGACGACGGGTCCCCGGCCTTGGTGCATTTGGCCGACCATTCCGAGACCAGGTACAGGTGCGCCGGCAGGCTCCAGGAGGCGGCGGAGGCGAACAGGTGGTCCTCCAGCGTGAAGTTCTGCGCATAGGCCCAGTAGTTGGGCAGGTCCCGTCCGTCGTGGTAGCCCATCACATCGGTGGGCATGGTGGTGCTGTACTGGCACTTGGTGCTGGCGGCGCCGCAGCCGGACAGGCCCTTCTCCGCCTGCGCCACGAACCCGTCCATCGCCCCGCCGTTGATGTCGGCGGTGGCATCGGCGTGGCTGTGCGGGCCGCCGGCGTTGCTGTCGGCCGAGTTGTAGAAGGGCCTTACGCAGCCACCCTCGGCGGGATCCGGAACGCACACCGCGGGCTTGCCGTCCTTCATGGGAATCCCGTCGGCCCCGGGGTACGTCCCGAAGTAGCTGTCGAAGGACCTGTTCTCCTGGGTGATGATCACTACGTGCTTGATCTTGCCGATTCCGTTGGGGTCGGCGGCAGCAGTTCCCGGTACCGCAGCCGCGGTGGCCGGGGCGCCGGCGGTGGGCGCGGCTGTTGCGGGCGCGTCCGACGCCGGCGGGTCTGCGGACGGTGGGCCGCCGCGCAACGCCAGGGAAAGGACGACGGCGACGATCACCAAAGCCACCGCCGCGGCACCTGCCAGCACGGCCCGGCGTCGTCCGCTTCCTGAAAGCGCCACCTTAGGATTCCTTCCGGTAGACGTCGTCCCCGAACGTCCTGACGCCGGGATCACCGGCCAGCCCCAGGCGCGGGAGATGGAAGAGGTCCTCGATGGTGGCCAGCAGGCTGTAGTGGTTGTAGGGCCGGTCCGAGGAGGTGCCCGCAGCCGCGAACGGGGAGAGGACCAAGGCCCCCACCCGTCCTCCGGCCGTCCCCCCGGCGGGGACTCCCGGGTCGCCTTCGGAGGGGCCGGTGGTGTCGCCCTCGGCCTCGTCGAAGGTGATCACCAGCATGCCGTCCTGCTTGTACGCCGGTGACGCCAGGATGGCCGGGACCTGCTTCTTGAGCCAGTCGTCCGCTGTCCCCAGGCCGCCGTCAGAGCCGTCGGCGCAGGTGCCGTCATGCCCGTCGTGGCACAGGTTGGGCGTGATGTAGGCCAGGTTGGGGGTGGTGTCCACGGATTTCAGGTCGTCCTTGAGCGCGGAAAAGTTGACCACGTTTTTGGCGCAGTCCGGGGACGACGTGATGGAGCGGAAGTACATGAAGGGGTTGTGGTGGGTGGAGTAAAGCTCCTCCGGCGTGGCCTTGATGTGGTTGTCCGCCTCGCCCAGGACCGGGTGCTCGCACGGCTGCTGCATGTCCTCCATGTAGCCCTTCCACGTCTTGCCCTGCGCGGCCAGCTGCCCGGCCACGGTTTGGGTGTCCTCCGGGTAGACGCAGCCGTCGCCCTGCAGCGTCCCGTCCGGATCAGTGCCGGTGGCGTTGAACTCGGTGTAAGTGTGGCAGTCCAGTTCCGTGCTGTCGTTGGGCCGTTGTCCGGAGATCTGGGCCAGGTAGTTGGGCAGCGAGTTGTGGGCGATCCCGTAGTAGTTCTTCAGCAGCACGCCCTTCTTCCGGAGCGTTCCGGACAGGTACGGCGCGGGGGAATTGTCGCCCCAGGTAGTGCCGTACCCCTTGTTTTCCAGGTTGATCACGAAGATGTGCCGGGGCGTTCCGGCGGGCTTGGCCGCGTCCCCCGGCTGTGCCGTGGAGTCTGCGCCTGCCGTGGGTGCTGCCGACGCACTCGGTGGTGCCGACGTATTGGATGACGGGGTGGCGCCGCCGGATGGAGTGGCAGTCTGCGGAGCCGGTGCCGGAGTGGGCGCCTGGCATGCCACCAGCGCGGACAGGACCAGCGCCAGCACGGGCAGCAGCGCGGGCGAAGGAGGCCGCAGGGGAGCGGAGGGACGGGCTGATCTTCGGTTCACGGGCGGCCTCCGCGGTCTGTTCTTCACCTTGCGCCCCAGCGCTGCCGCCACTCTTGCACACCGTAACCGCGTTTTGCACGGGCAATTGCTGTGAGTTGGCAGGGAATCGGGGTGCGCGCAGGTGCACCGGCAGGTGCCGGGCCGCCCTAGGTCTTTCTGCCCTACAAGCGGATGACCGGCAGGCGTTGACTTAAATCGCGGGAAGCTGAGGCCCGCGGGCTGGAAACGCACAACGCGTCCCGCCCACATCAGAAAGGAAAGTTCAGTGAAAAAGTGGTATCGGTGGCAGGACTATGTAGCGGTCGCCGCCGGACTCTTCACCGCGGTGGCGGTCCTGTTCACGCGGCAGCTAAACATGTCCACCACCCTGATGCTCGTCTTCGGCGGGCTCCTGGTGGTCAGCGGCATTATCAACCTGGCCATGCCGGGAACTCCGGCCATGGAATACGTGCAGGCCGTCCTCGCCGCAGGACTGGTCCTCTCGCCATGGCTCGGGACATACACGGGCGCAACGGGCGCAGCCTGGACGTCATGGATCGCAGGGGCGGTGGCACTGGTGGTAACGGCAGTGGCCATTAAGCCCAGCACCGACCTCCGCCACACCTACCGCGTCTCGCATTAGCAGGTGGAATCCGCCATGACCGAAGTGCTGCGCTACGAAGTGGGATCCGGAACCGTGCTCGTTGAGGCTGCGGACAACAGCTACGGCGTGGATCATCCCGCGCGCAACGAACAAGGGATCCTGGACACGGGCAGGCGCCTGGAAGATGCACTTGCCAGCGTCCGCCCCGCTGCCCGCGCAGCACTGGAGGCCATGGCGGAACTCACCCCCGAACAGATCCAGATCGAGTTCGGCGTGAAGCTCGCGGGGGACGCAGGGGCGGTGATTGCCAAGAGCAGTTCCGACGCCCATTTCGTCCTCCGGATGACATGGAACCCCGCGGTGGCCGCGCTGCCCGGGGAAGAAATCACACACAACGGGTGACGGCGATGGCTTCGTTTCATGACAGGTCCGACGCCGGGCGGCGGCTGGGCAAGCGGCTGGCCTCCCTGCGCGGCCGGGACGTCGTGGTGCTGGGCCTGCCCAGGGGCGGCGTCCCCGTGGCATTCGAGGTAGCCAAAGCCCTCGAAGCGCCGCTGGACGTGATCGTGGTGCGGAAACTGGGGGTTCCGTTCCAGCCCGAGGTGGCCATGGGGGCCATCGGGGAGGGCAAAGTCCGCGTCCTTGATCCGCGCACCATCTCCATGGCCCGCGTCTCCCAGGAAGACCTGCAGCAGGTGGAGCGCCGCGAACGCGCCCTGCTAGAAAGCAGGGTGGCCAGGTTCCGGCAGGGGCGCCGGCGGATCGACCTTGCCGGACGCACGGTGGTCATTGTCGACGACGGCATCGCCACCGGTTCCACCGCCCGCGCGGCCTGCCAGGTGGCCCGGCATCTCGGCGCTGCCAGGGTCATCCTTGCCGTTCCCGTTGCCCCCGCCCGCGCCATTGTGGAGCTCAAGGAACCGGACGACGTCGTCTGCCTCCTTTCGCCCCAGGACTTCCAGGCCGTGGGCTACTACTACCGGGACTTCTCACCCACCGAGGACAGCGAGGTGGTGCAGCTGCTGGACGCCGCTGCCGCCCCGGCACACCACGGCGACGGCTACCGGGGAGACGGCAGCCTGGAGGACGACGTCGAAATCCCCGACGGAAGGGCGGTCCTGCGCGGCAGCCTCTACCTGCCGGCCCGGTGCGACGGCACGGTCCTCTTTGCCCACGGCAGCGGCAGCAGCAGGCACAGCCCCCGCAACCGCTTCGTCGCCTCGGTGCTGCACGGCGCCGGCCTGGGCACGCTGCTCCTTGACCTGCTAACGCCCGAGGAGGAGGTCAACCGGGCCAACGTGTTCGACATCGCGCTGCTGGCCCGCCGCCTGTCCTCCGCCACCCACTGGCTGGAGGCGCGGCACGATGGCTCCGCCGGCCGGATCGGCTACTTCGGCGCCAGCACCGGCGCGGCCGCCGCACTGTGGGCCGCGGCCGAACCCGGCGCCCAGGTTGCCGCCGTCGTCTCCCGCGGCGGCAGGCCGGACCTGGCCGGACCCCGCCTCGCCGCCGTAAAAGCCCCCACCCTCCTGATTGTTGGCGGCGCCGACACCCAGGTGCTGGCCCTCAACCGGCAGGCCATGGCGCTCCTGCAGGCACCCACCCGGCTGGAGATCGTCCCGGGCGCCACACACCTCTTCGAGGAACCCGGCACCCTTGCCATGGCGGCCACCCTCGCCGCGGACTGGTTCCGGCACTACCTCCTGCCCTCCCCGGTGGGGCGGCACGCGCCGGAGGCCAGGGAATGAACGCTTCCACCGGCAACACCGGCACCGGCCGCTGGGAGGAACGGGGGCGGAACGCGCGGCGGAAGCCGCCCAGATCCGCGGCCTGGCCCACCCCTGGCCACGCCCGACGACGTGCCCACCCGGATGGGGGACCGCTACGACGCCCTCTTCTGGCATCCGCGGACCGAGGCGCTGCGGCCGCTGCACCACGAATACCAGCCGGGGAACCCGAGTTCGAGACCGAGCCCACGTGGTTCTAGCCCCAACCAAAGGAACATGATGGACCAGAGGAGCACCATGACCGCCGGAGTTGAGGGTGCCACGCGCTGGCCTGCCATCACCAAGGACGTGGCCGCCTTCCCGGTCCGGCCCAACCTGTTGGATTACGATGCCGCCCGGCGGGACTTCAGCTGGGACCAGGCACGGCAGGCGCTGGCCGGGCTGCCCGGAGGCCGGGGCCTGAACATCGCCTACGAGGCCGTGGACCGGCACGTGGCGGAAGGCCGCGGCGCCAAGGAGGCCCTGCGGTTCGTAATGGCCGACGGCAGCACCCGCTCCCTGACCTACGGCGGCCTTGCGGACGGGTCCGGCAGGTTCGCGGCGGTGCTGCAGGGCCTGGGGGTGGGGCGCGGCGACCGGGTCTTTTCGCTCCTGGGCCGCAGCCCCGCGCTGTACACCGCCGTGCTGGGCACCTTCAAAAACGGCAGCGTCTTCTGCCCGCTCTTTTCAGCCTTCGGCCCCGAGCCGGTCCGGCAGCGGCTGCACCTCGGGGCCGGCCGGGTACTGCTGACCACCCGGGCGCTGTACCGCAGGAAGGTGGCGCCGGTCCGGGACTCCCTGCCCGACCTCCGCCACGTCCTGCTGGTGGACGCCGACGGCAGCCCCGAACCGGAAACCCTGGACCTGGCCGAACTCCTGGCCCAGGCTGACCCCATCGGGGAGATCGCAGACACCCAGCCCGAGGACATGGCCCTGCTGCACTTCACCAGCGGCACCACCGGCACGCCCAAGGGCGCCATCCACGTCCACGACGCCGTCGCCGCCCACTACGCCACCGGCCGCTTCGCGCTGGACCTGCACCCGGACGACATCTACTGGTGCACCGCCGATCCGGGCTGGGTGACCGGCACGTCCTACGGCATTATCGCCCCGCTGGTGCACGGCGTCACCGCCATCGTGGACGAGGAGGAACTGGACGCCGACCGCTGGTACCGGATCCTCGCCGAGCAGCACGTCACCGTCTGGTACACCGCGCCCACGGCGCTGCGGATGCTCATGAAGGCCGGCGCCGGGCGGGCCGCGGGCCATGACCTGTCAGCGCTGCGCTTCATCGCCAGCGTGGGGGAGCCGCTGAACCCGGAGGCCGTGGTGTGGGGCCAGGACGTCCTGGGCCTGCCCGTGCACGACAACTGGTGGCAGACCGAAACCGGCGGGATCATGATCGCCAACTACCCGGCCATGAACATCCGGCCCGGCTCCATGGGCCGGCCGCTGCCCGGCATCGAGGCGGCCCTGGTGGCCCGCGACGCCGACGGCAAACCCATCGTCAAAGACGGCCAGGCAGTCCTGGTCACCGGGCCGGACACCATGGGCGAGCTGGCGCTGCGCCCCGGGTGGCCGTCCATGTTCCGCGGCTACCTCAACGAGGAGGAGCGCTACCGGCGCTGCTTTGCCGGCGGCTGGTACCTCACCGGCGACCTGGCAAAGCGCGACGGCGACGGCTACTTCTGGTTCGTGGGCCGCGGCGACGACGTCATCAAGTCCTCAGGCCACCTGATCGGCCCCTTCGAGGTGGAAAGCTGCCTCATGGAGCACCCGGCCGTGGCCGAAGCCGGCGTGATCGGCGTGCCGGACCCCGTGGCCGGCGAGGTGGTCAAGGCCTTCGTGGAACTCAAATCCGGCAACGAGCCCACGGAGGAGCTCCAGCTGGAGATCATCGGCTTCGCGCGGAAACGGCTGGGCGCCGCCGTGGCACCCCGGCTGCTGGACTTCACCACCACCCTGCCCAAGACGCGCAGCGGCAAGATCCTGCGCCGGCTCCTGAAATCCCGCGAGCTCGGGCTGCCGGAAGGCGATACCTCAACGCTTGAATCCCCGGCAGGGCCTGCCGTACCTCTGAAGGACCAGCCATGACCACGCTGAGGAGCCGGGGCATACCGGATGCGGAGCACGCCGTGCACCTGCTGCGGCAAATGCTGCGGGTACGCAGGCTCGAGGAAAAATGTATCGAGCTCTACAGTGCCGCCAAGATCCGCGGCTTCCTGCACATCTATATCGGCGAGGAGGCCGTGGCGGCAGGGGTGATGGAAGCCCTGGAACCGGAGGACGCCGTGGTGGCCACCTACCGCGAACACGGGCACGCCCTGCTGCGCGGCGTCTCCGCCGGGGCCATCCTCGCCGAAATGTACGGCCATGCGGAGGGCTGCTGCCGGGGCCGGGGCGGGTCCATGCACCTCTTCGATGCCGCCACCCGCTTCTACGGCGGAAACGCGATCGTGGCCGGCGGGCTGCCACTCGCCGTCGGCCTGGCCCTCGCGGACCGGATGGCCGGGCGCCAACGGGTGACCGTCTGCTTCTTCGGCGAAGGCGCCGTGGCCGAAGGCGAATTCCACGAAAGCATGAACCTGGCCGCGCTGTGGCAGCTGCCGGTGCTGTTCTGCTGCGAAAACAACCTCTACGCCATGGGCACCGCGCTGGGCCGCTCCGAATCCCAGACGGACATCGCCCTCAAAGCCGCCGGCTACGAGATCTCGGCGTGGGCGGTGGACGGCATGGACGTGCTCGCCGTCGAGGAGGCCGCCCGGCGTGCCGTGGACGCCGTGCGGTCCGGCGGCGGCCCGCACTTCCTGGAGCTGCGCACGTACCGGTTCCGCGCCCACTCCATGTTCGATCCCGAGCTGTACCGGGAAAAATCCGAGGTGGCCCGGTGGATGGAACGGGACCCCATCAGCCTGCTGCAGTCCGCCATGCAGGCGGCGGGCCAGCTCCCGGACAAAGAGTGGGCCGCGCTGCAGGCGGACGTGGACGCGGAGATCAGCACCGCCGTCGGATTTGCCGAGAACGGAACGCCGGAGCCGGTGTCCGAGCTCAGCCGGTTCGTCTACAGCGACCGGCCGGACGACGGCAGCGCAGGCGGCGGGGGTCCGGAGGAGCAGGGCACGACAGCAGGGAAAGGCGGGGCTGCAGGATGAAAACCACGTACCGGGAAGCCATGCGCGCGGCCCTCCGCGATGCCATGACGCGCGACGAACGGGTGTTCCTCATGGGCGAGGACGTGGGCCGGTACGGCGGCAGCTTCGCCGTGAGCCTGGGCCTGCTGGAGGAGTTCGGGCCTGACCGGATCCGCGACACACCCCTCTCCGAGTCCGGGTTCGTGGGCACGGGGATCGGCGCGGCGCTGGGCGGGATGCGGCCCGTCGTCGAAATCATGACCGTCAACTTCAGCCTGCTGGCGCTGGACCAGATCATCAACAACGCCGCCACCCTGCTGCACATGTCCGGCGGCCAGTTCAACGTGCCCATCGTCATCCGGATGACCACCGGCGCCGGCCGCCAGCTGGGGGCGCAGCACTCCCACAGCCTGGAAGGCTGGTACGCGCACATCCCGGGGCTGCGCATCCTGGCCCCGGCCACGCTGGCGGACGCGCGCGGGATGCTGTGGACCGCGCTGCAGGATCCGGACCCGGTGCTGATCTTCGAGCACGGCTCGCTGTACAACGTCGCGGGGGAGCTCGACGACGATGCCGGCGCCGTGGGCATCGACAAGGCAGCGGTCCTGCGCGAAGGGGACGCCATCACGCTCATCACCTACGGCGGAACACTGCCCCTGGTGCTGGAGGCCGCGCAACAGCTGGACGGGGAGGGCATCGACGCCGATGTCATCGACCTGCGCACCCTGCGCCCCCTGGACGCCCACACCATCATGGACAGCGTGGCCAGGACGCACCGGGCCGTGGTGGTGGACGAGGGCTGGCGCAGCGGCAGCATCTCCGCCGAGATCGCGGCCCGGATCTGTGAACAGGCCTTTTTCGACCTGGACGCCCCCGTGGAGCGGGTGTGCAGCCTGGAGGTCCCCGTCCCCTACGCCAAGCACCTGGAGCAGGCGGCGCTGCCGTCGGTGGAACGGGTCATGGCCGCCGCACGAAGGGCCGTGGGCGCCGGTGGATGAGTTCCGGATGCCGTCCCTGGGCGCGGACATGGAGCACGGCAAGGTGGTGGAGTGGCTGGTTAAACCCGGGGACTACGTCCACAAGGGCGACCTCGTGGCGGCCGTGGACACGGACAAGACCGTCATGGACATCGAGTCGTTCCAGGAAGGCGTGGTGGCCGAGTTCCTGGTGGACATCGGCGACACCGTGGACGTGGGCACCCCCATCGCCAGGATCACCGCCACCCCGGCAGAGGTCCCGCCGCCGGCGAAAGTCCCGCCACCGGAACCGGAGCCGGGCACCAAGGCCCCGCCCCCGGTGCGGCACCTGGCGCACACGCTGGGGGTCGACGTCGGACGCATCAGCGGGAGCGGCCCCGGCGGCGAGGTGACCCGGGCCGACGTCGAACGCGCCGCCGCTGCGCCCGGCACCTCCGCTGCGCCCGGCGCCGCCGCGGGGGCTGCTCCGGCTTCGGCTGCGCACATGCCGGCAGAAGGCGCAGCCCACCGGGTGCGGTCCTCGCCGCTGGCCCGACGGCTGGCCGCGGAGCTGGGCGTCGACCTGCAGGCCATCGCGGGCACCGGTCCCGGTGGTGCCGTGACGGAGGAGGACGTGCTCGCCGCGGTGCCTCCCCGGGAACGGGCGCCCAAGGAGGAAATTCCCGGCGGGCGGCCACCCAGCGAACGTGCGGCGGAGGAACCGGCGGAAGCACCGCCGTCGGAAGCTCCAGTTGCCGAACCGCCGCACAAAGCCGCGGAAGAAGCGCCACGGCGCGGCCGGAAGGACACCGGCAGCAAAGCGGAAACCCTGCGGCAGGCAATCGGCGCGCTGATGTCCCGGTCCAAGAAGGAGATCCCGCACTACTACCTGTCCACCACCCTGGACCTGGCGGCCGCGATGGCGTGGATGCAGAGCGCCAACCAGCAGCGGCCGGTCTCCTCCCGGCTGGTGCCGTCCGCCCTGCTGCTGAAGGCCACCGCGCTCGCGGCCAAGGAGGTGCCGGACATGAACGGGTTCTTCACCAGGGGCGCTTTCCAGCCCAGCGGCGCGGTGCACCTGGGCGTGGCGGTGGCGTTGCGGCACGGCGGACTGGTGGCCCCGGCCCTGCTCGACGCCGACACCCTGACGCTCGACGAACTCATGGACCAGCTGCGCGACCTGGTGGGCCGGGCCCGGGCGGGCCGGCTGCAGCGCGCGGAGATGGCCGACCCCACCCTCACGGTGACCAACCTGGGCGATCTCGGCGTCGAAAGCGTGTACGGGGTGATCTACCCGCCGCAGGTGGCCATGGTGGGCTTCGGCAAGGTTTTGGAGCAGCCCTTTGCACACAACGGGATGCTGGGCATCCGGCACGCGGCCATCGCCACGCTGTCCGCGGACCACCGGGTGAGCGACGGGCTGCGCGGCGGCCGGTTCCTGGCCCGCATCGACGAACTGCTGCAGAAGCCCGGCGACCTGTGACTGTTGGACCCTGACTGTTGGACCCGTACTCAAGGAGGAGCCGTGAACGAACAGGACGCGCGCCACGCAGTGGAGGCAGCGCTCGGCAAAGTAGCGCCCGACGTCGAGCCTGGCGACCTGGACGGCGGCGCCCGCCTGCGCCAGGACCTGGAACTGGACTCCCTGGACTTCCTCCGCCTGGTGGAAGTCATCGCGGAATCCACGGGGGTGGACATCCCTGAGGCGGACTACCCGGCCGTGGCCACCGTGGACGGGCTGGCCACCTACGTCGCCCGGCACGGATGACACCGCGGCGGAAGCGGCGCTGGCTCCGCCGGCTGGGGATCGCGGCGCTGGTTGTCCTGGGGCTGGTCCTGGCCTCGGCGGTGGCCAACGCAGCCCTGGAGGCGCAGGAGAAGGCCACCACCCCCGCCTACGGGGAGCGGATCGCGGTGGCCGGGGGCTCGCTGAACGTGGTCCGCAACGGAAACGCGAACCAGGGTCCGCCGATCATCCTGCTCAGCGGACTGGGCACCGCCGCACCCGGCCTGGACTTCGCCCCGCTGATCCGCGAACTCAGCGGCTTCGACGTGATGGTGGTGGAAGGGTTCGGCTATGGCTACAGCGACATGGAAGCCAGCGCCCGCACCAACGAGCACATCAGCAACGAGCTCCATGAGGTCCTGTCAAAGCTCCAGGTCCGGCAGCCCTACATCCTGGCCGGCCACTCCATCGCCGGGTTCTACCTGCTGGACTACGCCAACCGGTACCGCCCGGAGGTTTCAGCGGTGGTGGGCATCGACGCCACCATTCCCAAGCCGGGCGACCACCCGGTGGAGGAGGCGCAGCCCGGCATCAACTGGGTCAAGGTGGTGGCTGCCACCGGGCTGGTCCGCGACGTAGCCGCGGTGGCACCGGGTCTGTTCGATCCGGACGGCAACGCCTATTCGGAGGAAGAGCTGAAGCGGATGCGCACCATGATGCTGTGGAACGTGGGCAATGCCGCGGTGGCCGATGAAACAGCCCGCATCGGCAACAACGCGGCAGCCCTCCGCGGAGTCACCTATCCCGCCGACCTGCCCGTCCTGGCGTTCATCGCGGACGAAAAGGACGGCCGGGCAGCCACGAAGGCCGCCGCCGCGGAGGACCTCCTCAGGAACGTCACCCGGCACCGGGTCCTGCCCCTTGAAGGCGGCCACTACCTGCACTGGACGCAGTCCACCCGGATGGCGGCGGAGATCCGGCAGTTCATTGCCCCGGCCGGCTGACGTGCGCTATCCCGCCGCGTGGTCGTTGCCGCGCATCCGGATGGCCACCACGGCGCCGGAAGCTGCGGTGAGGACCGCGACGGCGGCAACGGCGGCGGGGATGCCGTAAAGGTCGGCCAGGACACCGGAGAGCAGGGCGCCCACGGCGAATCCGCCGTCGCGCCACAACCGGTACACGCCCACGGAGCGCGCCCGCCAGGCCGGGTGCGCGACGTCGCCGATGGCGGCCAGCAGGGTGGGGTAGACCAGGGCGGTGCCGAGGCCCAGCACGACGGCGGCGGCGAGCCAGGGCCCGAAGCTGTGGGCGGTTGCGGTGATGCCCAGCGCCACGGCCTGGACCAGCATGCCGGCCGTGATGAACCATTTGCGGCCCCACCGGTCGGAGGCGGCGCCGGTGGCCAGCTGGGCGGCACCCCAGGCAGCGGGGTAGGCGGCGGCCAGGATGCCGATCTGGCCAAGGTCCAGCCCGGCGCCGGCGAACAGGACGGGAAAGAGGCCCCAGGCCAGGCCGTCGTTGAGGTTGTTCACCAGCCCCGCCTGGCTGGCTGCCGAGAGGGAGCGGTCCTTGAAACTGGTGAGGGTGAACACCTGGCCGGTGGTGAGGCCGGCATGGGCGCGGCTGGAGGTGCCGGCATGCTGGATGGCCTCGGTCTTGGCGTGCTGGTGGGTTTCCCGGACGGCGAGGACCGTCAGGCCCAGGCCCAGGGCGATATAGGCGGCTCCGAGCAGGAACGGGGCGGGGCGGAGTCCGAAGGAGGTGGCCAGGTAGCCGGTGGCCAGCGCTGTGGCGGCCACGCCAAGGTAGCCCGCGGCCTCGTTGAAGCCCATGGCCAGCCCACGCTGCCTGGGGCCCACCAGGTCCATTTTCATGATGACGGCGGTGGACCAGGTCAGCCCCTGGCTGATGCCCAGCAGGACGTTGGCGGCCACGATCCAGCCCCAGGACGGGCCGAAGATGAGCATGAGCGGTACGGGAACCGCTGCCAGCCAGCCGGCGATGAGGACCGGTTTGCGGCCGTACTTGTCGGAGAGGGTGCCGGCGAAATAGTTCATCCCGGCCTTGGACAGGCCGAAGGCCAGGATGTACGTCAGCGCCCCTGTGTAGAGGTCCAGGTGGAACTCCTGGGAGGCCAGGAGGGGCAGGACGGTGCGTTCCTGGCCCAGGGTCCCGCCCACCAGGGCATTGACGGAAACCAGCAGCATGAACTGCGCCAGGTTCTGCCGCAGGCCCAGCATGGGACCGGCTGGCCCGGGGGCGTGGGGAAGCGTTCTGTCCGGCATTGGTGCTCCGTTCCTGGCGGTGGATAGGGGGACATAAAGGTGGCCCGGGCGTGTGGGGGCACGCCCGGGCCGGGAGCCCGGGCAGGAGGGGGGTCCTGCCCGGGCGGTCTTGGGGTGGCAGGTCCGGTCAGACGGCGGGGACGCTGTTCTGCCAGGCGTTCCAGGCGGCGTAGCTGCCGTCGAGTTCGACGACGTCGTACCCGGCACGGCGCAGGGCGCTGGCGGCTACGGAGTTCCGGACGCCGGACTGGCAGTAGGACACGATGGTTCCACCGATGGGCAGCTCGTCGAGGTGCCACATGACGCGGCCGCCGCTGAGCTGGTACGAGCCCGGGATGTGCCCGGCCTTGTGCTCGGTCTTGTTGCGGACGTCCAGGACCATGGCGGCGTCGAAACCGTCGAGTTCCTCAGGCTGGATCAGCTTGGGGGTGAAGGTGGGCAGCCCCTCGATGCCGGTCAGGTAGCCGGCCACGTTGTCGATGCCCACGCGGACCAGGTGGTCCCACATGTCCTGGGCCTGCTCCTGGTCCTTGGCCAGGAGCACCAGCGGGTTCGTGTCCGTTTCCGGGTTGACCACCCAGGCGCCGTAGCTGGCCACTGACTTGCCGGCCGGCACGTTCAGGGACCGGGCCACGGTGCCCTGGTGGACTTCGCCGTTGGAGCGGGTGTCGATGAACGTCAGGGTGTCATCTGCCAGGCCCTGGGCCACGACGGCGGTGTCCAGCTCCTGCAGCGGGGCACGCTCGCCCATGACGGCCGGGCCTTCACGGTTTTCGCGCTTCATGCGGCCGAAGTAGGCGTGGGCGTCGGGCTGGCCGTCGAGGAGCTCGTCGATGAAGCCCTGCTCGTCGTTGGCGGCCAGGTAGGGGCCCCACCAGGCGTAGAGGCGTTCGTAGCCCACCGTGGAGGACGGGATGGCACCCAGGGCCTTGCCGCAGGCGCTGCCGGCGCCGTGGGCGGGGTGGACCTGGACGTAGTCCGGGAGAGTGAGGAACTTGTCGCGGAGGCTGGCGAAGAGCTGCTTGGCGCCCTCGAAGCGGGTGTCCACGCCGCCGGCTGCCTCGTCCAGCAGGTCCGGCCGGCCCAGGTCGCCGGAGAACACGAAGTCTCCGGAGAGCAGGTAGCCGGGCTTGTCGCTGAACGCGCCGTCGGTCACCAGGAAGGACAGGTGCTCCGGGGTGTGCCCGGGGGTGTGGACTGCCTTGATGTTGATGTTGCCCAGGGTGATGGTGTCGCCGTCGTAGAGCCGCTCGCCCTCGAACTGGTACTGCCAGTCGGGTCCGCCCTCGCCGGAGACGTAGATCTTGGCGCCGGTGGCGGCTGCGAGTTCGCGGGTGCCGGAGAGGTAGTCGGCGTGGATGTGGGTCTCGGTGACGGCCACGATCTTCATGCCGTTCTTGGCGGCGAGCTCCTGGTACACGGAGATGTCGCGGCGTCCGTCCACCACGATGGCTTCGCCCTTGGCCTGGCAGCCGATGACGTAGCTGGCTTGTGCGAGGTCTTCGTCGTAAATGCGCTCGATAAGCATCTGGTGCTCTCCTTCAGTTGAAAGGGGATTGGGAGGTGGTTCTGAATTCAGTATAGATACCCCCGGGGGTATCCCGCAAGTGCGCTGCGGCCTATGCGGATGTCCTGCGGAAGAGCCGTGGCAGCAGGCGCCGGAGGCCTGGTGCTGCGGGGTTTTTTGATGGTGCCGGCTGGTCTGCCGGAGTTTGGCTGTAGCTGACGGGATGCCCTGCCCGGTACCACTCGGTGATCCCGCCGGCCACGTTGACCGCGGTGTGTCCGCGGTCGGTGAGGACCCGCGCGGCCTGGCTGCTGCGCTTTCCGGAGCCGCACATCAGGTAGAGGGTCGTATTGGGCAGGTCCGTGAGCCGGGAGGCCAATTCATCCAGGGGAATGTTCAGGCTCCCCGGGACGTGCGCGGTGGCGTGCTCCTCCCGGCTGCGGACGTCCACCAGCGTGACGCGGGGCCGCGCCAGGGCGAGTTCGTCCGCCGTGACCGTACGGAACGCCCGCTGGTCCGTCATGGCCTCAGGCGTGCTGGTGTCCGGCTTCGGCGCGGAGCGTGTTCATGTCCAGGTTCTTCACGGCCTGGATGACTTCCTCCAGGCCCGTGGCGTTGAGGGCGCCGGGCTGGGAGAAGACCAGGGTCTTGTCCTTGAACGCCATCAGGGTGGGGATGGACGTGATGTTCGCTGCGGCGGCGAGAGCCTGTTCGGCCTCGGTGTCCACCTTGGCGAAGGTGATGTCCGGGTGGCGTTCGGCGGCGGCGCCGTAGGTGGGGGCGAACATGCGGCAGGGGCCGCACCAGGCTGCCCAGAAGTCAACGAAGACGATGCCGTTGTCCTCCAGGGTCTGGGCGAAGGATTGCTGGGTAATGTCGATGGTTGCTGCCATGATCTGTCGTGTCCTTTCGGGCGAAGTTTGTGGTTGCGCTGTGTTTGTTGGTTGCGCTGTGCCGCAGGGGCAGGGCCTAGGTGGTGGGGAGCCCGGCGCGGGTCCAGGCGGTCATGCCGCCGGCCATGGTGTCCGCCTTGTAGCCGGCGCCGTTGAGGGCATCGGCGACGGCGGCGCTGCGGTTGCCGCTGCGGCAGACGGCGATCACGGGCACGGCCGGGTCAAGCTCGCCCAGGCGGGCCTGCAACTGGCCCATCGGGATATGCAGGGCGCCGGGGATCATGCCCTCGGCGACTTCGAAGTCCTCGCGGACGTCGAGGATCCGGGCGGTGGAGCGGCGCTGTTCGGCTTCGGTGATGGTGATTTCAGCCATGATGGTTCTCCTTCGAAGTGGTGTGTGGCTGGAGCTGTGGTGGTGTTGCTAGCGGACGGGTTCGCCGGCCTGGCGCCAGGCAGCCATGCCGCCGCGCACCGAGTACGCGTCGTACCCCTTGGCGGCCAGCAGCCTGGCTGCCGAAGCGGAGCGGACGCCGGAGGCGCAGACGGCAATCACCGGACGGGTTTTCTGGATGCCTGCGGTGCTGGCCTGCAGCCGGTCCAGGGGAACGTGCTTGGCCTGCGGCGCCCGGCCGGTCCGCCATTCCTGGGCCGACCTGACGTCGATGAGCGTGGCCCCGGAACCCAGGAGTTCCTTGGCCTGGGCCACCGAAATCGTCTTGTAGGGCTTGCTGAAGGCCTTCTTGAGGGAATCAATCAGTCCCATGGTGTTCTCCTCTATGGATGGGTCAGGCGGTGACCGTGCCGGCGGTGACCCACGCCGCGACGGCGAAGATGAGTACCGCGAACGATATGCGGATGTGTTTGTCGTGCAGCCGGCGCGCAAACCGGGCGGCAACCACCGATCCCACGATCGCCGGGATGGCGAACGCCAGGGTGGTGGCCCAGTCGATGGTGTAGCCGGCGGCGTGGGCGCTGAACCCCGCGGCCGAGTTGACCACGATGATGGCCAGCGACGTTCCCACGGCCTGCTTCATGCGCAGGCCCAGGAAGATGGTCAGCGCGGGGGTGATGAGGAAGCCGCCGCCCACGCCCAGCAATCCGGTGAGGAACCCGACCAGCAGGCCCACTCCCACGGCTTTCGGGGCGCAGGACCGGAATGCCCGGTTCGGCCCGGTGCTGCAGGACCCCTCGCTTTCGCGGGGCTTGCTGAGCATCCGGATGCCCGCGGCCACCATGATCCCGGCGAAGGCCAGCATCAGGATGTTCGGGTCCAGCAGCTTGCCCACGGCCGCACCGGCCCAGGCTGCCGGGATGCCGGCACCCCCCACCAGGGCGATCACGGGCCAGTTCAGGCCTTCCCGCAACCTGGGGAGCAGTGCTGCCAGCGAGGAGATTCCCACCACCAGCAGCGAGGTGGGAATGGCCTGGGCGGGGCTCATGCCCACGCCGTACACCAGGGCGGGAACAGCGATGATGGACCCGCCGCCGCCCACTACGCCCAGTACGACGCCGACGACGAGCCCCAGACCCAGGGCCGGGATCATGCTGCCGCGCCCTCTTCAGCCGGCTGCACGGGGAGCTGCAGGATGGCACTTTCGCGGGTGGGTTCCTTGGCGGCCTTGTTCCACGGCATGGCAGACAGGGCCTTGCCCATGGCGCAGGTGTTGGTCGCGGCCGAGAACGTCAGCCCGGCGCCGATGGCGCCGGCCAGCATGCGGACCTTGGGGGAGACGAACTTGCCCCCGGCCAGGCCCAGCATCACCAGGGAGCCTGCGGCCAGGCGGACCTGGCGTTCCAGGTCCCAGCGGTCCTTGCCCTTGACCACGTCGCCGCCGGCGGCGGCGAAGCCGGGAACCCCGCAGGTGAGCACGTAGGCGGTGTCGAGGCCAACAGCGGCCATGCGCTGGCGGGCCTGTTCGGCGCGGACGCCGGACTGGCAGACCAGGACAACGCGGGAGCCCAGGCGGGCAGCGAGCTCATCGGTGTGCTCGGAGAGCAGCGGAAGCGGCACGTTGTAGGAGCCGCGGATGTGCATGGTTTCGAATTCAGCGGCGGAGCGAACGTCGATCACCACAAGATCCTGGTGCTCTTTGATCCAGGACTGGAGGGCCTCAGGGGCGAGTGCAGTAACGGCTGTTGCTGTGGAAGGGGATGTCATGGGTGGCCTCTCGGAAGGGGTCGGGTGGATACCCCACCGAGTATTACAGATACCCCCGGGGGTAGTCAAAACACCCATGGGGGTATATAGTTGACGGCAAGCACCCCATCGATGGAGACCCCTTTATGGAACTGAACCCAACCGAACTCACGCCTGTGATCAACCGCCTCAAGCGCGCACAGGGCCAGCTCGCCGCTGTGACCCGCATGCTTGAGGAGGGCCGGGACTGCAAGGACGTCGTCACCCAGCTGGCCGCCGTGTCCAAGGCCCTTGACCGGGCGGGCTTCGCCATCATCGCTACCGGGCTTGAGCAGTGCATCGTCCAGAAGGACGAAACCATGGACCGGAAGGACCTGGAGAAGCTTTTCCTCTCCCTCGCCTGACCGGCGGCACGCTGCGCGCCCTGAGCCCCAGCACCCTCTAGACCCGCACCGCCCGGCAACTTCAAGGAGCATCATGACCTACACCCTGGCCACCACTGTTTCCCTTCCCTGGGCGGAGGCGCTGGAGCGCACCCGCGAAGCCCTCGCCGCGCAGGGGTTCGGGATCCTGACCGAAATCAACGTCCGGTCCACCTTCGAAGCCAAGCTCGGCGCCGAGGCCGCGGACGCCGTCGGGGATTACGTCATCCTCGGTGCCTGCAATCCCGCCCTCGCCAGCCGCGCCCTGGCTGCCGAACCCGAGATGGGTGCCTTGCTGCCCTGCAACGTGGTGGTGCGCCGGAACAGCTCCGCGGACTCCACCACGGTGGAAGCCATCGATCCGCAGACCATGGTGCAGCTCAGCAGCGCCCCTTCCGTGAAGGAAGTGGCGGACGACGCCGGCACTCGCCTGCGCAAGGCCCTCGCCAGCCTGGGCCAGACTGAAGGCTAGTCCCCGCAGCTCCCGTGTGGTCTACTGCTGACAGGCCTGGCCTGCCGGCAGCCGCCGGCAGGGCCTGACCGGCCGGCTGGAACGAAAAGGGAAGATCATGGCGGAACCACTGGTCATCGTTTTTGACGTCAACGAAACGCTCTCGGACATGGCCCCGCTCGGCGAGGTCTTTGCGCAGACCGGCGCGCCCCGCGGGCTGGCCAAACTTTGGTTCGCCACGCTCCTGCGGGACGGCTTCGCCCTCACCGCCAGCGGCGACAACCAGGCCTTCGCCACCATTGGCGGCGATGCCCTCCGCACCGTGCTGGAAGCCGAAGGGATCTCCGGGAACCTGGACACCGCCGTCGAACGCGTCATGGCCGCCCTGCAGAACCTCTCCCTTCACCCGGATGTCCCTGCCGGGGTCCGCGCCCTGGCAGCTGCCGGGCACCGGCTGACCACCCTGACCAACGGCGCGGCCGCCAATACGGACAGGCTGCTGGTTGCCGGCGGCATCCGGGATAAATTCGAGCTGCTCCTCTCGGTGGAGGATGCCCCTGCCTGGAAACCGGCCAAAGCCGCGTACCTGTATGCGGGCGCCTCGGCCGGAGTGGATCCGTCCGGCATGTTGCTGGTCGCCGTGCACCCCTGGGACATCCACGGCGCAGCCAGGGCCGGGCTGCGGACCGCCTGGATCAACCGGACCGGCGCCCGCTACCCCTCGTATTTCCGTGCCCCCGACATCACCGTCGGGGCACTGACCGAGCTGCCCCCGGCCCTCGCCGCCTAGGCTGGTGGCCGGGGCCGCAGCCGTGGTGGCGGACGCCGCGGGAATACCTGTAGTCTCTGTTCACGGTGATGGATCCCGCCGGAAGGCCTGCGCTGGTGCGCGGTCTTCGAACCGCCACATGGCTGATGGTTCCTGCCTTTGACACGAAGGCAGGTGACCCGTGCCCGCGCCCGGTTCAGTCTTCCTGCCCCGCCGAACAGGAGAGCACATGACTGAGCCCGAGAAACCAGCCCCCTCCACTGGCGGCGTTCCCTATGCACTCCGGAAGATCAGCGGGCCGGTGCTCATGGGGGTGGTGCCGGGCCAGCCGCTGGCCGTGGCCCACCGCGCCGCCGAGCTGGCCTACAGCCTGGGCGTGAAGCTGGTCTGCGCCTACGTGGACGTCACCACCTACCTGGCCGAAGAGCCCGACGGCACGGTGGAAGCGCGCCCCATCGATCCCGACGGGGTTGATGACGACATCGAAGGCATCAGCGCCTCCATCGCCGGCCATCTCCGCGAAGCCCTGGACGGGACCGGGATCGGCTGGTCCTTCGTGACGCTGGCCGGGGACCCTGCCAGGGCGCTGGGACGGCTGGCGGAAACCACTGACGCGTCCGTCATTGTGGTGGGCACCCGGGAACGCGGACTCGGGGCGCGGCTGGAGGAACTGCTCGTGGGATCCGTGGCAGTCCATCTCACCCACCGCCAGCACCGGCCCGTCCTGGTGGTCCCCCTGGCCCCGCACCCCAGGCACCAGCCGAAAGCGGACCACTGATGGAGCAGCCCGTCCCCGGGACCACAGCGGCCGGCGACACAGACCAAGGGACGCTGGGCGAGGCACGCGTCCACCGGCCGGTCCACCTGCACCCGGGATTCGTCCTGGTGGTCATCGTGGGCGGCACCTTCGGCGCCCTGGCCCGTTATGGGCTGGGCAGCGTCCTGCCCGCGCCAGGCGGCTGGCCGGTACCCACCCTGGTCATCAACCTGGCGGGGGCGTTCCTGCTGGGTGCCCTGCTTGAGTCTCTGGTCCGCCGGGGCGCTGACGCGGGGCGGCTGCGGCTGGTCCGGCTGCTGGTGGGCACCGGGTTCCTGGGCGCCTTCACCACCTACAGCACCCTGGCCGTGGAAACCACCACCCTGTTCAGTGCCGGCCGCAGCGCCGACGCCTTCATCTATGTGGCAGCCTCCGTGCTGGTCGGAGCCGTGGCCTCCGTGGCCGGCATCCGGCTGGCAGCAGCCCAGCATGCCCGGACCAGCTCCCGGCCAGGCACAGCCGGCCCCCGGAAGGAGGGAACCCGGTGAGCCCCCTGACCATCATCCTGCTGGGACTCGCCGGCGGCCTCGGAGCTGCCACCCGCTTCGTGGTCGACGGCCTGGTGCGCGCCAAAATCAGGACCGCCCTGCCGGTAGGGACCATTGCCATCAACGTCACGGGATCGTTCCTGCTGGGCCTCGTGGCGGGTGCCGTGATCGTGCATGCGGCGCCCCCGGAGCTGCAGGCCATTGCCGGCACCGGATTCCTGGGCGGCTACACCACCTTCAGCACCGCGAGCTTCGAAACCGTCCGCCTGGTCCAGTCCGGCCGCACGGGACTGGCCCTCCTCAACGCCCTGGGTACCGCAGCAGCCGCCGTGGCCGCCGCTGCCGGAGGCTTCGCCGTCGCGGGGCTGCTGTAACGGGACGGGCTGCTGTGACGCGACCGGGCGGCAGCGTACCCACACCAACTAGGCAACCGCGGCCGGCACACCCTGGAGTCCGGCGCGGTGCAGGTGTTCCAGTTGGACCACGTCGCGGGTAAAGGACAACGCGAGCAGGGCCAGGGCGAGTGCCGGTACCGACGCCGCGGCAACCGCAGGGACCCCGGGGAGGAGCGCGAACAGCAGCGCGAAGGGCTGGAACGCGCCAATGGCTTTGCGGGATGCGCTGGGCGGCAGCGCCACCCGAAGGTGCGGCCGGACGAGCCCCGCGGCGACGAACGCGTAGTACATGGCCCCGATGCCCAGCGTCCAGGGGCCCGCCACGGGAGCGGCGGCAACGGACAGTACCAGCACCAGGGCGGCGTCGGTGGCGGAATCGAACCGCGCCCCGGCAGGCGACGAGGTTCCGGTGCGCCGGGCCACCACACCGTCCAGCCCGTCCAGCAGGAACGCGGCGCCGCCCAGGACGGGGAGGAGCAGGTCTGCGCGGCGGCCCGTGAACAATTGCGGGACGGCCAGCACCGCGCACAGGGCCACGAGGATGGCGCGCAGCAGGGTGACCCGGTCGGCCGGCGTTGAGAACCGGGGGATACGGCGCAGGACAGAACCGGCGGCGGCCACGGCCACCAGGGCGCCCGCGCACAGTCCGGCCAGCTGGAGGACCGGCACGGTGGGGGACAGGGACGTCAGCCAGAGGGCCGACAGCACATAAATGGAAACGGCGCCGAACGCATCCGGCACCGCCCGTTCAGCCGCGCCCATGTGCCACCTCCCCTTGCATGCTAACAACGGCGGGGGTGATGGTCACGGGCGGCGGCGCCGGGCCCGAAGCCTGGCGCCGTCGTCGGACGTTCTCCTGCGGCCGCCACGGACCAGGCCGGCGAAGGCCAGCACCGCGCCGGCTCCCTCGGCAACAGCGCTGAGGGTCTTCGAGAAAAACCAGACGGGGTCGTACATCGCCGGGATCGGTCCGATGGCCGGGATGTCCACGTACCTGTACAGCACGACGGCGGCGAACGCGCTGAGGGCAACCACCAGGGCCACGGCGTAGGCAGCCCTGCTGCCGCGGACCAGGACATAGACACCGGCCACCAGCGCCGCGGCGGCTTCGAGCAGGAACAGGGTGCCCTGGCTGACAGTGCCAGGCTGCGCGTTCTGGTAGCCCGGGGCCAGGAAGAGGTGGACGCCGGCATCAATGAACAGCGCCAGGGCGGTCAGTAATCGTAGAGCCACGCTTATGTATACGCCGGAAGTTCCCTTCCGGTTCATACGGCCCTGTTTTCCATGTGGGTTTTGGGGGGAATATTTAGGGGCATCCGCAGTCTTGCGCCTGTAGCGGGCGGCTGGGCCTGCGGCCCTACGAGTAAGGAGAACTGCCATGACCCTTCCCAAGGAACTCACGCCTGGAACCTGGACCCTGGACATGTCCCACAGCGAGATCGGCTTC
This sequence comes from Arthrobacter sp. NQ4, assembly GCF_029077345.1. Classification (NCBI taxonomy): domain Bacteria; kingdom Bacillati; phylum Actinomycetota; class Actinomycetes; order Micrococcales; family Micrococcaceae; genus Arthrobacter; species Arthrobacter sp. NQ4. The sequence goes on along the minus strand of NZ_JARETC010000001.1, from coordinate 649,167 downwards.
AGCGTCCGCCATGCCGGGATCAGCAAGGTCCGGGGCCGTTTCACCGAAGCCCAGGCCGAGGCACGCGTGGGCCAGTCCCTGGCGGACTCGTCGGTGCACGCCACGGTATCCACCGCCAGCTTCAACTCCGGCGACGCCAACCGCGACGCCCACGTCCGCGGCGAAGACTTCTTCGACGTCGGGAAGTACCCCGAGATGACCTTCCGCGGCACCTCCATCGAAGGGGACGGCGAGGAATACACCCTGACCGGGGACCTCACCATCAAGGGCGTCACCCGGCCCATCGAGCTGGAAGTCGAGTTCACAGGCGTTGCCGTTGACCCGTTCGGCGCTACACGGGCCGGCTTCTCCGCCGAGACGGAGATCAGCCGCAAGGAATTCGGGCTCACCTGGAATGCGGCGCTGGAGGCCGGCGGCCTGCTGGTCAGCGACAAGGTGAAGATCAGCCTGGAAGCGGCCCTGGTCAAGCAGGGCTGACGCAGCAGTTCCGCGGCGCCCGTCTGTCAGGGCGCCGCGGGCCGTACCTTCACGTTGCCCAGCGAACGGATGAGTGCCACCGCGGTGATGGACCCGGCGGCCATGATCGAGGCCAGCACCACCACCTGGAACCGCCCCGCTTCCAGGGGTGAGGCGCCGCCGAAGATGGCGCCCACGAACGCGCCCGGCAGCGTGACCAGGCCGGTGGTCTTGGTCTGGTCCGTGGACGGGATCAACGCTGAATGCACCGCCTGCCGGGCTTGGATCAGGGTGGCCTGCCGCGGCGTGGCACCCAGCGCCAGCCAGCCCTCCACCTGGTCCCATTGCTCCACTACTGCCTCGAAGAAGCGGCGGCCGGCCAGGGTGGCAATGGTCATGGAGTTGCCGATCACGATCCCGCCCACCGCCAGCGCGTACCGCGGGGAGAACTCGATGGCGCCCGTTCCGAACACGACCCCCAGCGTCACCAGGATCCCGGCGGCCATGGTTGCCGCCACCAGCGCAAAGCGCCGCCAGGACCACGTGAGCCGGCGCGCCGCCGTCACGGACGCCACGCTGAACATCACCAGCAGGGCCGCCCCAACCCACAGGGGACTCGTGATGACACCGCCCAGCACCAGGCTGATCACCGCCAGCTGGGCCGCGCCGCGGAGGATGGCCAGGGCGGGGGAGAGGTACGACGGCGTCCGCGCGCCCCACAGGATGCCCACCGTGAGTGCCGCCAGGATGGCAACGGCCACCAGGGTGGGCAGCAGCGCGGCGAGGGTTGGCATGCCGCCAGCTTACTGACCGCACTGCGTCGTAGATCACGCGTCAAGGAATCATTAAGAAATGCCTTTTCGGCGCTCCCGCCCTTTTGGCCGGTGCTAGCTTCGCAAGGGTCGCGATGCAAAGGGCAGCGCGGAAAGGCAGACATGACCACGTTGAGCAGGCCCCCGGCGGATCCGTCCGCGCCCCACGCCCACGGCAGGAAGGCGCTCCAGGACTGGCTGCTGTTTGGGCTGCAGGACAGCAAGGGCGCCCACCCGGGTCCCGGCGGCGTGCCGACGCAGCACGAGAAGAAGCATTCGTGGTGGCAGGTCATGTGCCTGACGGGCGTGGACTACTTCTCCACCCTGGGCTACCAGCCGGCCATCGCCGCGCTGGCCGCAGGGGTCATCTCCCCGCTGGCCACCCTGGTGCTGGTGGCGGTGACCCTGCTCGGCGCCCTGCCGGTGTACCGCAGGGTCGCCGGGGAAAGCCCCCGCGGTGAAGGCTCCATAGCCATGCTCGAGCGGCTGCTGCCCCGGTGGGGCGGCAAGCTCCTGGTGCTGGTCCTCCTGGGGTTCGCCGCCACCGACTTCATGATCACCATGACCCTCTCGGCCGCCGACGCCACCGCGCACCTGCTGGGCAATCCCGTGGCGCCGGGCTGGCTCCAGACCCAGAACGTCCCCGTGACGCTCTTCCTGCTGGCCCTGCTGGCAGCGGTGTTCCTGCGGGGATTCAAGGAAGCCATCGGCGTCGCGGTGGTCCTGGTGGTTCTCTACCTGGGCTTGAACGCCGTGGTGGTGGTCGCCACCCTGGCGCAGGTGCTCACGCACCCCGCGGCCACGGGGGACTGGTGGACCAACCTGTGGGTGTCGCACGGAAACCCGGTCATGGCCGTGGCCATCGCGCTGCTGGTGTTTCCCAAGCTGGCCCTGGGCCTCTCCGGCTTCGAAACCGGCGTGGCCGTGATGCCGCAGGTGCGGGGCGCTGAGGACGACACGGAGGAGAACCCCGCAGGCCGCATCCGGGGCGCCCGGCGCATGCTCACCACCGCCGCTGTGATCATGAGCGTTTTCCTGCTGACCACCAGCTTCATCACCGTGGTTCTGATCCCGGAACAGGAATTCCAGCCCGGCGGCCAGGCCAACGGCCGTGCCCTGGCCTTCCTGGCGCACGAATACCTGGGTGTGGGCTTCGGCAGCGTCTATGACATCAGCACCATCGGCATCCTCTGGTTCGCCGGCGCCTCGGCCATGGCAGGGCTGCTGAACCTGGTGCCGCGGTACCTCCCGCGCTACGGCATGGCTCCGGCCTGGGCCAAGGCTGTGCGGCCCCTGGTCCTCGTCTTCACCCTGATCGGCTTCCTGATCACCTTCATCTTCAACGCCGACGTCGACGCCCAGGGCGGCGCGTACGCCACCGGCGTCCTGGTGCTGATGACTTCCGCCGCGGTGGCCGTCACGCTCTCGGCGCGCCGGCGGAGGCAGCGGAACCTCACGGTGGGCTTCGGCGTCATTTCGGTCGTGTTCGCGTACACCACGGTGGCCAACATCTTCGAACGGCCCGAGGGCATCCGGATCGCCGCCATCTTCATCCTCGGCATCATCGTCATCTCGCTGCTGTCCCGGGTCCGCCGTTCCTTCGAGCTGCATGCGACCCGGGTTCACCTGGACCAGCAGGCCCTGGAGTTCATGTCCAGCGCCCTGGACGGGCCCATCGCCATCATCGCCCACGAGCCGCTGCGGATGTCCGCGGAGGCCTACCGGGACAAACTCGAGTCAGCCATCGAGGTCAGCCACCTCCCGCTGGCAGGTGACGCCCTGTTCCTGGAGGTCGTCGTGGACGACTCCTCGGATTTCGAAACCGAACTGCACGTCCGCGGCGTGAACCGGCACGGGTACCACATCCTGGAAGTCCACGGCCCGGTGGTGCCCAACACCATCGCCTCTGTGCTGCTGCACATCCGGGACGTCACGGGCCTGATGCCGCACATCTACTTCCGCTGGACCGAGGGGAACCCCATCACCAACCTGGTCCGGTTCCTGTTCCTGGGCGAGGGCGAGATCGCGCCGGTGACCCGCGAGGTGCTGCGCGAGGCCGTACCGGACGTTACCCAGCGGCCCTGGGTCCACGTCGGCTGATGGGCTCCACCGCGGCCGCAACCCGGGCGGCGTCCGCCAGGCTGGAAGGGGCGTTCGCGCTGAAGGCTGCCTCGGCGTCGTCCTCCCATACGCCTGCCGCGAGCACCACAACGTGCACCATGTCGCCGTAGGAATCGTTGCAGGCAAGGATGTCGCCGGGAACCCGGTGCGGATGCGGGCCGGCTGAGGGCCAGGGCTGGAAGATGACCCACCACGGGTCCCCGTCCTGGTCCGGGAAGGTGTAGCCGGCCACAGGATGAAGGGCGCGGCCGTTCAGCCCGCGTCCGCCGTAGCCCTCCACGGCGTCGGCGGATGCGGCGAACTTGACCCTGCCGCGGTCCGCTGGCTCCTCATCCCACCGCATCTGCCCTCCCTGGCTTCATGCCTGCCTATGCCTCCATCAAAGGGCCGCACGGGTGGAATCGGGGCGGGAGGGCTGTTTTATTGACGAATTTTTTACGCCGCCGCCTGCCTGGGCGGTGGCCCGCGGGCGCCACACCATAATGGGATCCATGGACAGCCCCGTAACCATCCGCCCCATGTGCCCCGATGACTGGGACGCCGTCCACGCAATTTACGCCGCCGGCATTGCCACGGGGGAGGCGACGTTCGAGAGCGAGCCGCCCACCTGGGAAGCGTTCGACGCCGTGCGGTTGCCTGAGCACCGGATCGTCGCCGGGGATGCGGGGCGGGTCCTGGGCTGGGCCGCCGTGTCCCGGGTTTCCTCCCGTGAGGTGTACCGGGGGCTGGTGGAGCACTCCATTTATGTTGACCCGCAGGCCCAGGGCCGGGGCGTGGGCCGGCTCCTCCTCGCGGCCCTGATCGAATCCACGGAGGCGGCGGGCATCTGGACCATCCAGTCCAGCATCTTTCCCGAGAACGCCGCCAGCCTGGCACTGCACCAAAAGCTGGGCTTCCGGGTGGTGGGGACCCGGGAGCGGATTGCGCAGATCAGCAACGGCCCCAAGGCCGGGCACTGGCAGGACACGCTGCTGCTGGAACGCCGCAGCGGCGTGGTGGGGATGGAATAGCTCCTACCGCGAGGGCAGGGTCCGGATCTCTGCGCCGCGTCCGCCCAGGGTTCAGCACGCGATAGCCGACTCACCTGCTGCGGTGGAGGGGTGATTGACGCATACTGATCCTATGAACATGGCAGGTGCCGCCTCATGGTTGCCTTGGCTGGTCCTCATCCCGTGCCTGGCCATATGGGTGTATAGCCTGGTCGACTTCATCCAAACCGACGAACGGGAGATGCGAACTTTCAGCAGGGACACCTGGCTGGTTCTCCTCGTCTTTGGAAGTGTGGTGGGCGGGTTGGCGTGGCTCGCAGCAGGCCGCCCCCGGCTGCCTGGAGTTCATCGCTGAACCTCGTGCAGCCCGCACATAGCTTGGGCGGAATTGCCGGCGGCGCAGTTCACTGTCACCCCAGCAACGCCTCGAGATCCGGAAGCCGGCAGAACAAGTCGGGGAGGCCACGCACCCCGTCGCGCACGGACTCATGCGACAGCGCGAGGTCTGGCCCGGTGCTTGCCTCAACACCGGCGAGGCACCGGAGGATGTTCCACCTCGTGTGCCCCAGCCAGCCGCCGATTATGAACGCAAACCAGCTTGGACCCTGCGGCGGCAGCGTTCCGCCCCCCGCCACATAGCCGTCGAGAACCGAGCGGAAAATGGCGGGCCTGATGTCATCGACGCCGGGCCCCTTCGCAAGGCTCAGCGCGGTCGATCCGAGCTCGCCGGACAGGTCGAGCATCCCCGAGAGTTCCCAGTCGAGCACCACCGGCCGGCCCTCTCGAGCGAGCAGGTTCCACGGTTGGATGTCTCTGTGCGTCAGAACGACTGGGCCTGGCCGGTTGCAGGTGTCAACGAAGCGGGCAATCGCGAGGAACGTTTCGACCTGGGAGGCGAGCTCTGCAGCCCACGGTTGTCCGGTCGCCGCCGCCTGGACGGCGAGCTCAGCCCAGTCCCTTGACGCCTGCTCCTCGATCAACGCGTCGCTCCACCCGACGTCGAGCGAATGGATACGCGCGAGAATCTCACCGATCTCAAACGCGTAGCTCGCCGACACCGGCGCTTCGGCCTTCCCGCCGTCGACCCATCGGTGAACGAGTGTGTTGTGGTTGGCCGAAATCGGCTCTGGCATCGGAATGCCGGCAGCGAAGGCGGCCCGCTCAAACCGGAGCACGTCCTTGATGCGATAGGGCCAGCGGCGATCGACCAGGTTCAACTCCTTCACCGCGAACGACCCATCGTCAGTGTCGAGCCGGTACATCCGGTTGGCGAACCCGCCATGGACGCGAATCATCGGCCCGACGGGCACGCCGAGATGCGAAAGGTTCACCTCCCCATTTTAGGAGGCGGCGGTTGGTCGATGCCCGAGGTGAACGTGGTGGGGACGGAATAGCTCCTACCGCGAGGGCAGGGTCAGGATCTCGGCGCCGTCCTCGGTGATGGCGATGGTGTGCTCGGTGTGTGCCGTCCGGCAGCCGGTGGCGCTCCTGAGGGTCCAGCCGTCGTCGTCCGTTACCAGCTCCGCCGTGTCCGCCATGATCCACGGCTCCAGGGCCAGCAGCAGCCCGGGCCGCAGCTTGAAGCCGCGGCCGGGCCGCCCCGTATTGGGGACGTGCGGATCCTGGTGCATGGTGGACCCGATCCCATGGCCGCCGAACTGCGTGTTGACCGGATATCCCGCATCGCTGAGGACCCGGCCGATGGCGTAGGAGATGTCGCCGATCTTCGCGGCCGGCCCCGCGGCGGCGATTCCGGCGGCCAGCGCCCGCTCGGTGGCCTCGATCATGGCCACGCTCTCCGCCGGGCGTGATTCGCCCACAATGAAGCTGATGGCGGCGTCGGCGGCCATCCCGTTCTTGACGACGGCGAGGTCCAGGGTCAGCAGGTCGCCGTCGGCCAGGTCGTAGTTGTGGGGGAGTCCGTGCAGCACGGCATCGTTGACGCCCGTGCAGATGTAGTGCCCGAACGGGCCCCGGCCAAACGACGGGGCGTAGTCCACGTAGCAGGATTCGGCCCCGGCCTCGGTGATCATCTCCTTGGTCCACTGGTCGATGTCCAGGAGGTTGGTGCCCACCGTGGCGCGGCTCTTCATGGCCTGCAGGATGTCCGCCACCAGGGCGCCGGTCTCCCGGGCGCGGGCCACTTCAGCGGGGTTCAGGATCTCGATCATGGTGGCGCCCTTCATCTCCGGCCGGTAAATCTACGGGCCATCCTATTTGTCCTTTCTCCGCGCGCCGCAAGGGAAGAGCGTAATCAGCGGGAAAATATGGGGATTGCCAAAGACATAGATGAATGTAAATATTTATGTGTGTCTATGTCCCTGAAACTGACCCCTGTGGCAGCCGCGGCGTGCTGCTCGCCGCTTGCGCGCGAGCCGTTGACCGAGCCGGAAGCGGAAGGAGTCGTCCCACTGCTGAAGGCGCTGGCCGATCCTGTCCGGCTGCGGCTGATGTCCCTGGTTGCCTCCCATGAGGGCGGCGAGGCCTGCGTCTGCGACCTGAACGATGCCTTCGAGCTGTCCCAGCCCACCATCAGCCACCACCTGAAGATCCTGCACGAGGCGGGGCTGCTGGACCGGGAGAAGCGCGGCGTGTGGGTCTACTACCGGGCCCGGACCGAGGCGCTGCAGAACCTGGCGGCCCTGATCGGCGGGCAGGCAGCGTGAGTGTGCTGGGCCGCAAAGCTGCCGCGGAGTTCGTGGGCACCGCGTTCCTGGTGATGGCCGTGGTGGGCTCGGGCGTCATGGCCTCGCGGCTTTCACCGGACGACGCCGGGCTGCAGCTTCTGCAGAACAGCCTCGCCACGGGTGCCGCGCTGGTGGCCCTGATCGTGGCACTCCAGCCGGTCTCGGCGTCGTTCAATCCCGTGGTGACCCTGGTGGAACGGGCCCTGGGCCTGATCGATACAGGGACCACCGCGGCGTTAGTGGCCGCGCAGGTTCTGGGCGGCCTGGCCGGCACCGTGGCGGCCAACCTGATGTTCGGGCTTGACGCGGTCACGGTTTCAACTCACGTCCGCACCGGTCCCGCGCTCTGGCTGGGCGAGCTCATCGCCACCGTAGGGCTGCTGGTGGTCATCTTCGGCACCGTGCGCTCCGGCCGGGCAGACCGGGTCGCCTTCGCCGTCGGCGGCTACATCACCGCAGCGTACTGGTTCACCAGCTCCACCAGCTTCGCCAACCCCGCCGTGACCATCGCCCGGACGGTCACGGACACCTTCGCCGGCATCGCGCCGTCGTCGGCCCCTGCCTTCATCCTCGCCCAACTGTTGGGCGGCGCCGCCGGGTACGTCCTGGTCCGGTTCCTTTACCCACCCCTCGCAACTCCCGCCGTCGCCACGGCTGACCGAAAGGTGCTCTCATGAGCCAGAAGCCCTCCGTCCTGTTCGTCTGCGTCCACAACGCGGGCCGGTCCCAAATGGCGGCCGCCTTCCTCACCACGCTGTCCAAGGGCGCCATCGAGGTCCGCTCCGCCGGATCGCAGCCGGCCGAGAAGGTCAACCCGGCCGCCGTCGAGGCGATGGCCGAGGTGGGCATCGACATGTCTGCCGAGATCCCCAAGGTCCTCACCACTGAGGCCGTGAAGGATTCCGACGTGGTGATCACCATGGGCTGCGGCGACGAGTGCCCCTACTTCCCGGGCAAGCGCTACGAGGACTGGGTCCTGGAGGACCCCGCCGGCAAGGGCGTCGACTCCGTGCGGCCCATCCGCGACGAGATCAAGGGCCGCGTCGAAGCCCTGATCGCCTCCCTTATCCCCGCTTCGGCCTGAAAGGTTGACGCCATGACATCACAGGAGTCACTGCCCGTAGCCGTAATCGGCGCCGGACCCGTAGGCCTGGCCGCCGCCGCGAACCTGCTGGAACGCGGGCTGGAACCGCTCGTCTTCGAGGCAGGTCCCGCCGTCGGGGCAACCATCCGTCAATGGGGGCACGTCCGCGTGTTCTCCACCTGGAAGTACAACGTGGACCCCGCCTCGGTGCGGCTGCTGGAGCGCCACGGCTGGGAAGCTCCACGGCCCACCGCGCTGCCGTACGGGTCGCAGATCGTCTCCGAATACCTTGAGCCGCTTGCCGCGACGCCGGAGCTCAAGGACCGGATCCGGACCGGGTCCCGGGTTGTTGCCGTCACCCGGCAGGGCATGGACAAGGGCCGCAGCCAGGGCCGTGACAGTGCCCCGTTCCTCCTTCGCATAGGACACGACGGCGGCCAGGTCACCGAGGTGCTGGCCCGCGCCGTGATTGATACGTCCGGTACCTGGAGCAGCCCGGCGCCGCTGGGATCGTCCGGCCTGGCCGTTCCGGGTGAGGCCGAGGCGCGTGCAGCCGGGCTGGTCACAGGCCCCCTGCCGGACGTTTCCGCTGGTGGTTTTGCCGGCCGCCGCACGCTGGTCATCGGCTCCGGGCATTCGGCCGCCAACATGGTGCTGGACCTGGCCCGCGTGGCCCGCGCCAACCCTGGCACTGAAGTCCTGTGGGCCATCCGCGCCGCCACCCCGGCCCGGGCCTACGGCGGCGGCGACGCCGACCAGCTGCCCGCCCGCGGCCAGCTCGGGGCCCGGCTCCGCACCGCCGTCGAGAGCGGCGCTGTCCGGCTCCTGACCAGCTTCCACACGGCGTCCATCGACGTTCGAGGCGACGCCCTGACCGTGCACGCGGCGGACGGCCGGTCCGTGTCGGTGGACCGGGTCATTCCCGCCACGGGGTTCCGCCCGGATTTGGCCATGCTGTCCGAGCTGCGGCTGGACCTGGACCCCGCCGTCGAGGCACCCAAGGCCCTGGGCCCGCTGATCGACCCGGATTTCCACAGCTGCGGCACCGTTCCTGCCCACGGCGCCCGGATCCTTGAGCAGCCGGAAAAGGACTTCTACCTGGCGGGCATGAAGTCCTACGGCCGCGCGCCCACGTTCCTCATGGCCACCGGGTACGAGCAGGTCCGCTCCATCGCCGCCGCCCTGGCCGGGGACACCGCAGCCGCGGACGCCGTCGAACTTGAACTTCCGGAAACCGGCGTGTGCTCCACGTCCGTTCCGGACGACGCCGGGGATGCTGGCGCGGACACCTGCTGCTCCGCCCCGATGCCGGTGACGATCGGTTTTGCCACCGGACTGCAGCACGGCCGCAGCAGCGAACCGGCGGACGCGTAGGCGTGCCTTAGGGAGCCGACGGGTCACCCCAGTTGATGCCGATGGATCGGCCGCGGGAGAAATGGGCGTTTGCGATGTCGTTGACTTCGCGCAGACTCTTCCCCGGGTGGGCCAGCCGGATCCACTCGTAGTCCCATTCCTGCATGTCCCGTACGCGGCTTATCCGTTTGTGGGCCCGCAGTTGGGCCGTCAGGTCTTCGCCGGTGGGGACCACGCGGGGCGGGGCAGCCACGGGTTGCGGCCTGGGTGGTGGTGGCACCTTCGCCGGGCGGGCCGGGGCATTGGCGGAGCGGACCAGCGCCACAGTCAGCCCAACCACACCTGCAGCAATCAGCAGGACCCACCAGTACTGGATGATCAGGGCTACGACGATGAGGACGAAGAAGGGGGCGCACCCGATAGCGCCGGCGCCCTTGCCGGCTGAGCGGCGTCGTATGGCTGCCATGCTGGTTCCTCTTGCGGAGTGGTGGAACGTGAGGAATTCACTCTCGCACCGGGCGTGCGCCCTGTCATGAGTACCGGGTACTCGATTTTGCGATGCCCGATTTCGTTGCGGCCCAGGGTTTCCAGTTCCCCAACTGGGTCGCATTTGTTGTCGTTTTGACGCCCCAGAACGACAACAACTGCGACCTAGTTGGGTTAGTCGGTGATGTCCGTGCTGGTGCTCAGCTCCTGCCACTGGTCCAGCTCGGCGCGCTGGGCCTCGGCCACCTTGCCGAATGCACCGAAGGCGTCCGTGCCCAGGACCAGCAGGCCCGGCGGGTTGGGGGAATCGACGACGGCGAGGATCGCCTTGGCTGCCTTGTCCGGGTCCCCGGGCTGGTTCCCGTGGGCGGTGTCGACTTCCTTGCGGCGCTTGCCGGCCGTGTCCGCGTAGTCCCCGATCGCCGTCGTAGACTGTGTGAGCGAGCGGCCGGCGAAGTCGGTGCGGAAGCCGCCCGGCTCGATGGCGGTGACGTTGATGCCCAGCGGCTTCAGTTCGTTGCGGAGCGATCCGGACATGCCCTCCAGCGCTGCCTTGGTGGCCGCGTAGTAGCCCGAGCCGGCCGGGGTGATGCGCGCCCCGATGGAGGAGATGTTCAGGATGGACCCCGACTTGTTGGCGCGCATGCCGGGGACCACGGCCTTGATCATGTCCACTGCGCCGAAGAAGTTGGTGTCGAAGAGGCGGCGGATGTCGGCGTCGTCCGCTTCCTCCACGGCGGCGCGGTAACCGTAGCCGGCGTTGTTCACCAGGACGTCGATGCTGCCGAACTTATCCTCGGCTGCCTTCACGGCGGCGGTGATCTGCGCCTTGTCCGTCACGTCGAGGGGGAGGGACAGTGCGGTGTCGGGGAAGCCGGCGGTGATGTCCTGGACTGCCTCGACGTTCCGGGCGGTGACGACGGCGTTGTGCCCGGATGCGAGCACGGTTTCCGCGAGTGCCCGGCCAAGTCCGGTGGAGCAGCCTGTGATGAGCCACGTTGCCATGGGTTTTCCTTTCATAGGGGAGTGGGTAGTAAGGCGGGAAGCGGCACTTAAGGCCGGTGCCGCCGTCGTGCCTGTGCTGTCAGTTCATGGGCGCCGTAGCTGTTGTCGTCGGGGTTGACGGTGACGCCGGGGGCCACCAGCTGGTCAATGCGGTCCAGGACCTCGGGGGCAAGCCTGGTGTCCGCGGCGGGGAGGTACGACTCGAGCTGCTCCATGGTGCGGGGCCCCACGATCGCGGCCGTGACGCCGGGGTGGTTGATCACGAATGCGATGGCCAGCTCGATCATCGTGACGCCTGCCCATTCGGCCACCTGGGCGAGCTCCTCCACGATGTCCAGCTTGCGCTGGTTGGCGGGCTGGGTCATGTCGAACCGGGCGCTGGGCCGGGCACTCGAGGCGGGCCTGGACGCGGAGTCCTTCCGCCACCGGCCGGAGAGCCAGCCGCCGGCCAGCGGGCTGTAGGTCAGGGTGCCCATCCCGTGCCGCTCCACCGTGGGGAGGACGTCCTCCTCAATGCCGCGGGCCAGGATGGAGTACGGCGGCTGCTCCGTGACGAACCGCTCCAGGTTGCGCTCGCGGGACGCCCACTGCGCCTCCACGATCTGGGAGCCGGAGTAGGACGAGGAGCCGATGTAGCGGACCTTGCCCTGCCGGACCAGGTCGGTGAGGGCGCCCAGGGTTTCCCCAACATCAGTGTCCGGGCTGGGCCGATGGACCTGGTAGAGGTCGATGTGGTCGGTGTTGAGCCGGCGCAGTGAGTTCTCCACCTCCCGCATGATCCAGCGCCGCGAGCCGCCGCGCTGGTTGGGGTCTTTTTCGTCCATGGGCATGAAGAACTTGGTGGCCAGGAAAACGTCGTCGCGCTTTCCCGCAATCGCTTCGCCGACGATCTCCTCCGAAGCGCCGCCGGAGTAGACGTCCGCGGTGTCGATGAAGTTGATGCCGGCGTCCAGGGCGCGGTGGATGATGCGGGTGGCGTCGGCGCGGTCGTCATTGCCCCAGGGGCCGAACATCATGGCGCCCAGGCAGAGGGGGCTGACCTGCACACCGGTGCGGCCGAGCGGGCGGTATTCCATAGTTGCTTCTCCTTTAGGCTTCCGGGATGACCATGGCGAACCGCTCCGGGCGGGCCACATCAGGGTCCGGTCCGCTGCGGACGCCGGTGTCCAGGGCGTCGATGGTCTGGAGCTCCGCCGGGGACAGCTCAAAGCCGAACACGTCGAAGTTCTCCGCGATGCGGGCCGGGTTGGTGGATTTGGGGATGGCGGAGCGGCCCTGCTGCAGGTGCCAGCGGAGCATCACCTGCGCGGGCGTCTTGCCGTGGGCCTTCGCGACGGCGGCAATCGCCGGGTCCCGCATGACGTTCTTCCGGTTCTCGCCCCACCCCGGATAAAAGGTGATGCCGCCGATGGGCGACCACGCCTGGGTCAGGATGCCGTGCTCCGCGTCCGCTGACTGGACCTCCCGCTGCTGGAAGTAGGGGTGCAGCTCGATCTGGTTCACGGCGGGGACGGTGTCTGTCTCGGCGAGCAGCTGCTGAAGGTGGTGCGGCATGAAGTTGCTGACGCCGATGGCCCGCACACGCCCGTCCTTGAGCAGGGTTTCCAGGGCCTTGTACGCGGCGACGGTCTTTTCCATCCGGTCCGGCGCGGGCTGGTGCAGGATGAGCAGGTCCAGCTGTTCCACGCCCAGCTTGCCCACCGCCTTGTCCCAGGCGTGCAGTGCCTCGTCGTAGCCGTAGTCGCTGACCCACACCTTCGTTTCGATGAAGACCTCTTTGCGCGGCAGCCCGGACCGGCGGATGCCTTCGCCCACCTCGCGCTCGTTGCCGTACGCGGCGGCGGTGTCGATGTGCCGGTAGCCCACCTCGAGCGCTGTCTGGACGGCCGCCGTCGTCTCTTCCGGGGGACTTTGGAAAACGCCCAGGCCGAGTACGGGCATGGTGATTCCGTTGTTGAGTTTCAGTTCCATGCCTCCACGCTATTTCGGCGCGCGGGTTTGTGGGAGGGCTTGCCAGTCCCTCCTTCGCTGCCTGCCCGGGGCGTAGCGTGGGGGCATGACCAACAGCGAGGACGTGCGGAAATTCCTGACCTCCCGCCGCGCCCGGCTCACCCCGGAGGACGCCGGGCTGCCGGCGTACGGCGGCAACCGGCGCGTGGCGGGGCTCCGGCGGGAGGAGGTGGCCATGCTTGCGGGCCTCAGCATCGACTACTACATCCGGCTGGAGCGGGGGAACCTTTCGGGCGCGTCGGACAGCGTCCTGGAGGCCTTGGGGCGGGCGCTGCAGTTGGACGACGCCGAGGCGGCCCACCTTTTCGACCTGGCCCGCGCGGCCACCGCAGCCCCGCGGGTGCGGCGGAAGCGGAGCCCCCTGACCGTGCGCCCCAGCGTGCAGCGGGTGATCGACGCGATCACGACGGCGCCCGCCTGGGTCCGCAACGACCGCGGCGACGTCCTGGCCTCCAATGAGCTGGGCCGGGCCCTGTACCTGGAGATGATGGCCGACGCCGGCACCCCGCCCAACAGCGCCCGGTTCACCTTCCTGAATCCGAAGGCACGGGAGTTCTTCCGGGACTGGGAGCGCAGCGCGGACGACATCGTGGCCGTCCTGCGGTCCACCGCCGGGAAGAACCCGTACGACAAGGACCTGTCCGACCTGATCGGCGAGCTGTCCACCCGCAGCGAGGAGTTCCGGATCCGCTGGGCCCGGCACGATGTGAAGTACCACCGCACGGGCCGGAAACGGCTGCACCACTCGATCGTCGGGGATCTGGACCTGACCTATGAGGCGATGGAGCTTCCCGCGGATCCTGGCCTGCGGATCAACATCTACACGGCCGAGCCCGGCACGCCCTCCGAGGACTCACTGAAGGTCCTGGCTAGCTGGGCCGCGACGCAGCAGGCAGCCGCGCAGGGCGGAGGGGCGCAGCCCGCGCCCGGGGTGCCCGCCCGGGACGGCTGATCCGGCCGGCACCATTGGCAGCCAAACTAGTCGCCGGCGCCGTCCTTGCGGATGATGCGGGCGGCGGCGATGGCCCCGGCCAGGGAAATCAAGCCGACGATGACCAGGAGCGTGGCCGGACCCCAGGAGGCGTTGCCTGACACGGTCAGGAAGAGGGTGGCCAAGGCTGGCATAAAACCAGCGATCACCGCGGACAGGTTTGCGGACAGCCCCATCCCTGAGTACTTCACGTTGGCCGGGAACAGGCGCTCCAACAGGGCCCCGATAATGGCATAGGTGATGCCGCAGGGGCCGAACGCCAAGACCATGGCCAGCGTGATCATCCCCGGATCCCTGGTGTCCACCAGCGCAAAAATGGGGAAGCCGAGGGCGATGAACACCACGTAGCCGGCAATCGCGGTCCTGGCGGCCCCGAACCGGTCGGCAGCAAACCCGGCCAGGACGGTGACCACCATTTGCACCACGGCGCCGACCGTCATGGCAGTAAGAATGACCGACGGCGCCAGGCCCAGCACCCGCGTGACGTAACTGATCATGAACGTCGTGAGGATAAAGAAGCCGGCGTTGCCTACGAGGTAGGCGGCAACGCCGATGGCCAGCCGGCCGGGTGCTGCCTTGATGAGCTGCAGCAGGGGTGCTTTCCGGGTGTCTTCGGATTCCTCCAGCTCGCGGAACACGGGTGTCTCTTCGATTTTCCACCGCATCCACAGGGCAACTCCCACCAGGATCAGCGACGCGAGGTAGGGCAGGCGCCAGCCCCAGGACATGAATGCATCCTTGGGCAGTAGGGTTACCAGGGTGATCGCGGCCGTGGACAACAGCGTGCCCACCGGTGAACCCAGCTGGACCAGTGCCGCGTACAGCGCACGCCGGCGTTCCGGCGCGTACTCCACCGCCATGAGCGTGGCGCCGCCCCATTCGCCGCCCGTGGCCACACCCTGGACGGCGCGGAGCAGGGTCAGCAGGATGGGGGCGACGATGCCGGCCGTTGCATAGGTGGGCAGCAGGCCCATGAGGGCCGACGCCACGCCCATCATCATCACGGTGGCCACCAGGGCGCCCCTGCGGCCATACTTGTCACCCACGTGGCCGAAGATCACGGCGCCGATGGGCCGGGCAACGAAGGCCACGCTAAAGCTCAGGAACGCGGAGACGGTGGATGCCACCGGATCGGAGCCCGGGAAGAACAACGGCGCGAATACGATCGCAGCGGTGGTGCCAAAGAGGAAGAAGTCGTACCACTCCAGGGCTGTGCCGATGAAGGCGGCCGCCACCACCTTCCCCGGCGAAGATCCGGAGGCGGGGGACCCACCGGAATCGCCACGGGTAGCAGTTGACGACGCCGGGCCGGGACGTGTGTGCGGAACGCCGGCTCCCGCCGGGGTGCCAGTGGTGGAACCTGTAGGCATGCCAGGTGTCCTCTCTGCTGCAAACGGAAGATCGACTGCATTGAGAGTAGGGTCAACCAGCCCATGCTTACCAATACTTTTTATTGCGCAAGACCATGCCGTCTAGGCATGCTTAGCGGATGAACTACCGGAGACTCGAATACTTCCTGGCTGTAGTGGATGCCGGCACGGTTACGGCGGCGGCGGAGGAGCTGCGAATCGCACAGCCAGCCCTGAGCCGCCAGCTCCGCACTTTGGAGCGTGAAATTAAGATGCCGCTGTTCGAGACGCGCGGCAACCGGCTGGTCCTCACCCAGGCGGCCCACTCCTTCGTGGATCTGGCCCGCCGCCTCATCCAGCAGACCCGTGCGACGGAGGAAGCGGTTACGGCCCTGCGCAGCGGTGAGGTGGCCACCCTTACCGTCGCCGCCACCACAGCCTCCATCCGCGGATTCCTTGCCCCCTTCATCGCCACCACCAGCCCCCGGGACCCACTGCTGCTGGCCCGCGAAACCACGCACTTCGGCATCCACGAAACGCTGCTGCACGGCGCGGATCTGATCATCGCGCCGACGCCGCAAAAACCGGACCTGGAATCCCTGGACCTGGGCAGCATCCCGCTCAAGGCTTATGTGGGCCCGGACCACCCCTGGGCGTTGGAGGGGCGAACGCAGGTGGACCTGGCTGAGCTGGCGGGAGCTCCCCTGATCCTGCCGTCGCACAGCAGCGTCAGCCGCTACATGCTGGACGACGCCCTGAACCAGCAGCGCCTCGCACCGGTGGAAATCCACGAGTGCGAGGACGGACTCTCCATTCAAGCGCTCGCCGCCGCGGGCCGCGGGGCGGGGGTTACCACAGATCTCCCGCACTACGGCGCGCACCCCCTGCTGATCAGCACCAACGGGCGGGACGGCGGCGGCGCAACAGGCGCCGTGCTGCAGCTTCCGTTGCATGCCGCCTGGCTTCCCAGCCATTACGCCGCGGACCTCATCCGGAGCATCGCTGGCCGCATCCGCGACTTCCTCAACAGCCAGGGTGCTACCCTCCGGCCGACCGAGGACGGAGGCCAGTAGTAGCCCAGGAACAAGCACCGCAGCCGACCCTCCACCCTTCAGCCGCTGACAGGTCAGCATGCTTTTTAGGCATGGTAGAGAAACTTTTTTCGCATTAGACAGCATAGAAACCCTCCGCTCTACTTGATGAAACGAGACGCCGGACACATCGGCGTCACCCCATCAGGACCCGGAGGCAAGGATGCTTTTTGACGCGCTGTTCACCAACGGTGTGATCCACACCCAGGACGCGGCCTGTCCAACGGCACACAGCCTTGGCGTCCACAACGGCCGAATCATCAGCCTGGACAACGAACTGCCAGCCACGTCATTCCGTGAGGTGCACAACCTGGGCGCAGCCGCCGTCGTCCCCGGATTCAACGACGCGCACCTCCACCTGACCTACCTGGGCGAGGCCCAGCTGCAGGTTGACCTGCGCCCCGCCGCGGTGACCGGCATGGACCAGGTGCTGGCCGCCGTCGGCCAAGCCTGCAGAGATGCTCCCCCCGGTGCCTGGGTGATCGGCGCCGGCTACGACCAGAACTATCTGGGGGACACACACCCCACCGCCGAGATGCTGGACCGGGTCAGCCAGGGCCATCCCGTTTGGTTGATCCACAATTCCCGCCACATGGGCGTGGCCAACACGGAGGCGTTCGAGCGCGCCGGATTCCCCGGGCGGCGCAACGTCCCCGTGCCCGACGGCGGCGCCGTGGCCAAGGATGCCAACGGCAATGCCGCGGGACTTCTTCAGGAAACGGCCCGGGCGCTGGTCACCGCCGCCATACCGGGCAAGACCGCTGAAGATGTCGCCGCCATGGTGGGTGCCGGCAGCCGCGTGGCCCTGGACCTGGGCATCACCAGCATCACCGAACCCGGCCTGGGTGCCCCTGCACATATCGGGCACAGCGCCGTGGACGTGGCGGGCTACCAGCTGGCCCGGGACACCGGCCGGCTGGGCGTCCGCGCCACCGTGATGCCCTACCTCACCGCCCTCCATCCATTGACAGGCAACGCCGACGAGGCAGCCGGCGCACCCTTTGGCCTTGACCTCGGCCTCCGTTCAGGGCTCGGGGACGAATGGCTCCGCATCGGGCCGGTCAAGATCCTGTCCGACGGCTCCATGATCGGCCGCAGCGCATTCATGTGCTGCGACTACCCGGCCGACGACGCTGCCGGAATCTCCAACCGCGGCATGCTCCAATTCCCAGCGGACAACCTCCGGGACTGGCTGACCGGGGCCCACCGCTCGGGTTGGCAGGTCGCCGTGCACGCCATCGGCGACGCGGCCCTGGACGTCGTTATGGACATCCTCGAAGATGCCCAGCGGCAACACCCACGGCCGGACACCCGGCACCGGATCGAACACCTCAGCACCGCCAGCGACCTCCAGCTCAAACGGGCAGCAGCACTGGGACTCGTCGGAGTCCCGCAGGGCCGGTTCATCTCCGAACTGGGCGACGGCGTGGTCCGCGCCGTCGGGCAGGACCGGGTCCCCTCCATCTACCGGGTCAAAGGCCTGCTGGACGCCGGGATGGAGATCCCCGCAAGCACCGACGCTCCCGTGGTGGACGCCAGCCCCATCCTGAACATTCACGATCTGGTCAACCGCCGGACGGCTTCGGGCGCGGACTTTGGCCCGGAAGAACGCATCACCGTGGCGCAGGCGGTGCGCGCCTACACCGTGGGCAGTGCCTACGCCGTCCACGAAGAACAGTACAAAGGCACACTTTCCCACGGCATGCTGGCGGACTTCGTCACCCTGTCCGAGGACCTCTACCGGGTGGACGCCCGGAACATCCGCGATGTGAAGGTCACCGGCACTTTCGTTGCCGGCAGGCCCGTCCACTCCACCCGCTGAAAACCCACCAAGGAGCTTCCAAATGCAACACCCCACCGCCGCGGCCCACGCAGGCCAGGCCATCGTTGATTCCCTGGCCCTGCACGGCGTCAAACGCGTCTTCGCCGTCCCCGGCGAGAGCTACCTGGCCGTCTTGGACGGCCTGCACGGCGCAGCCATCGAAACCGTTGTGTGCCGCCAGGAAGGGGGCGCCGCGTACATGGCAGAAGCCCACGGCAAGTTCACCGGGGAGCCCGGCGTGGCCCTGGTGACCCGCGGACCCGGCGCCGCCAACGCGTTCGTCGCCATCCACAGCGCCTGGCAGGACGGCACCCCCATGGTCCTTTTCGTGGGCCTGATCCCCACCGCCGATCGGATGCGGGAGTCCTTCCAGGAGTTCGATCCCCACGCCTGGTTCGGCACGCAGGCAAAGCGCGTCTTCGTCCTGGACGAGGCCCGTCGCGCCTCCGAAGTTGTCGCCGAGGCCTTCTTCGCCGCCAAGTCCGGCCGCCCCGGCCCCGTCATCGTAGGACTCCCCGAGGACGTCATCACCCACGAATTCACCGGCCCCCTGCACCAACCCATCGCCGTCACGGAAGGGGCGGTCTCCCCACACGAACTGGAGCACCTCACACAGACCGTTGCCTCTGCCCGGAAGCCGCTGATCTTCACCGGCGGGCAGCGCTGGACCCCGGAAGCTGCTGCCACCATCACCCGCTTCGCCGAAACCAACGGCATCCCCGTCATCCAGGACTGGCACGCCGCTGACCGCATACCGTCCACCTCTCCGGTCAACGCGGGCTCCCTGGGCTACGGCCGCACGGACACCGCCGCCAGGATGTTCGAGGAAGCGGATGTGCTGCTGGCCATCGGGGCAGTCCCCACCGACGTCCCCACGGACGGCTTCACGCTGCGCCAGTCCCCGGATGCCGTGAACATCCTGGTGACCATCGATACGTCGCTCCGCGGCCGGTCGGGCGCCGTCACCAGCCACATCCTCGCCTCACCGGTGGCGTTCGCCCGGGCTGTGGACGGCATGAACTTTGGGCTCGCGGGGGAGTGGGACGCCTGGCGTTCCGCGGGCCGCCAGGCACAGGAACAACTGGCCACCGTGCCGGATTACGCCACCCTGCCGGACACCCGGGAAGGAACCGCCCACATGTCCGTCGTGATGGGCGAGCTGGTCCGACGGCTCCCGAACGACGTGGTGAGCACCTTCGGCGCCGGCAACCACTGCGCCTGGGCCCAGAACTACCTGCCCACCACCGAATTCCCCGCCCAGCTGGGCACCCGCAACGGCTCCATGGGCTACTCCATCCCATCCGCAGTCGCCGCCTCGCTGGAAAGCCCGGACCGGCTGGCCGTGGCAGTGTGCGGAGACGGTGAGTTCCTGATGAACGGCCAGGAAATGGCCACCGCCGCGCAGTACGGCGCCCCGCTGCTCGCCATCGTGATGGACAACGGCCAGTACGGCACCATCCGCTCACACCAGGAAGCCCATTTCCCGGGGCGCATCAGCGGCACCCAGCTGGAGAACCCGGACTTCGCAGCCCTGGCCCGCGCCTTCGGGGCCCACGGCGAAACCGTCACCTCCGACGGGCAGGCCGCATCCGCCGTCGAACGAGCCCTCAAAGCCGTCCAGGAACAGGGCCGGCCGGCGCTCATCCATGTCATCACCGACCAGCTCATTGCCCTCCCGTAACCCGGGTACCCAGACCCCAAGGAGAACCACTGTGACCAAGTACGCCGTCACCAACCCCGCCACGGGGGAGCTCGTGGCTGAATACCCAACCGCCACGGACCAACAGGTCCAGGACGCCCTGGCCGCCACGGACAAGGCCTTCAGCAGCTGGCGCACCAGCCCTGTGGAGGACCGCGTCCGGGTACTGAACCGGGTGGCCGACCTTTACCAGGATCGCCGCGACCAGCTCGCCGCGATCATCACCCGTGAGATGGGCAAGCCCATCTTCCAGGCGCAGATCGAGGTGGACATCGTGGTGTCCATTTATCGGTACTACGCCGCCAACGGCCCGGCCTTCCTGCAGGACGAGGAGCTGGACGTGGAGGGCGGCGGCACAGCGGTGGTCCGCAAGGAGGGCCTGGGCACGCTGCTGGGCATCATGCCCTGGAACTTCCCGTACTACCAGGTGGCCCGGTTTGCCGCACCCAACCTGATGAACGGCAACACCATCCTCCTCAAGCACGCCCCGCAATGCCCGGAATCCGCGCTGGCCATGGAGGAACTCTTCACCGACGCCGGCGTCCCGGAGGGTGCCTATGTCAACATCTTCGCCACGAACGAGCAGGTGGCGGACATCATCGCCGATACCCGGGTGGCCGGGGTGTCCCTGACCGGGTCGGAGCGTGCGGGCTCCGCCGTGGCCGCGGTCGCGGGCCGCCACCTGAAGAAGGTGGTGCTCGAACTGGGCGGCTCGGATCCGTTCCTGGTCCTGGACTCGGCCGATGTGGACCGTGCGGTCACCCAGGCCATGTTCGGCCGCTTCGGCAACGCGGGCCAGGCCTGCAACGCCGCCAAGCGCATCATCCTCACCGAAGGGGTGCAGGACGAATTCGTGGCCAAGTTCACCGCCGCCGTCGCCGGCATCACCCCGGACGACCCCACCAAGGCGGACACGTTCATGGGCCCCCTGTCCTCGCCCGCCGCCGTCGAGGGTGTTGCCGCCCTGGTGGACGACGCCGTTGCCAAGGGCGCCACGGTGCTCACCGGCGGTTCCCGGCTGGAACGGCCAGGGGCCTGGTACCAGCCCACCATCCTCACCGGCGTCACGGAGGGGATGCGCGCCTATTCCGAGGAACTGTTCGGGCCGGTCGCTGTTCTGTACAAGGTCTCCTCCGAGGCGGACGCTGTGGCGCTGGCCAACAACTCCGCCTATGGGCTCGGGGCCGTGGTGCAGTCGGATGACATCGCCAGGGCGCACCAGATCGCCGCGCAGTTGGACTGCGGCATGGTCTACATCAACGAGGCCCCCGGCACCGCTGCGGAACTGCCGTTCGGCGGCATCAAGCGCTCGGGCGTGGGCCGGGAGCTGGGCAAGTACGGCATGGAGGAATTCGTCAACCGGAAGCTGGTCAAGACATGCAAGTAACCGCTGAATCCATCACCGACGCTGCCCTCGCTGACCGCGTCCGCGCTGCCCGGCCCTCGGAAGTGCGCAAGGTGTTCCGCGCCGCGCAGCGTCCGGGCATGATCTCCTTCGCCAACGGCGCCCCGTACCTGGGCGCCCTGCCATTCGACGCGCTGGCTTCCTCGGCCGCACGGATCCTGGCCGAAGCCGGTCCCGTGGCCCTCCAATACGGTGCCAGCCAGGGCCTGCCCGCACTCCGCGAACACATCGTGTCCCTGATGGCGCTGGAAGGCATCACCGCCGGAGCCGACGAGGTGGTTGTGACCGCCGGCAGCCAGCAGGCGCTGGACCTGGCGGCGCGGATCCTGGTCAATCCCGGCGACGTCATCTTCGCCGAGGCCCCGTCCTACGCCGGGGGAATGGCGGTGTTCAGCGGCTATGAAGCGGACCTTGTGCACATCCCCATGGACGCGGACGGCCTGGTCCCGGAGGAACTGGAAAATGCCATCGCGGCTGTCCGGGCCTCGGGCCGCACCGCCAAGGGCCTCTACACCATCCCCAACTTCCAGAACCCCGGCGGGGTGAATCTCTCCGTGGAGCGCCGCCGCCGGGTGGGAGAGATCTGCCGCGCCAATGGGCTGCTGATCTTCGAGGACAACCCATACGGCCTGCTGGGTTTCGACGGCACCACCCTGCCCGCCATCCAGCCGGACTTCCCGGACATCACCATGTATTTCGGGTCATTTTCAAAGATGATCGCACCCGGCCTGCGGCTGGGCTGGGTGTTGCCGCCGGCCTCGCTGTACACCCACTTCCTCAACACCTCGGAGACCACCCTGCTCAACCCGCCGGTGTTCAACCAGATGCTCCTGAGCAGCTACCTGGATGACCCCGCCTGGGAGGCCAAGCTCGACGAATACCGCTCCCTGTACAGGGAAAAGTTCCAGGTCCTGGTGGAGACGCTGGAGCAGGTCATGCCCGAAGGCACCCGCTGGAACCTGCCCACCGGCGGTTTCTACCTGTGGGTCACCGTCCCGGACGGCATCGATACCGAGGCGCTGGTGCACGAATGCATCGACCGCGGCGTGGTTTACGTTCCGGGCACTGCCTTCTACACCAATGGCAGGGGCCACAACGAGCTCCGGCTCTCGTTCTGCCTGCCAACCCTGGAGCAGATCCGCCAGGGCGGCGCCATTCTGGGTGAGGTCTTCACCGCCGCTGCCGCCAAGGGTGGCCGGGCATGAACGCGGATGGCCTGACGGACGGGCTGAAAGCCAAGGCTGAGGCGGCCCTGGCTTCCGAATTCGACCGGATCCTGGGCTTCAGCCACCGCCTGCATGAGAACCCCGAAACCGGGTGGGAAGAGGTCAATGCCTCCACCTGGCTCGCAGGGGAACTAAGGGCCGTGCCCAACGCCCGGGTCACCCACGGGCTGGGACAACTTCCGACGGCGGTCCGCGCCGAAGCAGGCACGGGCGCCCTGGTCCTGACCATCTGCGCCGAGTACGACGCGCTGCCCGGAGTGGGACACGCCTGCGGACACAACGTCATCGCTGCCGCCGCGCTGGGAGCTTTCGTGGCCCTGGCCCCGCTGGCCGACCAGCTGGACATCACTGTCCGGCTGCTGGGCACCCCGGCTGAAGAAAACGGCGGCGGCAAGATCGTCATGCTGGAACAGGGGGACTTCGACGGCACCCACGCGGCCATGATGGTCCATCCCGGCAACGTGGACGAATACGAGATGCACCCTTACGCCTGCTCCGGCTTTGCGGTCCGGTATGAGGGCCGTGCCTCCCACGCCTCGGCTGCCCCGTGGGACGGCATCAACGCCCTGGACGCCCTGACGGTGGCCCTGACCGCCGTCGGCCTGGCACGCCAGCAGCTCGAACCGGGCCAGCAGATCCACGGCAGCGTGGACGGCGCCGGAACGGCGCCCAACATTATTCCGGAGACCGCCTCCGGCAAGTGGATGGTCCGGGCCCATGACGTCCTGTCACTCCAAAGTGTCACCGCCGTCCTGGAGCGCTGCCTCCGCGCCGGGGCCGTGGCCACCGGCGCCGCGCTGCACATCGAACAGGTGGGCCGGACCTATGCGGACATGCGCAATGACCAGCCCATGGCCCAGCTCTTCGCCGCCAATGCGGGCCGCCTGGGCCGCACCATGAGCCGCAGCGACAGGCGCGGCGGCTCCACGGACATGGCAAACGTCTCCCAGTCCTTCCCCTCCATCCACCCCATGATCAGCCTCGGCGACGGATGTCCACCCATCCACAACGAGGCCTTCGCCCGCTACGCCGCCTCACCCGCAGGCGACCAGGCGGTCCGGGACGGTGCCTTGGCGATGGCGTTCACCTGCATCGACCTGGCTACCGACCCGCGGCAGCGCACCCGGCTGCTGGATACCTGACCGCAATACCTTCCTGCACTGCCTTCACAGAAAAACTGAGGCACACCATGTCCACCTTCAATACAACTGCAGCCGCCTCCGCGGAGCAGTCCACACTGCGGGCGGGTGCCCGCACCGTCTTCGGCATCGGCGTCGGAAATGCCCTGGAATGGTTCGACTGGGCCATCTACGCATCCTTCGCCCCTTTCTTCGCCGGCCAGGTTTTCGACAACAAAGATCCCGTCTCAGCCATGCTGGCGACGCTCGCGGTGTTCGCCGTCGGTTTTGTGGCGCGGCCCGTGGGCGGCTTCTTCTTCGGCTGGCTGGCCGACCGCAAGGGCCGCAAGTTCGCCATGACCCTCTCGGTGGGTCTGGCGTCCCTGGGCAGCCTGATGCTGGCACTCACGCCCACCTTTGCCGCCGTCGGCGTTTTCGCCTCGATCCTGCTGCTCCTCACCCGGCTCATCCAGGGCCTGGCGCATGGCGGTGAAATGCCGGCGGCGCAAACCTATGTGGCCGAGGTGGCGCCGCGTGAACGGCGCGGGCTGTGGGCCAGCCTGATCTATTTCTCCGGCACCTGCGGCATCCTGTTCGGAATGCTGCTGGGCGCAGTCCTCACCGTAGTTTTGCCGCAGGCCGACATGCTGGCGTGGGGCTGGCGGGTCCCGTTTGCCCTGGGCGCGGTGTTTGGGCTGTATGCGCTGTTCATGCGGAGCCGCATGAAGGAAACGTCGGCCTTTGAAGCGGCGTCCGAACCCGCCGGGGTGCCACGCGACAGCCTGTGGCAGCAGATGCTCCGGGCCCGCAAGCAGTCTTTCCAGGTAATCGGAATGACCCTGGGGCTGACGGTCTGCTACTACTCCTGGGCAGTCACCGCGCCCGTCCAGGCAGTGACCCTGCACGGCATGGACCGCGGTACCGCTCTGTGGGCCAGTGTGGCCGCGAACGCCGTCTTCATTGCCGTGCTTCCGCTCTGGGGGATCCTGTCGGACCGGATAGGACGCAAGCCGGTGATGCTCATCGGCGGCATCGGTGCTGCCGTGCTGTACTTCCCCATGCAGGGCATGATCGGCCAGGATTTCTGGTCGCTTGCTATCCCGTCCGCTGTTGAATTGTCCTTCCTCGCAGCCGGCGCAGCTATCAGCCCCGCTGTGTACGCCGAACTCTTCCCCACCCGGGTGCGGACCCTTGGAGTGGCGGTTCCGTACGCCTTCGTGGTGGCGCTCTTCGGCGGTACCGCACCGTACCTGCAGACCCTGTTCGCCAGCCTGGCGATGCCGGCAGCCTTCGGCATCTACGCAGTGGTGCTGCTGGTCATCTCGCTGCTGGTGATCCTACGGCTGCCCGAAACACGCGGCATCCGCCTCTAACGTCTAAGGAAACTCATGAATCTCTCCGAGGGCACTGTGCCCAAGGACCCGGCAGCGGGGTCAACGGCGACAGCTGCCTATGTGGAAAGAGCCGATTCCGGCTACCGCAAGACCATGTCCAACTTCCAGATCCAGATGATCTCCATCGGCGGAGCAGTGGGAACAGGGTTGTTCCTGGGGCTGGGGTCCCGGCTCCACGCCGCCGGCCCGGCCCTGGTCCTGGCCTATGCGGCCACGGGGGTCATCGCCTACCTCCTCATGCGGGCCATCGGCGAACTGGTGATGCACCGGCCCACCACGGGCTCCTTCGTCTCCTGGGCCCGGGAGTTCTTCGGTGACCGGCTGGCGCACCTGACCGGCTGGATCATGGTAATCCTTGGCTCGCTGCTCGGGATTGTGGAAGTGGCCGCCGTTTCCGTCTACGTCCAGTACTGGTGGCCGGAAGTTCCGCCCTGGATCCCGGCGCTGGTGGCCTGGTGCGTGATCGTAGGCTCCAATCTCTTTTCGGCGCGCGTGTTCGGCTTTATCGAGGTGGCCGCCAGTTCCATCAAGGTGGTGGCCATCCTGATGTTCATCGGCGCCGGCCTGCTGCTGGTGTTCTTCGGCGGAGCCATGGGCATGGAGTCCGGCGCGGGCGCAGCCAATCTGGTTCAGGACGGCTTCTTCACCAACGGGATCCTGGTGGTGGCGCTGGTGAGCCAGGGCGTGGTGTTCTCCTACTCCGGCGTGGAGCTGTCGGCCGTCGCTGCCGGTGAAGCCAAAGACCCGCGGACAGTGATGCCCAAAGCCATCCGCAGCATTGTGTTTCGGATCGTGGTTTTCTACATCGGGTCCGTGCTGGTGCTGGCCATGCTCCGGCCCACCAGCGACTACAGCGGAGCTGAGTCGCCGTTCGTGACGGCGCTGTCCGGATTCAACCTGCCATGGCTGGGCTCGGTCATGAACTTCGTGGTGCTCACCGCGGCCATCTCAGGCATCAACGCCACCCTGTACGCAACGGTCCGTGCGCTGCGTACCTTGGCCGCGAATGGGGAAGCGCCCGCGTTCGCTGACCGGATGACCAAGCGCGGAGTCCCCGCCGGCGCCTTGGCGGGCATCGCCGGGTTCTACTTCCTGGGCGTGCTGATGACGGCATTCTTTGGCGGCGCCTCCGTGTTCGAGCTCGCCCTGGGAGCCTGCGCCGTGTGCATCCTGGTCCTCTGGATCACCATCTTCGCCTGCCAGCTGCGGCTGCGCCGGCACCAAAATGCGGGTCTCCTGCCGGTGGTCGGTTTCCGGATGCCAGGTGCACCGTGGACCTCCTGGATCGGGATTGCTGCCTTGGGCCTGGTGTTCCTGTCCATGGTCCTTCCGGGCGCCGGCGACTCGTGGTGGCTGAGCCTGACCGGCACCCTGGTCCTGCTCGCCGGGATTACAGCCGGATACGAGATAAACCGGCGGCGGCCCCTACGTACCCGTGGCTGTGATGAAGCGGCTGCACAGGCCGGATCTCCCGCACCCCAGGGAGGAGCCGGCGCGTCCTGATTCTGCCGCCCGAGCTGCGCAAAGTCCTTTTCTATGCGCAGGTCCCCCTTCGCCGCCCACATGCCGGGGGCGGAGGGGACCTACGGCCGGTGTTCTTCCTCCAGCCACGCCATTGCCTCGTCCATGGACGTGAAGAACCGGGTGGGGTGCACCGGTTTGTGCCGCCCGGTGTAGAAGTCGGCGATGGTCTGGTCCACGGGGGAGGTGCCCACCACGGCCGCGCGTGTCAGGGGCCAGGTGCCGGCGAAAGCCTTCAGTGCGCCTTGGTCAATCCACGCCACTCCCGTCATCTCGACCAGCAGCGGCAGGGTACGGCCTGCGCTGAGGACTTTGGCGCGCTTCATCAGCGCCTCCGCGTCGCGCTCGGTGACCACGTCCCCGTGCTCCCACTTGAGGTGCAGCAGTTTCCCGGAGAGCTCGATGGTGCCGGTGACGTCATCCATGCCTTCTACTTTGCTGGTGCTTCACGGCCCACGGCAATACGGGGCGGCAACGCACGCCGGCCCTTCAGGTGCCGCTCCACCGCAGCCATTGCCCGCGTGGCCACCGCCCAGTAGAGGATCCCGCACACCACCGACGCCAGCACGGCAATCCCCTTGGCAAGCGGCTCCGCAACGTCCACGGACTCGAACAGCGGGTACACCAGCCAGTGGGTGACGTAAATGTACAGCGACGCGCTGGCCAACAGAGCCGTGGTCCGGTGCAGCCCGCGGGGCACCCGGAGGGCCGGCAGCCAGAGCAGAAGCAGGCAGCCCGCCAGGATGGTGGCGCTCCGGTACGGATTGTCGAACGAGGCCGGAACGGTCAGGAAGGCGAGCGCCGTCACGGCCGACCTCTGCCACACCGTGCGGGAGGCGGCGGCTGCCCAGCCAAGGCCAAACAGCCACAGGACCGGCCCCTGGCCCGGGTACCGGCTGTCCACCAGGCCGAAGAGCAGCGGCATGTCCACAACCACCAGGGCCACGCCACACGCCCACGGCCATCGCCGCACCACGCGGTCCACCGCCGGGACCGCGAGCAGGAAAGCCAGCCCGATCAGGATGTGGACCAGGATTTCCACGAACCAGAAGCGGGAGTAGTCGCTCCACCCCGGAGGCCCCAGGAGCGTATTGAGCAGGAACACGTTGTGCCACGCATACTTGTCCGTCACGGCGAACGCGAGCCCGATCACCGCCACGCTGGGCGCCACAATCCGGGCAATGCTCCGCTGGTGCCGCCGGAACC
This sequence comes from Arthrobacter sp. NQ4, assembly GCF_029077345.1. Classification (NCBI taxonomy): domain Bacteria; kingdom Bacillati; phylum Actinomycetota; class Actinomycetes; order Micrococcales; family Micrococcaceae; genus Arthrobacter; species Arthrobacter sp. NQ4. The sequence goes on along the minus strand of NZ_JARETC010000001.1, from coordinate 621,342 downwards.
GTTCCGTGCGGCTGCCGGAGAGCTGGAAGCGCGCAAAGTTGTAGCCGGCCACAGCCATGAGCACGTGCGCGGTGCCTTGCCAGTGGAAGAACCCGATGTGCGTTGAGACGATGGCAACGATCGCCACCGCGCGCAGCACGATCCCGGTTTCCATGGGCGCGAACAGCCGCCGCGTTCTATTGGTTCCGGCGCGGCCCTCGGGAGGCGCAACGGCCTGACGGACCCGGTGCCGCGTGGACGACAGTTCGCAGACCGGCATCAGGTGCCAGCCTTCGGGGAGGTACCCGAGGGCATCCTCCAGCCGGATGGACGCCGCCACGTAGGACAGGGAATCGCCGCCCAGGGACACAAACGTGTCTGTGGCGGACACGCTGCCCACTTCAAGCACCTCGGAGAAGATGCGCCCAACGTCCATGGAGCCCGCGTCCGGGACCGTCGGGCCGCCGTCGTCCCCTCCGCGTTCACCGGCCGCTGCCCCTGCGCCGGCGAGTGCCGCGACGGCAGGGTAGTCCGGTTTGCCGTTGCCCAGGCGGGGGATCGCCTCCACGGGGTGAAGTTCGACGGCGGCGCGCGGCAGGCCGAGGTCCTGCGCCAGGGTTTTGGCAAGGAGGCCCAAATCGTGGTCGCCTTCGACGACGGCCACCACCGCATCGTCTGACCCTGCGGCGGCCGCGGTCACGCCGAGGTCCGCCAGCATCCGCTCTACCTGCCCCAGGTCCACCCGGAGTCCCACGATCTTCACGAAGCGGCTCCGCCTGCCCACGATCTCGTAGAGGCCGTCCGCGCCGCGCCGGGCAAGGTCGCCCGTGTGGAGCTCGTCAACAACGCGGCCCAGGCTGAGGTCCTGCGGCCGTCCGGCGTACCCCAGCATGACGTTCGGGCCGCTGTAGACGAGTTCGCAGGCGTCCAGCCCAGGAACAGGCTCCAGCCGGAAGGAGCCGCCCGGCACCGGCACGCCGACGGCGTTCGGATGCTCCAAGGCCTGGTCCGGCGGCAGGTAGGCCATGCGCGCGGTAGCCTCCGTCTGCCCGTACATCACGTACAGGTCCCACCCCTGCTGCCGGCCCACCTCCGCGTAGGAACGCACCCGCTCCGGCGCAAGCCGTCCGCCGGCCTGGGTGATGTAGCGCAGGCTGGGCACGTCCATGCCCGCGAAGCCCACGCGGTCCAGGAGGTCGAACGTGTAAGGCACCGCGGCGAAGGATGTGACGCTCTCCGCCCGGACCAGGTCCCAGAAACAGGGGTCCACCACGGAGAGATCGGTCAGGGCCAGTGACGCTCCCGCCAGGAGGTGGCTGTTCACCACGCTCATCCCGTAGCAGTAGGAGAGGGGGAGCGTGGTGGCGGCCCTGTCGGTGGGGCGCAACTGGAGGTACTCTCCGATCGCGGCGGCATTGGCCTGGATGCCGTCGGCGGACAAGCGGACCAGCTTCGGTGAACCGGTGGACCCGGAGGTGCTGAGCAGCAGCGCGAGTTCGGGATGCAGTTCGTGGCGCGTCTCGTCCCGGCGCACGTCCAGTAGTGCCTGCCCGCTTCCCATGCGGACCACGATGTCCGGATCATAGGCATCCGTGAGCGCTTCCGCGGCTGCGGGGCTGGTGGGCAGGACCAGCAGGGGATTTCCGGAGGACAGCGCGGCCAGGTACGCCACCAGGGCCGGGAGCGTGTTGTCGGCCTGCAACGCGACAAGCCGCCGGCCGTGCCCGAAGGAGGCGGCCATTTCCTGCACACGGCGGCCCAGTTCCCGGTAGCTCAGCGACTCGCTGCCGGTCCTGACGGCAATGCGGTCCCCGAACCTGGCCAGATTGGCCGCGAAGGGGACTCCGGCGAGCTTTGTCTCTAACGTCACCGGAGCACTTTAGAAGGTGAGGCTAACCTAACTCAAATGGACGTAATGGAAGGCGGCTGACGAGGTAGGAGGCGAAAGGTACGACGCCGGCGCGCGCCAACGCGGCCTGCCCGCCTTGTGCAGGCAAGCAGGCCGCGGTCCAACGTCAGGTGCTAAGGCTCCGCGTGGGCGTCCGGGGCGACCGGCTTGCGCGTGGGATCCACGGCGCCGCCCTTGCCGTAATCGCCTTCCGGGTACCGGCCGGTTTCGGAAGCCGCGGTCCGGCCGGGCACCGGGCCGGCCTGGCCGTAGTCGGCCTTGACGTAGCGTCCGGCTCCCACGGTCCTGTCGCCCAGGGGTTCGGGCAGTCCGCCTTCGCTGCCCGCGGGACCGTAGTCCCCTTCGATGTACTGGCCCTCGTCGTCTTCAGCATGGCGGCCGCGCTGGGCACCGGCTTTGCCAAAGTTGCCTTCGACGTACCGTCCGCGCAGGTCACGTTCCTCAGGTGCCTCATCCGGGACCGGGGTTTTGTCGATGCTGCCGTTGTCGTTCATGATCTTGCCTTTCGAACGAACTCCACGTCTCCAGGGTGCGGTCCTGAGCCTATGGGGGCTGCCGTTTCTTCGGACTGTTGCCTAGGGACACTTTCGGCGAAGCATCAAAGTACCCGGATTGTCAATCCGTCCGGATGAAGCCAAGGACAAAGCCAAAATCGCAAAGAAGGTACGCGCGATGAGTGATATCAGTCCGCTACGAAATGCCGTCCGCAATGGCAGCGGACTCAAACAACTGGGTGGAACCTGGGGCGAGCTCCTTGCCGAGTTCCTGGGCACCTTTGTGCTGATTGCGTTCGGCGACGGCGTGGTGGCCATGGCGGTCGCCGCGCTGCCCGGATCCGGCCGCGCCGCCACCTCAACCACCATCTTCATGGCCGCGGGCGACTGGCTGCTCATTGCCTGGGGATGGGCCCTGGCCGTGGCGCTGGCCGTCTACGTGGCCGGCGGCGTCAGCGGCGCCCACATCAACCCGGCCGTGACCATTGCGTTCGCCGTCCGCCGGAAGTTCCCCTGGCGGAAGGTGGGGCCGTACATCGCGGCCAAGGTGGTGGGCGCCTTCGCCGGGGCTGCGTTGGTCTACCTGCTCTACTACAACGCCATCGACGCCTACAACAAGGCCGTCGGCACCGGCCGCGCCGACGCGAAGGGGCTCGCCAGCTACTCCATCTTCGCCACGTTCCCGGCACCGTACTTCAACGGCAACCCCACGGGCCCGCTGATTGACCAAATTGTGGGCACGGCGTTCCTGGTCATCTTCGTCGTGGCCATCATCGATATGCGCAACACCGCCGTCCAGGCGAACCTGGGCCCGTTCATGATCGGGCTCGCGGTCGCCGCCATCGGCATTTCCCTCGGCGCCAACGCCGGCTACGCCATCAACCCTGCCCGCGACTTCGGGCCGCGGCTCTTCGCATGGCTGGCCGGATGGGGCCAAACGGCGCTGCCTGGCACAGTGGACGGGGCCTTCAGCTGGTACTTCTGGGTTCCCATCGTGGGCCCGGTGGTGGGCGGTGTGATCGGCGTGCTGATCTACGACTGGTTCATCGGTGACGTCCTCGACGCCCGGGCCCGGCTGCAGGAATCCACGCCTCCGGGCCGCGCCGGCGGTGAAACGCCTCCGGCCACTGAGGCTGTGGCCGTGCCGAAGACGCATACCGTGCCGAAGAGGCGGGCGGCTTAGGTACAGGCGTCAGGCGCGGGCACCCCGGCAGGAAAGTGCGACGGCGGCCCGCGCCTTTCGCACGCCGGGTGATGGGGGATTGCCGGGGTAGGGGCCAGAAGTGATGGGGCGTTTCAGGGAAAGGGGCAGGAGGTGATGGGGCGTTTCAGGGAAAGGGGCAGGAGGTGATGGCGCGTCGCGGGCAGCTTTCGAGAGCGCGCCCTCCCAACCCGATTAGGGGCCCCGCTACATTGACATTCATTTTCAAGCTGAGGATCCTCATTTTTACGTAGTTCAGGTACTTCAACCCGGCTGAGGTGTCCCGTGGGCGGTGGTGGCTGTGGACATGTGGAATTGGACCTGCTCCGGTGTTGGCAACTGCGCCGCGACGGAGAAATTATCCATGTTGCCGTCCGCCAGCAGCGCCTGATCGCCGCGCTTGCCATCCGCGGCCCCAGGGTGCGGAACTATATTGCCGGGCTCCTCTGGCCGGACTGCCCCGAGCCCCGGGCACTGGAGAGCCTCAGGGTCAGCGTCCACCTGGCCACGCGCCAGATCCCCGGGATGCTGGTGAAGGACGGACCGGTGCTGGCCCTGGACCCGTCGGTACAGGTGGATCTCTACCGGGTGCGGGCCCTGCTCCAGGACACTCCGGCAGGAAGCGGGGCCGCCACCAGGGCCCTGCTGGACCTGCGGGACGCTGAGCTGCTGCCCGGCTGGTACGAGGACTGGGTACTGTTCGAGCAAAGCCGGCTGCAGCAGGACCGGCTGCGCGCCCTGACGCTCCTGGCACGTTCACTGCTGCAGGCGGGGGACTGCGGCGGCGCTGCGGAAGCGGCGGGCGCTGCTTTGGAAATCGAACCCCTTTACGAGAGCGCCGTGCGGGCCCTGGTCACCGCGGAACTGGAAATGGGGAACCCTGTTTCCGCGCTGCACGCCTACGGGAACTACACAAAGGCCCTGCGCAGGGACCTGGGCGTCCTGCCGTCGGAAGCGCTCACCAAACTCGTCGACGCCGTGCAGGCGGGGTATCCACCCGCGCGGTTTTCACCCGTCCTGGGCGGCCAGCCACTGACGCACGGCGTGGAGGACTTCCTCCCGGTCCACGGTGGAGAGGCTGCCGTGCTGCCCGGACCCCTCGCTGTAGGTGACCCGCGCGCGGAAGCCGTGTTCGCCGTCGGGCTCGCTCCACGTGTGGATCACCAAGGTGCCGCCGCTGGCGGGGACCCCGGGCCCGTCAGGGACGCTGTGGTCGGTCATGGTGTTATCTGACTCCTCATCCGTTGACCCTGATCATGCGTGAAAAACCATCAGCAACCCGCGGTTTTTCCTGAAAGATTGGCGCAAGATCCTCTGGCGCCGCGGCAGTAGCAGTGGCAGTAACGGGGCTGTAACGCCGGGCATGGTCAGCTTCGTTGCGCAGGCGAAGTGCCGGCAGCGGATCTGCGAGGGGCTCTATGCCGTGGGTAATGGACCTCAGTGGCCGGCAGGCCTGGGCCAGTGAGGCCATCGAAACCCTCCGTGCCGCACACGTCCCCCTCACGCTGGCGGATGCTCCAGAGACTGCCGCCACCGCAGGCATCATCTTTGCCGCGGCGCAGTCGCAGGACCTGGTCTCGGCCCTGGGGATGGCGGAATACGGCAGGTGCCGGGTGCTGGTGTTCGGGCCGCCGGACGGAAGGCTGAAACCCTGGCCGGTGCTTGAGGCGGGTGCGGCGGAATGCATGGCCTGGCACGGCCAGGTGGAGCCGGTGGCGGCGTGGCTGCAGCGGATCGAGGACGTGGAAACGGTCATCGACTCCGTTCCGGTCCGGGACAAGCTGGCGGGGCAGAGCCCGGCGCTGCGGTCGGCGCTCCGGGACCTGGTGGTGGCCGCGAAGTTCGGGAATGCACCCATCCTGATCCAGGGGGAGACGGGGACCGGCAAGGAACTGGCGGCCCGGGTGGCCCACGCGGTCAGCAGCCAGCGCGGCAACCTGGTGGTGGTGGACTGCACTACCATCGTCCCCACGCTGATGGGCAGCGAGTTGTTCGGCCACGAACGTGGCGCCTTCACGGGCGCGGTGAGCGTGCGGACCGGCGCCTGCTCCGGTGCCGACCAGGGCTCCCTGTTCCTCGATGAGGTGGGCGAACTCCCCCTGGAACTCCAGCCCGAGCTGCTCCGCGTGGTCCAGGAAGGCACGTACAAACGCGTGGGCGGCGACAGGTGGCTGCACAGCAAATTCCGGCTGATCTGCGCCACCAACCGCGACCTGGCCCGTGAAGTCACCGCCGGCAGTTTCCGCACCGACCTCTACCACCGCATTGCCGCCTCGGTTGTCACCATGCCGCCGCTGCGGGACCGGCTGGAGGACATCCTGTGCCTTTTCGCCCGCTTTTGCCGCGAGGCCACCGGCGCCCGGACCGATCCGGAGGTGGATCCGGCCGTCCAGGACGTCCTGCTCCGCCGCAGCTACCCGGGCAACCTGCGCGACCTCCGGCAGCTGGCCTTCCGCATCGCGGCGCGGCACGTCGGGCCGGGGGCCATCACCCCGGGCGACCTTCCCCGCGAGGACAGGCCGCAGGCAGGGCACCCGGGAGCGGACCGGGACCAGAACGCGTACGACGGCGGCCCAGCCGGCGCCGTCGATCCGCTCGCCGTCGATCCGCTAACCAGGGCGGTGGCCTGGGCAGTGGACGCGGGCCTTGGGCTGCGGGACATCAAGGAACGCGCGGCGGAGGCGGCCGTGGCGGTTGCGGTGGAACGGAGCGGCGGGAACGTCCATTCGGCGGCCACCATGCTGGGGCTCACGGACCGTGCCGTCCAGCAGCGGCAGGCCCGCAGGACGGACACCGGCGGTGCCTAGCTCCAGCTAGGCTCCGCGGTCCAGCTCCTCCGCCACCTCGTGCCAGTACCCGTCGCCGGTCTCTTCGGCGAGTTCCCGGAACAGGTCCCCCAGTTCGCGCCAGAGGACGTCCGGCCCCTTCCGTCCGGGGAGCCGGCCCCGGTAGTTGGCACGTTTATAGATCCTGCCGAACTGCTGGCGGACCAGGTCCTCCACGGCGAGCCCGAACATGTCCGGCTGCTTGTCCGGTGACGGAAACGGAATGAATTTTGCCAGCTGGACGGGCGGCAGTTCGCGGCGGGACTTCACCAGGTCCTTCGTGGCCGGCAGCCGGTCATCCCTGCTGGTCCTGGCCACCAGCCGGTCCCCGGCGATTTCGTGGGCGAAGATGCGCACCTGGCTGGGCGATGGCCCGGGCGGCCAGGGCCGGTAGGTAATCAACCACACGGATTCCCGCCGGGGCTCGTTGCCCGCCATCCATGCGGGCCGTGCCGTCCTGCTGCCAGGCCCCGCCCGGCGGGCGGCCTCGCTCTGCCGGAGGTAGGCGCGCAGCTGGTTGAGGCCGCCCCTGATCGCCGGCCCGTTGTCCGGTTTTATCTCGGCCATCCCCGGCGCCCTGATCGGCTCCGGACCCGCGGCCGGCACATTTACAGCCATGCCTTCTTCCTCCTGTCCTGTCCTGCATCGGTGCAGCAGCGCCCGCTCCGGGCCGGTCCCGTCAGCCTCAGGACGTTGCCGCCCAGGATGAGGTCGCGGTCGGCCGGCGGCAGCTCCAGCGCGAATATTTTGGCGAGCTCGGGCGCGGGGTGCAGGTACGGCCCGTCGCTGCCGAACAGCACCTTCCGCGATCCGGCCCGGGCCACGGCCTCCTCCAGCAGGTCGAAGTACCGCACTCCTGAGCTGTCCGTGAAGATGTTGGGCAGCTGGACCAGCGCATCGGTCAGCCGTTTCTGGGCGCGCCAGTCGTCGTTGAAGGACGACAAATGCGGAACTATCCAAGCAACCCCCGGATGCCGCCCGGCCAGGTGGCAGACCAGCTGCACGTCCCCGCCCGGGTCAAAAAGCACCGGCATCTGATGGCGTTCCGCGGCCAGCGCCACCTCATCCGTTGCGGGTCCGTCGGACCAGTGCACCTTGATCCCGCAGGCGCCGCGTGCGTGGGCGGCCGCCACCATGGCGCCCACCCGCCCGCGGTCGGCCACGGGATTGACGAACACATACCAAAGCCACCCGCCGGGCTCCCTCAGGGCAAGCTGCCCCACGGCCCGGTTGGCGGCCGCGTAGGTGCCACCCGGCGCAGCCATCAGCACACCACGGAAAATTCCGACGGCGGCAGCCCGCTTCCGCCACAGTGCAAAGGACGCGGCGGGGCCGGCCGGGCCCAGCGGTACACCGGCGGTCCCCACATGGACGTGCGAATCCACAATCATCAGGCCGCCCGCCTGTCCCGCGTCACCGCGGCCAGTCCCCGCACCAGCCGGTCCAGGTCAGCCTGGCTGTGGTCGGCGCGCACCACGGCGGACAGCATGGCGCCGGGCCGGCAGCGGGGCAGCTGCACCAGCGCCTGCACGCCCCGGGCTGCGAGTGCAGTCCGCCACCGGCGTGCCAGCGGCAGGGAGCCCAGCCGGGTTCCGACAATGGGGAAGGGAAGCCCCATCGGCGGAAGGCCCAGGTCGGCGAATGCTGTCCGCAGCCAGAGGGTCAGCCGCCACAGCCGCCGCCGCAGCCGGGGGAGGCCGCTGCTGCGGATGGCCCCGATCCCGGCGGCAAGGTCCGCCGCCGAGGGCGGGCTGCTGTGCATCCGGTTCCCGCCCTGGCGGGCCACCATGCCCACGGTGGTGCTGTCACCCGTGATCACCGTGACCGGCGTGCCGTAGGCCTTGGCCAGCGAACCAAGCCACAGCAGCCGGTCATGGGACAAGCCCAGCCACCGTGCCGTGCCGGTACCGTCCCCAAAGCCGACGCGGCCGGACGTCCGGCCCAGGACGCCAAACGCCAGGGAGTCGTCAACGATCACCTGGCCGCCGGTCCTCGCCGCGATGGAATGCAGCTGGGCCAGGGGTGCGGGGCGCCCGCACCCCTGGCACCAGCCATCAGTCACCACCCAGGTTTTGGCAGAAGGTGCCGGTCCGTTGGAAGGCACGACGGCGGGCGGCCGGAAGTGGGGGTACGTCACCACCCGCACGCCCCGGGGGAGCGAGGCCCGGCACGCCCACTGGGACAGCGGGTACGCGTCCTCGTCCACCAGGAGCACATCCCCGGGCCGGGGGAGCGACTGCAGTACATCCATCATTCCGTGCAGCGCCGACCTGGCCACCAGGCCGCCGTCGGCCTGCTGTTGCGCGGCAACCAGGGACGCCAGCTCCGCGGCGGCCGGCAGCTCCCGCAGCGCGGCGGGCACTCCGGTGGTGAACTCCGCCCACGGGGTGAGCCCGGTGCTGGGGTGGTGCTGGCCCAGGAACAGTGCGGAGGTGAAGTCCTCCCCGCCCGGTGACCCGGCCATCTTTGTACCTGGCCCTTTCCTGACCCGGCTGTCCCTAATACCGGACCAGCTTCCGGGCCAGCCGGCGCTGCAGCAGCGCGGACGGCATGGTGGTGTCCACGCGCTCGCTGAGGTCCACCCCGGTGACGGCCCGGTAGGCGTGGATGTAGCGCTGGACAGACGGCTTCCACTTGAGCGCCCAGTTCTTGGCGTCATCACTGGTCATGCCGGACTCGTTCCACCGGCCATGCCGCACGGACAGCAGCAGCTGCTCTCCGTGGACGGCCAGGTCGTAGAAGTGGGTCACGCTGGCGTCGGACCATTCCTGCATCAGCTTCATGGTGTCCACCCGGCCCATCCACTCTTCCTGGTACGGGACCATGGTGCGCCCGCCCAGGAACTCGCGCATTTCGGGCTGGGCCAGCATCCACTGCACGTCCAGGGTCTCAATCCGGGCGGACAGCGAGACGTCGGCGAACTGGTTGTTCGCGCCGGCGGCCAGGACCAGGTGCAGTTCCTGCAGGTTGCTCAGGAGCGGGAACGCGTCCGCGTCCACGGTCTTGTCGCTGAACTCCTTGTAGTAGCGGTGGCAGGCATTGAGCAGGCTGTGGAACGCGTCAAGGAACTGGGTCCGCCGCTCCACCAGCATTTCCGCCGGGGGAATCGCGCGGCCGATCAGCTGGAGGCCGTACTGGTACTCGTACTCCGCGGCGCGGCGGCGCAGCGAGAGCCGGTCCTTCTCGGCCTCGGCCAGTCCCCACAGGAGCCCGCGCAGCGGCAGCAGCGGGCTGACGGCCAGCCGCGAGAGCGGGTCCCCGTCCGGCTGTGACCGCCGGTTCTGGAAGCGGGCCAGGATCCTGTTCAGGGACTGGAAGAGCATGCCTTCCTCCAGCCAGTACACGTAAATCAGCTCGACGAACGGCACCTGTTCCAGCGGGTACTGGCCGTTCGGGATGCCGTCCGGGAAGGGCCGGGCGAGGTCGTTGTCCTGGTCGCTGACGTAGGACAGGGGGATGGCCTGAGCGCTGTGGTTGGCGGGCCCCCATCCGGACCCTTTCTTGCGGAGCGGATCGAACTTGTTCCCCAGGGCGCCCTTGGAGATGAATTCCACGGACAGCGCGTGCAGGTTCTGGTAGGTGAGGCCGCCGAAGGGCGGGAGCGAGCCGAACGTCTTTGCCTTGGTCTTCGCGAAGGCAGCGAAGTTGGTGTAGGTCAGGTTCCCGGCCACCCCGGAGATGAAGTCCCACAGCTGGGCGTGTCCGCTGTTGGGGGCATCGTTGGGCTCCAGGGCCACCTTGATGACCGGTTCGGAGTCCGGTGCCTGGACGTCGATCCGGTCAATGATGGTCCAGTTCCCCACGATGCCGCGCATGTTGGGGCGGAACCGCACCCGGTATTCCAGCGGGTCGGGGAGCCGTACCTTCAGCTCCAGCGCTTTGCCCCGGCTCATGGTCTTGGTGAAAATGCCGCCCTTGTTCCCGCCGATGGGGATGCTCCTGCCCCGTTCGTCCAGGACCTGGAAGTTGTAGTCGCCCAGGGGGTCCGAGCTTTCCAGCTGGAAACGGATTCCCACATCCTGTCCGGCATACACCGGTGCAACCGGCCGTCGATTGAAATCCATGGCTATCTCCTTGTTGTTAGTGCTGGTGTGGTGAGGTAGTGTGCCGGGCTGCCGGCCAGGCGTGCGGGGGCGCCCATGTCGTCCAGGCTGCTGCGGACCGCCCATGCGGTGAGCAGCGAGGACAGCTGCGAGCTTTCCTCCTCGGCGGTGATGCGGCCGGCGGCTTTGGCCTGGCCCAGGACCGCGAACACCAGTGCGGGCCGTTGCCGGGCCATGACCCCGAAGTCGCCGCCCCAGTCCTGGTGCAGGCGGAGCAGCCGCTCGGGCCGCCGTTCGCGGGTGGGCCAGAGGGTTCCCAGTTTCCGGCCCCCGGCCGCCGGGACGGGGTGGTTCATGAGCAGGGAGACCAGGTCGCCGATGTGGGCCTCGCACTTGCCGATCCAGGCGAGGTGCTCCGCCGGCAGCCCTGCGGGCGGGTACATGGCCCGCCACACGGATGCCAGCCCGCGCCACTGGGGGTGCGGGTAGAGGGCGTCGCCCAGCGCCGCGGAGATCAGCACCCGGAGATAGGGCATCGGGTGGGGATCGGTGCCGCCCGGCCGGAAGACGAAGTAGCGGGGGAGGCTGACCACCGCCAGCAGGCCCACGGTGGAGGTGATGCCCACGGTCGCGACGGACCACATGTCCGCCACGATCTCGCTGATCCACAGGGACCACACGTCCCACCCGCCGTCCGGGTCCTGCTGTGCACGCCGGTCGAGTTCCGCGCGGAGGGACGACACCAGGTCCAGCTGCGCCGCTCCCTGGTGTCCCACCTCGTGGGCCAGGGAGGAGGCGATCCCGCTGCCCACCATCCGCTCCCGGGGAAGCCTGATGATCCCCACCGGGTTCGGTTTGCCGCCGGGCAGACGGGTCTTGGCCCGCCGGATGGCAGCACCCGCACCCCTGGCGAGGTAGACCACCAGCCGTGCGTCGCCGTCGTCGTGGTTTCCGTCCAGCCGCAAGGCGTCCTGGGCCAGGATGTCCAGCCCGGAAAGCCAGACGCCGGTGGAGTGCTCGCTGCGCTGGGTGACCACCTCGGTGAACAGGTCGAACTGTGCCAGCACCACGTTGAATTGGAGGCGGATCAGGACGAACCGGCGCTGCTGTTCGGCGGGACTGGCGGTCCTGCCGTCGCCGTGCAGCCAGTCCAGGAACTCGGCAACCTGGACCCGGAGTTCGTGGCGTCCTGCGTGGAGGAAGCGTTCGATCAGCAGCTGGGCGTCCCGGGGCAGTGCGGCGGCCAGGACCATGGTTTCCTGCATGACGAAGGGCTTGATCTGGTCCAGCCGGGACACCAGGCCGTCCGCCTCGCTCTCGATGAGCGCGGTGCTGATGGTGTTCGTTTCCATCCCGATCGCCTGCCGTCAGCCGCCGGCAGGTTATATCCCCAAGAGGATGACGCGGCCGTCGCGGCGGATCCAGCGGCCTTCGTCGGCGCCGCTCCCGGAATTGCCGTTGTCGTTGCCGTCCTGCTGGCTGTCCCAGCCTTCGTCCGGGGCGCCCCACACTGCACCCGAGTACTGGGTGTTGTAGATCCGGGTGCCGCCGCCGCGGTAGTTCCGGGTCCCGCGCCGGGCTGCCTGGCGGGCGCGGAGCAGGGACGGGGCGTACCGGCGGGCGGCGGCGGTGGCCGCGGCGCGGGCGGCCGCGTTGGGCGGGACCGAGACGGGGGTCCGTGCGGCGTTGCGGTAGGCGGCGCGGGCAAACCGGACGTAGCGGCGGGCGGCCTCTTCCTCAGCCTCTGATTCGTCCATATTTTCGGCTTCCTCGGCCTCGAGCAGGCCGCCGGCCATGGAGCCAAGCTTGCTGCCAATGGCGGTCCCGACGCCGGGAGCGACGAAGGAGCCGATGGCACCTCCCACAATGGGCAGCGCCGTCTTGGCGACGGATTTGAGGGCGCCGCCCAGGGCCTTGCCGATGGGTGACTTGATGAACCGGGAGGCGTTCTTCACCACGCTGCGGGCCAGGCTGCCCAGGAACTGGTCCAGTTCGTCCTCGGAGTTGAGGCTGAGGAGTTCCATAGCCAGCTCGGTCTCCAGGTTTTCCTCTCGGTCGGATCCGCCCTCGTAGCCGCTGAAGTTCCCTTCGTCTTCGTCTTCCTGCGCCCAGGGTGCGGACTCGGTCTCGTAGTAGTTGGTGCTCATGGCAATGTCCTTCGGGTTGGGTGGTGCCGGGTTGTTAGCGTGCGTTGAGGATCACGATGTTGCGGCCGCGGCGGATCCAGCGGCCGCTGGCAGGCCGGCCGGACTGGCCGGGGCCGTTCTGGCCTGGGCGGCCGAGCAGGCCGGGGAGGTGCTGCCGGGCTGCGGCGGTGGCTGCCTGCTGTGCTGCCTGGGCGGCGGGGATGCTCCGGGGCGTGGCCGCGGCGCGCTGGGCGGTGGAGGTGGCGAAGCGGACAAAGGCGCGGGCGGTTTCAAGGTCGCGGTCCTCCGGCGACAGGCCTTCCAGCTGGAGCCCGGATTCGAACTTGCTGCCGAGCCACTTGCCCACCTGGCGTCCGGCCTGCCCGCCCGCGCCGGGAACGAAGTAGTTGCCTACGGCCTGGCCCAGCTGCGGGAGGGCCTTCCGGGCGGCGGACTTGAGGACCTTGCCCACTGCCTGTCCTGCCGCGCTCCCGGCGAAGTCCTTGGCGGCCGAGACTGCCTTCCGTGCCAGGTCGCCCAGGAACTGGTCAAGCTCGTCCTCGTCGGTGACTTCGAGCAGTTCGGCGGCGAGGGCAAGCTCGTCGGTTTCCTGATTGTCGGTCTCGCCCCAGAGCCCCCCGGCTTCGCTGGCGTCTTCGCCCTGGAAGGGTGACTGTTCGTCCTCGTAGGAGTAGCCGGGCCCCTCATCCATCACCTCGCCCCAGGTGCCCTCGTCCTGGCCTTCGAACAGTGCCCTATCGATGTCGTGCATGAGTATTTCCTTTCCGGAGTTGCAGGTGCCCTGGGAGGCACCACCGCGGAACACCGCATACCCTCTTACTGCACAATTCGTGCCAACCCGGGCGGGCTCAGGCACGGGCGGAAGCGGGGGAGAAACGGCGGCGGCCGGCAGCGCTGGCCCGAACCGGATTTCGCTGGCGCGAAAAGGAATTCGCGGCTGCCTGGGGTGCCTGCGGGCCCGCCTACGAGTCCAGATGGAGCGAGCGCCGGTACTTGTTCACGGTCCGGCGGGCGATGACGAATCCACTCCGGGCCAGTTCGGCGCGGAGCTGTTCGTCCGAGGCAGCGCCGCCCGCCGCGATGGACTCCTGGAGTGCGGCGCGGGCGGCCAGGCCCTTGCCGAAGAGGCACGCCAGGTCGGTGACGGTTCCGGAGGGCAGCCGGAGCCGCTTGCCGCTCACGGCCCTGCTCACGGTGGAGGGATGCAGCCCGATTTCCTGGGCCACGGCCGTCCGCGTCAAGGGAAGGTGGCGTCCGGCGTCGCCGTGCTCCAAGAAGTCCTTCTGGTGCGCGACGGCGCACTCAGTGATGCGGAGGAGGGCGCCGGCGCGGCGGTCGATCTGGTACAGGAGCCGCCTGGCAGCGAGTTCGTGGTCCGTCAGCCATTGCTTCGCCCCGGACGCCGCGGGGAGGCCGGCGGAGAGGTCCACCACCTGGAGGCCGAACCACGCGCTCGCGGGAACCTCCACCTCCAGGGACCCGTCCGGCCGGCGGTACAGGAACACGTCCGCCGGTGGAACGCCGGCTGCCGCGGCACGGGTCTCCACTGCCACAAAGGGCCGCAACCGCTCCCTGACCATGGCCAGTCCGGCAAGGACTTGTTCCTCGGGAAGTCCCATGGCACGGACGACGACGGCGGTGCTTCCCGCGGCGAGGTCCGCCAGGTGTGCGCGCACCAGGTGGGGGAGCCAGTCCGGAGCCTCGCCGGCGTCCACCAGCGCCCCGGCCTGGATGGCGAGCAGTTCCACGACGCTGGTGGAGGCGATGCCTGGCGGGCCCACGGCCCGGATGGCGCGGAGGGCCTCGTGCACCTGGTCGGGGCGCAGGCCGTGCTGCCGGGCGATCTGCTCCGGTTCGCAGTCCAGCAGTCCGCGGGAGGTCAGGTGCGCCAGCACTAGGTCCAGCGCGTGCCGGCAGTCCGGGTGGACTTCAACGCCTGCGTCTGCTTCCAGCGATGCGAACGGATTGACGGCCGGCTCGGGGCCATCACGGAACTGCGAGACGCCCGACTGGCCCCGGCAGCGGAAGCAGGTTCCGGACGCCACATGCCGGCCGCACCCGGGACAGGGGTGGCCCTCGGCGCGCTCCAGGACGGGATTGTCGGCAAGGGCTCGTTCGGTGGCGAGCTGCACTTCCGCGTGCGTCATGGACAGCATGCCCAGTGCCCTCAGCAGGCCGGGCAGCGCGCGCAGCTCGGGTTGCAGCCCCGCCTGCAGCTGCAGGCCGGGACCGGGCCCTTCGGTGGCCATGGTTCAGGCTAGCCCCGTGGCCTCCTGCGGCGGTAGGCAGCGCGGGCAGGCCGCAGTACCGGCCCGAAAGGGGGCGGGAAGTGATGGGGCGTTGGTAGGAAGGGGGCGGGAAGTGATGGGGCGTTGGGAGGAAGGGGGCGGGAGGTGATGGGGCGTTGGTGGGAAGGGGGCAGGAAGTGATGGGGCGTTGGCGGAAAGGGGGCGGGAAGTGATGGGGCGTTGGGAGTAACCCGGGCGGGCTACTTGCCGTCGTCGAAGAAACCCCTGAGCTGCGTGGCGATGGCAGCAGCGGAAACCTGGTGGGTTTGGCCAGCGAGGACGCGGTGTTCGCTGCCGGGGACGACGCCCGCGATGGTCTTCTGCCCCTGGGCCATGGGGCCGGCGGCCTTCCCGCCCACCATGACCAGGGTGGGCACGGTAATGGTGCGGAGCCTCTCCACCGGCGCCGTGAAGTCGTTGGTCACCCGGGTTTCGTACGGCAGGGTGTTCGCGGCCGCCGTCTGTTTCTTCCACACTCCGGGCATGATGCGCAGGAGGTAGGGGAGGAATGCCGGTGCGCCCACCATTTTGACCAGGAAGTAGGACACGGCGCTGCCGCGTTTGCCGTCCCTGAGCAGCGCCTCCAGGTGCTCGCGGTGGCTCCCGGGCGATCCGTCCGGCCCCTGCACGCCGGTGTAGGGCGCCTCGTAGGTGGCCAGCGCGCGCATCGGGACTCCCGCTGCTGCGGCTTCGAGGGCCAGGGCGGCGCCTGAGGAAATTCCGTACACGTAGGGGTTGCCGCCTGCCTCGTTCAGTACCGCCTGGAGGTCCTCGATTTCCCGTTCGGTGGCATAGGGCATCGTCTCGCCGCTGTCCCCGCGTCCCCGCCGGTCGTAAAAGTAGACGGTGAAGGAATCCTTCAGTGCATTCGCCAGCGCACGCGAGGGCCCGAAGTTCCGGCCGCAGAAGGCCCCGTCCACCAGGACCAGGCTGGGTCCGGTACCCATCCGCTCGACGCTGAGGGAGGTGCCATCGGGCGACAGCACGGTGGACACGGTGCCTGTTTCCTGGGTCTTGGTCATCGCAGTGCTCCATTCAGTGGCGGGCCAAGGGGCAGCTCAGCTTCTCGGGTCCAGCGTGCCGAGTCAAGGGTTTCGCGCCAGGATGGTGGAAAAGCGGGTCAGGCCGCACGTAGAGAGGGTCAGTCCCGGGCCACGGGAAGCGTCAGCTGCATGGTGGTCCCCTCCGGCCCGGTGCGGACCACCTTCACGGTGCCGCCTGCCGCGGAAGCAATCTCGCGGACCAGGGCCAGGCCGATCCCGAAGCTCCGCCGGCCCTGCGCGTCGCCGGTCCGGCCGGCACGGACAAACCTGTCGAAGATCCGGTCCGGGTCCACGCCGCTGATCCCGGATCCGGTGTCGGAAACCCGGACCAGCGCACGGGAACCCTCAACCGCGGCGGAGATGGTGATGCTTCCGCCCGCCGGTGTATGCCCCAGCGCGTTGTCCGCCAGGGCCAGCACGGCCCGCCGGAACGAACTTGGATCGATCCGCACCAAAGCCGGCCCGCCGCCGTCGAACATTATTTGGACGCCCTGTTGGCGGGCAAGGTCCTGAAGGCTGCCGGCCACGGACCCGGCAGCCAAAGCCACATCCACTGGCGCAAGCTCCGGGACGGGCGCGGCGGCGGTCGCCGCCAGGAGCAGCTCGTTTACGATCCCGGTCAGCGTGGACGCGTCCTCCCGGATCTTCGCCAGGGCCTGCGCCGGTTCGGATCCGGGTTCGGCTTTGCGCTGGGCCAGCTGGATGCGGGTGTCAAGGATGGCCAGGGGGGTCCGCAGCTCGTGGCTGGCATCCTGGACAAACCGCCGTTGCCGGGCCAGTGCTTCCCCCAGGGGCCGGATAGCGCTGCGCGCGCTGAGCCACCCCACCACGCCGGCCAGCACCACGCCTCCAAAGCCGGCAAGGATCATCCCCTCGATCAGGTCCCTGGAATCGAGGTAAGTGTAGGGTTTCCCGGGCTCGGTGGCGCCGGGAAGGACCGGATGGGCCAGCTTGTACATCAGGAAGGCGGTGGCCGCGGCCAGGAGGATGAGCACCAGCGCGGCAACCCCGGCGCTGATCCGCAGTGCCACCTTCAGCGACGCGCGGCGCAGGATATCCCGGTCCGGGTCGCCGGCGGCAGGAGGCGGGGTGCCTGGTCCGGGAGCAGTCATGAGGGGTTGCCGATCTGGTAGCCAACGCCGTGGACGGTGCGGATCACGGTCCTGTCGATCTTGCGGCGCAGGTGGTGGACATAGGTATCGATCACGCCGGGCTGGTCCGTCCCCTGGAAGTGCGCGGCGAGCAGTTCGTCCCTGGTGAACACCCGGTCCGGCTCCGCCGCGAGCGCGGCCAGCACCTCGGCTTCCTTTGCGGTCAGCGAGACGGTGTCGCCGTACATGGACCGGACAGCGCGCGACGCCGGGTGGAATTCCCAGGTGCCGATGCCCACCTGCCCGGCGGCCGGACCCTGTCCCGGGGGCGGACCGTAGCTGCGCGTCAGTGCGCGCAGGCGTGCAGCCAGCTCGCCGCCGTCGAACGGTTTTGTCAGGTAGTCATTGGCGCCGGCGTCCAGGCCGCGGACTTTTTCGTTGGTGTCGCCCAGCGCGGTGAGGATCAGGATGGGCGTGCCGATGCCCTTGGCCCGCAGGGCGGTAATGAGGCTGATCCCGTCCATGACGGGCAGGCCGCGGTCGATCACCATCGCGTCCCACGGCTGCGTCAGCCCCAGGTGCAGGCCCTCCTGCCCGTTCGCCGCGAGCCGGACCGTGAAGTCGGGCTCCAGCAGCTCGGCAATCAGCGGACCCAGGACGGGATCGTCCTCCACCAGCAGCAGGGCCAGCCCCTCACCTGTCGTCATGCCGCCTATTCTTCCGCAGCGGCTTCCAGAGTTTCGTCAGTGGGCTGTTCCGCGGCGGCCAGCCGGTTCTTCCGGCGGCGCTTCAGATACTCCACGATCCACGGCACCACGGAGACCAGGACCATCACCACGGCAATGACGTCGATGTTCTTGGCGATGATCTCGTAGTGTCCCAGCCACGTGCCCAGGAGGGTCACGGACATCGCCCAGGCCAGGGCGCCCACGATGTTCCAGAGCGTGAACGCCTTGTATTCGTAGCGGGCAATGCCGGCGGTGACCGGCGCGAAGGTCCGCACCATGGGCACAAAGCGGGCCAGGATGACGGCGGCGCCTCCATGGCGGCGGAAGAACTCTTCCGTGACGGTCAGGTGGGAGGTTTTGAGGATGCGGGCATCGTCCTTGAACCAGCGTCGGCCGAATTTGCGCCCCAGCAGGTACCCCACCTGGTCGCCGCCGACCGCGGCCGCGGTGATCACGCCGATCAGCAGGGGCAGCGCCAGGTTCAGTTGCTGGTGCAGGAGGCCGGCGGTGAAGAGGAGGGAGTCGCCGGGCAGGAAGGGGAACAGGACGCCGGATTCGATGAACACCATCGCGGCGATGACGCCCAGCGCGGCCGGGCCGAAGCCCTCCAGCAGGCCGGCAGGATCAAGCAGCGACGGCGGGCCCGCAGCTGCTGCCAGGGAGGTCAGAAGGCTGTGCATGGCTGCTCCTTACGCCCGGCGGGAGGGGTGGAGGATCCTGGCGGGAACGCGTTCCACCAGGGCGGGGGCAAAGCGGTTCCAAAGCCCGGCCAGCAGGACGGCGGCGGCGCTGGCGGCGAAGAAGGAGGCCGCGACGTCAGTGGGGTAGTGGACCCCCACGTACAGCCTGGACCAGGCGACGATCAGCGACACGGCGGCCCCGGCCACGGCTACGGGCTTGGCCCACCGGGTCCTGCGGGCCAGGAAGTAGAGGGCGAAGGCCAGTGCCACCGCGAAGCTGACGTGCCCGCTGGGGAAGCTGTTGGATCCGGTTCCCGGTGCCAGCGGGTCGAACAGCAGCGCCGGGTTGGGCCGCTGCCGGGCGAACAGGAGCTTGAAGGCCTCGCTCGCCACCCAGCCCGAGCACGCGGTGAGCCCGAACGCAACGGCGGTCACCAGGTCGCGCCGGAAGAGCCAGATGGCCAGGGCTGTGACCGCGATCAGGAGCAGGCCCACCACCGGGCCGAACAGCAGGTTGATCCCCATCGCCACCGCGGTCAGCACGGCAACATGGTGCAGGCTGAGGTTTTGGTCAACGCCCAGTTCTGCGGTGGTGTCGCCGGGGACCAGTTGCACGGCAAGGCCCAGCACTACGACGGCGGCGCACATCATTACGCCCACAGGCAGCCAGTGCCGGGGCTGGGGGAGTGCCCTGAACTGGGTGCCGACGGCCGGGGGTGCCGTGGGCGCGGTGTGCTGGTTCAGGCGGTCATCGTGGGCTGATCGGTGCATTTTTTCCTTGGGGAGGCGTGGCGTGGGGCGCTGTCCGGCCCGTACTTCCACTCTGCCCGGTGGGCTTTAAGAAAGGCTTAAGAAGTGCCGGCCTCCGTGACGAACGTCCGCTTCGAATTGGCGAGGGCCGACCCCATTCAGGGCTTTCAGCCCTAAGCTGCCGTGGCAAGCCGCCGCAGACTGTTTCCAAGGGCCCGATCAGTCGGGATCGGACCAGGCTCGGGAGGAATTCTGATGGACGTTCGGGTCGTGGAGTCGCTGGTCATGGCGGAGATCGGGGACGGCGTGCTGACCGCCCTGTACCCGGTGGAGCATTGCGCACGGTGGGAGTTCGGTCCCTGGGCTCCGCTGATGGGCTGGTTCAAGCAACGCCCGGGCCTGACCCGGATGCTTGGTGTGGCGCAGGTGGCCGGTGCCCTGGCTGTGGCCGCCACGTTGTCCAAGACGCCGGGGCGGGCCTGGAAGAAATAATCCCGGAGCTCCGGGCTTCCGCGCAGTCTGGCGCTTTAGGGCCCGGCCCGGCTCATCCTTCGTGGGAACTGACTCCCCGAAGGCACACCCCTGTGTTTCCGCTGCGCAGACTCATTCACGCACCCCATATTTGCCGGCGTGGGCGAGTATCCGTATCAGTGCAGGGGGCTGCGGGTGAAGTGGGGGAATGTACGACGGCGGTCCGCGCCTTTCGCGCGCAACGTGATGGGGCGTTGGGGGAAAGGGGGCGGGACATGATGGGGCGTTGGTGGAAAGCAGGCGGGAGGTGATGGGGCGTTGAAAGAGGGGGGACACGCTTGACGCCTCCGCACGCTCCCGCATATCCTGAACGAACGGTCGGTAAATAATTCCGAGACGCCCGACAGGTCTTTGCATAGGAGCAACCATGGCAGCGCAGAACTTGCAGTCAGTGCCGGCTGAGCTAACCCCGGAAGAGGACGCCGCAGGCCAGGCCCACTTCGACCGGATCATCGCCGAGGACTCGCGCATCGAGCCCCGCGACTGGATGCCGGCGGCCTACCGCAAGACGCTCCTGCGCCAGGTCTCCCAGCACGCGCACTCCGAAATCATCGGCATGCAGCCGGAGGCCAACTGGATTTCCCGCGCCCCCAGCCTGAAGCGCAAGGCGATCCTCATGGCCAAGGTCCAGGATGAAGCCGGCCACGGGCTCTACCTCTACTCAGCAGCGGAAACCCTGGGCCAGTCCCGGGACAAGATGATGGACGACCTCATCGCCGGCAAGGCCCGCTACTCCAGCATCTTCAACTACCCGGCCCGCACCTGGGCAGACATGGGCGCCATCGGCTGGCTGGTGGACGGCGCAGCCATCTGCAACCAGGTCCCGCTGTGCCGGGCATCGTACGGCCCCTACGGCCGCGCCATGGTGCGCGTCTGCAAGGAAGAGTCCTTCCACCAGCGCCAGGGCTTCGAGATCCTCCTCGAACTCTCCAACGGCACCCCCGCGCAGAAGCAGATGGCCCAGGACGCCGTGAATCGCTGGTACGCCCCGGCCCTGATGATGTTCGGGCCGCCGGATGACGATTCCCCCAACTCCAAGCAGTCCATGGCCTGGAACATCAAGCGGTTCAGCAATGACGAGCTCCGCAGCCGGTTCGTGGGCATGATGGTGGAGCAGGTCAAGGTCCTGGGCCTCACCCTCCCGGATGACCAGATCCGCTTCAACGAGGACACCAGGAAGTGGGAGCACGGTCCCTTGGACTGGGACGAGTTCCACGAAGTCCTGGCCGGCCGTGGTCCCTGCAACGCCCAGCGCCTTGAGCGCCGGCGGGCAGCGCACGACGACGGCGCCTGGGTCCGCGAGGCAGCAGCCGCCTACGCAGCAAAACAGTCAAAGAAGACGAAGGAATACGCAGCATGAGCCCCCACGGCAACCCGGAAACCCCCGCAAGCGGTGCAGTCGAGATCAACCGCGAAGCCCCCAAGGCCAGCCCCGCACCGGATCACCACGACCGCTCCACCTGGGGCCTGTGGGAGGTCTTCGTCCGGTCCAGCCGCGGCCTGAGCCACGTCCACGCCGGATCCCTGCACGCCCCGGACGCCGCCATGGCCCTCCGGAACGCACGGGATCTGTACACGCGCCGCAACGAGGGCGTGTCCATCTGGGTGGTCCCGGCCGACGCCATCGCCGCCAGCGACCCCGACTCCAAGGGCTCCTTCTTCGAGTCGCCCCAGGGCAAGGACTACCGGCACGCCACGTACTACACCAAGAGCGAAGGGGTGAAGCACCTGTGAGCTCCACCCACACCGAAGGCCACGGTGACATCTCCACCGGTGTGGCCGGCGGAGACAGCAACGCCTCCGCCACCCGGATCACCCCCGGCAACGCCCTCCGCCCGGAGGACATCGCGCTCGAGGTCAAGACCGGCCTCGCCAAGCCCACCGAAGACGTCGCAGAGTACGCCCTCCGCCTGGGCGATGACGCCCTGATCCTCGCGCAGCGCCTGGGCCACTGGATCTCCCGCGCCCCCGAGCTGGAAGAGGACATCGCCCTGGGCAACATCGCCCTGGACCAGCTGGGCCACGCCCGCAGCTTCCTCACCTACGCCGGTGCCGGCATGCCCAACGAGGACGGCACGGCCAAATCCGAGGATGACCTGGCCTACTTCCGCCGCGAGCACGAGTTCCGCTCCGTGCAGCTGTTCGAGCAGCCCAACGGCGACTTCGCGGCCACCATCGCCCGCCAGTTCGTGGTGAGCTACTACCAGTACGAGCTCTACCGCCGCCTCACCGAGTCCACGGACGCCACCCTGGCCGCCATCGCCGCCAAGGCCGTCAAGGAAGTGGACTACCACCGCGACCACAGCACCCAGTGGGTCCTGCGCCTCGCCGGCGGCACGGACGAATCGCGCCAGCGGATGATCCACGGCCTGCGCACCATGTGGCCGTACGTCAACGAACTGTTCCAGGACGATGACCTGACGCAGCGGCTCGCTGAGGCGGGTGCCGCCGTCGCGCCTTCCAGCCTGCGGGAAGACTTTGACCGCCTCATCGCCGACGTCCTAGCAGAGGCTGAACTTGAGGTCCCGGACGTGCCCCCAGCCCCGGGCGGCGGCCGGTACGGCAGGCACTCGGAGCACCTGGGCTACATCCTCGCGGAGATGCAGGTGCTGGCCCGCGAGCATCCCGGGGCCAGCTGGTGACTGCCGTGTACATCTCGGATTTCGAATCCCGGACCCGTACTCCGGAGCAGAAGGCCTGGGACATCGCGGCCACCGTGGTGGACCCGGAGATCCCGGTGCTCAGCATCGCGGACCTGGGCATCCTGCGGAAGGTGGACGTGGCGGGCGGCGAGGTCACCGTCACCATCACCCCCACGTACTCGGGCTGCCCGGCCATGGACGCCATCCGTGACGATCTCTACACCGCCTTCAAGAAGGAAGGCTACGGGGACGTGCACGTGGACCTGGTCCTGGCCCCGGCGTGGACCACGGACTGGATGACCGAGGCCGGCAAGCAGAAGCTGCAGGAATACGGCATCGCCCCGCCCAGCGGCAACTCCCGGGCCGGCGGCCATTCCGGCCCCATCCGGCTGAGCCTGGCCGTGAAGTGCCCGCAGTGCAACAGCCTCAACACCAAGGAACTCACCCGTTTCGGTTCCACGTCCTGCAAGGCGCTGTATGTGTGCCAGGACTGCAAGGAACCGTTCGACTACTTCAAAGTCCTGTAAGGAAGCCCCCCATGCCTGTTGTCCGCCAGACCGCCGCCGAAGAGGCTGAGGTGACCGGCCGCCGTCGTCCGTCCTTCCACACCCTTGAGGTCAAGGAGGTGCGCCGGCTCACCGACGATGCCATTGAGGTCAGCTTCCATGTGCCGGCCGAACTCGCCGGCAAGTTCGACTACCTGCCCGGCCAGTACGTGGCCCTGCGCACCACCCTGCCGGATGAGAACGGCGAGCCGAAGGAAATCCGCCGCAGCTACTCCATCTGCGCCGAGCCGCGCAGCTTCGCGGACGGCACCAGCGAGATCCGCGTGGCCATCAAGAAGGACCTGGGCGGGCTGTTCTCCACGTGGGCCAACGCCGAGCTGAAGGCGGGCGACACCCTGGACGTGATGAGCCCCATGGGCGCGTTCGTGTCCAAGCACGGCCGGGACGGGCAGGCCGTGGAGCAGAACGTCATGAACTCCATGAACCACCCGGAGGAGCTCGCGGGGGAGGCGGGAAACTTCGTGGCCATCGCCGCCGGGTCCGGCATCACCCCGGTGATCGCCATCGCCCGCACGCTGCTGGCCGCCAACCCGGAGACCCGGTTCGACCTGATCTACGCCAACAAGGCCGCCATGGACGTGATGTTCCTGGAGGAGCTGGCGGACCTGAAGGACAAGTACCCGCAGCGGCTGGCCATCCACCACGTGCTGAGCCGCGAACAGCGGATCGCGCCGCTGCTGTCCGGCCGGATCGATGCGGAGAAGCTGCAGCAGCTGCTGGGGACCGCCCTGCACGCGGACGATGTGGACGAGTGGTTCCTGTGCGGGCCGTTCGAGCTGGTCCAGCTGTGCCGGGACACCCTGGCCGAGCGCGGCGTGAAGCCGGAGAACGTCCGGTTCGAGCTGTTCACCTCCGGCAAGCCAGACCGCCCGGAGGGCCACGCCGGCCGTCCCGTGGTGGTGGACGAGTCCAAGGAGACGTACAAGATCACGTTCAAGCTGGACGGCCTGCAGGGCGAGGTGGCCAGCCCCACGCACGCCCGCGAGTCGATCCTGAACGCGGCGCTGCGGGTGCGCCCGGACGTGCCGTTCGCGTGCGCCGGGGGAGTGTGCGGCACCTGCCGGGCCAAGGTGGTCACCGGCAGCGTGACCATGGACGAGAACTACGCGCTGGAGCAGGATGAGCTGGACAAGGGCTACGTCCTGACCTGCCAGAGCCACCCCACCAGCAAGGAAGTCACGGTCGACTTCGACGTCTAAAACCGTTTTCACCAGAAGGAGCCCCATGATTTCCCTTTCCATCAGCAACGGCATCGCCGAGGTAGTGCTGGACGCGCCGCACAAGCTGAACTCGCTGGATGAGCAGGCATTGCGGGATTTAGCACAGGCGTACGACGACGCTGCTGCCGCCGCCTCACGCGGTGAGGTGCGGGCGCTGCTGCTCAGGGGAGAGGGACGGGCCTTCTGCGCGGGCCGGGACATCGCCGGGGTCACCCCGGAGAATGACGACGCCGCCGCGTACCTGGGCGGCCTGGTGGAGCCGCTGCTGCAGAAGATGGCCGCCTTCCCGGCGCCCACGTTTGCGGCGGCCCAGGGCGCGTGCCTGGGCGTCGGGCTGGGGCTCTTGCTGGCCACGGACGTGGTCTACGTGGCGGAGAACGCGAAGTTCGGCTCGCCGTTCGCCAAGCTGGGGGCCACGCTGGACTCCGGCGGGCACTGGTACTTCACCGAGCGGCTGGGCATGCACCGGACGCTGGACCTGATCTACACGGCGGACCTGATCTCGGGAGCCGAGGCGGTGGCGCAGGGCATGTTCAGCCGCGCCATGCCCGCTGAGTCGTTGCTGGAGTCCACGCGGGGGATTGTCTTGCGGGTGGCTGTTGGCGCGACGGGCGCTTTTGTTGCCTCCAAGGAGCTGGTGGCGCACATCCGTGACCAGCGGCTGGGCCTGTGGCAGGCCATGCAGGAGGAGAACGAGGAGCAGGCACGGCTCTGCAAGACCGAGGACTACGCGGAAGGCTTCCGGGCGTTCCAGGAGAAGCGTGAGCCGAAATTCACGGGCAGCGGCCGATAGAGGGCTTGTTCAAGATTCCTTGAAGGATTCTTGATAAAAAATTGCAACGCGTTTGCAGAAATCTTTATTTGTGTTCGCGAGAGTAGGCGAAGCCGGGCAACACCGGCCATAGCGCGCTGCCGGTCTCAAAAGGCAGCCGCAGCTGGAAACCTATTCTGGGGGCACAATTGTCTGAAGTTTCAAATGCTGGAGTGGATTTAGAAGAAGAGGGCGGCTTTAGTCGCCGTCGCGTCGTCGCGGGTGTGGCCTGGTCCCTGCCGGTTATCGCCACCGCCATAGCGGCTCCTGCTGCCGCTGCATCGGGGTCACTTTCCATAACTACCGCTACCGGCACTTACCCCTCTATCAACTACTCAAAGCAGCAGGGTGCAGGTGGGACGCGAACGGGTCAAGGGCCCGCCACGCTCACAATCCAGAACACCTTCACCACTGCGCAGACAGTATCTGTTGGGATCGTACCTACGGTAAACAGTGGAGCGATAGCTACAGGTATCGCTGTGAAAACCTTGAGTGGAAACACGGTAGACACTGCAACGTTCAACGGCTTTTCCTCGGCAGCGACTATCTCTGTTACCCCAAACCAGTCGGCGGCCCAGGCAATTTCCTTTTACTACGTTGATGGCACGGGCCAAGCCAAAGTGGTGAGCGGCCAGAAGTATACCTTCACGATGACTCTCACAGCTGGCGCATCCACTTTTGTTTTTCCCGGTATCACAATGGACATTCCGTGATCTGGCAGCATGGACGACTGACCGCCGAAGTCTGTACCCAGCGTCGAGCGCGCGTCGCACTACTCCACCTCGATGCAGCCCGGCCTGTGGTCCTTGAAGGACCGGCGGCGGTGATTTGGGACCTGATCGACGGCCAGCGGAGCGAGCAGGACATCCTTAACGAGCTTGAGGCGACCTTCGTAGATCAGTCAGGGCAGATGCAGGTGCAGGTTGAGGACTTCCTGGCTGGCCTCGAAGCACAGCGCCTGATCGAGGCTGCCCCCGGCGCTGCGCGCTAACGGCATGCTGTCAACAGGAGTCGCACGCACGCCTTGGGAGCAGCGCCTCTTCAAGGAACTGGCCAAAGGCAGTGATCTGCTTCCCCTGGATGTCCTGGGGCAGCGCTATGTGGTCCGCTGGGGCCGTGCAGTCACTTGGCAGCAGAGGTTCACCATGAGCTCCGCCTGGGCTCGGTGCATCAGCACCGATGAGCCTCAGTTGCCGCCGGTGCCACCGGAACCCACGCCAGGAGCACGGTTCACTGCCTCGGTCACCAGCACGTCCACCAAGCACCCGGCCGGAACATTCCAGTTGGAAGCCGCCTCCTTCGAAGAGCTGGCTGAGAACCTAACGTCGCGTCTAACGGTGGCAGCCATCCTGGCCCATGCCGGTGAACTGACCATGCTTCATGCTTGTGGCGTGGCGGACCCAAGTACAGGGGCCGTGGTGGCGCTGGTAGCGAAGTCTGGAACTGGAAAAACCACCGCAGCATCCGTGCTTGCCAGAAGCTATGGCTACGTCACGGACGAGACCGTGGCCATTAAATGGGATGGTTCCGTGGTTCCCTACCCAAAGCCGCTGTCTGTAAAGCAGGGTGCGGGCGTATCTAAGCGCCAGGTCGGGCCTGACGAGTTCGGACTCCAGCCGGCCCCGGCTTTGCCTTTCATCCAGTCCATCGTGCTCCTGAACCGGGTCCAGGGGAACCCTGCAACCGCTCCCGTGCTGAACAAGGTACCGCTCGCCGATGCCGTGCTCGCACTGATCCCGGACTCGTCCTCGCAGGCAGAAGTCGTGGATCCGCTGCAGTCGCTCTGCCGCCTTATCGAAAGTGTTGGGGGAGTGTGGCAGGTGACCTATTCGGAGGCCGCCGATCTGCCTGCGGCCCTGGAGCCCCTGTTCAGACTGCAGCCGGCATCGGGGACGGAGTGGGAACCGGCCGCAAGAGAAGCTGTCCACCCAGGGCACCTTCCAGCCGGCAGTGTCCAGCGCAGGGCCCTAAGGGACGCCGTGGCCATCGGGGATGACCTGCTGGCCATGTTGGACGACGAAGTTGTGCGCCTGAGCGGCATTGGCCCAGCGATCTGGGAAGCCTGCGTCGGCCCGGCAAATTTGGAACAGATCACGAAACACGTCGTTATGATGCACGGCCAACACGAAGGCTACCGGGTCGCCGTCGCCGGCGCGGTGGAGCAGCTCCTCGCAAAGTCGATTTTGGTCCGCGGCCGCAACTGAATGGCCCGCATACAGCCCGCAAGAACTTGAGTCTAAGGAACCACTTTGAGCACAACAGCAGTCCCTGCGGAGACATCCCCGGGCCTGGACCTCGCCGACTATCTGAACGTCTTGCGGGTGTACTGGAAGGCGATTGTCGCCTTCACCTTACTGGCCACTCTAGGAGCGGCAGGATGGACTGTTCTCCAGCCCAAGATTTACTCCTCCGATTCCAGCGGGATTGTCGTCACACCGGGGTCGGACAACGTGAGCCTGGCCCTGGCCGGTGACAGCTTGGCAAAGGCCAAGGTCAAGAACTATGAGTCGGTTGCCAAATCGCGGCTCGTCGCGGACCGGGTCATCCAAGCCCTGGACCTGAAGACGACTGCAGATGCCCTGCTGGGCAGTATCAGCGTCAAGGTGCCGCTGGACACGGCCGAGATCAGGGTTACCGCACAGTCCAAGGATCCTGCAACTGCCCAGCGCGTGGCAGATGCCTGGGTTAACGGTCTCGCCGCCCAGGTGGAGGCGATCGAGACAGCGCCTCCGACAGAGGCAGCGTCAGGTGCTGCAACAACGCCCGAGGCCGGGGCCTTAGGGAGCACAGCCACGGCTGTCCGTGTCCTCCCACTCGGCAAGGCCGTCCTGCCCACCAGCCCTACGTCTCCTAACACCAAGCTCAACCTGGCGCTGGGCGCTCTTGTCGGGCTGGCCTTGGGTGTGGCTTATGCGTTGGTCCGCCGGCACTTGGATCGGCGGATCCGAAAGGCCGCGGACATTGAGCGAAAGTTTGGCGTTCCCGTGATTGGCACCCTGCCGATGGACCCCCGATTGGATGGGAAGAGCACCATTGTGGATGCGGGAACGGCAGCACAACTTCATGATGCTGGCGGTGCCATGGCTGAAGCTCTCCGCGAGCTCCGCACCAACCTCAGCTTCCTGGATGTGGACCAGCCGCCGCGGATCATCGTGGTCTCCAGTTCACTGGAGGCAGAGGGAAAATCGACTGTTACGGCCAATCTGGCGGTCACCATGGCGGCGGCGGGTGAAAACGTGGTGGTGGTCGACGGCGACCTCCGTCGGCCCACCCTGGTGGACGTTTTCAACCTTGTTCCGGGTGCAGGAGTCACCGACGTGCTTACGGGCGCCGCCGAGCTAGCTGATGTCCTCCAGCCCTGGGGCGCACTGCCTAACCTTTCGGTGTTGGGATCAGGTCGCATCCCACCAAACCCCAGTGAGCTGCTCGGATCCCGGGCTATGAAGAATATGCTCGATGTCCTAGCCAAGGATGCTGTAGTCCTGATCGACGCGCCGCCGCTCCTTCCCGTGACGGATGCCGCCGTTCTTTCCCGGGCAGCAGACGGTGCCATCCTCGTGATTCGCACCGGCAGGACCACCCAGGAGCAACTGGATCAGTCCTTGGGCAACCTTGACAAGATCAAGGGGCGCGTCCTGGGAGCTGTCCTCAACTACGTTCCCACCAAGGGCACGGACGCCTACTCTTATTACGGAACTTACACCTCAGCGTTTGCAACGCCGTCTGTAGAACGGGAGCCGGTGGACGAATCGCAGGCCGAGGACACCCTTGGCGCTGTGGAAACCGTCCTCGGCAGCCGCAGGGCCAGGGTCTAGGCGATCCATGACGTACCCCGGCCACGAAACTCAACTCAGGATCTCAGAGGGCGTGCTTCTGGGCCATGCTCTCGTGGCGCGGATAGCAGATGCGCTGGGCATCCGGGTCTTCTTTATTAAAGGGCCTGCCAGCGTCCTCCAAGGGCTGCGTCAAGCTAAGGTATCTGGGGATGTCGACGTCTATGTCGATCCCTCTAGGATCGACATATTGCTGCAGGCACTCCGCGAACGGGGCTGGCATAGGCGTCCACTGGAGCCGGACAACAAGACGTTCCCGAATCACTCGATAACCCTGCACCATTCTGAATGGCCTTGCTGCATTGATGTCCACTTCCGCTTTCCTGGGATGGAGAGGGCCTCCGATGACTGCTTCGAGGCGCTCTGGGCAAACACTGTCCACATGCAGCTAGCAGGGCAGCGGCTTAGGGTCCCTACGAAGGCTCTTGGCATCTTGTTTCTGGCGTTGCACGCCCTACGGTCGCGCGAGTTGCCGGCCTGCCAGCAGGAGCTTGAGTACCTGGCCCTCCTCACTCGGCGGGAATCGCAGGCGGAGACGCTTCTTGTGCTCTCTTCAGCAACGGGCGCCTTGGCCGCGGTCAGGCCCTTCCTTGAGAGTCTTTTGCCCGAAGCCAATGCACTGGTATGGCCGGAGCCCTCCCTCGAGTGGCGAAACCGCGTTGCCGCCCAGGAGCCTGGGAGCGCTCGGATCATAGCTATCGTCCAGGCACCTTGGACGGAAAAGCCGAACATGCTGTGGCGCGCATTGTTTCCGCGAGCCGAAGTTTTCCTGAGTTTGGACATCTATGCTGACATGTCTGTTTTGGGGCGACTGAATCAGCATCGCGCCAGGTGGGTGCGGTTTTTGTGCGCAGTTCCGCGCCTCATTCGGGACCTTCGTAGCCTCCGATGACTTCTCATCCAATTGCCGTTTCGCCCAACAAATTTGTTAAGGTTCACCTATGACTACGGGGAAAGCTATTACCAAAGCCGTCATTCCTGCTGCCGGATTGGGAACACGCTTCCTGCCCGCAACCAAGGCAATGCCGAAAGAAATGTTGCCGGTGGTTGACCGCCCGGCCATCCAGTATGTGGTGGAGGAAGCGATCAACGCTGGCCTCTCGGACCTACTGATGATTACGGGCCGGAACAAGCGCGCACTGGAAGACCATTTCGACCGCGAGCCGGGTCTGGAAGCCGCCCTTGAGGCCAAGGGCGATAAAGACAAGCTGGGCATGGTCGAGTACGCCTCTAACCTCGGCCCCATTCATTACGTCCGGCAGGGCGAGGCCAAGGGCCTGGGGCACGCTGTCCTCTGCGCCCAGCAGCATGTGGGTGAGGAGCCTTTCGCCGTGCTCTTGGGGGATGACCTCATCGACGAGGCTGAGGACCTGCTGAGCACCATGATGGAGGTCCAACAAAAAACCGGCGGTTCCGTGATCGCCCTGATTGAGGTTGACCCGTCGCAAATCAGTGCTTACGGCTGCGCCGACATCTCTCCCGTGGAAGGCGCGGACTACGTACGCGTCAATAGCCTGGTGGAGAAGCCGACTGTCGGCGAGGCACCGTCCAATTTGGCGGTCATCGGCCGCTATGTGCTGCACCACAACGTTTTCGAGGTTCTGGACAAGACCGAACCGGGCCGTGGCGGGGAGATCCAACTGACCGACGCCCTTCAGACCCTTGCTGCCGCCGAGGGCGAAGGCTCCGGCGTTTACGGCGTGGTCTTCAAAGGGCGGCGGTACGACACCGGTGACAAGCTGAGCTATCTCAAAGCCGTCATTACCCTTGCGTCCGAGCGCGTTGAGTTTGGTGAAGACCTGAAGACCTGGATGAAGAGTTTCGTAGGTTAGATCAAGTAGCGGTGCTTTTGGGAGGCCTGCTGCCGAAAGGCGGTGGGCCTCCCATTTTCTTGACTAATGAGGCCAGAAGAGACCCGATGACAGCGCCTGACGTGTTCGTCACGATATCTGACGGGGTTGCAAAGCGGTCGTGAAGAAATAGGAGCTGCCCCAGCTCGATGCAGCCGGACACAAACATTCCGAACGCGCCTATTTGCCACCATAGTTTGTTTGGAAAAGCCAGGCCGGCTACGAAACCGACGGGAACGAAAAGGGCTACGTTCGCCGACGCCTCCACGAAATGGTAGTCAAACCAGCGGGGAAAGCCGTGATGCTGGAGGAAATTCAAAACCACTCCGAGCTGCCCCGAGACTGGCCGGTCTACTGGTATTGGCCAGAAGGCGACAAATGTAAGGGGCGCCGCCATGGCCGCGAGAGTCACCTGCCACAGCCGGTGGTTGTACAGGTGCCTCAAAAGGGCCTCAGGATGTCCGTAGAAGGGCGAATGCGGCCGCTGCCAGGGCACATGCCGCGAGTAGGACGAGGAGGGCGTAGCCCGTCACCTGTGGCCGGGGGAGTGGAACAGAAAAGTCGTATTCGCGTGGTGCTTTGCGCCAATGTCTCCCCATAGATCAAATAGATACCACATATAGCAAAGGTGGGTGCATCTCCGTTTCCGGAGATGCACCCACCTTCATTGGTGCTATGAAGCGTTGATGCTAAGCGGCAGCTTCGGCCTTCGCACGGCGTCGAACCACCACTACCGATGTTGCGCCAGCAGCCAGGGCGCCGGCGCCAACCAGAGTCCACAGAACCAAACCGGAGTCGGCGCCGGTGTTGGCGAGCTTGGCGCCCGAGTTCGCCACGGCAGAATTGCCGTTGGCAACAAGAGCTGCAGGTGTGACCTTGACTACGACCGGTCCGACAGTTACGCCAGAGGTATTTCCTGTTGCCGTGATGCTGTAGGTGCCGGGCTCATTGATCGTAATCGGCAGTTCCACTGCACCCTGGGCATTTGCTACCGCCGTGAGAGTCTGAGCCTCAGTGACGACGTTGATGCGCGCGGCTACTGCACGGCTGCCTGCGATGTTGGCTCCGTTCGAAGCAGGAGCCTGGCCGGGTGTGACGCGGATGGTGAGGGTCTCCCCAGCGAGGAAGCCCTGGCCACGGAAGACGAAAGATTCACCCGGGCCAACGGTGCCATCGGACACTGCTGCCTGTGGCGGAAGTGCCGGATAGGTTGCAGCCATTGCTGGTGCCGACCCGATTAGAGCGATGGAACCTGCAAGCGCGAGTGCGGCGAAAGTCTTCTTCATTTATGTCCCCCCGGAGACGTTTAATTTTTTTTGATACCCGATGTGGGGAAAGTCCCCTCCGCACGAGACCGTGTGCAGAACGACGGATAGATATCCCAAGGAAGACGCTACCACTTGCTGTTCCTTGTGAGCAATCTCAAGCCCTTGGGTTCACGCATTGTTAACTTTGCGGACCTACGCCTAGTGGCAGGGCGATATTTCAGTGGGCAAAGTCACGTCTTTAACGGGCTGAATGGAGGGCGTGACAAGTACGTTAGGTTCAGTGTGTTGAACAATTTTTCCAAAGGAAAACTCCACCGTTTTACTTTGTCCGGGTGCAAGCCGTTGAGATATGACCCCGACCGGACGGTTTGCATGTTGATGGGCTGCGAACTCGGTTCGCTGTCCGTCCTCCTTTGCCGATTCAATGTCCGACTGTACGGGCCCGTACGCAACGACGTTGGTCTGGACGGAGCCTGGCGGAACGCCGAAGGCGCCTGATCCTGTCACGTAGGCCGGGAGTGACGAACTGGCGTCAGCGGGAGCGGTGTTCGTGCTCACGACACGGACGGTCAACTGCTCGTAGCCGTCTACAGGGCACTCCTTGACGAGCTGGACGGTGCGCTTCACGTAGTAGTCCATCTTTGCTCCAGTACCGTCGTTGAAGTAGACCCCGAATTGTGCCGGTGAAATGCTCGGGCCCGAAACTGCCCCACTGACGGCATATTTGGCGATCACGGATTGTTCAGTGGAGTCATCTGACCAAACTAAGACACGCCCTTCTTCCGTTCCACGGGTAAGCCCAGCGATGAGCCCTTTCGCTTCACCCTTCCCGCTGGAGAGGGCAGAAAAAACCTCCTTTGCCACCCCAGCGAAGTAAGCATCCTGCAGTTTCGGCTGTTGGATCTTTGCATAGACATCCGACAGCAGAGTGGGCACAACATTGCTGCCAGTGAGCTCTGTAGGGAGGCCAGCTGCCGATATTGCTTCCCGCTCCGGCCCGGTTACTGAAACTGGCCCTGTGGATTGAAGAATGTAGCCGAGCACAACTGGATCGATGGACATGACGCCATCAACGCGCTGCCCTGTCTTCTTCTCCCACATCGCTTGGGCTGTAGCTGCCGCCGTAGGGAAGTCCGGTGTCAGGTTGACGTCCTGCATATATTTTCCGAGCCGCTTGGAGTAAATCTGTTCCTGTTGTGGGTCAACAGAGAGGCTGGGAGTCATCACGCCAACGTCGGCAGCGCTGCTCTGGGCGCTCAGACTCATGTGTCCGTTGTTGAACGTGAGTACAGCCAAGGCTCCTGGGATGCCTCCTGATGCTCGCGATTCGGCATTGTTTTGAATCATGAGTAGGTAGTTTCGGGATGCAGTTCCGCCGAGCATAGGCGGAGCCAGGCGCGACATGTCGGCCGCAACATCCAGCTTTCCTGAAACTTCCCGGAGTTCACTCCTTGTTGCCTGCAGTGGCTCGACTATCTGAGGTAGGAGAGAGCTGTCGTCAATTTGATTCAACCGATTTGAAGAAAGCTTCACGGCGTTGGACGCTGCACTCACGGTTGGTGATGCGTCTGCCAGTGGGCCAAGATCCATTCCAGCATTGCTCGGCATCAGGTGGTCCCAATTGAGGGACGTGTAGACCTTTACTAATGGAATTAGTCCCAAGGAAGCGACATCGTCCGCTGAGCGGGAAACCTCTGAGATGGCACTGAAGTTGTTGCCCAGCACCGGAATGGCTGAAGCTAGTGTCCACAGCGGCAGATCAGCCATGTCCTTGGCAGCGGAGGTTCGGTCTCGGATCCGTTCCGCGGTGAGCGCGGCATCCCCCTGTTGTGTGGATGTGACATCGACTTCAAGCGTTGGAATTAGTGCTGCTGCAGCACTAAGTTCGGACTTTATCTGTAAGGCCGTCGAAACTAGCCATGCGAGCCAACAAAGGCAAACACCAAAGATCCCCGTTATAATCCAGATGGTGATCTTCGCCCGTTGTCGGCGGCCCGGACGCTTGGTGCGCCGACGGTAATCAACGGTCCTCTTCGGCTCAACGTTAGGCACTTCAGGGGTCATGGTATGTGGTCCTTCTCTCAAGCGTCTAAGTAGGGGCGCGCGTCAGCTAGTAGGCTCCCGTGCTTTTGAAGACCGCTCGTGCAGTTTTCAATAGAATGACCAGGTCACCAGCGAGCGACCAATTCTCGACGTAGTACAAGTCAAGTCGAACCGAGTCCTGCCACGACAGATTTGATCGTCCGCTAACCTGCCACAGTCCCGTCAAACCGGGTTTGACCAGCAGGCGACGACGAACATCGTGCTCATAAACTTCGACCTCCTTTGGCAGGGGCGGCCGAGGTCCGACCAAGCTCATGGAGCCTGCTACAACGTTGAATAGTTGCGGAAGTTCGTCAAGGCTGTACTTACGGAGGATCTTTCCCACCTGCGTAACTCGGGGATCGTCCTTCAGCTTGAAAAGTACACCATTGCCTTCGTTGCGACCCTGCAGTTTCTCCAGGAGTAGCTCAGCGTCGACAACCATGGAGCGGAACTTCAGCATCTTGAATAGACTGCCCCCGATGCCCACTCTTTCTTGCCTAAACAGCACGGGTCCGGGACTTGACAGCTTGACCGTCAGCGCAATGAGCGCCATGGCAGGACAAGCAACAAGAATCAACATTCCCGCTGCAACAACGTCAAAAAGCCGCTTTGCAACCCGTTGCCCACCCTCCAACGTCGGAGTTGTCACATGGATCAAAGGCAGTCCGGCCACTTGTTGTGTGTGAATGCGCGGGCCTGCGATGTCCGTCAGTGCAGGGGCCATAATCAACCCCACGTTTTTTGATGCCAGAGCCCATCCCAAGTGCCTCAGTGTCTGCGGATGCAACTGAACGCCAGCGGAGACGGCGACTGCGTCTGCACCGCACCTCTCGATAGCGTCGAGGATTGAGGTTGTGTCGGTCTGATGACCAAGAACGTCTAGCTTCGACTCAGGCTCGGAGGTGATGCCGGGGTCGCCACCCGGCATGTATGCGGCGACAGGAAGATAGCCAGCATGACGTGCCTCTCTAAGAGTGGTCGCCAGATGGGCGATAGCACCCGGCCCACCCAGTATGAGCAACCGCGACATACTGGCGCCGCTCTGACGATTGACGCTCAGGTGTTGTCGGAGTAGCCACCTTGCGAGAATCAAACCAACTAACCCGACCGGCAGGGCGATACCGACATATCCCCGGGCTGTCTCGATTTGAAACACATAAGAGATAATGGCAATCAGGCCAAACAGCCACAGGGAAGCCGCTGTGATGCGTTTGTACTCATCGGGGCCGGAGCCCAAGATACGGCTTTGCCGGCTGTTCCATGCCCCGAGCATCAGCCACCAGGCGAAGCATAGTGCTGCTGAGAACCATAGGTAATTTGCTTCAACGCCAGCTTCGCCGGAGCTAGGCTCGAATCCGAACCTGATGACGTAGGCTCCGGCAACGGCCCAGATAATCACAAAACCGTCTACGAAGCGCAAAGCGCGTGACGTTCGTATACGCCAATCCACCAACGTCCCCCAAAAAAACCATGTGTTGCTTGTCTCAAGATCTCAAAAGACAGGGTACAGCTGCGAGCATAGGGAACCGTAACCGATGGAGCGCAGGCCGCTACACCGCTGGTTTGAAATTGGCGCCCGCACATCAGTTTCTGACATGATTCGCTACTGAGCGATGCCTTGCCAGGAGTCCCAGTCACTTGAGAGGCGGGGTCACGCGGTGAATAGGAAGCCTTACGGCCCCACTTCGCTGTTTTGCTTCTCGGCTCATCAATTGGTCTGAGCCGATTTTACGGAATAGGGCTCGCGCAGTCTAAGTCAATCAGGGGGTATTCCGTGCATCGGAACGTGGCAGTTATTGGAACAAGGGGCTACCCGAGCTACTACGGCGGATTCGAGACCGCCGTCCGGAGGCTCGCTCCATATCTCGCGGATGCGGGTTGGGACGTGACCGTCTATGGGAGGCCGGGGGCGACTAAAACTGACGATCCCTCTAGAGATATGCGTGTGAGGACTCACAATACGATTGGAATCGAATCCAAGTCGCTCAGCACGCTGTCCTTCGGTTTAAGTTCTGTCCTCCATGCGTGCTTAAAGAAGCCCGATGTGGTCCTGGTAATGAATGTAGCGAATGGATTCTGGCTTCCACTTCTGAAACTTAGGGGCATCCCGACCCTGGTCAACGTCGACGGCATCGAATGGGAACGGGCTAAGTGGGGACGCCTCGCAAAAGCACTCTTTCGGGCCGGCGCGCGTGCTACAGCCCGATGGGGATCGAGAATGATTTACGACGCGGAAGCCATAGCGAAACGCTGGGAAGACGAGTTTGGCCTTGACGGATTCGTAATACCCTACGGTGGTGACGACCCCGGGGTTCTTGAACCCGTGGAGGGTCTCAAGCCCAGAAGCTATGTCTTACTTGTCGCGAGGTTCGTGCCCGAAAATTCCGTACGGGAGTTCATCGAGTCCGTGCGTTTACTGCCCAAGAACATGCCTGTTGTAATAGTCGGGTCGTCTGGACATGGAGGGGAACTTGACGATGCTGTTGAGCAACTTGCGCGGGACCTTTCAAACGTACGTTGGCTGGGCCATGTCAACGACCATGAAAAGCTATTGGCCTTGTGGCAGCATTCGGGCGTCTACTTCCATGGCCACAGCGTTGGGGGAACCAACCCAGCGTTAGTGCAGGCAATGGCTTGTGGGGCTCCAGTAGTCGCTCGGGACACGATCTACAACAGGGAGGTCCTCCAGACGGCAGGTTGCTTTGTCGAGCCTGTCCCATCTTCTATCGCATCTGCAATTCGCGACGTTATGGGCGACACTGCTCGGCAGACCGAAATGTCGGCTGCATCGCGTACAAGGGCGGCGGCTGCGTACACCTGGTTTGACGTCTGTAAGTCATA
This sequence comes from Arthrobacter sp. NQ4, assembly GCF_029077345.1. Lineage (NCBI taxonomy): Bacteria > Bacillati > Actinomycetota > Actinomycetes > Micrococcales > Micrococcaceae > Arthrobacter > Arthrobacter sp. NQ4. The sequence goes on along the minus strand of NZ_JARETC010000001.1, from coordinate 584,517 downwards.
TGAAAGAGCCCTAGAGATCACACGTTCTGAGCAAACAAGACAACGGGACAGTAAGTTTGCCGTAGCAGCCCAGCGTACTGAGCAGGAACAAAAGTAACATGGACAAGAAAATTCTTGTAGATCAATACGCTCTTACCAAACTTGGTGCGGACAGGGGTCTAGGACGGTATACGGCTTTGCTGACAAGTGGAGCTGCACAATTACCTCATACGTCTGTGCATAAACTTCTGCCCACGGTAAAAGCCTCTCTCGTGCCTGAATTCATGCGAATTCAAGCAGATATTGCCAGCTCTGGACTGCCCAGGGAGGTCCCGTACCATGCGACCTCCGTTTATCACCTTCCCCTTATTAAATCGCGTCCTTGGATATGCTCTATCCAAGACGTCATAACCCTCGATCTAGAGGGATATAGTAGGTTCGGGATCAAGTCCCGGATTCTATTTTCGAATGCTCGACGTTCGGATCTTATTGTGGCAAATTCTTGGTACACAAAGCAGCGGGTAATGGAGACACTCCGGATTCCGGAAGAAAAAATCGTAACGTGTCCCTTGCCAGTGTCGGAAGTCTTTCATGAGCCGCCAAGTGTTCAGACGCTCGAACATGTGGCACACCTTCTCGAGGCTCATGACGTCGACATTTCCAGTCCATTCGTCGTCGCCCTCGCTGACCTTCGTACGCCTGACCCTCGAAAGCGATATCACTGGATAGCGGAACTGTCACATGGGTTGAAAGAGCTGAACATCCCAACGGTCGTTACAGGCAGAGGACTAGCCCAGGACGACTTTCCGAGCGCTACCGTGATCCAGTCTTTGACAGACGCCGAACTTGCGGCTCTGTATTCCAAAAGCATTGCCATGTACTATCCCAGCGCGTACGAGGGGCAGGGCTTGCCCCCGCAAGAGGCCATGGCGTCGGGCTGTCCTGTCGTTGCTTACAAAAATACATCTGTGCAGGAAGTTGTGGGGGCAAAAGAATTTCTTTTGGAGGACCCGATCCCTTGGGAGAAACAGTCTCTTGACATGCCGCTCCCCCGAAAAGCCCTTGATGAGGCTGTTGCAGCTATCCACCACTGGGCCGAGTCCCGACTAGAATTAGAAAACGCTAGGAAAAGGGCCAGAAATATGGCTCTGAAATATTCATATGATCGTTTTGCCGATGATTTGGCGAATGTTTATCGCCACGCTTTTGGAGCCTGAGCATGAAAATTGTACTGAATGACTTTATCGGTGTTCGAGGGAGGAGCGGCTCAAGTCGCGGTGCAAACTTGATCGCGGAAGTCGCTAAGCATGAAGCTGGTAACGTCAGCGTTCTTCGCCCCGCGGGGGAGCCTCGGGGAAGGCTCTTCCGTCTCTGCAACATGCTTGCATGGGATTTCCTTATCGTCCCGCTTCGGGCCCGTTCCCAAAACGCTGATGTGCTAATTCATGCCACCAACACTGGTGCGGGATTTGGAAAAACCAGGTCGGTGGTTGTTGTTCATGACACGATGGTCTTGGATCATCCTCAGTTGTTCAACCGGTTCTTTGTGGCTTATGCGCGGGTTTGCATTAGCTTCTCCGTCAAAAGGGCGGACCTAGTAGTCACTCCGTCTAACCACAGTAAACGCAGGATTGAAGCGAGATGGCCGGGAGCGCGGGTCAAAGTAATCCCATGGCCCGCATACTCCGATTCAATCAATGAGAAGCATGTGGGAACTCCGCTCCCAAATCGACCTGAGTCTCTAGACATTCTTGTTGTTTCATCCATGGATAAGCATAAGCGATTGCCTTTGGCTATTCAGGCGGTACAGGCCGCCCGCTCTGAATCAGGGCGCAATTTTAGACTTATTTTTGTCACGCGGCAGGGAAATGACTCGCAGGCCTTCGATGCCTCTCGAATCCAGGCTGACCCAGAGCACCAGTGGATTGTAATTCGCACCGGAATTGATGACTCAGAATTGAGCACGCTATATCGTCGTTCATTTTGCGTGTTGGTACCGTCCCTGGATGAAGGTTTCTGCCTGCCGGCGCTTGAAGGGTGTGTCAGCGGAGTCCCCGTGGTGCATGCCAACCGAGGTGCCTTGCCTGAGGTGATCCCGCGCGCTGGAGCGCAGCGGGTAAACCCGGAAGAAGATTTAGTCGATCTAAAGATGCAGCTCTTGGAACTGCTGGACGACAACCACTGGCGAACTACGCGGGACGCAGCTCGCGAGCATGCGGCACGCTTCACGAAGTCGGAATTCGCGAGTAACTGGACGTCAGCACTCAGCATGCTCGGGTTCGACAAATGAAAGTTACGATCGTCCATGGAAGCAATGACACCTATGGAGCTAGCCGGGTACTCCTACAGGAAGTAGACAGCCTTCTTGCTCTAGGGCATTCGGTTCACGTTCTTGTGCCAAATGGAGGCCCTCTGCAGAGAGAGATCGACGCCCGCGGAAGTGGCGTTCAGCTGACTATCGAACCCAAGTTGCTTGTCCTTCGACGGTCCAACTGGAAGGACTCACTCAAGTTTCCTGGATTGCCATCTGCAATGAAGGAAGCCGATGTGGTCGTAGTGTGGACGCTGGGAATGGCAGGCTACATTCCCTTGCTTAGACTTGCTCGCAAGAAGTTCTACGTTTCAGTTCACGAACTTCTCGAGGACAATCGCGCGAGGACGGTTTTCAAGCACCTTTTGAAGGGTGCTTTTCCTGTAACGGCTTGCAGCCGGGCAGCAGCTGATTGGTTGACGTCTCTGGGGGTTACACCGTCTCGCATCACGGTTACATACCCTGTGCTTCCTGACGGTCCATCAGACAGAGATACCAATCCCTGCCGAGAGGGTAGATCCGGAACGTTCACAGTAGCCGTCTACGGCAGGTTGAACGGGAGTAAAGGCCACCTGGAAGTAGCCCAAGCTTTTCAAGAACCATGCATGGGGGATCCTAGTTGGCGCTTGATTCTGGCTGGAGCTCCGTTCCCGGGGCAGGAAAATGCCTTGGATGACGTTCTCAGATTAGTGGATAAGGATCCGCGCATTTCCTACATAGGCGAAGTTGCCTCGCTGCTTGAACTTACCGCTGATTTGGATTTAGTAGCCCTGTTTCCGAAAAAACCTGAGTCGTTTGGTCTCGTTCCAGTTGAAGCTTGGTCGTATGGGATACGTAGCATCGGATACGCTCTAGGAGGAGCGGCCGAAGTACTGCCTCTCGTAGGTGGCGCCGTGGTCCCGAATAACTCTCCTGAAGTGCCCAATATCGCCCACGCGCTGATTGCCATGCGGGAAGACTGGGGCAATCTTCAGGGATTACCAGAAAGCGACCAAGTCCGCCCCCGACTTTCCTTTCAAAACCGCGTCGCACAGGTATCATCAGTGCTCGCTATGTTTGACCCACTAATGGCGGGTCGGGGAATCGAGCAAACGAACCTGCCGGCGACTTCGTCTGATCCGTCGTAATGGACCCGCGAGAATCTTTGCCGGAGGGACCATACGTTATTCTCGGTGGCCCGCCTTTTGAACTGTCAGCGAATCAGACATCTTTGCAGATGTTTGATGCCATCGGTCAAGAACAGCCTGTTCTATACGTCTGCAGGCGCTTCCAGGGCTCAGCTCTACGGCGCCTTATAAAGGGTCCGTTGGGAAAAACCAGCAGCCAACTTCAGCCTGGATTACACAAACTCGATGACAACCGCCATCTCCTTGTATTGCCGCTGATCGTGGACGTCTTGCCGATGACATATCCGGAAGTCTCACGACGGCTGGTTCAGCTCATCATAAAGAGAACGCTCTCGAAGTCCTTTGCAAAATTAGCTTGGTCTGAGCCGGTGCTCGTTGCTTATTGGTGGATGTTTCCAGAACTCACTGCCGGAAAGATTTGGCGGTTTCGGATTTTCGACGTGATTGACCGACATTGGGGATATGCCTACGAGAAAAATGATAAGATCCGAAATCGGAATTTTGCCCTGGCAGTTGAAACAGGGCGAGCTGCCAACAAGGTTCTGGCGGTGTCAGAGAGCCTGACGGCTGAATTGGCGGACCAGGTTTCCGTGGATGTTTTGCCGAACGCAATTGATCTGTCACGAGTCGCGGGGGTCGTTTCCCGATACCCGAAAACTCGGATGAGAACTGCAGTTTATGCAGGGGGGTGGAACGAGCGCCTCGACGTAAATCTACTCCTTAAATTAGTCGAGCGAAATCCGACTTGGAACTTTCACTTCCTTGGGGCCAGTGCTGACTCGAGATTTGTAGACTTTGACAATGTCCGATTTTTTGGCGATGTTTCCTATGACATTGTTATCAGTGAACTGTCCCAAGCCCAAATTGGCCTTGTTCCTTTCGTTTCAAATGCATATACCGAGTCTAGTAACCTTCTTAAGGTACTTGACTATCTTGCCACCGGCGTGGTTATCGGTTCAACGAAGTTAGTCAGCTTGACCCCATGGGCAGATAAATACCCCTCACGATTCAAGCTACTTGGATCTCTTGACGAGTGGGATTCGTTTTTTGCTTCTGCCGAGGATCTATGCGAGACGGAAGACCATGCCTATGCCGAGCCCGATATGATGCAGTACAGTACAGCGAGCCGCGCTAGGGCGCTGGTATCGAGTCCAGGCGTGGTGGACGCTCCGGTTTTCCCTGACCGAGATGCCGCCAATACGAGAAGAGCTAAGCTTGACTGATTTGAGTGCTGCATTCGCCTTTGCCGCAAGCGTCGTCGTGGCGGTCTTCTTCGTCTCCTCGAATGTTCGACTCGCTTTTCTGGTTATCTGTGCCACTTTCGTTACGAGGCCATCCGTTTCTCTGGCCGGCTTCAGTATTCGGTTGGAGCTAATAGTCGGTTTGCTTTGCCTTATGCGCATCATTCACGAGTCGTTGTCAAAGCGACGCACGACTATAAGTCCCGCTGTCAAGTGGTCGATGAGCTGCATCGCCGGGTGGCTTTTGTTTGCCGGTATTACTTCTTTAAATGTTCCTCCGATGCCACAGAAGTCAATTTCTGTTCTTATGTGGTGCGCCCTGAATGTGATCACCGCGATATGGATTGCGAGGACACCGGGCATCTGGTACACCCTTATTAGAGTAGGGTCAGTAGCGGCCCTGATTGTATCCATTTTGGCCATTGTCTTTTGGGTAGCAGCTAGTTCTTTCTTATTCAATTACGGTGTGCAGTCGGATCCTGCTTACGGTGGCTTTGCCGCATACGGCTTTTCTATTGAAGCAAATATTCTTGGTGGTCTGCTTTGTCTCTGGGCGTTAGTGGCCGTTTACAACCCACTGAACGCCGTACCAAACCGAGTCAGGATCTTACTGGCGGCGATTGTTCCCGTAGCGATCTTGGCCACCCATACACGTGCCGCTTTAGTTTCTTACGTTATTGGACTTGTAGGATGCCTATTGTTCCGGGCCAGGGCGAGAAGAGTAGCTGCTGGTTCGGCAGTGCTGGGCGGCATCGCGGCTGCCTACCTATTGCTCACAGGTTCTGATAGGGGTCTCGACAAGTTTTTCAACGTATTTGATATCAGTGGCGGAACGGGCGGTCTGCGTTACCGTGTAAATAACATTGCTTTGGAAGAATGGTGGTCGTCCAGCAACCGAATCATCGGTTTAGGGTGGAACAGCTTCGGTCAACGCCACATCGACGATACTCAGCCGCACCTTCTTTTGCCCGGGTACATCGGTAACCTACCAGTGCAAATTGCCTATGACGGTGGCTTGATCGGCGTCGCTTTGGTTGTCTTGGCCGCCACCGTGGTGGTAACTCAGGTCATACGTCAACGCCGTGCTGACCTATTGTGTATTTTCGCAATCCCATATTTTGCATTCTCGATAGCCACAAGTGCTCTGTGGCTGCTGGAGACCTGGGTATTCGTGGGGTTAGCGTGGGGCTTGTGCTCGAGTGCTGGCAAGACCGCCGTTTCAAAAGCCATTTTGAGCGCTCGCTCATTTAGGCCAGTTGCTAGGGGGGACATAGTTGCGCGCCAAGTTCTTTAAGGACGGGGCCTTCCTCCTCGCAGCCGAGTTCGTATCCCGTCTCCTTGCCTTCTCAGTATCCTTCGTGTTAGCCCGGAGAGTTGGCTTAGATGCGTTAGCGGTTTTGACCCTCGCGCAGTCAATTGTTGCTTATGCCACGGTCGCCGGGGACGCGGGCCTGGGCACAGAAGCGGTGCGGCGAATAGCTAGTGGGGAAAAATACCGAGGCGTGGTTCAGCAAACGGCACGTCTTCAGGTCGCGTTTGCGCTCGTAGCTAGCATAGTTGTTGTCCCACTAGCGATGCTGCAGACGAATTCGCTCGTCGCCATCGGTATAGCTGTCATGCCAGTGCTTGTCGCTGCGTCCGCAACTTACGTTCTGCAGGGGCGGCTAGATGCTAAAGGTCTGGCTATTTCTCGGGTTCTAGGGAACACAACGGTCGGGGTGTCCGGGATCAGCATGGCTCTGATGGGACTTCCGCTGTGGGCGATAGCAAGTTCCTACAGCCTCGGAGCATTTGTTTCGATGGTGTTCGTAAACAACCGTGCGGGCATTGGCGCTGCGGAGATTTTCGGTAGAGTGCCATGGCAGGTTCTCGGCTCGGGGGGCTCAAAGTACTTGGCATTGGCCACTTACACCATCATTCTCCACGGTTATTCTTCGTGCCTCATCATCATGGCGCAAAACTTTGGGGGAAGTTCGCTCCTAGTCGACGTGGCCTTGGCAACGCGTGTTCTTTTGTTACTGGTCATTCCTTCTCAACTGTTGGGCTCGCTCCTCTTGCCCAGATATTCACGCGCAGTCGTTTCTTTACCGAGGCTGTGTGGGCACATGATGTCTGCTCTTCTAGTCGGCGGGTTGATAACACTCTTCGTGCATCTCTTTGCGGGGTGGTTCGTGCCGCTTATGTTTGGGCAAGAGGCGATCGGCAGCGTCGGGACAGTCGAGATGATCTCAGTTCAAGTTCCCCTTTCACTTGCGAGTACAGTGCTCGTCACTTTTTTTCTAGCCTCCGGCCGGTTCAAGACCGTCGCTTTCACATATGCTGCGGCATTATGCGCACAGTTGAGTCTCGGTTATTTCCTGCGGGACTCTCCCTCGAACATGTTCGTTGTTGCGCTGGTCCTAAGTGAGTGGATCTTTGTCCTTTTGTTGCTGCTGTCGCTTCTACTGTCAGTTCCTGGACGGGCGCCGAAAAGCGCGGAGGTTAGGGTGACTGCAAGAGTTTGAAAGATATAGGTGCGTGGAGACTTCAGCGACGAACTGAGGCTGTCGGTTAGGGATGGGACAACGAGGCCACCAATGCACCTTCGGTGCTCATGCCCCGCCGCTGTAATGTACCGAGAAGAGAGGTCGGGCTTGCTGGGTTTCCGTCCCGGCCAGTCGATGCGCGATCACCGCATCGGTGCAAAAAAGCGTTGCCGCAGGGGGACGCGTGTTTTCCTTCGTTCTCTTATCGTTGGCTCGCTTCCGACAGTGAAATTCTGGAACGGTTGCATGCGTCTTATGACCGACTAATCGAAAGCCAGCCATCGACCCCGTAGGTACTACCTCCGACTTGGCACTGGGGCTCCTGCTGTATTTTCTGGTCTTGTCGAGAGCCATTGAGGGCGGTTCATGCCTGGGGTTAGTGGACGAGTTCGTCATCACCCAGTCGACCAGCGGGCCACGACAGCTTATTGTTCAAAGTCTGCTCCTGGTGCTATAGGACCGGAAAACGGGCTGACTGCTGCCTGGGTGCATCTAAGTGATGAGCAGCGTTTGAGATCGTCAGCTGTAGCACAGCAGCTGGGTGTCAGCGATGGTCGAAAAGTGAGCCGTTTCACGGGCTGAAAAGTGTGGCACTTTGACGTTGGTTATTCTGCGGCATTTTCCGGTCTTGTCGAGGGCAACGAGTCGACCTAAGTGTGTTTGAGGCGGTAGCTGGAGCCCTCGAGGGTGATGACTTCGGCGTTGTGGACGATGGAGTCGATCATGGCCGACTCGACGACCTGATCTCCAAAAACGTCGCCCCAGCGGGCGAAGGGCGAGTTTGAGGTCAGAATCAGCGAGGCGTGTTCGTAGCGCGATGAGACCAGTTGGAAGAACAGGTTTCCGGCGTCCTGCTCGAACAGGATGTAGCCGACTTCGTCGACGATGATCAGTCCGTAGCGGCGCAGCCTGACAAGTTCCTGGGGCAACCTGCCGTTTTGGTGGGCTGCCTGGATCCGGGCGACCCAGTCCACGGCGGTCGCGAACAGGACGCGGTGACCGAGCTGGGTGGCCCGCAGGCCCAGTCCGGTGGCGAGGTGTGTTTTGCCGGTGCCGGCGGTCCGAGCAGGACGACGTTGGACGCTTCGGTGAGAAACGCGCCGGTGATAAAATGCGCAATGGTGTCGCGTTTGAGGCCTAGCTGGTGATCGAAGTTGAAGTCCTCGAGTGATTTCCAGGCCGGGAACCAGCTGCCCGGGCCGTTAGTTCGGCGCCGGAGGCTTCCCTGGCTGCAACTTCCCGGGACAGGACCGTGGCGAGGTATTCCTCATGGGTCCAGCCCCCCCTCACGGGCTTGGTCCGCGAGCCGGGTTGCTGCGTCACGGATCCGGGGTGCCTTCATCACCCGGGAGTAGGACTCGATCCGGCCAGTCGTTTCTTTGGCTTCGGGCATCAGGCGACCTGCCCGTCGTCGAGGACCACGCCGAAGGCGCGGTCGTAGTCCGCCAGGTCCCGCAGCCCGGTTGTTTCGCCCACAGGTGGAGGGGTTTGGAAGGCCTTCCGCAGTGCCCTTGCCGTCTCGGCGTGAGCGGGGTCGGTGATGGTCCGGCCGGAGCCCCAGGACCGAAATGCGTGCCGACGGGTCTGCCGTCCAGGCTGATCGTTGCGGTTGTCAGATTGGCGGCGACGTCGACGAAGCGGCCGATGGCCTGCTGGTGGACGGAGTAGTCGTTGGATCCCATCCTGACGCAGTGGTCCCTCGGCAGCCGAACCCTTGCGGTGAAGCCGGCGCCCGGTGGAACCGGTGGCAGCGCCAGCATGGCCGCCTAATCTGCTGTGAGCAGGTCCGACGGGCGCGCGCCGATCCGCCTGACGAGCCGGGCGTTAGCCTTCGGCAGCCACTGGCCCAGCTGATCGTTGAAGTCTTCCGGAGAGGCGAAGATCCGGCCCGGCGGGAACGCGGGCTCCAGGAACTGGTTGGCCCGCTCCAGTACGCCCTTGCTCTCCGGGTCGTAGGGTTTGAAAAGCACGTTCGGGTAGCCAGAACCCCGGCGAAGGCCGTGACTCCGGGCCCATAGCTGTTCCGCCGGCCGATGCCCGTTTCGTTGCCCAGATCAGCCGCCGCGGAACCGCACCCCGGGAGCGCGTCAGCTCCCACATCCCAGCCAGCAGATTTCCGGTCATCCGGGATGGGATCGTTCGGGCCATGATGAACCGTGAATGCGAAGAGATCACCAGCACCGGCTAGACCTTGGCTTTGCCGACACCGACTGGTATCCGCACTTGCGGGAACCACAGATCGCACTGCGCCTGATCACCGGGATCATACGAGATGCGGTCAGCAGGATCAGCCGGGGCATACTCCGGCCGGATTCTGGCAACGTTTTCCCGGAAGCACGCCGGGGACCCAGACCAGCCAACCCGTTCAGCCAACACCGTCCCGGGCATGCGCGGGTTCTCCACTAGCAGCGCACGAATTACCGGCTCCGCAGCCTCGATCCCGGAGTCCTGCGGCGCCCGAACGTAAGTTGGCGACCGTCAGCACTGACTACCTTCGCGACCGTGTTCCTGGAGATCTTCAACCGCGCCGCTATCGACCTTATCGACGCACTCTCGGCCAGATGCAACCGCCGAATAAGCGCCCAATCTTCCACTGTGATCACCCGCCCAATCGTTTGGAACGGGTGGCTCAGTTTTCAACCATCACAATGGCTCACTTTTCGACCATCACCGACACACGGGGGCTGGGTCTTCTTCGCAGCCCCTCCGTTCTGTGCGCTCGTCCAAGGGTCGTCGACCAGTCGACGAAAAAGCGACGTCTCGTACTCGTATTCCCCTGGAAATTGTGAGTAGTCCTAGACCGCTGGTGGGGCATCATGGAAGAGCATTTGATCTAGGGCGAAGGGGATGGAGTGCGGCACGGATGGGATTACCAGGAACAGGGAAGGAAAGGTTCAGTCATCCCTTGGGGACAAATAAATGCGTTCTCCGATAGCGCACGAGTCTATAACTAGGAAAGCCACTTGTTGATGGTCGGCTGCTGGAGCATCCCCATCTCTCTCGGACGAAACCCTAGACGGGAACCTGACTGGAGCCGTAAGGAAAATATCGCGACTGCTCTGTCACCAAGAAATGTTCGAGCAATTTCCGGGCTAGGAAGGCAGCCATTCTTGCACCGATTCTGGCATGAGGCCCCATGTTGGGTGTTTTCTCTGGCCCGTACCTGACCAGGCGTCACGTGTTGCCCTGGCCGGCCATGCGACACCGGCAAGGGCACTATGTGATTCTCGGGGGATGAAAGCTCGGGCACGAGGTATCCGAACGGTTGGAACACGGCGACTAAAATTTCGACCTCTCACGAGCCCACTTTTCGTCCACCAACCAAAGTCGCTGCTGAAGTCGAAAGACTACTTCATCCCAATTGACGCTTAGGAAGCGGTGATTTCGAAGCCTACGCCACGAGTGTCCGACCACGGCCACTCCCGTAGTCTCACGTGGAGGACTGAGCTCGAAGGACCTGGGAATCGGCGACCCCTGCCAAGACAAATGACGCGCAAGTTGTCGCTACCCCGAACTGATCTACCGCGCTCGAACGTTACGTTATGACCCGGGTGATGAAGACAAGGTTGTGTCCGGTTCCGTGGATGTGAAGACGGTAAGGCAAAGTCACTGTAATCGGGCCGTGTCCCTTTTTCGATAATCCCGTATATGTACCGGTCGCTGAGCGAACAGGGAGAGCTTACTAGCATGAGGCCCCGTTGCTAGCTTATAAATCGCACTTCACCAGGTTGACGGCGACCTATCATATTGCCCTTCCGGCACCGAAGACGCCACCAAGGTTTCTAGCTTCTGATCGAGCGCCCAAGTTCGGCGCTCTTATGGCAGCTAGCGAGGCGCGGACATCAGCGGGGTAAACCGGGGAAGACGCTCGGTGGCCGCCCTTCTGGCGACTCGTCAGCGTGAAAATCTTCTTCTGAATTGAGGGAAGCTTTCCTGGCGGTGTTTGTCGACTCTGCGCTTATTCTACCTCGTTCCAAAGAATCGTCCGAGCTGTAGTAGGAATATGTATAAGCGTCTGGCCCGCTCTGCGGGAGCCTGTTTAGTACGACGCCAAGCAAATGCGCCTCAATTAGCTCGAGCGTTTCCAAAGACTTTTCGAGATCCTGGGTCTTCAGCTTTTGCGCGCCGACAACAAGAACGACTCCTCCAACGTGTTGGGCGAGGACCGCCGCATCGGTGACGGGCAGGAGCGGAGGTGCGTCAATGATGACAGCGTCAAACGAATCTTCGAGGCGTTTCAGTAGTTGAGTCATCTGTGCTGAGCCCAAAAGTTCGCTGGGATTCGGGGGAATCTGACCCGACGTCAACACGTAGAGTGGTTCCACACCCCAAGGCTGAAGGAGATCGCTCACATCCGCCCGACCCACTAGCGCTGTGGTAAGGCCCGCATTGCGGTCCAACCCCAAGTAGTCGCTGACCATCGGCCGTCGCAAATCAGCGTCGATGAGGCAAACAGTTTGACCCGCCTGAGCCAGGGCCAGGGCAAGATTTGTAGCCGTTGTGCTCTTGCCCTCACCAGGCAATGAAGAAGTCATCAGGATGGACTTCCCGCGGCCAGTAACATTGGCGAACTGGAGGTTCGTGCGGAGTTGGCGAAAGGACTCGGCACGAGGGCTTTGCGTGCCGGTCTGGGTGAGTAGAGGCTTCTTAATTGCATCTCGGTCGAAGGCGATCGCACCAAGCACCGGCGCGTCCGACGACCGGCGGAAGTCCGCTTCACCCCGAATGCGGTGATCCAAAGCCGTTCTCAGAACGGCAAGGCCTACCCCCACCAAGAGACCGGCAAACAAGCCTAGCAACAGATTGAGCCGGGTGTTTGGGGAAGAGGGACTGGAAGGCGCAGTAGCGGGGGCTATAACAGAGAGGCTGACGGGGCTGGTGCCTCCTGCTTTCGGCCGCTCTAGTGCGTCCAATCCCTTGATGAGACTATCGGCCACAGCCTGCGCGATAGCAGCTGCTTGCACCGGCGAAGCGTCTTCAACTTCAATATCGATCAATACGGTGTTTGGGTCAGAAGATGCTCGAATGCGACTGGCCAACGTTGCGGGCGTCTCGTCTAGACCGAGGGCGTTAATTGCCGGCTGCAGAACCACCGGAGTAGTTACCGTCTTAACATACGACTGTACTCGTGCCTGACTAAACGTGTTGCCCTGCTGAAGTTCGGCGACACTACCTGAGCTCTGGATTGCGACGAACAGTTGCGTACTGGAGGTGTATGTCGGCCTCACCAGGATTGTTGCGGCTCCGGCAACTAGTAAGCCCGCCAGAAGAGACGCCAGAATTAGGATCCAGTTGCGGCGCAGAACGCGCAAATAGTCGTACAAGTCCAAGCCGGGGTCCCCCTGTTTAATAGCTGGCATCCTGCCGAATGGCACGTGGACAGGACGGCCAAAGTGGTGCTGTTAACGGCAATTGTAGCCGCAATCTCGAGTGCGTCTGGCGCTGGAGGATCCTCCAAGGGACGCAGGTGGTGCGTGCCCTGCACTTACGTCGGACCATATTCCCAAGCTGGAAAAATCAGAGATGCAGCGCTAGGCGCTGAGCAACGGCCATTTGAACTGGCCGTACCAGCCGTAGCCGTTCGCAATATGCAGATCCCCCTCCTGCTTAGCGGGCAGCACCTTGAGCAGATGCAACCCTCCATCAGGAGTGATCGCAAACAGCCCTGGAGTGTTCCCGACCGACGAGCCATCGTTCGCTATGCAATAGTAGATCTCGGTATCTGGGTCTACTGCCCCATAAAATGCTGCGCCATAGAACATGTCGCCGGCGATGACGGCGCGCGTTGTCCCAGAATCGGCTAAAGCAGCGGCAGATACCGTTACAGTAGACGGGCTGATAACCGATTTTATGATGGTGTTATCAACAATAGCTGTGTGCTCCCCGCGGATGACAGATCCGACGTCGGCGGCGGTGAAGTTCGCCGTGGCAGACGTCATACTGGTGGATCCATCCTTGAAGGTCAGATCTGCGACAGTTCGCCCGGAGCGGCCCCCTGGCACAGCTCTCATGTAGTGCCACTCGTGGGTGAGTGATTCCATGCGACTTTTTGCCTTTGACCAACGAAAGGCCGTCCAGCCAGCAAGGTTTGCGTCGGACCCGTAGTACACGTGGTCTCTCGTGAAGCTAATTTGTACGGCCTGCCACGTCACGGAATTTGTGTTTGGTAATTCAGACCAACTTCCCGGAGCGCCGTAGTTCGTTGATTTCATGTGCTTCAGTTGAGAAGCGTCCCCGAAGGTCGCGTAAACGTGTCCAGGTTCGTAGGGGTCGGCATTGATTCCGTGGCAATGATTTGTAGGGTTTGGGGCGGTTAGGCACGTTTCCCACGTCAAGCCGTCGGCAGAACGGTAGAGATTGGGGCCACCTGCAGGGGAACCGTATTCACCCCAGTAGATGTACTGACCATCAGTGTTGAAGGCGGGCCCCATAACCGTTGCCCCGTCGACGCCCTGTTTCAGAACACCGGACCAAGACCAAGCTTCGCCGCCGGTCGGATTTGGATCCTTCACACGCCAGAGCGAAGCCCGGCCGGAGGACAGTGCCGACAGATAGTATGTCCCCTTAAACCATATTAACTTGGCGTTTCCCATGCTTTCTTGACTCACGTCGCTCGGGGCGCCGCGGTTCTTGTGTGGGGCTGCAAAACTGGGAGACGTAAACTCCCACAAGGTATAGGAGTTGATGACGAAGTATCGACCATTTATTCCGTCAACGCCTAAGATCTGCTTACCTCCGGTTGTCCGCTCGAGGAGTGTTCCTGCTGGGAACGTATCCGGTATGCGTGCGGCTCGGAGATAAGTGCCAGAGAGATCCGGAATTTGCGCCGATGGAATTTGTGCATTGGTGTCCAAAGTTGCAACGCCTGAAGGTGCTCCTTTTTCAGTAACCGGGATATACGTATTTGATCCGGACTTGTCTCCCGGAGCCGCGTCTGCCGTGCCACCGTTTAGAGTTGACAAAGCAGTAGTGCCCGTTATGGCGGTCAGTAAGGTGCCAAGCCCCAACAGTTTTCGGCGCTTCACGCTCTTGGAGTACCCAAACGATGGTTGGTCGTTTTCCAACGCTTCCTCAGTCATACTCAGAAACTATTGAATCGGCGTAGATCTAACTACCGTGGGTAATACGTGTTTTTTGCATGTGGAGATACTTATGCCCTGCAACGGGATACTTGCTGATAAGTATGGGCTACCTACAAAGGGTTGTTGCGTCACTCGTTTATCTTTTCCTTGGGGCAGTTACCTTGTGGACGCATACAAGCATGGTGGCTTACGAGAAGTCTTCATGCTGGCCGCCTTCTATTGCTGCCCCCGGTCCGTAGGCCTTCCGGGGCTGGTGGGTAGAATCGGGACGTAGAGCGATATAGCCCCGGAGGTAAGCAGGAACATGTCAGAGTGGCTGGATGTTGGCCCTAACAATTTTGTGCTGGTCACGAAAGGATCTCTGCTGAACACTGGTCTGATTGTCGGCTCCGAGCGTGCGATGGTCGTCGATACCGGCTGCGGCCCCCGCCAGGGTCGTGAAATCCTCGAAGCCGTCCGGGAGAAGACTGGCCTGCCACTAATAGTTGTGAATACGCATGCACACTATGATCATTTTTTTGGCAACGCCGTTTTCGCCAGGGCCGGCGTCACTGAATTTTGGGCGCACCAGAACTGCGCTTCCGAGATCAAGGAGCGGGGCGACCTTCAGCGCCGACATGTGGGCGTATGGGAACCCGGGATGTCTTCCGGTGAGGGCGACAACGTCGAGCTCGTGACTCCTAACGTCATCGTCAAGGACCAGCCCGTCCTGGTCGATTTGGGGAGCCTGACCGTCACGTTGTTCCATCTTGGCCGCGGTCACACCGACGGAGATCTGTTGGTTGGGACACCAACAACTCTGTACGTCGGTGACCTTGTCGAGCAGGGAGCGCACCCATCCTTCGAGGACTCCTACCCTGAGGAGTGGGCGGACGTCCTCCGTCACATTTCAGCCCTGCGCCACCGATATGAGTTTTTGATACCAGGACACGGGGAGCCGTGCAGTGATCAGTTTGTGAAAACCATGGCTGACACGATGACCACAGCCGTCCGTCAAGCACGCCAGTCCATCCGGGATACGCCCAATGATGCGACTAAGGCTATTCCCGTGCTGCCTTATGGGCCGGAGCAATCTCGTTGGTTCATCAAGCGCCTTCAGGAAACCAAGCGGAAGAGTCCGCAAGAAGGGTCGCGATAGCTGTCCTTCCTGAGCTGATCCTGGAATCACAGTCGGTGGTCGTCTGCAAAGACTGGTATGGAAAACTTGAAGCGCCGCAGTCGTGGAGGCGTTAGGCAGTGTAAGGCGGGCCTGCAGCCCTTTATTCAGCTGACAACTCTTGCGGTCGCAACTTTGGCGACTTTGTCGATACTGTGTTGTGGTCGTAGTTTATCCGACAAGCGTTGACTTTTGCTTGACTCGATTTGTCAATTTGCAGGTCACGTGGTTAGGTCATGGTGATTGGGATTACTTTGACCGATGGAGGCTGTTGTGGCTTTTTCTGAGTATGCCTTGGCGCTTTGCGCACTCCTGGGCCCCCTGACGGTTCCCGCCGTTGTTTTATACCAGCTGTTGCGGCTGAAGCGCCGCGCGCTCCGGGTTTCCGTCTCGCCCACGCCCGGAACTGATCAGCGCTGACCATGCCGTACTTGGACATCAACCCCCATAGAGGCCGTCCCCGATGGATTAGTTACGCCGTCCTTGCCGTTCTTATGGTGCTCACGGCGGCAGTGGTTGCGGCGGCGCTTATTCACCGCTGATCAGGGTTACTCGGTAAGAAATCCTACACAACCCCTAGACTTACTGATTGAACTAGTGCCGCACAACCATTTGCCGATACGTCCAGGGGACAGACATGCCAGAACCGGCGGATCAGAATGCAGGCGCCCAAGCAGAAAATGCAGGGCAGCCACAGCTGCGCCGACGCCGCGAACTTCGTCGTGCCGACGGCTCAGTGCAGGATGCCTGGACAGGAACCATGCCCGCAGTAACCCCCGAGACGTCCAGTTCCAACGACGCAGGCAATCCGGTGACTCACCGATCGTCCTGGGCGGAAGCGGCTGCCGCGGCCGACGCCACGAAGCCCTCCCGCGCAGCGTCGGCTGCCGCCCCCGGCGCTCCTGCTGCGCACGCCCTCGAGCAGCCCGCGCCCGGTCCCACCGCGTCCGTGCCGGACGCTGCTCCCAAAGCGCCGTCCTCCGCGCGAAGTCAGGGGGCCTCTGATGCTGCTGGGCCGCCCATAGACGCTTCTGCGCAGACGCCCTCTTTCCGTCGTAGTCGCCCTACCGTGGCCGACGCGATCGCTGATAGCCCCATGCCGGACTTCATCACTTCGCCCGGCCTGTTCGTAAAGGAGCAGAAGCCGCGCCCCAAGGGCGGCATCCGCGGCGTTCTCTACAACTTGACCGGCGGCGCCTGGAACCTCGGGCCCGGCCCAAAGCAGCGCCAAGAGGACGAGTTGGCACGCCGGATCTCGCGCCAGCTCCAGGGCAGCTTCAACACGGCGATCCTGAGCCTCAAAGGCGGCATCGGCAAGACCTCCACCACGGTTGGCGTCGGCCTGACCCTCGCTGAATACCGCGGAGACGCGCCGTGCGCCATTGACGCCAACCCGGACTCCGGTGACCTCGTGGAGCGCGCCCTGGGCGAGGGCATCTACCAGCAGTCCAGCCCACGCACTATCACGGACCTGCTGGAAAACATCGAGTTCATCGACTCCCTGACGGCCCTTGCGCGTTACATGCACCACGCCGGCCGGCTGCACCTTATCGCCGGGGAACAGGACCCCGAGGTCTCGGACTCTCTGACGGCTGCGGAGTACCTGCGCATCCGGCAGCTCATTGCTAGCTATTACTCGGTTGCCCTTACGGACTGCGGCACTGGTGTAACGCACAACGCCATGAGCGGGATTTTGCAGTCGGCGGACAACCTTGTGATCGCAGCTGGCTACGCGGTGTCAGGCGCCAAGCGGGCTCGGAGCACGCTGCACTGGCTGGCAAGCCACGGTTATGAGGACTTGGCCCGTAACGCCATCGTGGTAATCACGGACAAGGACGAGGTCTCCTCACGCGTTGACAAGGACGCGATTGAAGAACACCTGTCCGGCATCTGCCGCGAACTGATCGCGGTGCCGCACGATCGTGGTGTTGCCGACGGTGACTTGGTGACTCTGGATGTGCTGAGGCCCGAAACGAGGCGGGCTTATAAGGAGATCGCCGCAGCGATCGTGGACGGGTACCGGTAGTTCCACCCCTAGGCTCGAAAGTTGCGACTCTTGCGGGCGTCTTGACAGCCATTTAGATGATGCGGCGCTTAATGACAGGGTTTGCGCCGTACGTGACTTTCATGACATCGCCGGGTTCCAGGTGGACTTGTCCCGCGCCAGTCAGCCAGGTTTGGCCGTTTATCGAAACGTTGCTTACGGCGCCTCCGAGGATGCTGATCTCCTCAGGGCGAGGACCTGCGATGTAGGTCTGGGGGCTGGTCGTGACGATAATTCCGTCGACGGCGGCGGCAGCGTAGCCGGGGTTGTCCCGAACTACAGTTTTCCCCGCTAGGGCCCCGGAAAACACGAGATTTCCGTCTCTATTAGCGACTCCCACGTTGCCGCTGATTACAGTGTCGGTAACCGTCTGTCCGACAGTAAATTCCAAGGTGTTAGTTTGGGTCTTAGTGGTGGCGGCGTCATCCCAACCAATGTTGTCCCGTACCTCGCCGCGCACAATGTTGGTTAGCAGCATGGCGCCCGGGCTTCCGCCTGCTTTGCCATTAGACCGGAAGCGGTTGCGGCTGATGACTGGATCAATCAGTGAAGCCCCGGCAACATGGAGGCCCATGGCGCTGTTCTCAAAGACGTCGTTGTCTGTGACGACGAGGTTGGGAAGGTCGTTATTGAGGCTGCCCTTTATGCCAATGTTATTCTTCGCGATGCGGGCCCCTCGGATGCGGTAACGGCCATGGAAGGGGACAGCGCCGTTCCACTCGGACGTTGCAAAGTCGATGTTGACGCCGAACCTCCCATTTCCGGTCGCGTCCAGATCCATGAGATCTGATCCCAAACCGCGTGCCGAGCCGTTCGATGTGGACAGATTTATGCCATCCCGAACGTTCTCATTGTAAGAGCCGCCAATCACTTTCATGTTTTGCACGCCCTGATCACCCAGGCCATAAAGGTTGCCAGTCGACACACACCCGATGACCTCTACATATTTAGCGTAATAGGGCACAAATGATTGTTTTTCAACGAAGATGCCGTTGCGTTTGTTGTTCCTGGTGATGCAGTTAGTGATGAGGTAGGTTTCGTTTTCCCACGCTCCGGTACCGATGCCGATACCGGAAGATCCTGGGGAGTCGACAGTCTGAGTCCGGCCGCAGCGTTCCACGATGACGCGATCGAAAACGGCCTCGAGCATAAAGTCGCAGCCAAGCCCGGTTGAGGCGGTGTCGTAGATGTGGAGATTGCGGAATACTGGGCGCTTCAGGTAGGTCATGAAAATCGCCTTGCCTGTCGGCCCCGGCATGCGAGAACCGTCAACGCTGAAGTCCGCGAATAGACAATCGGTTATGGGGTTGTCTACCGATCCACCCCATTGAATTGCTGTTCCGCCGGTGGGAATCAGTTTTGACGCTGGCCGGCTGGAGCCGACGAGGGACAGCCCCGATTTCCAGTTAATGCAAGTGCTGAGGACAGAATCACCTTTCCAAGTGAGGACCACGTCTTTTCCGTTAACGGCGTCACGAATGGCATTCCAAGCCCCTGCGTCGTCACTCACCCCGTCGGCTTTGATGTTGGCGATAGTGTTGTCATTGGCTGATACATACTGCCGGCCGACTCTTATTCGCTCAGCGATTGGCGCTGAGAGATCTGGCAGCTGGGTCGTTAGAAGCTTGGCGCTACTGTCGAGGGTTGCTACACCTGACGGTGCTCCCTTGTCAGTCAGGGGTATGTATGTGGTTGCGGCGACGTCAGCAGCACTTGCCGCGCTTGGGCGAACTGCTGATAGTGCTGAGGCGCCTGCAGCAGCAGTTAGAAGGGTTCCCATACTCAGTAAACGCCGGCGCTTTAAAGCCTGCTTCTCGTCGGTCTTAGATGTGTTCCCAGTAACGGTATCTTTGTCCATGCGAGGAAGATATTGACTATTGCGTAATTACGGACACAGTGGCCGTTACGCGAATTTTCTCGGGGGAGGACCCACTCAACCACCTGACGTACTCGAAAAGGCAAAAAATTGGCTACTCGGATGTTCGCCATGGAACCAATGGCGGCTTAAGCGCCGGCCTTACCACTTCTTCTCGTGAGCGAAGCATCTGCGATATGCGATTCGCTCCCGTTGTTATGAACTCGCCATCCAGCTGTATCGCGTCGAAACCAACCGTCGTGCCCTGTTGAGCCACTTTCGGATCGTAAGCAAGGCCAAGAACTTTGCTGCCTGCTTTCGCCCCAAGCAAGCAGGCGTGCAGCCGCATTGCCAATACGGAAGATGCTTGGCTAATTGCCGTCTGCACCTCGGCAGGTGTCGAGTCGAAAAATGTCTCTGTTTCGGCATTGAGCATGGGGGCAAGCGTGGCCAACACCGCTGCATCGTTGTCCCCAGGCTGACCAGACATCGACACCAAGGCAATTTTGCGCGACACGTCGAAGACTTCGTTTACAGCCTTGGCCACTGAATGGGTGATTTCAGTATCACTGGGTCCGTCGTAGCCGACCTTTGGATTCTCATTCGTGTGCCAGTTCCTCAAGTTTATGGCGAGATCGAACCGGCGGCTGCTTTCGGCGGGAGAGGTTGTACCCCACAGTACGGGGTCAGGTGTGACCTCGATGTTACGTTTGACTCCGCTGGCGCGAAGGCGCTCTCTTGACATCTCGTCCCGGACCAAAACGCGCGCCGCGCCTTCTGCCGCGGCCCGGTATGCTGCCTTGGTTTCTTCGTTCTGGATGGGGCCGACCCCGATGCCAGCGAAGGCGTATGGAGTTTTCAGTAACCGACAGAGGAATGCGGCACGAGTAAAGGGACGGTAGAAGTTTGGCATGCGGTCGTCCAGGAGGCCTCCCCCTCCGATCAGGACGTAGTCAGCCTGGAGGATTTCCCATGCCAGCCGTGCGCGTGACCTCGCATCCCCGGCGAGCTTCAAGCCATATTCGGCGTTGTCGTGGGGAAAAGGGCCGCCAACAATTTTGACTGTGGCGCCGTCCACGCCTGCCCATTCCTTGAGCGCGCAGGCAATCAGGTCGTCACCGACGTTTTTCCATCCAGCACCACCGAGAATCAGCACTCGACTTGGACTCGTGTTTAGTTTGTTTCCCCACAGCATGGTTTGAATGATAGCCGCAGCACACTGCGTCTGACGTCGAAGTCGCCCTTATGGGCGGACGATACACAACGCTAATTGGCTGCCGCTCATCCATCGGCTGTAACTTCGGAGCCGTGGGAGTGGGCAGAGTTCGGGGCCGCAGGTGTGGGAAGACTAACGGGTGCTTGCTGCGTTGTCACGGCTTTGGGGAGTCCTAACCGAACCTTGAGCTTCACTTGAGGATAACTTGATCTGGAATCGCTATCTGTTAGTGATGATCTATTCGAGGAAGGCGCATACACGCGCCACATGTGCCCACTTGTGCGAGACTCAGTTGCCTACTGTCGAACTAGCTCGATGGCCGGAACGGCTACGTCTCCTCCCTGGAGTCTTATGGTGGATTATCACCGGACGGTAGTGACAAATCCCTCACGCCTTTCACAGGCAGGTTACATCTTTCACGGGCACGTTACATTCAGTCGCGAATCGCTGTCTAACCGAGTGGCTGCTGAAAAGGACTGAACTCGGAAACTATGCACGTTTAGCGATTCCGCACTATCAAGAAAAGGTACGTCCTCCCCCCATCAGCAGATTCGCCGATTCAGGCTGCCGTGCGTGCTCACCAAGGAATCGAGCGAGGGGACATCAGGATCGTAGGGAGAGATTGAGCAGACAGTTTTTATTGTCGCCTTTTCCGTGGATCCATAGCGCCGGCGGCAGAGGCAACTTAGCCTCGACATACTCGAGGGTTCTCTGGCAGGGCCGGACGTCAACTCATTGTTGGAGCCGCCGCTGATGCCTCCTGCCCGTTGCCGGGGAGAAGTACGACCCCATCCGTGAATTCACTGTCAGGTACCACTGAGTAGTTGACTACTGGTGGAACGGGTGTGACTGAGTATGCGACCAAAGATGGCCTGCGGCGAACAACGTGGCGTTTACGGGCCATGAAGGTGTTGGGAGGAGCTAGCTTCCATCGCCGAGCCCTACAGGAATGGCGGGATGACTATGCCGTCCGACGGTACGATGCCGGAATAATCTAACCCTACAATTAGGGCAGTCTCATTTCACTTCCTTGGGGGAAAACCTTGTCGTTGCTGCTCGACCGAATCCCTGTGCTCGCTTTGCCCTTTAATCGCAAGACCGGCAAGGGTTCTCGCAAGACGGGGCTTCGCCCGGACATCCAAGGTCTTCGTGCTTTCGCTGTAGTGGCTGTGATCCTCGATCATGCTCTCGGCTGGCCTAGTGGCGGTTTCGTCGGCGTTGACATCTTTTTCGTCATATCCGGGTTCGTGATCACCGCGTCCCTCCTGCGGGAACATGAGCGCACCAATCGAATTTCGTGGACAGACTTTTACAAGCGCCGTGTCAAGCGAATCATGCCGGCCGCCGTGCTCGTCCTGCTGGCCACGTCTATAGCCGGGTTCTTCGTGTTCAACCAGGTCCGGGCATGGAACACGGTCTGGGATGCGGTGTGGGCGTTCTTCTTCGGGGCGAACTGGCGACAGGCCGTTATCGGCACTGACTACTTCCAAGCTACGGGCCCGGTGTCACCCTTGCAGCATTACTGGTCGCTGTCGGTAGAGGAACAGTTCTATTTCGCGTGGCCGTTGCTGATGATCGTTCTGTTCGCGCTGACGGCTCGCCTGATGCGCGGACAGGAGCGCGTGGTTGCGGGCACGGCGATGACTCTCATCGTGGCAGGCTCATTCGCTTGGTCGGTGTACGAAACGTCTACGAATCCCACTGTCGCCTACTTCTCTACGTTCTCCCGCGCTTGGGAGTTAGGCATCGGCGGTGTCCTCGCTTGCATGGCGACGGTCCTGCCGCGCATACCGCAGGCAGTCCGCCCGGTCCTGGCATGGGTGGGCATGGCCGGCATGGTTGCGGCGCTGTTCTTGACCGACGCACACGCAGGCTTCCCCGGGCCGGGCGCCGCGCTGGCTGTGTTGTCCGCGGCACTGTTCATCGCCGCCGGCACCGGATCATCCTCGCACCGGTATATGACCCCGTTGACCAACCGGGCGGCTGTTTACCTTGGGGACATCTCCTACTCGCTTTACCTGTGGCACTTCCCATTCGTCGTGATTGGGGCATCTGTTGTCACCGAACCAACACCGCAGTACTTCGTGGTCCTTGTCGCCGGAATCTTCATCTGCTCGGGGTACTCCTACTACCTCTTCGAAGATCCGCTCCGTAAGTCCTCCTGGCTCACGGGAAGCAAGCGCAAGCACCGGGATTCCAAGATGGGCCTGCCGCAGAACTACGGGGTGGTGGCTCTAAGCTTGCTGGCCATTGTCACCATCGTTCTCGTGAGCAGCGCCCTGGCGCCGCAGAAGCTCAGCCCAGGCCAGGTGACAGCTGTTCAGGAATGGAACTCCAAAGCCAACAGCCCGGCAGCCACGTCCGCGGACAAGAACGCTGCGCCAGTAACGACATATGGGCCTCTCGTCAGCCAGTTGCAGACCGAACTGAAGCAGGCCTCAACGCGCTCTGAATGGTCCAACCTGACACCCTCGGTCGATGACGTGCTGAGGCATAACCCGGAGCCCGATGGCGTGAACCAGTGCGGTTCCCAACCCGCCGATAAGGCGGCTTGCGTGTGGGGCAGCGCGACCGCGCCCAAGCGCGCCGTCGTGGTTGGTGATTCCATCGCTATTGCCTGGATGCCGGCGCTCATCGAACTCTACGGCAAGGGTGAGTGGAGCTTGACGATGGAGGCGAAGTACGGCTGCCCATTCACCAGCCGTGCAGCGCAGTACGACTCAGCGGACTGCGTGGCCCATAAGGAAGCTACAGTGCGTTCATTGCAGACCAGTCCGCCGGACCTGCTGATCGTTGCCAACAACTACCCGGACTCAGCGGATGCCGGGGTATGGTCCTCGGAGCTGGTAGGCCTCATCGGCAAGACCTCTTCGGGGCCGAAGATGGTTGCCCTTGCACCGCCGCCGCACAACACGGACATGCGGAAGTGCTACCGGCCCGGCAGTTCGCCGCTGGATTGCAGCACCACTCTGGGTAGCTGGTATGGGCAGTTGACCGTTGCCGAGCGGCAGCAGGTTGAAAGCGCTGGTGGCGTGTACGTGGACACCCTGCCGCTGTTCTGCGTTGATGGTAAAACGTGCCCGGCGTTCGCGGGCTCCACTGTCATGAAGATTGACGACACGCATCCTTCTGCCTATTACGTAGAGAAGGTTACGCCGGCCCTCCGGGAACTCATTGCCCAGGGGCAGGCGAGCAAACCTCAAAAGAGCTAGCGCACCAGGCGAGCAGGGGCAGCAACGACGAGTTGTTGCCTCTGCTTTTTGCTGTCCGTCGGCAAGGAGGGTGAATTTCGTCGAACGGGACAAAACCCGTGACTCCGGTTCCCCACCGCCACGTTGCCTTCGGCGATGAGCTTGAGCTGGAGGCGGCACTCATCATTTTTGACAAGGCCGCACGGCGATATTTGACGTCAGGACATGCGATTTGCTTAAGCCGGAGGAGTTTCGGAGTTACTCGCAGTTGCCTTACGACAGTCGATGGCTGTCGACAGACTACTACTTACCAAGTAGTAGTCTGTCCAAAAACAGGTAGGCTATACGGGGGCAATTTTCGCTGCCTGATCCTAACCTCGTCATCATGATGGAACTTTTTGACGGTGGGCGCCGGGGTCGCCGCCTGCCAAAGCGGGAAACGCTTGAAGTTGTCGCCTTCACGGCGCTGTCCCTGACTGCCGCTGCAGCGTTGCTTCCAGCGATCGCAGTCAAAGCTGCGGTAAATGCCCTTTCATTCTCTAAGAACACCGAAAATGCTAACGGGGAGCGGCCAAGCTCCTATCTCATTAACTAGGGCTTTTCCGGGGGTATATCGGAGCCCATCGTGCTTCCTTCTCCGCTCGAATGCGTATGCACACTCTGGGTCGGGGCAGCGAAGGCTTGTGCCGTGGCCCATCCATTCGCTGTTCACCATGCTGAACGGTCCGGGTAAAACGAAGTCATGAACTGTTGTATCCCTCGCTGACGCCGCGAAGCCCCAGCTGCGAAGATGTCCAGTTTGCCCTGCTTACGACTGGACGATTCCTGCTGCACCGCAGTAATACGACGACTTAGACAGGCCCCCGCCTCAGCCGGGGACCCGCCGTCGAACTTTCCCTGCGCGGCCTCCCTACGTGCTGGGCTTGGCAGCCTTCTTCTGCAGCGCTTCCGCCATCTTCTGCACCTTGGCACCGTAGCCGCCGTTCAGCGCGGTGTCCTTGATCTTGTTCGCCTGCGCGTCCAGGTCTGCCGGGGCGGCGTTCTTGAGGGCCGTCAAGTCAGCCTGAAGATTCGCGGGGAGCTTGGTGAACACCTTCGGGTGGCTGATGAGCTGGTCGGCCACCTGCTGCAGCCCGGCGCCGGGGTTGCCTGAGCTGAACGCGGTCCGCAGCTCCTGGCGCAGGCCGGCCAGGCCGGTGGCAGTCTTCTCGAGCGCCTCGGCACGCTTCTGGATCTCAGCGCCGTACCCGCCGGAGAGTGCGGTGGTCTTGATCTTGTAGGCGTCCTTCACCCGGTCCGCCGGGGCGGCATCCTTCAGCGTGGTCACGTCCGCCTGCAGGGCCGCGGGCAGCTTGGCGAACAGCTGCGGGTGGTTGACCAGGGCTGCGGCTGCCTTGGCCGCACGGTCCCCGGCAGCCTGCGGGCTGTCCGCGTTCAGGCTCAGGAACGCCTGCAACCCGCCGGCGCTCTTGTCCGCCTTTGCCCCGCCCGTGGCGGCATGGGAGGGGGAGGCGGCCGAGACCGGCGCTATTGTGCTGGGTGATGCGGACGCGGCACCCACGCCCGCCGCGGCCATGGCGCCGGCGGCCAGGAAAGCTGCCGCTCCGACTCCAATGCGGGTCTTCATTGACGGGATTGATGGCTTCACCACGGTGTGTCCTTCCACAATTTGCGCGTGCGCCCAGGCCCGACTGCATGGACCGGCACGGGTTCACTGTAAGAGCGCAGGCTGGGGAAAAGCTGAATGCAGGCTCTGACTTTCACCCGGTCCTTACCCGCCCGTCTGGAGGGCCGATTATGCTCGAACTATGGCAATGCACGATTCTCCCGCGAAGCCCGCCACCGTCGGGAACCAAGGGCTGTGGCGGCGGCGGATGTGGATGTGGATTGTTGCTGCCGGATTGGACGTGTACATCCTCGGTTTCGTCATCGGACTCCAGCCATCGGGCCCGCTCTGCGGCAGCCCGCTGCTGCGGGAGAGCCACGCGGCGGAACTGATCGGCCTGCAGAAGGCCGGCATCGGGGCGGCAGCCGTCTGCTACAAGAACATCGATGCCGATTCCGTCCCCGTCTGGACCCTCATGGCCCTGGGAGTCTTCATGGTTATCGCGGGAGTTGCCGTCCGGATCATCATCATCCGGCGTTCCGCACGCGTTTAGTCAGCCCAGGGGGCAAAAGTGGCAACGCGCCCGGTGATCACCAGGCGCGCCGGGGCTGGGAAAACCGCGGCGTAAAAAATTCGTCAAGGTTTCGGCGGAGACGGCCGGATCCCGGCTGCCCAGGCCTGCCCCGGGAGTACCTTGGATGCAGTGCCGCTGCCTCATAACCCCCCAAGTTGAGGCGGCGGCACCTTTGTATTTCCGCGGGAGACTGAACGCGCCTGCCCCGGGTGCCTGCCCGCCGTCGTACGTCCAGACGCGCCGTCACCGCCGCGCCTGCTGCCGTTCTCCCCGCGTGCATGAATAATACGGAGTGCTGGGAACAGCGGATCTGCAACGGCAGGCGCAAGCCCGCCACGACGGCGGGCGAAGGAAGCAGACATGGCCAGGTCACACCGGAGCGCAGGGCATGAGCCCGGGGCTAGCGTTGAGCTAAACCCCCTTTTCAGCCGGCCGGGGGAGTCCACCATCTTCCCCCGCTTCACCATTCCGGACGGGGAGTCCCTGCCGGGCACCGCGTACCAGGTGGTCCACGACGAGGTGATGCTGGACGGCAACTCCCGCCTGAACCTGGCCACGTTCGTGGGCACCTGGATGGAGCGGGAAGCCTCCCAGCTCTATGCGGAAACGTTCGACAAGAACATGATCGACAAGGACGAATACCCGCAGACCGCACTGATCGAGACCCGCTGCTGGCGCATGCTCGCGGACCTGTGGAACGCCCCGGACCCGGCCGCCGCCGTCGGCACCTCAACGGTGGGGTCCTCCGAGGCGTGCATGCTCGGTGGCCTGGCGCTCAAGCGCCGGTGGCAACACCGCCGTCGTGCCGCCAAACAGCCCACGGACTCACCCAACATCGTCCTCAGCTCCGCCGTGCAGGTGTGCTGGGAAAAGTTCTGCAACTACTTTGAGGTGGAAGCCCGCTACGTGCCCGTGTCCGCCGACCACCCCACGCTGGACGGCCAGGACCTGGAACGCTACGTGGATGAAAACACCATCGGCGTGGTGGCCATCATGGGCGTCACCTACACCGGCGCCTACGAACCCGTGGAACGGATCTCCGCCGCGCTGGACGCCATTCAGGCCAGCACCGGCCTGGACATCCCCATCCATGTGGACGGCGCGTCCGGGGCCATGGTGGCGCCGTTCCTGCAGCCGGAACTGGTATGGGACTTCCGGCTCCCCAGGGTTGCCTCCATCAACACCTCCGGCCACAAGTACGGGCTGGTGTACCCCGGCCTGGGCTGGATCGTGTGGCGGGACGAACAGGCCCTCCCCGCAGACCTGGTGTTCCACGTCAGCTACCTGGGCGGCGACATGCCCACCTTCGCCCTGAACTTTTCCCGGCCCGGCGCGCAGGTGCTGCTGCAGTACTACCTGTTCCTCCGGCTGGGCTTTGCCGGCTACCGGTCCGTGCAGGCCAGCTGCCGCGACGTGGCCCGGTACCTGTCCCACGAGATCGGTGCCATGGACGCCTTCACCCTCTGGAGTGACGGGTCCGACATCCCCGTCTTCGCCTGGCAGCTCACCGATGGCCACACTAAGAACTGGAACCTGCACCACCTCTCCGAGCGCCTGCGCATGAACGGCTGGCTGGTCCCGGCCTACCCGCTGCCGGACGGGCTCAGCAGCATCACGGTGCAGCGGATCGTGGTCCGCAACGGCTTCACCCGCGACCTCGCCGGCAGCTTCCTGGCCGACCTCCAGAAGGAAGTGGCCTACCTGGATGCGCTGACGGCGCCCATGCCCACGGAGCAGCAGAAGGAAGCATTCCACCACTAGCTTGTGAGGAGCGGCCATGTGCCGTTTGTTCGGGCTCCACGCCGGGTCCCGGCCCGTCCGCGCCACCTTCTGGCTGCTGGACGCCCCGGACAGCCTGTCCGAGCAGAGCAGGAGGGAGCCCGACGGCGCGGGGATTGGCACGTTTGAGGCCGACGGCGGCGCGCGGGTCAGCAAACGGCCGCTCGCAGCATGGGAAGACCACGCCTTTGCCCGGGAAGCCCGGCAGCTGGTGGGCACCACCTTCCTGGCCCACGTCCGGTACGCCAGCACGGGCGCGCACACCCTGGTGAACACGCACCCGTTCGAGCAGGACGGGCGGCTGTTCGCCCACAACGGCGCCTTCCACGGGCTGGACCGGCTCGACGCGCGGCTGGCCAGCCTCGGGGTGGCCGGGCTGGTGCAGGGCCAGACCGACAGCGAACGGCTCTTCGCCCTGATCACTGCGGAGAGCCGCCGGGCCGACGGGGACGTGAGGGAAGGCATCGCACGCGCCGTGGGCTGGATCGCCGCGGAGCTTCCCGTGCTGGCCCTGAACCTGATCGTCACCACCGCGACCGATCTCTGGGCGCTTCGCTACCCGGCAACCCACCCGCTGTTCATCCTGGAACGCGACCCGTCGGCGGAGCCGGCCCCGGCGGCCCCGCTGGATGCGCGGAGCCACCGGATCCACTCGCGAAGCACCGAACTCTCCGGGGCCCGTTCCGTGCTCTTCGCCACCGAACCCATGGACCACAACCCCGGCTGGCGTCCCCTGGCGCCGGGCGAGCTGGTCCACGTGGGCCCGGACCTGGCGGTGACCTGCACCTTCCCGTTCCCGGACCAACCTGCCCACCCGCTCACGCTCGCCGACCTCGATCCGTCCGCGGCGGCGTCGCAAACGTCCTGACGGGGTGCGCCTGGGGCGGTCAGGACATGGTGGCGACGGCGAACAGTCCGGCGACTCCCACGAGGTACAGGACCAGGACCACCAGTGAGTCCATGCCCATGCCCAGGTGCTTCTTTTTCGGGCGGAACAGCAGGCCCAGCAGGTAGGCCAGGGTCAGCAGGATCGCCAGGGCGGTGAGGTAGATGTCCGTCGCCTGGGCCTGGGGCAGGACCGGTTTGCCGGCGATGAGGACCGCCACCAGGAACAGGACCGGGAGGAACGCGTTGCCGCCGAAGATGTCGCTGAAGGCCAGCTTGTAGTCGCCCTGCTTCACGGATGCCAGGCCGGTGGAGATCTCGGGCAGGGAGGTGGCCAGGGCCAGGAAGGTGGCGCCGAACAGGACGCCGGACAGACCGATGTGCCCGGCAATGGCATCGCCGCTGCGCTCAAGGACGACGCCGGCACCCAGGGTCACCAGCGCCGCCACAGCAAAGATCAGGGCTGACTTGGCCGTGCTGATGTGCCGGCTCTTGTCAGCGGACTTCTTCTTGGAGTGGCCTTTGGGCTGGTCCTGCCCGCCCGGCGCATCGCCCTGCTGGTGCCAGGGCAGCCCCTTCTGGGAGCGCTGGACCAGGACCAGCCCCAGGACCCAGATCACGGCGATCAGCACCGCGGCAGGGGTCAGGTGCAACGCCACCAGCGAGCCCGGCATTTGGCTGCCGGCGATCACCACGCCCAGGACCGCGATGACCGTGACGGCTTCGATCACCAGGGTCAGGGACGCCGCCTTGTAGCTGAGCGGATCGGTGCCCCTGGTGCCAAACACGTCCAGGATCACCAGCACCACAGTCTGGATGGCGATGCCGCCCAAGATGTTTCCCACCGCCACGCCGATGTTGTTGGACAGGGCAGCGCTGACGGTGATGGCGATCTCCGGCAGGTTGGTGGCGATGGCCAGCAGGATCAGCCCGCCCAGCGCCGAACCAAGGTGGAGCCGGTCATCAAGGACATCCGTCTGTTTCGACAGCTGGATGCCGGCCACCCAGATCACCGCCGCGGCACCGGCGAAAATCAGGAGCAGTACCGCCGGGGGCAGTGCTTCCATGTCTCGTCCTCCCTGCGTGGTTCTTATCAGCGTCTCGGCGAAGACGTACCCACCGGGCGGCCCGCATCCGTGGTTGTTTGCTGGGAATGCGCTGGGAATCCTGTTCCGACGGGTGGCAGGTAGTGGCAGATGGGCTCGTTGGGGGTAAGGGTTGTTGCGTACCTGCCCTGCGAAAGGACCCCCATGGACATTGTTGAAGTGATTTTGAATGACCACCACGAGCAACGCCGCCTGTTCGCCCTGCTCGATGAAATGCATGCCAGCGAAACATCCAGCCTGGAAGCGGTGTGGAAGCGGATGCGCATCCTGCTGGAAGTCCATGCCAAGGCAGAGGAGGAGCTCTTCTACCCGGAACTGCTGAAGCTGGGGAAGGGCGCAGGCGGAAAAGACTCCGCCGAGGACGAAACCACCGATGCCATCCACGACCACAACGAAATCCGGGACGCCATCGCTGACGTTTCCAAGCACCCAACGGGTACTCCGGAGTGGTGGGCGGCGGTGGCGAAGGCCAATGAAGCCAACGGCGACCACATGGCAGAGGAGGAACGTGAAGGCCTGACCGATTTCCGGCAGCACGCGTCCCTGGAGCTGCGGCACCGCCTGGGCCTCGCCTTCAGCATTTTCGAGTCACAGCATGCGGGCGGGATCCAGGCCCAGGACGTCAGCCCCGAGGAATACGTCCGCGAGCACGAATAAAACCCTGGGTGGTGTTACCGCATGATTCCTGGCTCGACGGGCTTCTTGACGGTAGCCAGCAGCAGGACACCGGCGACGGCGGTGGCCCCCGACAGGAGGAACAGGACGATCGCCAGCGGCGGGGCTGCGTCGGCCTCGCCCAGGATGGTGATGCCGATGGCGACGGCGACGAGTGGATCGATGACGGTCAGACCGGCCACCACCAGCTCTGGCGTGCCCCGGGTGTGGGCGTTCTGGACCAGGAAGCTGCCGGCCAGCCCGGCGATGACCAGCCCCGCCAGGCAGGTCAGGGAGAGCCATTCGAAGTCGCCCTGGAACAGCCGGGCGATCACGGTCTTGGCCAGTGCCGCGACGAACCCGAACAGGATCCCGGCGCCGGCGGTGAAAACCACGGCGTGCGAGCTGTGCCGCCACAACAGATAGGCCACGGCGACGCACACCAGGACCACGGCGAGGACGATCAGGATGGTCACCAGGTGCCGGTCGCTGATCTCCACGTCCTCCGCGGACAGCGCTGCCACGGCAACGAAGATCCCCACCCCGCCAACGCAGAGGGCGACGGCGGTGAGCGCGCGGCGCCCGGGCCACCGGCGGTTCATCCGGGCTGTGGCGAGCGTGGTGACCACCAGGGCCACGGCACCGATGGGCTGCACCACGATCAGGGGCGAGAACCGGAGGCTGGTGAGCTGGAGCAGGATCGCGGCGCCCAGCATCGCCGTCCCGGCCAGCCATACCGGTTTCCGGACCAGCGCCTGGAGGCGTCCGCCGCCCATGCTGCCGGCCTTCCGCCCGGTGGCGGCCGGCTGGTTTTCCACGGCGCGGTGCTGGAACAGCGTCCCCAGGGCAAGCAGGACGGCGCCGGCGGCGGCGATGGGAATCCCGAGCCAGTGGTAGGACGTCAGCGCGGACACGGCCGCAGCCTGGATCATGGACAGACCTTACCCCCTCCAGGGCCGGAGGAAACCCGGACCTAGCGCTGGGCGATCCTGAACAGTGCCCCTGTGGGGTCGGTCAGGGCTGCAATGCGCCCAAACGGGGTGTCCTCGGCGGGGTGGACCACCTGGCCTCCAAGTGACGTGGCGATCTCAACGCCCGCGTCGGTGTTCTCAATCGCGAAGTAGGTCTGCCAGTTGGACGGCACTCCCTCCGGCAGGTAGCTGGAGGCGTCCATGATGCCGGCCCGGGAGTCCCGTCCGGACCCCAGCGTGGTGTAGCGGAAGTCCTCGGTGTCGCTCATGACGTCGGTATCCCAGCCAAAGACGTCCTGGTAGAACTTCACGGACGGGGCGTAGTTGCGGGTGTGGAGTTCATGCCAGTACGGGGTCCCGGGTTCGCCCGTGGACTGAAATCCGGTGTGGCCGCCGAACTGCCAGGCGCCAACTGCTGCTCCGCCCACGTCCGCGATCATCGCCATGTGTCCTTGTCCGGGAACCTCCATGGGCGGCATGAGCACCTGGCCGCCCGCGGCCAGGGCCGCCTCCGCGGTCGCGTGAATGTCCTCCACGCGCAGGTACGTTGTCCAGACGTCGGGATATCCGGAGTCGTCGTCGTTCTTCATCATCCCGGCCACCGGCGACCCATTGGCGAAAGCGGTGACGTAGCCGCCGTATGTCTCCTGGTCGCCCTCTTCATAGGTCCACCCGAACAACCGGGAGTAAAACTCGCGGGACCTTTCCGGGCGGGACGTCATGAGGTCGATCCAGCAGGGATCACCGGGGGCGATAGTGGGCTTGGGCATGGGGACTCCTGATGTGTGCAGGTGTGGACCGGGCAAGGCCCACCCTAACGCTGCACGCCCCAAAAGCCGAGGAGCGCCGGCACGGCTACATTTCTGGCGGTTGCCGTGCCGGCGCTGGCCATTATCAGGCCTCGTTTTCCGGGTTCCGCAGCCGGCGCCTGATCATGACCCCGGCAACCAGCAGTCCGATGACCAGCACGCCCGCGACGATCCCCACCACAACCAGCTGCCCCGGCAGCCCGGAGCTCGCCGCAGCAGCAGGCGTGGCAACTGCGGCGGCGGGTGCGGTGTTCGGTCCGCCGGCTGTGAAGGTGAAGGTTCCTTCGATGGGGTGCCCGTCGGAGGACACCACCCGCCACACCACGGTGTACTTTCCTTCGGGAGCACCCGGTTTGACCGGCTGGCTGACCTGGTTGTCCACGATCTGAACCGGCCCGTCCGCCTGGTCGGTGCCGGTGGCGTCCTCCACCCGCACGATCGAGTTGATGGCGATCGGGGTGTGGTCGAAGGTCAGCTCGATCTTCGCGGGCATCGCGCTGACCGTGGAACCATCGGCCGGGTTGCTGGATTCCAGGGAGTCATGCGCCTGCGCCGGTGCCGATGAGGCGAGCACGAACGCCGTTGTGGTGAGCGCCAGCAGCACCCATACCAGCCACGCCGCCGGGCTCTTGCGGGACGTTGTCTTCATTCGTTTCCCCGCTCTACTTGCCGGTAGTGCGGGTCCGGCGCCCGGCAAGGACCAGCCCCAGGGCCGCTGCGCCGAGCACGAAGCCTGCCGCGCCCAGGACCAGGCCCCACACGGACGTGGCGTCGGTGGAGGCCTGCTTCGTCTCCGACACTGCCTCGGCGCCCGGTGCCGCTGACGCACCGGTGGCGGCAGCGCCGTCGTCGGCCGTTGTCACGAAGGACGGGGCCGGATGCTTGGGCTCCGGCTGCCCCTCAGCGCTCTCTTCGTCCCACTTCACCACGCTGCCGTCGGTGTAGCTCTGGGCCGCCTTCAGGGTGACCTTGGTGCCCTCGGCGGGCAGCCGCCCCACGGACAGCGAGAAGGACTGGTACTGGTTCTGGCCCAGCTGGTGGGCTTCGTCCGCGGTCCAGACCACCGAGACCGGTGCCTTGGTGACCGTGGCACCGGCCACCGTGACCGGCTTGGGCAGGTCTCCCGTGACCACCTGTGCGGTCCAGCCCTCCACAGGCTTGACGGAGACGGAGGTGAACGGCGTATCGGTGGGCAGCGTGACCTCGAGCTTGGTGGTCTTCGCGGTGGGGGACTCGTTGGGGACGTTGAACGTCAGGTGGGAGTAGCCGTTCGCGGCGGTGTCATCCGGGTCCACGCTCACGTGGGCGGACGCGGCGGTGGCGCCTGCGGCGATGATTCCCGCGGCGGCAGCGGCGGCGGTGAGGGACTTGAGGGTACGGCGGAATGAGGTGTTCAAAGCAAGCCTTCCAAAGGGTGCGCCAAAAAGGACCGCGTACGGCGGCGGCGCAGAAAAAAGGGACAACGCGGCCCGCCCATGCCTGCCATGGGGCAGGTGCGGACGGCGCGGAAAGTCGGGAGCCGCTTTAGATCGCGGCGTGGAAGGCCGGCGGCCCGCGCAGCGCAGGCAGGCGCAGGTTCCGCCACCGGGACGGAATCACGACGGCGGCCGGAGCGGGAAGGTGCGGCCACTCAGGAATGGCGGCGGCGGACAGGATCCGGACCAGTGGCCGCAGCCAGGCGGCCAAGGCCCAGACGGCTGCTTCGCCCTTGGCCAGGACCAACGCCGTGGCCAGGGTTGCCGCGGCGTGCAGGGCCAGCATCAGGGCACCCGGTACGGCGGCATGTTCCGGCATCAGGGCCGCGGCCGCAGGGGACACTGCTGAGGCGTCATGGACGTGGCTGCCGGCTGTGGGAGTGAACGAGGCGGACACCGACAACGCGTCGAAGGCCCAGTGCAGGACCAGTTGGCTGGAGCCCAGGAGGCCGATCA
The DNA here is from genome assembly GCF_029077345.1 of Arthrobacter sp. NQ4. Taxonomy (NCBI): domain Bacteria; kingdom Bacillati; phylum Actinomycetota; class Actinomycetes; order Micrococcales; family Micrococcaceae; genus Arthrobacter; species Arthrobacter sp. NQ4. The sequence continues at coordinate 550,475 of NZ_JARETC010000001.1, read as the reverse complement.
TCGTGGGCATGCTGATCTTGGTCTTTGACAGGATCGTGACCGGCGCCAGGACCAGCGCCACGATGCCAGCGACGATGGCCGGCTGCGGCAGCAGGCCCCCTGCGAGAACGTGGGCTCCCGCGGCAAGGGTCAGCATGGCTGCGGTGAACGCTATGGCACGGGGGACGCGGAACGGAGCACTCATGCCACTCGCCACCCTTCCCTTTACAGTTGCCACCCTCCACTGTAAGGAACCACCCCCATGGGCAGGTAATCAACTTCAGGATGTGGAGGAGGCCCGGAACGCCGGCTGCGGGGCTAAACCAGCAAAGCCCCTGGTGGAGGCCAGGGGCTTTGCTTCGAACTGCGAGGGGGCGCGCTACTCCGCGAGCTTGGCGACCGAGTGCGCCCAGATGAAGAACTTGTTGGTGCCCAGATCCTTGACGGTCTTGATATTCAGGGCCTCTTTGAGCTTCTGGGCGTCGCTCTCGGACAGTCCCTTCAGGGCCTCGACCGGCGCCTTGGCCAGATCATCGATGCCCTTGTCGAGATATTCCTTGTCGAACTTCGCGTTGATTCCAGCCATACTGTCTGTCCTCCTGGTGCTCGTTGGGGCCTCATTGTGCCGTGGGGCACAGTGGCCATTGAACCACGGCGATTCTTAAATGCACCAGTATTCAATATGGTTATTCCATATCCCTTCCTGCGGCGGCTCCCAGCAATTACCCAGCAACCGGAACGTGGACGCGGAGACCCCGCCAGGATGGGCCAGGGCAGGGAGGGTCGCCATCTTGCCCGGCCGCCACGTCATCAACTTCGCTTGCGTAGTAACCCTGCTTACCATTGGGTAAACTGCCGGTTGACCTGCGGCTTCATGGTGTGAGTGCGCGTGAGGGCAAGTAGTCCCCTCCCGGAAGACAGGTAGCCACTACGGGGGCCCGTCCCCGGCAAATGCCCTTATTCTGCAATTCGATGGAGCTCCGGCATGCGCCGGCGCAGGGGCGCGGGACAGGCGGAAATGGGGAATTGCGTGAGTTGCATAACTTTGGACCGATCCGCCACATGCACGGCTTCGAATGCCTACTACCGTAGAAAAGGGCCAAAAAGAGCTTGGCTGCGGGCACATTAAGTTTTGGAATTTGTTGTCTGCGGAAATCAGCCGGGTTTGGCCAAGGATTTGATCGGGGGAATTGTTGGAGCGCGGGACGGTAGTGGTTGTGGAGGACGATCCGGACATCAGTGTTGTGGTGTCCGGAATTCTGCGTGAGGCAGGATTCGGCATCCATGCATTCGACCATGGGCAGGCCGGAGTTGACGCCGTCAATAAACACAGCCCCGAAGTGGTGGTGGTTGATCTCGGACTGCCGGACATCGACGGATTTGAAGTGACCCGGCGCATCCGTACATTTAGCAATGCCTACGTGCTGATCCTGACAGCCAGCAGCCAGGAACTGGACACCATCCTCGCGCTGGAGGCCGGCGCCGACGATTACCTCACCAAACCCTTCCGCGCCCGCGAGCTGAGGTACCGGGTGGAGGCACTGCTGCGGCGCCCCCGGCTCCGCACCGACACTCCACACCTGACGGCCTCGTCCCTGCAGCCGGCGCCGGCAACCGGCCCGGACGCGCCGCCTGATGTCCAGGACGGCCCTGCAGCCCTGGCCCACAACGGCCTGCACCTGCATGTCTCCACCAGAACCGTCAGCGTGGACGGGGCGGAAATTCGCGGACTTACCGCCTCCGAGTTCGAGCTGCTGAACACCATCCTCATCAACGGGCGGGTGGTTCTGAGCAAGGAAGACCTTGCCCAGTCGATGCGCGGGGGACAAAGCGTGGACGACGCCATGGACCGTGCCCCGGATGAACAGGTAATCCAGGTGCACATCGCCAATTTGCGCAGGAAACTGGGCGACAGTGCAGCAAAGCCCCGCTGGATCGAGACAGTTCACGGATTTGGCTACCGGCTGGCAGCACCCATGGACCAGGAGAACTAAATAACGTTCCGGACGGGGTGCTGGGACTCTGCGTATGGGGCTAGCCTGTAAGTGAGTCGGCAAGTTCGTTCGCTTTTCCAGCAGATACCTGTGGGGCAGGTGGCTGTTCTCCTTTTCGTGGTGGGCCAGAGTGGCAGCAGGAGACTAACAACCGCCTTTGGGGTTTCGAAGGGCGAATGAACGGAAGCGAATATGGCGACTGGCCATAAGCCCGGTTCAGCGGCTTCTTCTGGGAGCGTGTATGTCGTGACTGGCGAAGAGCTCGTCCGGCGGGGTTTGCGGAGGCTGCTGGAGGTTAACGGGTTCAGCCTTGCCGGTGAGTCGGCGTCTGCTCACCAGGCGGCGCGGCGGATCCCTGCGGTACGCCCGGATCTGGCCATCATCGACGATGATCTTCCCGATGGTTCCGGTGCCGGGCTTTGCCGATCTCTCGTGGCGGCTGATGGAACCATCCGGTGCGTCCTGATGACGGGTGAAACTGACGAAGCGGTGCTTATTGGGGCTATCCTGGCCGGCGCATGGGGGTGCCTGTCACAACAGGATGACAATGAGGAACAGCTCGGGCTGATCCGGCGGGCCATCCAGGGGTACACAGCCTACAGCCGTCGTTTCCAGACCGGCATTCTGGCTCCGATCCAGGCTGACGGAACAAACGGGCCCGACGCCCGGTTGGGAATGCTTTCAAAACAGGAAATGAAGGTGGCGGGCGGGGTTGCCCGGGGGTTGACCAACGGCCAGATCGGCCAGGAAATGTTCTTGGCCGAAAAGACCGTGAAAAACATGGTCTCATCGGTGCTGATGAAATTCGACATGTCGCGCAGAACCGAGGTCGCGGTGTTCGTCTCCGGGGAACTTGAGCACACAGGGGACCTCGCACAGGAGTACCGGCGCAGCCGTGACACAGACCTGATCGCGGAAGTCACCGCGGCGCTGGTTATCTGCACCAGCGAGGCGGGCAGTGTTCCGCCGTCCAACAGAATGCTCTTATTGGACGCCATGCGACTTGCTGATTCCCTGGCGGCTACCCGCGCCCGGCCTCACGCCGTTAGACTCTTGCAGGAACGACGGACGAACGTGCATGGCCCTGAGGACACCACCTCAATGCCAATCCCGCGGGGCACTGACAACGCTCCCGAGCGGGGCCAGAACTAAGGGGCCGGACAGTTTCCCACTGGCACTCCTCTGCCGGAGCAGAATCTGGGTGACAGCGGTTTGGAAGGGCGGCTATGTCGAGCGAGCGGGCGCCCGTGGACCGTTTTGATCGGGTAGTCCTGGTCTTCAATCCGGGTAAGCCCGGCATGGTTGCCAGGATCGACGAATTACAACAGGGTCTGACTGCCGCATTGCCGGAGCTGCCGATTGAGTTGCTGCCAACGGAGTTTGCCGGGCACGCCCGTGATCTTGCACGCTCCGTGGCGGCGAAGGGAACCCCTCTCATTGTTTCCGTCAGTGGTGATGGCGGATACCACGAGGTCGTCAACGGGGTAATGGACGTTCCCGGCAGCAGGGCGGTGTGCACTGTTGTTGCGGCAGGCAACGCCAATGACCATCACCGCAGCATGCCCGCGCCGCCGTTGCCGGAGGCCGTCCGCGAAGGCCGAGTCCGCCACATCGACCTGTTGCGCATGACGTTCGGCGGGGAACACCGCGAGCGGATTCAGTACGCCCACTCGTACATAGGTTTCGGGCTCACACCGTTGATGGCGATCGGCATCGAGCGGGGCGGCAAGGGGAAAATCCTCGAACTCCTGTCCGTCGCCCGCACACTCTCTGCGTTGAGGCCCTTCGAACTCGTCCGTGCAGACGGGGCCACCGCGCGCTTCGACAGCCTGATCCTCGCCAACATTTCGCGTATGGCCAAGTACGGGACCGTCAGCGAGATGGGCAGCCCCGACGATGGCCTGTTCGAGGTCGTGACGCTGCCGCATGCCGGGCGCTGGAAGATGGCGCTGATGACCCTGCGGGCTGTGACGCTGGGACTGGGCCACCAGCCCAGCGTCAGCAGCTATTCCTTTACAACGCGGGATGCTGTTCCTTGCCAGATCGACGGGGAAGTCATCCATCTTCCAGCGGCCACGCAGGTGCTGGTGGAGAGCGCGAAGGGCGCCCTGGCTGTTATCTGACCCTCGGCACCCTTGCTGTGTCTGTGGATTGTGGGAACGGGACGTAGCCAGGGGCAGGTCCGGGTTTGGAAGCGGACAGAACTGATTGGTGGGTTTTCACCGGTCGCGGCCCACGAGGGCGTACAGTCAGAGTATCGGGACGTTGTGACTGGACATCCGGTTTCCCGGGCAATGAAACCAACTCCGCGTGCGCCGCCGGCGCATCGGCGACTGTGACATCCCGTCACTGCGCTGAACACGTGGTGATGAGTTGGGACAACGAGGGCGGCCCTGGCCGTCCTGCTACGCAGGCCGGCCCTTCAGCCCGTGCCCTCCCAATATAAGGGGCCCGGTTTCGAGTCCCTAGAACCCCAGTCACAGTCAATCCGCCCGTATCTGCGGTTCTGACAGTGCATCTCCAAGAAACGTTGGCGCAATGCCATGACCACCACCCAAGAACAGCCTGTCCACGTCGAGGGGCGCCTCGCGCTCAGCGGCGTCCTCGCTTCCGCCCTGCCTCACGACCTCGGTACGGCAACGGCCGCCTCCCGGTACACCGTCCCCGTCGTTTTTTCCCGCAGGCCCCAGCCGCGGGAACTCGATTTGTTGCATGACAAGAGCGTCACCAAGCGCCTGGCGGAAGAAGGATACAGCGACGTCGAACTGCGGGTTTCCGACCGCCGCCTTTTGATCACCAACACCAATCTGCAGGACCTCAAGTCAGGGCTCGCCCACCTCGTGGGCACGATACTGAGGGACATCTCCGTGCAGGCCGAAGCCGAGCGCGCCCACAGGTCTGAAGAACTGGATGCCCTGGGGCTGCTTGAGGAACAACGACTTGAAGCGATCCGTCAATCCGCGGCAGAAATCCACTTCGACTAACACCCGTAACCAGCACCGCGGAGTCGACAGTACGGACACGCCCATAGGCGCGCCTCCTCAAAGTCTCCACACGAACCCAAACCCGCAAAGGAAACAATGACTTCCATGCACCTTGAGAAGTACTGGCACCGGCTGTCCCCGGCCAGCAAGCAGTGGCTCCTCGACAATCCTGGTTGTGTAATTCTGCCCCGGACCATCTCGGCAGAAATAAATGCCGAATCCGGAGAGGACGCTGATTCTGATAGTCACGGCGAAACTGTCCTGTCACCGGAAAACATCGAGTTCATCCGGTCCAGAACACGCCAGGAAGAACCGTCCCCGGCACAGCCGACCTACCGGTTCTTCGACTCTGTACAGCCCTGAACCCACGGGACCCCGGCCACCCAAACCGGGCCGGGGTCCCAGCCATAAACGTACTGGGCGAGGCCCCTGTGACCGAAAGGGGGCCGGGCGGGGCATAGTTGGAGTATGGCAACCTACGATTCCCGGAGTTTTTACACGCGCGGTGATTCCTTCAGTGTTGGAGCTTCGCGGGAACACGTGGAACGCTCGCTTCTTGACTTCGGGGCAACCGATGTTCTCTTCAGCCAACGTGGCCACCTCAACGCCATCTCGTTCAGAGCCAGCGGAAGGCAATTTCGGATTGTCCTCTCATTGCCGCAGACCGAGCGAAGCCCTGCTGTTCCGGGTGGAGTGTCCGACGTCCCCGGCAAGGAGGTTAGCGCAAAAGTGCTCGAACTCGATGCCCGGAGGTTCTGGCACGCCTTCGCCTTGTCCACCGACGCCAAACTCGCAGCGGCGGCAGCCGGTGTTGCAACACTCGAATCCGAATTTCTGGCCCATGTGGTGCTCCCCGGGAACCATACGGTGATGGACGAACTCGAACCCGTCATAGCCTCTGCCTACAGGTCCGGGCAGCGTCCCTCCATCAGTGCTGCTGCTGGACCACGAACCGATTGAAAAAATGGGCCATGGCCCAGCCAGGAAGGACCACCGGCAGGCCGGAAGGCTCATCGTATTGGGGACCGGGGCGCATTGAGAAATGACGGAAACCCCTTGGCCACTTGTGGAGCCCTGCGTTTTCAGTTTGAATTAGCGCCGTCGCACTGGGCGACTTTCGTGCAGTTCTTGGTCTCGCAGGTGCCCTGGCACCGCCCGTAGGAAGAAGCTTCAGTGAAAGCGTTGCACAGGCTGGGTGCTGTTCCGTTTTCGAATATTGTCCGCCCGCGCGGAAAGACAAAAGGGATAGCCAACGCTGCCGCGGCGTTGTCCTTGTTGGCGGGGCTGATATCCCTCACCATCCCTTCCGCCGGTACTGTACCCAGCGCGACAGCCGCAGACGTCAAACCGGGGGAGTGGGTTTCCCTGGCGGCCGGTCCGGCGCCGGCCAGCAACCCGCTGCAGGGTTTTGTCCCCTACGCCGGGAAGTACGGTTCCCTGCCCTATTCCATGGAATGGTTCTACATTCCGGTGAACGCAGTGGTCACGGGACCCGGCACCTACGACTGGTCCGCACTGGAATCCCAGCTGAACGCCATTGCCGCCCGCGGGCACCAGGCCGTCTTCAGGTTCTACCTCGACTACCCCGGCAAGCCAACCGGCGTTCCCAAATACCTCCTGGACGCAGGATTGGCCACCCACTCCTACACCGACTACGGCAACCAGGGCATCAGCGTTTCCCCCGACTACGACGACCCGCGCATGGCACAGGCGCTGGACAGCTTCATCGCGGCCTTTGGGTCAAAGTACGACGGCGACCGGCGCATCGGCTTCATCCAGGCGGGCCTGCTGGGGTTCTGGGGCGAATGGCACACCTACCCCCACGACGGGTGGGCCTCGCCGGAAAACTGGTCGGCCTCGGCCACCGAGCAACAACTTGTCCTGCAGGCCTACACGGCCGCCTTCACCAGGACCAAGCTGCAGGTGCGGTACCCCACCACCGCGAACAGCAGCCTCAGCGTGGGCTACCACGACGACTCGTTTGCCGCCGAAACTATGCCCGGAACCGGCTGGAGCTTCGTGGACAAACTGCAGCAGGCCGGCGCAACCGGCAAATGGCTCACCCAGCCGGTGGGCGGCGAACTCCGCCCCGAGCTGCAGCCCTGCTTTTTCGACGCCGTCCCGTGCCCCTGGGTGGCCGACCCGGCCCAGAAGGACTTTCCGGGGAGCGTGGCGGCAACGCACGCCTCGTGGCTGCTCAACCAGTACGCCTTCAGTCCAACGTATTCAGGGGCTGCCCAAAGCAATGCTGCCGCAGCGTCCCAGTCGCTGGGCTACCGGTTCCAAGCCACCGGCTTCTCCCTGGCCCCAGGAGCCGTGAAGGGCCAGAGTGACCTCAGTGTCACCATCCGCAACACCGGGGTTGCGCCGTTCTACTATGACTGGCCGGTGCAGGTGGCTGCCGTGGGCGGCGACGGGAAGATCGCCAGGACCTGGACCACTTCCTGGCAGCTCACCTCGATCAAACCCGGCATGGCACCCACCCTGGCAGCGCCCCTCAGCACCGGCGGCCTCCCCGCCGGCTACTACACGCTGGTGCTGCGGCCGGTGAACCCTCTGGCCAATGGCGTCCCGCTGCGCTTTGCCAACGCTGCCCAGGACCAGACGCTGCCCGGATGGCTGACCTTGGGACGCAACTACTTCCCCGCATCCTGACCACCGACCACCGCCAAGCCGCGGCCGCCGACTGCTAACTGGCTGCCGCCTCCATGCGGTACCCGTTCGGGTTGTTCTGCTGCCAACGCCAGGCATCGGCGCACATGTTCTCCAGCGTCTCCGCAGCCTTCCACCCCAGGTCGCGGAAGGCCGCCGTCGGATCCGCCAGGCTGATCGGGGCGTCTCCCGGGCGCCGCTCCGCCAGGCTGTAGGGGATGGCAGTCTGCGCAGCCTTTTCAAAGGCGCGGATGATTTCCAGGACGGAGTGGCCGCTGCCGCTGCCCAGGTTCCAGGTGTGGACCCCCTCGCGGGCAGCGAGGTAATCCAGTGCCGCCAGGTGTCCGGCGGCCAGGTCCATTACGTGGATGTAGTCGCGGATCCCGGTGCCGTCGGATGTTGGGTAGTCGCCGCCGAAGACGTTCAGCATGTCCCTGCGGCCCACCGCCACCTGGGTGACGTACGGGAAGAGGTTGTTCGGGGGACCCTGCGGGTCCTCGCCGATCTGGCCGGACGGGTGGGCGCCCACCGGGTTGAAGTAGCGGAGGAGGGCCAGCCGCCACCGGCCGTCAGAGGCCTGCACGTCCGTGAGGATCTCTTCAATCTGCTGCTTGGTCCGGCCGTAGGGGTTGGTGGCCCCCAGCCTGCTGTCCTCCTTGAGGGGCATCTGCGGGTTGCTTCCGTACACCGTGGCGGAGGAGCTGAAGACGAGGGTCCGCACGTCATGGGCGTCCATGGCCTCCAGCAGGTTCAGCGTCCCGGTGACGTTGTTCCGGTAGTAGCGCAGGGGCTGGGACACCGATTCGCCTACCGCCTTCAAACCCGCGAAGTGGATGACCGCCTCAGCCCCGGCGGCGGCGAACACCCGGTCCAGCGCCGCGGGGTCCGTGATGTCGGCCTCGTGGAAGGCCAGGCTGCGTCCGGCGAGTTTCTGGACGCGCAGCAGCGACTCCATCTGGGAATTGCTGAGGTTGTCCACCGCCGTGACGTCGTGCCCGGCCTCCAGCAGCTGGAGGATGGTGTGGGACCCGATGTACCCGGCGCCGCCGGTGACTAGAACCTTAATGTCTCTGCCCTCGCTGATAGACGACCCCGCTCTGCGGGGCCAGGACCACATGGTGGGGTGCCGGCTGCCCGGCGGCATCAACCAGCCCGGAAGGGACCTTGATGCGGCGCCGGCGGCGGCCGTCGTTGTTGAAGTTCACTGCCGCCCAGCCGCCGCTGAAGGTTCGCGACCATACGTGGCGGCGGCCCTGGGGCTGCCCCTCGGGGTGCCCAAGGGGCCAGTCCAGTTCCTCGATGTGCTGGGTGCGGCTGTAGTCGTCGTGGCCGGTCGCCGTGTAGGAACCCGCGCCGCCGCCGAAGATCCAGAACGCCGCCAGCCCATACCGGAAGTTGGGGTGGGCGTCGTCGCCGTCGGTGGGGACGCGCAGGATGGAAATTCCGGGCCCGTCTGCCTGCGCAAGCTGTGCCTCGGCCGTGCGGGGATCGAACAGGTTCGCCGGCCCGTAGCCCAGCCACACCTCCTCGAAGCCGCCGCCGTACGCCGCGTGGGAATGCCAGCGGCCCGGCAGGCGCCGGGATTCGGCGATGTTGGGCACCAGGACCTTGCCCACGCCGTTCAATGCAGCCCCCGCAGCGTGGACCAGTTTGTCCAGGCCGTCCCGGAAGTCGGCCATGGATGCCGCGTCCTGCACCGGCGGCCGGATGCCGTAGTAGTCGTCAAACACGTCGTTGTCCGCCATCACGCCGTCAAAGGGGGAGCCGGCCAGTTCGCTGGTGACGTTCTCCACCCAGCGGGCACGGTACTCCGGGTCCCACACCTTCATCTGCCAATGGCCGCCGTAGCCGTTCCACTCGATGCGCGCACCGTCCAGCCGCGTGGCGAACCATGTGCCGCCGTCGTCCTCTGCCTCCCGGTACGTCACCCCGGAACTGAAGATGGGCCCCGGTTCATACGCGCGGGTGGAGGACAGGCACTTGTAGCAGAGCATCGTCATGTCCGGGCGGCGGCGCTTGAGCTCGGCTGCCGCGTCCAGCTCCCACGGCTGGAGGATGGCCGCACGGTAGTGCTCAGCGGCGAAATCGATCTGCGCCGGAGAAATGGGATCGCCGTAGCGGATCCACGCACCCACTCCGGTCACAGCGGCACCACGGTGAGTGCTTCGGTGGGGAGCTCTTCCGCAGCCGCCATGTCCAGCGCTGTTACGTCCGCGGCAGCCGGCTCCACCACCGGGAGGTCGCCCAGGGCGCGGTAGATCTGGTTGTAGGACGACATGACCTCGTGCATCTGGAAGAACTCCTGCACGCGGGTGCGGGCGTTGGCCGCATATTCGCCGTAGGCGTCCAGGTTGCCGATGACGGCCTGGACGGCGTCCGCCATCTGCACCACGTTGCCCGGGGTGACCGTTTCGCCGCAGGCGCCGATGGTCTTCGCGTCCGTGGTCAGCAGGTCATCGGCGATGAGCTGGGCCACGCCGCCAACATCGGAGCCCACAGTGGGAATGCCGGCGGCCATGGCCTCCAGGATGACGATGGGCTGGCCCTCGTTATAGCTGGGGAGCACCAGGAGATCGAACTGGTCCAGCATCTCGCGGACGTTGACGGTGCCGTGGATGGTGACCTTGTCCTGCAGTCCCAGGGCCTGGATCTTGGCCAGGCACGCTTCGTAGTATTCGGGCACGTGCTCGGTGGGGCCCAGGACGTCCAGGTGCAGGTTCGGATAGCCGCGCTGCGTGAGGACCTCCATGCTCGAAAGCAGGTCCAGCAGCCCCTTGATGGGCACCACGCGGGCGATGTAGACCAGGCGCCAGACGTGCTCCGCGGAGTCCTGCCGGAGGTTTTCCAGGACCTGCCTGCGCGCCCGGTACTTCCCGTCGAACTCCTCGATGACCATGCCGTTGGGCACCACCACGGACTTGTCGATGTCCGTTCCCAGGCGGGCTGCCTCGGTGATGGCGCTGGGGTAGAGGTAGGTGATCAGGCGGGCGCTGGGGTAGCAGAAGCGTCCCATTTCCGTCCACCAGGCCATCCAGGCGCGCTGTTCCGCCGTGACGTCGAAGAGCCGGTAGTCATCGGCCGTGATGGACAGGGCCATGTTCCGGTCCAGCAGGGTGTTCACGGTGTCCCGGACATACAGGTTGTGTTCGGTCAGCAGGAAGGCGGTGTCGTGGTCCCGCGCGGCCGCTGCCCCCAGCAGGGAGGCGTAGCCGGTGGTGTGGGCGTGGTAGACCTTGGCGCGGGGCATGGTCTCGCCGGTGATGGCATAGGCCAGGGAGAAGAAGTTGCGCAGCACCCAGAAGGATTCGGCCAGCGGCAGGTTCAGTTGCGGCATGCGGTCCTGCAGGGCCTGCATGAATTCCCGGGATCCGAGCAGGGCCCACAGGGGGTACTGCCGGGTCCGCTTGTTGAGGCCCTCGTCAATCAGGTCCCACAGCGGCTCCACTTCGCCGTGTTCTGACAGGGCGTAGATGGCGTCAAAAAGCCGGTGGGAGAGTTCTTCGCGCTGTTTGGAGTCCATGCCCAGGTCCTTGACGGTCACCGACATGTAGTCGTGCCGGTGTTCCTCCATGCTGAGGAAGACCGTCCGGACCCAGCGGACGTTCCCGGGCATGCCGTAGAGGTCCGTCAGCGGCGCGCTGGAGTCCCAGGTGATGTGGATGATGCCGTAGCTGAGGTCCGGGTTGTGCGTGACGATGTCGTGCACCACTGCCGAGACGCCGCCCTTGAGGTAGGGGTAGGTGGACTCCATCACGATGGCCACGTCTACGTCCTGGTACTCGACATCGCGGGGCGCCGGGGCGGCTGCCGGTCCCGCCGAAAGCACTGACGGGGCCGGGTTGCTGTTCCAGCGGGTCTTTAGGTTCTTAAGGGTCGAGTACATGGTTGTTTCCTCACCTGGTGTTCTGAAGGCTCAAGAGTTTCGGACTGACTGAGGGACGTGCGGTGGCGGGAGCCGCGTCACCACGTGGTGGCGTGCCGCCAAAAGAGGGTGTATTCGGGCTGGCTCCAGTGCCGCTTGTAGAGCGTCCAGCCGACGGCGATGAGGACGAAGTCAGCGGCCCCCAGGATCAGGTAGCTGGCGGAGTGCACCGAGGTGCCGATCAGGTGGGCTCCGCCGGCGAAGGCTGCGATGCACACGGTAAGGTGCACGGCGCCGAGGATCTGGGGCGTGATTTTCTCCCCGATGAAGTCCAGCTCGTAGTTCAGGAGCGTGAGCATCATGAAGGACCACGAGGCCAGGGCGGCGGCAACCGTCAGTAACGTGTTGGCCGGGTCCAGGCCGGACACTGCCAGCGACACCGAGAGGGTCAGCAGCCCGGCGATGGCTCCGGTGAGGACCACCGAGCGGTCCAGGACGCGGACCAGCCGGCTGGAGCTGCCCTTCAGGACGCTGACCGGGGCGGTGGCGATGTCCTTGTGCAGCCTGCCGAGGGCCCGGTCCACGCCGGGTGCCAGGTGGACGAAGTAGAAGTTGTAGGCGATGACTGCCGGGAGCATGGCCGCGAAGACAGCCACAACCTGGAATGCCCCGCCTGTCACCAGGAACAGCGCATACTTGTCAGCCCAGAGGACCGCACCCATGAGCAGGCCGCGGACCAGGTCAGCACCGAACACCCGTGCGCCCAGGTGCTTGGTGATGCTCATGTGGCGCAGGCCCGAGCGCATGGCGACGAGCTGCGTGGCGGTTCCGACCACAGGCGGCAGCCACCAGGCGGCAGGAGCGAGGAACAGTGCGGCCGCGTAGCCGGACCAGGCGGCAGCCCACAAGCCGCGTCGGTTGGCCACGTTGGCCAGCACCAGAGACTGCACGAACAGCAGGTGCAGGCCGCACAGGACCACGTAGTGCATCATGGCGTCCCAGGACCAGCCGGTGGCCAGCCACAGGGGAACCGCGAACACCGCAACGAGGGGCAGGGACTGGACGAACATCAGCGGCCAGTGCTGGCAGAACCGGCGGGTGATCTCCCCGAGGTTGCGCTCGGCCATGAGGTCTCCGAGCACGCGGTAGATGGGCAGGCACGCAGCCTGGGCCAGCCACGGCACGGTGACTGACGATGCCAGGACCACGTAGGTCAGCGGCACCCCTGCAACATTGATGCCGGCCATGGCGGGACTCACCAGCGGGTAGACGGCGTTCAGCAGGAGCACCGGGGACAGGTACAGGAGCAGGGCCGCGCCCAGGCGTTCCTGGGAACCGCCTGCGGCCTGCTGGTCTGCCTTGGAGATCCGGGGCGTGACGATGAGCGCTACCGCCAGCAGCAGGGGAAGCACTGCCGCCGCCAGGACAAGGACGGGTGAGCCGCCGGTAAGGAACCTGCTGCCGAACGGCACCATGGCGGACAAGGCCAGGCCGACAACAACGAACACGAACATTTGACGGGCATAGGTGTCTTGCAGCAGATGTTTCAGTGACGTCATGTCTTCCTTCGGGCGGCAGGCGGGAGCTGCGAAACCTGTTGCCCCGGGAACACGCGCGGCCGGTCAGCCGCGCCCAGGGCAGCGGGTGACGCCAGCGTCGTGAAGCGTAAGGGGTGTGGATGGTGGCCAGGAGCTGGGGGGCCGACGGCGACTGGGGGGATGCGCCCCGGTCTCAGGAGGGCACACACCGCCGCCGGCCCCGGTCAAACCCGGGTGGACCCCTGCGGGGAAACCCGGAAGCTTTTGGGTGCGCGGAACGCGTTCCGCTCCAGGGAGGAGCGGCCCGGACACGACAATAAAGGCCCTACATCAAGAACGGACCATTGAATCGATTAATAAACATCCAATGATTTGAGTAAAGGTCCTTAAGCCTTGCTGAAGACCAAGAGCGCCGCGTTAAGGAGTTGCCGCAGGCGCGTAACGTCCTATCCTGAATTCCGTCAGCGACGTGAAACCGTGAAGGAGTTGTGGAGTGCTCGACGGTCAAAGCGCAGGTGTAAGCATAGGGGCACTGGTGGCCGTCGCCGTCGCACTGTATGTCGTGATCGTGCTGCGCCGCAGGAAGTGAGGAGCCGTCGTCGCCCACCCTGGTGCGTGCCGCCGTCGTCCGATGGGTAGGTGCGGGGGCTTACCGGCCGTGCCCCCGCCGGCAACCTGCCCGTGGAATTGGGTAGCCGGCTGAGCCGATCGGGTGTCCTCAACCCTTCTGCGAGGTTCCGCCAGCGGGGTACGTTGGTTGCTGCCGGGTGATGGCGCCCCGGCAGCAGCTCATATTTTGGGACATCGGCCGGAAAAGCCCGGGGCGCGCCCGTGTTCCTGAATGGCTCACCCTGCAGTCATCGGGTGGACTGCAGGGTGACCGGTTCCGCTGAAACTCGGTGCACCTGTCGCAAGGGACGTCGCCTGGTCAGGCTGCCGTTCCGGCGCCCGGAGGCACTCCAGGCGATGGTTTGGCATCGCGCCCCGTGTGTTGTGTGGGGGCCGGCGGCTTTTTTCGGATCGACGCTGATCCTTGGCCTCCGCCGCCGGCCCCTGGCCTGTGGGTCACATGGAGTTGGTGCCTGGCGGCCCCACTGGTGGTGCCGCCAGGCGTCCGAGACCATCGGCGTTAGCCGACTATGGGCGGTGACTGGGCCCCAGTACCCAGTTGCAGCATGGCTGCATTCCGTCCCTTCGGCATCACTTTGCCCGGACTGCCTCAAGGGTGGGCTTGGATCCGCTCAAGAATCCATCAAGGTAGCCCCAAGTTCCTCAAGGCCGCCGACGCGGAAGGAGCCGTGCAGGTATGGCGGCAGTCTGGATTGAAGTATCAATTACTGGTCACGTCTGCGGAGCGGGCGCCTACCGTTCTTTCATGCTGAAAATCGTGAAGCAGATCCTGCGATCCAAGCCAAAGTGCAGGTATTGCGGGATGGCCCTGCCCCCATCTCCATCCGCGGCATTTTGCTCCCGCCACTGCTATGACAGCTTCCAGTACTGGGGCGGCGGTTCTGCCCACGGATAGGTGGCATCCTCTTGCGGCCCGGACTGTCAGAAACCTGAAGTTCCCCAAGTGCCCGGTCCAGGTACGGCCGTGTTGCCCGCTATGTCAGTGAGGTTCGACGACGGCGCATAGGAGGGCTGCCCCGCGGTCACATTCTGCAGGGTGCTGCCGTTGGCAGAGTTCCCGAGTTTGATGGTGAACGTCTTCGCAGTGGGGTTCCACGTAAGAGTGGACGCCCCACCGGATCCGTTAGCGTTGGGCCCAAATGTGGCTGTTGCCGAAACGTAGTTGCCGCCCAGTGAGATGTTGCCGATGTTGAGCCCCGTGCAGTCGGTCGTTGAGAAGCTGAGGGTGTCGTTCAGGTTGTTGTCAGACAGCGTTGCGATGCCGTTGAAGGTGGTGGCACCGCTGGTGCTGGTGCAGAATTTGGCCGGATCCAGGGCCTCGGAGTATGTGATGGTTAGGGTGTCGCCCTTGTCCGCGGAATTCTGCTTCGGCCCGCCGTTGGTGAGGACAACGCCTGTGACGGACGGCGCGGCCGTGTCCTTGGTGACAGTGGCGCTGACAGAAGCGGTGTTGCCCGCGGCGTCACTCGTAGTTGCTGTGACCGTCACCGTGACGATTGGATTGCTTGTTGAGGTGTCCCGGAGGCTGGAGAGGTCCAATGCGGGCGTGGTCCAGGCGGAGCCCGATGCGGTTGCCGGGACGCCCGTGGCCGAGTCGGTGACCGTGAGGTTCACGGTGGAACCGGAATCGGTGGTGCCGCTGACCGGGTAGTTTTTCACGTTGCCCGAAAAGATCGTCGACAGGGAATTGAACTTCAGGGACAGCACGGTGTCCTTTGTGTCCGATGCAGTGACAGCGCTGCTGGTGTTGCCCGCAGGGTCGGCGACGTTGATGGTGTAGGTGATTGCTCCTTGGCCCAGCGTTCCGAGGTTCAGGTTCAGCGACCAGGCACTCGTTCCGGAAGCAGTGGCGGTGCCCGTGACAGGGGTGGTGCCGGCGGTGTCGGCGGCGCTTACGGTCACCGTAGACCCGGCTTCGGCGCTGCCGGTGACGGGGACGGATAAGACGTTGCCGGTGTAGACGTAGGTGGGCACGCCCACGCCGGCCGCCGGGGAAGGGGCAAGGGTGTCCTTCGCGCTCGTGGCCGTGTTGGCGGTCCCTGTGTTCCCTGCGGCATCCGTGGCGGTTGCCGAGTAGGCAACGGTGCCCTGGTCCAGGCTGGTCAGGTCAACTTTGACGGACCAGGAGCCCAGCGTAGCGGTGGCCGTCGCCGGCACTGAGTGCCCGGCGCCATCTCTGGCTACGAGGTTGACCGTGGCCCCTGCTTCGGCGGTGCCGCTGACCGTCACCCCGGAAACCGTCGCCTGGCTTACGTAGGCGGGAACGGTGGTGAAGGCCGGAGCAGCCGGCGCCTGGGTATCGATCTTGACCGTCTGGCTCTGCGTGGACCCGGCGTTGCCCACCTTGTCCGTCGCGAAGTAGGACACCGTGTGCGTTCCGTCGCCGGTGACCGGGATGGTGGTGACGGCGCCGGTCACCGTCTGCTGCGCGCCGCCGTCGACCGCGTAGGTAATGGAGGCGACGCCGGAACCGGACGTCCCGTCGTCGGCCGTGATGGTTACGGTGACGGGGCTGGTGTTGTTCCAGCCGGCTGCGTTAGGGGTGGGCGAAACCGTGGCTGAGGCAGCCGGCGCAATGGCATCGCTGCTGACGCCGTTGCTGCGCGGGCTCTCGGACCCGGTCCAGAGCGCGATGGCCGGGGTGACGGTGTAGTACCAGGTGCCGCCCGGGACGTTCTGCTCGGTGCAGGTGAGCGTGGTGACGGTTCCCGCGCAGCCGCCCGTGGCCGGGATGGCGGTCCCGCCGGTGGCTGCTGAGTAGCGGGCGACGGTGTAGCCGGTGGCGGGACGGCCGTTGACGGTGGTCCCGTTGGCCCAGGCGACGGTCAGGGACGTGTTGCTGGCGGTGACCGAGGGCTTGGAACCAGGTGAGAGCGTGTCGGCTGCGGCGGCTGCGTTGTTGCTGCTGGTGGTGGAGGCCCAGAACGCGTAGGCCGCGGTGCCCGTGCCGAGCAGGAGCAGGACCGCGGTGATGATCCAGGCCAGCCTGCGGGACGGGCGGCGGCCGATGATGAGGGACGCGTTGCGGATGGCGAGGCTCATTTCCGGACCTCCGCCGTGACGGGGAAGCTGAATGTTGCGCCCTGGCAGGCTGCGAGCGAGGTGGTATCCATGGCGGCCGCTCCGGGGAGGGTGATGAGTGCTGACGAATTAGCGGGAACGTATGTGGCGGGAGACAGCGGCGCGGCGGTCCCGGTAAAGCTGACGCCGGTGGTGGTGCAACCGGGGTGCGACGCGTCGGCCGCCGCGGGGCCGTTGCCGGTCACGCTGTACACCTGCACCGAGTACGGGTTGGGGTTGGTCAGGCGGAGGACGACGTCGGCGCTGCCGCCAGGATAGAGAGCCGTCTTGGGGTTGTCGCTGGCGACGAGGGCGTCCACTGAGACGGCCTGCATGGTGGCGGCGGCCGCGGACCCTGACCCGGATCCCGCGGCAGTCCAGTAGGCGTAGGCGGTTCCGGCGCCGACGGTAGCCAGGAGCCCGGCGAGGGCAGCTGCTTTGAGGCCCCGGCCTCTGCTGGTGTTGGTCATCTCAGTTCCCCTGTCCTGATCCTGAGTAGCTGAGCTGGAGTGTGGCGCCTTTGCAGCCGTCCTGGTTGGTGGAGGTATCCAGCATTCCCACCCGGGGCCAGGCGGTCTGGGCAACGTTGAGCCCCTGGAGCGAACCGCCAGTGGTCGGCACGGCCAGCGGGTACGGGCCGCTGTACTGGGTGACGGTGAAGTCGGCCGGCGTGCAGGGCAGGTTGCCCGCCACGGCGGCCGCGCTCCGGGTGACGCCCGCGACGGCGACAGAGAGATTGGTCAGCGACAGCGGCTTGTTGATGGGGTTGCTGATCTGCAGGTTCAGTCCGGCCGACGTGCCGGGGGACAGGGTTCCGGGGACGTTCCCGGAGATGCCGAACTGTTTGATGGTGGAGTCCAGGACCAACTGGACATTCGCGTAGGCGTACTGCGCCTTCCCGGAGGAGTCCTTGCCGGTGCCCACCAGGTACAGGCTGGAGGATCCTGTGGGGGAGGCGCTGGTGGTGGCCACCTGGAGAGTGGTGGAGTTCCCGGTGGCCGGGTTGGGCGAGAACGACGCCGTTGCTCCCGCCGGAAGTCCGCCCAGGACGCTGAAGGTGACGGGGCCGGTGAAGTTGTTGCCGCTGAGCTGCAGCGTGTAGACGGCGGTGGCTCCCGGCGGCATGCTGACGGAGTCAGGGGTGGCAGTCATCGAGAACGAGCTGGAGATCTTGTAGTTCACCGTGAGGCTGGCCGTCACGCTGCCGGAGACCTTGCCGCTTGCCGCGGTGATGGTGATGGAGCTGGTTCCCGCCGGTGTGGTCGCGGCGGTGGTGGCGTTCAGGGTGGCCGTTGCGCTGCTGCCGGAGTTGAGGGTGATGGACGACGGCGTGAAGGCGCCAGTTGCCCCGGCCGGAAGTCCCGCGGCGGCCAGGCTGACGGCGCCGCTGAAGCCTCCCGTGGAGGTGGCCGTGACCGTGTAGGAGCCTGACTGGCCCTGCTGGACGGACTGGCTTGCGGGGGAGACCTGCACCGTAATGCCGGGCTTTGGATTGTTTGCCGCCGCAATCAGCGATCCGGCACCCGCCAGCAGCAGCACCAGCGCCACCAGCGCTGCCTTGATACCGATCCGCCTGCGACGCCGCGCATGCCCGTCCTGCTCGTGCACCCTGTGCCCCTCTTTCTTCGGTGCAAATGACGGCAAGCCGGGGGCGGATTCGCACCGCCCCCGGCCCGCTGTTTGCCTAGTGGCTGGTGACCGCTACGGTGATCTTGGCGCCCTTGCAGAGATCCTGGTTTCCGGCAGTGTCAGCGAAGACCAGCTTGCCCGCACCGAGCGTCTCAGTGGCTCCGGCGGCGATAGTCGTGGTGTTGGTCGGCACCGAGGCAGTGATCCAGCTGGCGTCACACCCGTTGTCAGCGCTGACCACGGCCTTGTCCAAGGTCACCGTGGTGCTTGAGGAATTCGGGTTGGTTGCGGTGTAGGTGATGTCCTCGGTGGCACCAGGCGTCAAACCGTCCGCAAAGGCTGCAGTGATCTTGATAGTGGACGTCGTGGTGCCGGACGAAGCGACAGCTGAACCGCCACCCGAACCGGTGGTGCTCCAGTAGGCGTATGCGGCGCCGCCGCCGGCTGCCAGCAGCGTCGCGGACAGGGCAACAGCGGCGATCTTGTTTTTCTTGGTCATTTTGCGCATGGAGAGACTCCTTGAATGTGTGGTTGAGAACCCGTTCCCCCATTGGTGGCTCCATCCAGGTGCCTTCCGGTGGATCGATGACCCAATATTTGCCGGAGCGAAATAGGCGCAACAACAGGTGCCGGTACCCGAGTTTCTGAAACCTCAAGAAGCCGGGTACTCGGTAAGCGCTGCCACTACCTGCGTTCTCCGCGCTGCAATTCCGTGGAAGTTTCTTCCCACACCGTGCAGACTCAAGGCGGAAAGGGGCAATCCAAGTAGTAGTCCCCGCTGACTTCGGGTACTGCTATGGAGCGCTCACATTGATGAAATCTTGCGTACCTGGAACATCAAATGCGGGAATAAGTACTGCCCTGGGCGCTGAATTTCCTACCGCGTATCCACGTCCTCGAACACCAGGAACGTCTGCGTGTCCAGGACTCCAGGCATGGTCTGAAGTTGGTCGAAGATGACCCGGCGGAGGTCGATGTTGTCCACGGCCCGGACCAGCAGGATCACGTCGAAGTCGCCGCCCACCAGCGCGATGTGGTGCACCTCCGGGATGGCGCCCAGCTGGTCGCGGAGCTCACGCCAGGAATCCTGCTTCAGCTTCAGCGTCACGTAGGCCGAGGACTTCAGCCCCGCCTTGATGGGATCCACCAGCGCCGTAAACCGGGTCAGCACCCCGTCGCCGGTCAGCCGGGCGATCCGCGAGTACGCATGCGCCCGCGAGATGTGAACGTTTTCCGCCACTTGAGTGACGGACATCCGGCCGTCCCGGGTGAGCTCGGCAATGATGCGGCGGTCAATCTCGTCCAGCGGAACCTCGGCAGCAGCATCTTTGCCCGGCATTTTGTCCACGACTCCCGTCGGTAATCCACGTCACAGTTACAAATCGTCTCCCATAATAGGCATTTCTGAGCAGCTTCTCCACGATTTGCGCAGGTGCTGGATACGAAACCTGCGTCAGGACAATACTGGGAGGGAATAGTGGCTACCGAAGGACGGACCAATGACGATCTCCGCAGACCACACCGCGCCGGACACCACCAGCAGCGCAGCGCCAGACAATGCGCTGACGGAGGCCGTGAAGAAGTTCGGCATCACGGTGGAGGACTACATGCTCCCCGCCCGGCACCAGATCCAGATGGTGGACCCGGACGGCCGGCTCAAAGCCGGCAGTGAGCAGGGCACCCAGCCCGGCCACGAATACCCCGTGCCCGGCGACAAGGAACTGCTCGCCGCGTACAAACAACTCGTCGTCGGCCGCCGCGTCAATGACCAGAACTCCGCCCTGGTCCGGCAGGGCCGCATGGCCGTCTACCCCTCCAGCCACGGACAGGAAGCCTGCCAGGTGGCCGCCGCCCTGTGCCTGTCCGACGGCGACTGGATGTTCCCCACCTACCGTGACGCCGTGGCCGTGATGACCCGTGGCGTGGACCCCGTCCAGGTGATGACCATCTTCCGCGGTGACTGGCACGGCGGGTACGACCCCCTCAAGTACAAGGTGGGCATCCAGTGCACCCCGCTGACCACCCAGCTGCTGCACGCCGTCGGCGTTGCCCACGCCGCCAAGCTGCGCGGTGAGGACACCGTGGTGCTGGCCATGTGCGGCGATGGCGCCACCAGCGAAGGCGACTTCCACGAAGCCCTGAACTTCGCCGCCGTATTCCACCTGCCGGTCATCTTCTTCGTCCAGAACAACAAGTACGCCATTTCGGTGCCGCTGGCACACCAGTCCGTGGCGCCGTCGCTCGCGCACAAAGCCGTGGGCTACGGCATGGCGGGCGAACGCGTGGACGGCAACGACGTCGTGGCACTCCTCGCCGTCCTGGACCGCGCCGTAAAACTCGCCCGGGAAGGCTCCGGCCCCCTGCTGGTGGAGGCCAACACGTACCGCATGCAGGCCCACACCAACGCGGACGATGACACCCGCTACCGGGAAAGCGCCGAGGTTGCGGAGTGGCGGGCCAAGGATCCGGTCAACCGGATGCGCACTTACCTGACGGACCGCGGGCTGCTGGACGACGACGGCGAGGCAAGGATCGCCGCGCACGCTGAGGCGGTTGCCACGCAGCTGCGTGAGGGCCTCGGCGAGGATGTCCCGGTGGACCCGCAGGAGCTCTTCCGTCACGTGTTCGCGGTGCAGACCCCGCAGCTGAAGGAACAGTCCGCCATGCTCGCCGACGAGCTGGCCCGCGACGCAGCAGCCACTGACTCGAAGGAGGCCGGCAAGTGAGCCCCACCATCACCACCTCATCCGAAGCCAACGGCAACGTTTCCGCCGCCACCGCCCGGGCGGCAGCCTCCGCCGCGGCGTCGGCCGAGGCCGCCGGCCCGCAGCCGGTCACCATGGCCAAGGCCCTCAACACCGCGCTCGCCGACGCCATGTCCGCGGACTCCTCAGTCCTGGTGTTCGGCGAGGACGTGGGCATGCTGGGCGGCGTCTTCCGCATCACCGACGGCCTCACTGCCACGTTCGGCGAGCAGCGCTGCTTCGACACCCCGCTGGCCGAGTCCGGCATTGTGGGCATGGCCGTGGGCATGGCCATCAACGGCATGCGGCCCGTCATCGAAATGCAGTTCGATGCGTTCGCCTACCCGGCGTTCGAACAGATCGTCAGCCACGTGGCCAAGATGCACAACCGTACCCGCGGCATGGTCAAGCTGCCCATGGTGATCCGGATTCCGTACGGCGGCGGCATCGGGGGAGTGGAGCACCACTGCGACTCCTCCGAGTCCTACTACGCCCATACCGCCGGGCTGAAGGTCTACACGCCGGCCACCGTCGCGGACGGCTACCGCATGCTCCGCGAAGCCATCGACTCCGACGACCCGGTGGTCTTCATGGAGCCCAAGAAGATGTACTGGACCAAGGACTCCGTAGACCTGGGCGAGCTGCGGCGCCTTCATGCGGAAAGTACGACGGCGGGACGCACCTCGGAGGGGAGGGCCGCCGTCGCGCGTCCCGGCACTGACGCGACGCTGATTGCGTACGGTCCGTCCGTGCCTACTGCTTTGGCTGCCGCCGAGGCGGCGGCGTTGGAGGGGCGCTCGATGGAAGTGATCGATGTGCGGACCATCGTCCCGTTCGACGATGAGACCGTATGCGAATCGGTGCGCAAGACCGGCCGCGCCGTGGTGATCGCGGAGGCGCATGGCTTCGCGTCCGTCTCCTCCGAGATCGTGGCCCGGGTGCAGGAGCGCTGCTTCCACTACCTGGCCGCCCCCATCCGTCGCGTGACCGGGTTCGACGTCCCGTACCCGGCGCCCAAACTCGAGAAGTACTACCTGCCCGGCGTGGACCGCATCCTCGACGCCGTTGACGACCTTCAGTGGGAGAACTGACCATGAGCGAACCACGCGTATTTTTGCTGCCGGACCTGGGTGAGGGCCTCACCGAGGCTGAACTGGTGGCCTGGCATGTCTCTGTAGGTGACGAGATCGCCGTCGACCAGCCGATCGCCGAGGTGGAAACCGCCAAGTCCGCAGTGGAGGTGCCGTCTCCGTATGCCGGGATTGTGGCCGAGCTGCACGGGAAGCCGGGGGAGACCTTGGATGTGGGGAAGCCGCTGATTTCGGTGACGCCCCTCTCTACTGGCGTCGCCGCGGATGATGCCGCCCCCGCCCCTTCGCCGGACGGCCATGCTGCAAGCAGCGTGCCGTCCGGCTCCGACAGGCCCGATGCCACTCCCGGGGCGGCATCATCCGCGGCGGCTGAGGCGGAAGCGTACCGGGAGGAAGAAAAAGCTGGATCTGGAAATGTTTTGATCGGGTATGGAACTCCCGGCGGCCATGGCCAGGCGCGACGCACCCGTGCCCGGAAGTCTTCCGTGGCCGTGGCTGAGCCTGCCGACTCCACTGCTCCCGAGTTGTCCAAGGAAGACGAGCTCGCGCTCCTGCGTACCCGGGTGCCCGGAAAGCTTGGCGCCGTGATCTCTCCGCTGGTCCGTCGGATGGCGCGGGAGCACGGCGTGGACCTCGGGGACATCTCCGGTTCCGGTGACAGCGGGCTGATCATGCGCCGTGACGTGGAGGCCGCCCTGCGAACCACCGCGCCGGCGGCTGCGCCCGCGGCAGCACCGGAAGCCGAGCCGGTTGAAGCGCCTGTGGAAGCACCGGTGCGTCCTGCTGAGTCCGCCGAAGCCCAGGGCCGCGACGCGCGGACCGGCCTTGCCGTCGCGGCCCGCACGCCTGTCCGCGGCGTGCGCAAGGCCGTTGCCGCGAACATGGCCCGCAGCCGGTCCGAGATTCCGGAAGCAACGGTCTGGGTTGATGTGGACGCCACGGCCCTGATGGAGCTGCGCGAGGGGCTGAAAGCCAGCGGTGTGGAGGTCCCGGGTTTGTTGGCTTTCATCGCCCGGTTCGTCACGGCGGGGTTGAAGAAGTATCCGGAACTGAACACCCGCATTGAGACTGCCGACGACGGGTCGCAGGAGATCGTGGCCTTCGACGGGATCAACCTGGGTTTCGCGGCGCAGACCGACCGCGGCCTGGTGGTGCCTTCCGTGCGCGGGGCGGAGAAGCTCAGCGCCAGGGAGCTGGATGCGGAGATCCGCCGGCTCACCCAGGTGGCGCGCGACGGCAAGGCGACCCCGGCTGAGCTGGGCAGCGGAACGTTCACGCTGAACAACTACGGCGTGTTCGGCGTCGACGGCTCAGCGGCGATCATCAACCACCCGGAGGTGGGCATTCTCGGCGTGGGCCGGATCATCGACAAGCCGTGGGTGGTCAACGGGGAGCTGGCCGTCCGCAAGGTCACCGAGCTGACTTTGACCTTCGACCACCGGGTCTGCGACGGCGGCACGGCCGGGGGCTTCCTCCGCTTCGTGGCCGACGCCATCGAAAACCCCACGTCCCTCCTGGCGGATATCTAGCCGAATGGAAACCTGGGGTTGGGCATATCGGAAACCTCGTGCTCCTGTAGCCCAACCCCGGCTCGGTACCTGTCTTTCTACCCCTTAACGGGGAAATCATTGTCCTGGTAGAAGAAGGTGGGGTCATAGAAGTCCACGGAGGGCGGCAGGAGTTTGAAGCAGAGGAGCCCGTCGTTGTTCCGGTCCTCGGCTTTTATCGCTTTTTCGAATCCTGCTGTTGCATAGTCCTTGATGATTTGTTTAACTGTTAGCTTTTGAAAGCCCTCAGGGCAACCGGTTCCTGTGGTGTCTGCACTCGCCGGAGCAGCAAGACCAATGGTGGAAGCGGCCAGTACAGCACAAACGGCCGTAGCCTTTCTTGTCCTCATTTTGGTGCCTTTCACTACCGGAGACCGATTGGATAACCCCAGCCCGACCATCTGGTTTGGCCGGACTATCAAGGTAGGGGAACAACAGCGTCGGGCCTACCGTACGCGCAAGTATTAGGGGCAAAGTTGGGGCGCGACTGCTGGTGACTTTAGGGCTACCCAAGGCAAAAGAGGCGGAAATTGATCCTCAGCCTAGGATGGTCCCCACGAAGGCTGCCCGAGACGCCAACTCCGTTGCCGTGGTGATCAATGCCGGCGCGCGCCGGGCGGCGCTACCCGACCTGGCGGTGGAGAAGCTGCAAAAGGCCGGGTTGCCCATTTCCTCTGTGCATCACGTCCGGCAGGGCAGCGAACTGCCGGGGACACTCAAGCGGGTTGTGGCGGGCGGCCACGACATGGTGGTCGTGGGCGGTGGGGACGGCACGGTGTCCTTCGCCGCCGGCCAGCTGGCGGGGACGGGAACAGTGCTCGGGATTCTTCCGCTGGGAACAGCAAACGACCTTGCCCGCACCCTGGAAATTCCGGGCGGCCTGGACGCCGCGTGCACTGCGCTCGCAGACGGGAAGGTAGTGGATATTGACCTGGGGCGGGCGAACGGCTGGCCTTTCCTCAACGTTGCGTCGGTGGGACTTTCGGTTGGAGTTACGGAAAGGCTCAGTCCCCGCCTGAAGCGGTACCTGGGACCAATGGCGTACGGGGTTGCCGCCGTACGCGCCTATTCCCGGCACAAGCCCTTCCGCGCCCGGCTCGAATTCCCGGATGGCGACCATGGAACGCTCGAGCTGCCGGATGTGCTGCAGGTGGCCGTCGGCAACGGCAGGCATTACGGGGGCGGCAACGCGGTTTCGCCGACGGCAGGCATAGACGACCACATCCTGGACGTGTACGCCATTCCCGGGGCGCCGCTCCGGGAACATGTGCGGATCGCTCGACTGCTCAAAGATGGCAGCTTTGTGGAGCGCGACGGCGTGTACCACCTGACGACCCGGCACGTCCGCTTGGTGACGCAGCCATCCCTGCCGGTTAACCTCGACGGCGAAATCGCCACGGCTACTCCCACTGACTTCACCATCGAGCGCAATGCCGTGCATGTGGTGGTGCCGCGGGCAAGCAACGCTGCGGTCCTCGACGGATAGCGCCTGAACAGTAACAGCTTAGATGGCGAAGCGGAGGGCAAGCACCAAGCCGATCAGCGCAACCACTCCAGCCAGCAGCATCGCGGCCCTGGGGTTCCCGAAGTTCAATGTCCATCCAATGCCGAACCGGCGCGGCACCAGCAGCACCGGATCCTCCCGGTTGACGTAGATCAGGCCGCCGCGCCAGTACCTGTCATCGTCGCGGTGCGTCAGGCCCGTGTCCTCCCCATTTTCGCTGCGGTCCCTGTTGTTCCTGGCCAGGACCGCTACGGTTGCCGCCACGGAAGCCAGGACCGGGATCACGATCACCAACGGCGCCCACCGGGTCACCGTTCCGGTCCACATCAGCAGCGAGGATCCCATCAGTCCCAGGTCAATCATGGCTACCAGCCCCAGCACGGCCTTGGCGCCAAGCGACATGTAGTGCCGGGCCCAGCGCGAGGATCCCATCGGGCGGGCCGGGTCAAGGTCGGGCCTGCTGCGGACGACGGCCGCCGCAATGCCCGCCAGGAATGCTGTGAGGCCCAGCTGCAGGAAGACCAGGGAAAAGGCCGCCCCCACCGACTTCGCTTCCACCCTGTTGGGGACACCGTTGGCGCCAAAGTGCACGGCGAGGGTCTGGGGCATGGACGGGTACATCAGGATGCCAATTACGGCGGTGGAGGCCGTGATGACCGCGGCCGGTGCCAACCAGAGCCAGGGGAACCGCGGGGGATTGGTCCTTAGTTCCGTGTCCACGGCGATGCCCTGGTGCAGACCTTCGAACCAGCCGCCGGCAAGCTTCGCTGCCCGGATCTCCTGGTGGGCCAGAAAGAAGCAGCCGTACCAGGTGGCCACCAGCACCAGTACCGACAACGGCAGCAGCAGGGGTTGCCCGGTCACCGCCACGCTGACCACGCCGGCTGCCGCAATGATGCCCCCGCAGATCAGGACGCGCCGCCGGTACAAGTGCGCCTGCCCGGTGATGACCGGATCGGCGGCATACCGGGACGGGATCCGGACTCCGAAGGGGATGGTGTTGCTGGTGACGGACGGCAGCAGCAATGCCAGCAGGAGAACCAGCCCCAGCAGTACAAAGCCCAGAACGGCGGAAACAATCATCGCGTGTCCTCCTGATCCGCGGCACCAAATGAATCGAGCAGGGTCCGGCAGGCCTGGAGCACGTCGTCGGCGGGCATTCCGCGGGCCACGGCCTCCGCCAGGAGCGTCCTGGCCCTCGCGGTCCAGTCGGACGGAAGGAGCTGGCCGGTGGCCGCCGCGGTCACTACCGCCCCGGTACCGCGGCTGAGACGGATCAGCCCCTCTTGGCGAAGGAGATCGTAGGCCTTGTTGACTGTGTGGAAGTTGATGCCGAAATCGGCGGCGAGCGTCCGGGTGGGCGGCAGCGGGCTGCCTTCGGTCAGTGCGCCGTGTGCGATTGCTTCCACGATCTGGTCCCGGATCTGCTGGTAGATCGGCACATCAGCAGCCAGATCGACGTTGAGGATCAACGACCCTTCACCTTCCTACCTTTGTTCTATTAGTTATAGAACAAAGGAGCCGCAATCGCCAGACCTCCTTCCCGCGCCCGGCCCAGGCCGCCGCCGTCGTGCTTTATTTTCTTGATTAGGGTCTTTACGCACTGGCAGCAGCTCATTAAAGTGGACAGCGTCATAGTCCGGATGGGCGCCGGGGGCGTCCGGGAAGGGGGATTGCGCATCACCGCTGACCGATACCAGAAGACAAATGACCACTACGTTGAAGGCCCCTCCTAGGAGGGGCCTTCCCTTTGTTGTGCAACGGCCACACCAAGTCACTGGGGGATGTGGTCAAACCTCTGGTAGATCCGCCAGGTGTGGCCGGACGCGGCGTCGGTGACCGTGTCAGTCTGTGCGAAGCCGAACTCCTCCGGCTGCAGCTGTTGGCCGATCGGGGTGCTCCGGTCAAGGACGACGAGCTGGAAGTAGTTGTCCTCCAGCGCGTGCTGGTAGGCCTCGAGCCCCTGGAAGACCCTGTCGCCTTCATCGGGGTCGTCGTAAAAGAACGAACCGTCGTACGTCGCCGTCCACTGCCAGGGTCCGGTCTTGTCCTTCAGCGAATACATCAACGGCTCAGGGACTTCAGCGAGCGTGCGGATCCAGGGCATGGAGTCCACGGCGAACTCGACCGTGTTGTGCAGGGGAGTGGTGGCAGGCCACACGTGGAACAGCTTCTCGGACTGCATCAGTCCCGTCACCAGCACGGCGTAGCACGCCGCCGCAACGAGCAGAACGGTGACCTTCCGCCCGGTGCGTACCAGGGCCGATAGCACTGCCCCGGCCAGCGGCGCACCGAAAATGATGCCAAGGGTGAGGTGCTTGTGCAGGGACACGGCCTCGCCCATCCAGATCTGGTAGCCGGTGGCCGCGATGGTACCGGCAAGCATCAGCACCGCGAGGACCGGTTGGCGGCGCATCAGGTAGATGCCGCCGGCGATCATGAGGGCGAAGGTGAGACCGGCCCACAACCCCACCTGGCCGACCAGCGTGAGGAGAGGGGTCTGGTGCACCATGGCGGCCCGGTCCGTGGTGGTCTTCTGGAGGCCCGCCAGCAGCGCCGACCCCCAGGTCAGCGCCGAGCCCACCAGCAGGACCAGCGCGGTGAGCCCGGCAACCGCGCCGCGGGCCACCGCCCTCGCCCGGGTGGAGCGGACCGCCCACCCCACGACCAGGGTCAGCAGCATGACGAACGGGACGTCGATGGCCGAGGAGTATTTCAGCAGCACGGCCAGGGAGCAGAGGACCCCGATGGGCACGCCCCACACAATGGAGCGGTTGCGCTTGCTGGACCAGATGCTCAGCGCGGCCGCCCAGGCGATGAGGGCGAAGCTGGGGGCGTCGAAGGTGGCGAAGTTGGACAGGAAGATGACCGGCGCAGAGAGGGCGAAGACGAAAGCGGCGAAGATGCCCGCGGTGCGTGGCCGGGCGTGGTGGTCGAACAGCACGTTTGTGCCCCAGTAGACCGCCGCCGTGGCGCTGAGCATGCAGACCGTGGAGAACAAACGGGCCAAGGCCAGGCCGCCGAGCCGGTCCAGCAGTGCACCCAGCACCGGGTAGAGCATGGGTGCACCGGAGAAGAATGACTCCGGATGCGTGTACACCACCACGTGCGGGTCCGCCCAGGATTTCAGGATCCAGTCGCCGGTGTACAAATACAGCGCTTCGTCCTGGAAAGCGGTGTTGCTGAGCCGGAGCGCCGAGACCGCCTGCACCAAAAGGATCAGGGCGATGGGAATGCGCCGGATGTACTTGTCCGCGCTGGGCCGTTTGGCAGCCGGAAGGAATGACTCCAGCGCCGCCCGCCACGTGGGACGGGCGGCGACGCCCGTGCTCACGCGCTCTCCACGATTGCCACAGCGGCTGGTTTGGCCGCAGAGAAGATTCCCCGGCCCATCGCCAGGATCCCCACCGGAACGAACACGTAGGACGAGAGCGCGAAGAGGACAATGGCGGCCCAGAACTGCTCGATCCCGTATTGGTTGACCCCCAAGCACAAACCCACCAGGGTCAGAGCCTGGGTGGCCAGGATGTATGGACCCATGAAGGACCGTACCCGCCGGGCGACGGGGATCTGCGCCGATGCGCTGCCGGTGGGCACCCATTCCGACACCAGGCCCCGGAACATATCAGCGATGCAGAAGAGGTGGGCGAAACCATAGATGGCCTGGACGCGCAGCACGTCCAGCCGCCAGCGGCCCAGGGAAACCACCGGCAGCGCGATCAGCCACAGCACAATCGCGCCCAGCAGTGGCAGGGAGTTGAGCGGCGTGATGTTCGCCGGGAAAAAGAACGCCATGACGATCAGCGGAATGGGTGCGAGAAGCGCCAGCATCGCCGTGCTCATGTAATACAGGAAACCTGACCAAAAGCTCATCCGCTGGGGCAGCGTCAGCGACGGGGTGTCGTGGAATGAATCCGCCGCCACGAGCGACATCGATCCCTCACACCAGCGGTACTGCTGGGAAATAAACGAATCGATGTCTGTAGGGCACTGGCCCCGGGAGAGCAGCACTGGCACATACTTGAGCTGGTACCCCTGCTCCTTCATGTGGAGGCCCGTGTAGACGTCCTCGCTGTGGCCGATCTGCGGGAAACCTCCGATGGCCATCAGCGCCTGGCGGCGATAAACGGCTGATGTGCCCACGCAGATTGCGGCGCCCACCGCATCCCGCGAGGGCTGGATGAAGCGGTAGAACATCTCCTGGGTGGCTCCGGCACACCGCTCCAGCCAGGACATCGACTTGTGGGTGTAGAAGTGTTGCGGGCTCTGCACGATCCCCACCGTCGGATCGTCCAGGTACGGCACGAGCTCCAGCAGGAAGTCCGGCCGGGGCACGAAGTCCGCATCGAAGATCACCACGTGATCGCCGGACGTGCGCTCGAAGGCGTGCTGAAGGTTCCCGGCCTTCTTGAAGGCGTTGCCCGGCCGGGCCACGTAGCCAAAACCGCTCCCAACGGCGAGTTCACGCACTTCCTCGCGCCCGGCGTCGTCCAGTACATGGACCCGGAGCACACCCGGCCACTGCAGGTTCCGGACGTGGTGCGCGGTGTTGGCCAGCACCTCCAGATCTTCCCCGCAGGTGGGAATGAAGACGTCGACACTCGGCACCTGGGTGGGTTCCCACAGTTCGACGGTGGCCGCGTGGTCAGCCATTGAAATGCGCCGGCGGTTGGTGGAGGTCCGGAGGCTGAGGCACTGTTCGGTGACCAGCAGGACGAGTGGCAGAAGGAACACCAGGGTCCAGTAGGACTGGGTGGCCAGGCCGACGAAGCTGACCGCAAAACCGGCCATGGCCAGCGCAGACAGCCAGAACACCCAGCGGTGCTGCGGCGTGCGCAGATAGGAGTATTTCTCCCCGTCCCGGGGCGGCATGAGCCATGCCAAGCCGGTCCGGCTGGGGACGATGGTGGGGCTGTCTGCCGCATTTCCGAGGGCTGGTGGGCCGCCGGGCCGCAGCCGTTGCACGTCAAAAAACATGGTTGCTCCCGATGAGTCGCAGTCTTCGCTTCCAGGCAGGTGTGCTGCGATGGCGACTTGTAGTTCCAGTGTTGCTACCTTGGCGGTGAAGTCAGCCTAGGTTGCGGTCTGCAGGCCTCGATACAAGAGGTGGTACCTGTCTTTTCGGCCGCGAGGCGCCAAAGAACTACTTGGACTACTGGCAAAAGCGGACGCGGGAGCGGACCTTCAGATGCGCGGCCGTCACTCGCCCAACGCGCTCAACCGGCCATGGAGGAACCGGCGCTCAGCGTCGTTGTCCGTGAGGGTCAGCGCCTCCTCGAACGCCACCCGTGCCTCTTCCGGGCGGCCAAGCCGGACCAGGAAATCCCCGCGTGCGGCAGCCAGATACGGGTAGCGGGCCAATTGCGGGTCGCCTCCCAGGACGTCAAGTTCCGCCAGGCCTTCCGCGTAACCCACCGCGAACCCCAGGGCGATGGCGCGGTTGAGCCGGACCACCGGGGACGGCCACCTGTCCATGAGCAGGTCGTAGAGAGCCAGGATTTCCTGCCAGTCGGTGTCCAGCCAGGACGGGCTCTCGTCATGCACGGCTGCGATCGCCGCCATGAGGGCGAAACGCCCCGGAGGCCGTCCGGCAAGTGATTCCCCCAGGAGCGCCACGCCTTCCGCGATGGCCTGCCGGTCCCACTTGGACCGGTCCTGGTTCTCCAGGAGAACCACCTCATCCTGGTCATCGACCCGGGCGTCCCTGCGGGCCCCGGTGAGCAGGACCAGGGCCAGGAGTCCGGCCACGTCGCGGTCTCCGGGAAGCAGGACGCGCAGCATCCTGGCCAGTTCCAGCCCGCGGTCGGCGAGGTCCCGGCGCATCAGGTCAACGCCCGACGGGGCGGTGTGCCCGGTGGTGTACACCAGGTACACCACCGACAGCACGCCATCCAGCCGCCCGGGCAGCTCGCCTGCCGGCGGCACCCGGTACGGGATATTGGCCGCCGCGATCTTCTTCTTGGCACGGGTGATGCGGGCCGCCATCGTGGCCTCGGGGACGAGGAACGCCCGTGCCACCTCGGCCGTGGACAGCCCGCACAGCAGCCGCAGCGTCAGGGCCACCCGGGCGTCGAGTGCCAAGGCAGGATGGCAGCAGGTGAAGATGAGCCGGAGCCGGTCGTCGGGGACCTCTTCGGGCGCCATGTCCGGCAGGCCGCCGTCGTCATCCTCCCGCCCAAGCAGCTTGGGCAGCGCCCGTTGAGCCGTTGCCGCACGCCGGTGCATGTCCAGGGCCCGCCGTCGTGCCGCCACCGTGAGCCACGCCCCCGGGTTCCGC
Organism: Arthrobacter sp. NQ4; assembly: GCF_029077345.1. Classification (NCBI taxonomy): domain Bacteria; kingdom Bacillati; phylum Actinomycetota; class Actinomycetes; order Micrococcales; family Micrococcaceae; genus Arthrobacter; species Arthrobacter sp. NQ4. Next base: position 518,984 of record NZ_JARETC010000001.1, on the reverse strand, counting down.
GGAATGCCGCTCGTTCCCCAGGTGGCCAAGGCGCTGGCGTACGCCTCCTGGACGGCTTCCTCGGCGGCATCGATGCTGCCGGCAACACGGACCGTGGCCGCCAGGACGAAGGCCCATTCACGGCGGTGCGCGTCAGCGACCGCCGCGGCAACCTCCGGGCTGGCGGCCTCCGGCATCAGTTCGCCACCCGTACGGGCCACACCTCAACTCCGACGCCGGCCGGAACTTCCTTGGCGATCTCAAGCGCCTCATCGAGGTCAGCTGCCTCGATGAGGTAATAGCCGCCCAGGGTTTCCTTCGACTCGGCGAACGGGCCGTCCGTGACCAGGAACCCGCCGGCCCCGTCGCGGCGGACTGACGTCGCCGTGGAGGAGGGATGCAGGGCTGCGCCGCCGAGCAGGGACGCGCCGTGCCGTTGCTGGAACTCCTGATAGCTGGCGCTGATGGATTCCCCTTCGGCCTGCCGGGCCACGGCCTCGTCCTGGTAGATCAGGATCAAATACTTGGACATGTCATGCTCCTTTGCCGTTTGTGCAGAGCCCCTTCACCGGGCTCCTACCCATACGACGTGCACGGGACGCACAAATCGACAACAGCACGAAGCGATTTTCAAGGGCGGCTTCCGGGCAGAAGCCGCGTGCCGCCGTCGTGACGTCACCCTTCTGCAATGTCCGCACCCAGGCGCTCCTGTAGCTTGTCCAGCGTCTCGGGGTGCCCTGCGATCTCTACCTTGCCGCCGTCCGTCATCAGCGTCAGGGCCTGGACCTCAAATTCCTGGATGTAGTTGCGGTCCTTCCCGGTCACGTTGCGCCGCTCCGGGAGCAACTGATGCACTGTCAGCGTGCGAGGCCGCCCTGACGGCTCGAGCGAGTCGTAAACCGCAGGTTGGAAGTGGATAGTGCCGGCGCCGGGTGTCAGAATCCCTTGGCTCCAGATGCGTCCAAGCGAACCGGTGAGCGCTTCCGGGTAGCGGATGTAAGCCCGGATTTGGCCGTGTTCCTCGAGACGCGCCTTTGCCTTGAGCCGCTGCCGCAAGCCAACGTAAGCGAACGCCGCATAGCCCAGGGTCCATATGACGGCAGTGACCAGGGCGTCTTCCAGGGTGTGTCCGACGGCCATCCAGACCCCCGTAGTGAGCACGAAATATGCCACGTAACCCAGGGCAAAGGCTTTGTAGGGATGTGCCCGGACCCAGTCCTTCATGGGGAAATACTAAACAGGGCCGGGGGGCGTGGCCATCGGCAGCCGCTGCCGGCCGCCGCAGTGCTCCCCGCATTTCCAAGGTACCTCGCAGTGGGGGCCTTGCCGCAAGGCCCCCGTCCGGCCGCATACTGGCCGTCGAACAGAACGGGGACGGTATGCATGACGCGGTGATTGTGGGCTGCGGACCTACGGGGTTGATGCTGGCGGGCGAGCTCCGGCTGGCGGGAGTGGACGCGGTTGTCCTGGAGCGGCGCCCCTCCCCGGAGCTGGCCGGCTCGCGCGGCGGCGGAATCCATTCGCGCACTATTGAGCTGCTGGACCAGCGCGGCATCGCGGAGCGCTTCCTCGCCGCGGGCAAGACCGTCCAGACGGCCTCCTTCGGCAATACGCAGCTGGACCTGGGCGGGCTGCCCACACGTCACCCGTACACGCTGGCGTTGTTCCAGAACCACATCGAGCGGCTGCTGCTGGAGTGGGTGGAGGAGCTGGGCGTGGAGATCCGGCGCGGCGTGGAGGTCACCGGAGTTTCGGCGGACGACGACGGCGTGGAGGTCCAGCTTGCCGCCGGCGGACCTGTGCGGGCCCGCTACGTCGTGGGTGCCGACGGTGGGCGCAGCATGGTGCGGCGGGCAGCGGGCATTCCGATGGTGGGTCCGGATGCGACGCGGAGCAGCCTGATCGCGGAGGTGGAGGTGGCGGGGGAGCCCGTTCAGCAGGGGAAGGTGGACGGGCGCGGTATTCATGGGCTGTACCCGATGGGCGGCGGTGTGGTCCGGGTGGTGGTGACCGAAGGCTCCCTCGGCCCGGCCACCGAGCCGACCCTGGCGGAGCTGCGCCAGGCACTGACGGACGTGTTCGGCACCGACTTCGGGGTCCACAGCCCCACGTGGCTGTCGCGCTTCACGGACGCCACCCGGCAATCGGAGTCCTACCGGAAGGGCCGGGTGCTGCTGGCCGGTGATGCCGCCCATGTCCATTCACCCACGGGCGGGCTGGGCATCGGCCTGGGGCTGCAGGACGCCGTCAACCTGGGCTGGAAGCTGGGGGAGGTGCTGCAGGGCATCTCCGGCGCCGGGCTGCTGGACACCTACCACGCGGAGCGCCACCCGGCGGGGGAGCGGGCGCTCAAGTACACCATGGCCCAGTCCCTCTTTCAGAAGTCCGATCCGCGGCAGGAAGCCCTGCGCGACCTGCTCGGCGAGGTGCTCCGCGTTGACGGTGCGGGAGCTCCGATCGCGGCACTCATCACCGGGCTCGACGTCGCCTACGACGTGGGTCCGGGCCACCCGCTGCTGGGCCGCCGGATGCCGGACCTGGACATCATCACTGGCGCCGGGCCGGCCAGGGTGTACGGACTGCTTCACCGGGCACGGCCGGTGCTGCTGGAATTCGGTGGCCCGGGGCTGGAACCTGGCGCGTGGGCCGGGTACGTGCAGCACGTCCGGGCAACGTACGACGGCGCGTGGCAGCTTCCCGTGCTGGGCGCGGTTGCCGCGCCAACGGCAGTCCTGGTCCGGCCCGACGGCTACGTGGCCTGGGTGGGCGAGGGATCAGCGGACGGACTCACCGAGGCCCTCGGCACGTGGTTCGGCAAATTGGGGCGGTGAAGCGTTCATGAGCCATCCGGGCGCCACGGATGCATTAATCGCAGGAAGTTGAGCAAAAACTGCGGGAACGCCCCTATTGCCAAGCGGCACGCGTTTGTTAGGCTGATCCCCGGGTCAGGCAGGCGGCCCATCTGTTGCTGCCTAAGGAACCCTTCTCCACCGCCACCCCGACTCGCTCCGGGCCGCTGGCCAACCATTCCCAGGCATGCGACCGTCCGTGAAGCCGACGCGGATGTGGCCCAGGGTATCCAATTTTCGGGGGTGGGCCACATCCCGTCTTACACTCCGGGGACCAGCAGCGTCGCTGGCCCCCGGGCCACGGACTCTTCAGTCGTCGAAGTGGGCCTTCGCATCCTTGCGGCCTGAGAAGCGGTTCACCAGTCCCTCGGCGAGCTCGTTGAGCTTTTGGTTCCTGCTGTTGGAGGCGCTGCGGAGGACGTCGAACGCTTCGTCCTTGGTGCACTTGTTTTGCGCCATGATGATCCCGCAGGCCAGGTCGATGACGGTCCTGGTGTCCATCGCGGCTTTCAGGTTGTCGGCGCGCTGCTCCGCTGATGCGATCCGCACGGCCAGCCGGAGCGCCTTGCCCGCCATGTCGCCGAACCTCGCCGCGTCGGCGACCGCCCGCTCACTGAAGAGTCCGCTGACGGGAGCAAAGAAATCGAGGACCGCGCCGGCGTCGTTATCCAGTTTCATGGGTACGCCCAGCGAGCTGGCGACGCCCGCGGCGGAAAGCGCCGTGCGGTACTCAGGCCACCGCGGGTCCGAGGACACGTCATCCAGCAGGACAGGAACCCCGGTTTCGAGGGCCTCGATGCAGGGCCCGTCTCCCAGCGATTGTTCAATCCGGTCCAGCACCACGGCCCTGCTGCTGCTGCCGCCGATGGTGGCGGTGCGTTTGCGGCGGTGCAGGGTAACGGCGCACTCGATGGGCTCTCCCGTGGTGCTGGTCATGGTGGCCGCCGCATATCCGGTGAGGTCGTCGAGGACGGATTTGATGTCCTCCATTCCGGCGATGAGGTCCACAAGCTCTTCGAGGTCTTCTGCCATGTCCTGGTCCACCATGCCTTCAATGTAGAAGCGGCGGCCAGCCTCCACAAGGGCGCTCTGGACCCTCTCTTGCCAGCCGCCGCCCAGCTGCCGTACAGCGCAGTTATGGAAACGTTATATATGCTTGCTTAGTGGTTTTGAGGTCAAGCAGCGCAAATTTGTCAGCACCAGCAGGTCCGGCGGCGCCCGGAACAGGGCTCCTCGCCGGGCGCAAGCATGCCCTGGACGGGCTCCGGATCATCGCCGTTGCCGGCGTGTTTTTCTTCCACACGGCAACCGAGTCCATGCCGGGGGGCTCCATCGGCGTGGACGTGTTCTTCACGCTCAGCGGCTTTGTGATCACGCTGCTGCTCATGAAGGAACGGATCGCCACCGGCAGGCTGCACCTGGGCATCTTCTACGCCAAGCGCCTGGCCCGCCTCTGGCCGGCGCTGTTGGCCCTTTGCGCTGTGATCGTGGCGGCAGGCGTCGTGTTTCCCGACTCAGGCTGGGGCGGGCAGGCGGGGTTTGTCCTACCCGCTGCCGGCTACGTGATGAACCTGGCGCACTTTGGCATGTTCGGCGACTCCATTGCCGGCGAAACCCTGGGCCCCACGTGGACGCTGGCCGTGGAGGAGCAGTTCTACCTGGTGTGGCCGCTGCTGTTGCTGGTGATGCTCCGGTTCTGGAAGGTCCGCACCACAGCCATCGCCACCGTGGCCCTGGCCGCAGGTTTCGTGCTGAACCGGTTCCTGCTGGTCAACGCGGGCAAGCCGCTGGACCGCATCTACAACGGCCCGGACACCCGGGCCGACGAACTGCTGATCGGCTGCGCGCTGGCGTTGCTGTTCACCGCGGTGCGGCAGGGTTCCCGGCTGCACAACGCCATGGCATCGGTGGCCCGCTGGGGTGCCCCGCTTGCCGGCCTGGCCCTGGTGGCCGCGCTGTTCCTGCTGAAGGAGCCCGATACCCCCGGAGCCTGGTTCAACACGTTCTGGACGGTGGGCCCCACGGCGCTCGCGCTGATCTCGGCCGTCTTGATCGGCTCGCTGGTCCTGCAGCCTGCCGGTTTCCTGTCGCGCATCCTCAGCCATCCCTGGCTGGCCCGCCCGGGCCGCGATCTTTCCTACGCCATGTACCTCTGGCACCTGCCGGTCTACCTGCTGCTGATGCCCCTCATCCCGGCCCTTCCGCTCCGCATCGCCCTGACCGCAGCCTTCACCGTGCTGCTGGCGTACGCGTCCTTCCGCTTCGTTGAGCGGCCGCTCCGGCTCTGGGCGAACCGGAAGCTGGAGCCCGCCGTCGTGCCTTCCTCCGCCGGCCCTTCCCGGGCATCCGTAGGGGCGTCAGCAGGCTAAGTGCCGCTGGTCCTCTGTCCGCTGCCTGAAAACCCGTCTTTCCTGACGGTTGGCAGGCCCAGGGGCTGTCCGCCGGCAGAAGCGGACGCGGGACTGGACGCGGAGCAGCCCGGGCAGCAGCCCGTACTTTCTTCCAACGCGTCCACGCGGGGCGGAACAGCGCAGCAGGAGTCCCCGCGCCAGGCGTTGATGCCTTCACGGACGGCAATGGCGGCGATGACCAGTGCTGCTCCGGCGTCGGCCCACCACCAGCCCAGGCTGCTGTTCAGGACCAGGCCCACCAGCAGCACTGCGGAGAGGTACGTGCACAACAGCGTCTGCTTGGAGTCCGCTACAGCCGTCCTGGAGCCAAGTTCCCGCCCGGCACGGCGCTGCGCCCAGGACAGGATGGGCATGATGGCCAGGCTCAATGCCGCAATGATGATGCCCGGCACCGAATGCTGCGCTTCCCCGGCCCCGACCAAGGACCGGATGGCATCCACCGCCACGAAGGCGGCCAGGGCGAAGAAGGAAACGGCGATGATCCGCAGCGTCAGATGCTCGCGCCGCTCGGGGTCCTTGGCAGAGAACTGCCAGGACAGCGCCACGGCGGAGGCCACTTCGATCACGGAATCCAGGCCGAAGCCGATCAGCGCGGAGGAATCAGCCGCGCCGCCGGCCCACAGTGCCACGATGGCCTCAATGATGTTGTAGGTGATGGTGGCTGCTGCCAAGAGCCTGATCCGCCGGGTCAGAATCCGCCGGCGATCCGTGCTGGGTTCAGTAGGTGCCCCGGTCACGCCAGGCACTCCCCGTCAGGCGCGCAGCACGCAGGGTCAACAGCCAGGACAACGTTCAGCAGGTCCTTGATGGCATGACCGATCCGCGCGTCCGCCAGCTCGTACCGGCTCCGCCGCCCATCCGGCACGGCAACCACCAGGCCGCAGCCACGCAGGCAGGTGAGGTGGTTGGACATGCTTTGGCGGGACACCTTCAGGCTGTCCGCCAGGTCCGAGGGATAGGACGGCGACTCTGCAAGAGCCAACAGCACCCGCGCACGGGTGGGGTCCGAGACCGCATAGCCGAAGCGGGCCAGCACGGGCGCATGGGTGAGTGTCTGCATCCTCCCAAAGTACAGCCGTTGCTGTATTCAGGCAAAAATGGATCCCTTGCGTGGGCTGGTTTAGTAGCCGGTGGGGTTGGCTGACTGGCAGGTCTGGTCGCTGCCGGTCTGCGCCACCACGCTGCCGGAGGAGTCAGCGGACGACGGCGGTGCAGCGGGCTTGTCGCCGGTGGCAAAGTCCGTGCCGGCGTACAGCTGCACGCCCTGGATGTTCGCCACCTGCTGGACGCTGGTGGCCGGCAGGCCGAACAGTGCTGCCACATCGGCAGCGACGTCCTCGAACCCGGCGGAGTAATAGACCATGGTCTGGCTCTGCGCCTGGGCCTGCAACTTGGTCAGTTTGGTGAAACCGGCATCCGAGAGCAGGCCGGCAATCGCGTTGCTCCGGCCCGTGACCCCGGTGCCGTTGGCGATGGAGACCGGCTGCAGCGACTTGTCGTAGGCCGGGGCGGCGGGTGTTGCGGGCGTCTCCGTGGGCGCCTCGGGGGCAGGCTGGCTCAGGTCCGGGCTGTTGCGCAGGGCGGCGAAGAAGTTGGACGCCGCCGGTTCATCGAGGGTCAGCCGGTTGGGGTCCTGCGGCGACGGCACCGTGGGGGTGGTAATGAAGTTGATGTTGGCTGGATCGATGTTCTTCAGCCGATTGGCGATGGTGAGCAGCGACGGGATGGAGGACAATCCCGAATCAACCGTCAGGTTCTTGGTGATGGTATCGGCGATGGTCAGCGTCTTCTGCGGGTTGCCCAGGGTTCCCTCGGACTTGAGCTTGCGGCTCAGTGAGGCCAGGAAGCCCTGCTGGGCCTGGATGCGGCCCAGGTCTCCGCCGTTGGCGAAGGCGTGCCGGGTGCGCAGGAACGCCAGCGCCTGGTCGCCCTGCACCTGGGACTTGCCAGCGGGCAGCGTCAGGTGCGAATCGGGATCGTTGACGGCGGCGGTGACGCAGACCTCCACGCCGCCCACTGCGTTGGAGAGCTCCTTCACGGCGTTGAAGTCAGCCATCATGAAGTGGTCCACTTCCAGGCCCGTGAGCTTGTTCACCGTGTCCACGGCGCAGCCGATGCCGGCCTGGGCCATGGCGCTGTTGATCATGGCGCTCTTCTGCTCGGGATACTTCTGGTTGGTCTTGGAATCCGTGCACGCGGGCACGTCCACCAGCAGGTCACGGGGGAAACTGATGACGTTGACGTGCTTGTTGTCCGCCGAGATATCCAGCAGCATCATCACGTCCGACTGCCCGTAGCCGGAGGACTGGTCCGCCGTGCCGAACTGGCTGTTGTTGCCTTCCCGCGTGTCCGAGCCCAGCACCAAAATCTGCAGACGGTCGGTGCTGTCATTCACGGCGCCCTCGGTGCGCTGGCCGCCGGCGGTCAGCTCCGAGGTGCTGATGTTGGACTGCAGGCGCCAAGCCCAGTAGCCGCCGAACGCCAGGACGCCCAGGAGCAGCACCGACACCAGTGCGGTGACGGCCTTGACCCAGCGCGGGGCACGGCGGAAGGGGCGACGGCGGCGGGAACTGGCCGCGTACAGCTCGCCCTGGCCTGGGTAGGCGGCGGGGCTGGCGGCTTCCTGTTCCGGGCCGGGGGATTTTTTGGAACCGAACACGACAAAATGACCTTCGGGAGGGGACAGGTTTCCGCTACGCTACACGCCCAAGCTGGCAATTCGCCCAGAACACTTGGCCTGTCGGGTGTCCCGGTGCCGTGCGCCGGGCGCAGGGGCGTACTCTTTCTTCTCGGCGGTACCCGCCCCGGAGATGGGCCCGGCCATGGGGGAAGCCCTGGTGTGCAGGCTGAGGAACGGACAGATGAATACAGGACAAAAGCAGCGCGGGACGGGCCGTCCTGCCCGGCGCGGGTTGGGCAAACTGGCGGTGTGGCTGGAGGACGACTCCCCGGGACGCCTCCGGCCGCTGATCCTGGCGGTGGTCCTCACGCTCTCGGCGATCGGACTCGTGGAGGTGGCATCGGCGTCGTCCGTGGAATCCGTGGCGGCAGGAAACAATCCGTACGATCTTCCCCTGAAGCAGGCCATGTGGACCGTGGCCGGCGTGGTGATCATGCTGGTGCTGGCGCGCATGTCCGTGCGGCGGATCCGCTGGCTGGGCTGGCCGCTGCTGATCGGTTCCCTGTTTGCCCTGCTGCTGGTGTTCACGCCGCTGGGCATGTCCGTGAACGGCAACCGGAACTGGCTGAGCGTGGGAGGCTTCACCGCGCAGCCGTCCGAGTTCGCCAAACTGTCGCTGATTGTCTGGGGCGCCGGGATCCTGGACCGGAAGCAGGCCCTGCTGGGGCAGTGGAAGCACGCGGTCATCCCGCTGGGACCAGCCGGAGCACTGATCATGGGCATCGTGGCGCTGGGGCACGACCTTGGCACCACCATGATCATCATGATGATCCTCGCCGCCACCATGTTCTACGGCGGCGTGCGGATGAAGGTGTTCTCCGTGGCCGGCCTGATCTGCGCGGCGGGCGCCCTGGTACTCGCAGCCACCAGCGGCAACAGGATGGGCCGGATCTCCTCCTGGCTGGGCATGGGCTCCGACGAGGACGCGCAGGGCATGGGCTACCAGGCGCAGCACGGCGCCTACGCCCTGGCCTCCGGCAGCTGGTTCGGCGTGGGCCTGGGGCAGAGCCGGCAGAAATGGAACTGGATCCCGGAAGCCCACAACGACTTCATCTTCTCCATCCTCGGCGAGGAACTGGGCCTGGCCGGTTCGCTCCTGGTGCTGGGCCTGTTCGCCATCCTGGCCATTGCCGTGTTCAAGACCATTGCCCGCACCACGGACACGTTCTCGAGGACCGTGGCCTGCAGCGTGATCACGTGGATCCTGGGCCAGGCCGTGATCAACATCGCCATGGTCAGCGGGCTGCTGCCCGTGATCGGCGTGCCGCTTCCGTTCATCTCCTACGGCGGTTCAGCCATGGTCTCCTCCCTGGCCGGGATTGGGGTGATCCTTGCCGTGACCCGTCCGGAAGGAACTGCTCCCCCCGTCCGCCGCGGCGCCCGCCTGGGCCGGGCCCGCTTGCGCGGTGCCGGACAGAACGGTGCCGGACAGAACGGTGGCGGGCAGAATGGTGCCGTGGCTGATCGTGCGGTGAAGCAGGTCCGGGAGCATGCCCACCAGCGCTAGCGCCGCCGGGAGCGTTCCCGCGGCGCCCATGACCGCCATCCGCTTCATCCTGGTCTTCGGGATCATCAGCGCCCTGATGGACATGGTGTACGAGGGCGCACGGAGTGTTACCGGCCCGTTCCTCGGTGCGCTGGGCGCGTCCGCGCTCCTGGTCAGCGTGGTCACCGGCGCCGGGGAGGCTGTGGCCCTGGTCCTTCGCCTGGTGTTCGGGCGGCTGGCGGACAGGCCCGGGCTGCGGTGGGCACTGGCGATCAGCGGGTACGCGCTGACGGCCGTGTCCGTGCCGTTGCTGGGAATCACTGACGCGCTCTGGATTGCCTGCCTCCTGGTCCTGGCGGAACGGCTGGGCAAGGCCGTCCGGAGCCCGGCGAAGGACACCATGCTGGCCGAGGCAGGTTCGGCGCTGGGCCAGGGCAAGGCGTTCGCACTGCACGAGGCGCTGGACCAGGTGGGAGCGCTGCTGGGGCCGCTGCTGGTGGGGGTGGCCCTGGCGTTGTCGGGCAGTTATGGTCCGGGGTTCCTGCTGCTTGCTGTTCCAGGCCTGGCGGCCATGCTGATTCTCTTCCGGCTGCGGCGAAGGGTCCCGGATCCGGCCGTTTACGAGGCGGCGGACGCATCACCGGCCACCGCGGTCCCTGCTCCTGGCGGACCCGGTCCCGCTTCCGTGAAGGCCGTTCCCATGCCCCGGCAGTACTGGCTGTATGCCGCGTTCAGCAGCCTGACCATGTTCGGCTATGCAACGTTCGGGCTGTTGTCCTTCCACCTGGTGGCCACCGGGCTCCTCCCGCCGGCGGTGGTCCCTGTCCTCTACGCCGCGGCCATGGGAGTGGACGCCGTGGCCGCCCTGGCCTCCGGTTGGCTCTTTGACCGGGTGGGGCTGAAAGTCCTCCTGCTCCTGCCCGTCCTGGCGGCTGCGGTGCCGTGGCTGGGCTTCAGCAACAACACGGCGCTCGCGGTCACGGGCGTGCTGGTGTGGGGAGCGGCCATGGGCGTCCAGGAAAGCACCATGCGGGCAGGCGTGGCGGGCCTGGCCCCGGTGGCACGGCGGGGGAGTGCCTATGGAATGTTCACTGCGTGCTACGGCCTCGCCTGGCTGGCCGGGAGCTTCCTCATCGGTGTGCTGTACGAGTACTCAATCCCTGCCCTGGCCATCACCGTCACGGCAGTGCAGGCAGCCGCCATGGTGATCTTCGCCGTCGTCCGTCCTCATGCCGTGCGCCCCGGGCTGCAGTCTTCGGGGAACATACCTTCCTAGGCGACCGCTCCGGCGACCTCGGGGCATTCAGCGCAGCGGACGTCCGCAACCAGGGAACCGGCGTCGTCCTTTTGGAAGTGGGTGACGTGATTGGTGGTCCTGCCGCAGGTGGGGCAGAAGCTCTGGCTTTGTTTAGTCCACATGCATGAATAATACGGAACACCGTGATAAAGGAAAGATTGCCCACCTAAACCATGTGGATTTCCGCATGCCCGTGACCGGATCTTGACCAAAGCTGCTGGCGATTCTTCAGCGAACACTGAGTTTCGCCACGTAGTTTGGGCGCATCAGGCAGTACGGAGGCAGGACGGAAGGAGCGCAGGACAATGACCATCACCGATTACATCGTGGCTCTCGGCGGCATGCTGGCTTCACTCGGATGTGCAGGACTCGTGGCGGCCGGACTTATCAGGGCGCGGTCGCGGCACCAGGCATAACTCCCGCGGACCACAGGGAAGCTCGCTGCAGTTCCTAGGCAATCGCCGGGGGTTCGAAACGGGTTCTGGGCGCACCACTGGGCATCGCCTTCAGGATGCCGTCTGCCACGCTGCGCACCTTCAGGTTGCGGTTCCGTGAGGTGCCGGCGAGCCTGCTGAAGGCTTCGGCGTAGGAGCAGCGGTTTTGCGCCATCAGCACGCCGCAGGCAACGTCGATGCTGGTCCTGCTCTCCAGTACCTGCTTGAGGTTGTCACCCGCACGGATCACGCCGTGGACGTCGAGGGCCAGTTTCAGGCTCTGCGATGCCACCTCGCCGAACCATGACGCGTCAGCGAGGATCCTGGCGGGGAAACCGTAGTCGGGTGGGCCCAGGAAAACGAGGGCCGCGGACGAGCCGGGCTGCAGTTCCAAGGGGAGGGCAAGGGCTGCGCCGAGGCCGTGCTCCAGTAACCGCTTCCGGTAGGCCTGCCAGCGTGCGCCTGCCTGGCCGATCACTGTCGGAGCGGCCAAGGCGGAGCCCAGTGCCGTGGGGCCGTCCACGTGCTCGTCCTCCGAGGCTGCAAGGGCGGCGGTGCCCGCCGTGCTTCCGGCTGTGACGGTACAGGACCGTTGCCGGTGCAGCACGGCTGCGCACTCGACCGGCGTGCCCGCCGTGGTGCTCATCCAGCGGGCCGCTGCGCCGGCGAGTTTTTGCAGGGACTCTGCCTCGCCGTCGGCCCCTGTCACTAAATCCAGCAGGAACCCTTGCCGGTCGGGCCCCTTATTATCTGCCGGGCCAAAAGCCACCCTGCACCCCCATCTGCGATTGCCCCGTGGCCGTACTGCCTTGGGGGTTGCACAAAAACCTATTGGGCCCGCGCGGCAGCGGCACGAGTAGCCGGTACTCTACTTTTCCTGCAGGCCCTCCGCGGGTACCCGTTCGGCCGTTGACCCGTGGAGCCACCGCCGCGGCAAGTGGGCTACGATGGGTTTGTTAGACGGCCAAGCAAGTAGGATATCGAAGGAATTCGCATGAACCCGCACGGTGCAAGCGAAGGCTACTGGTACCCACCCCGCGAGGGCGCGCAGCCCGGTGCTGTTGACGTCATTAACGCCCTCAGGGAGTTCCGGACCTCTGAAAGTGCCATGAGAAGGCGCACCCGCTCCTCCGCCGCGATGGGGGAGACCGACCTGTTGGCGCTTCGGTACCTGATCGATGCGGAAGCTGCCGGCGTTGGCATCCGCCCCACCCAGCTTGCGGCCCGCCTGGGCATCACCTCCGCGTCCATGACCAGCCTGGTTGACCGCCTGGTGGCAGCCGGCCATGTGACGCGCGAGCCCCACCCCTCCGACCGGCGGGCTGTCATCATCCGGCCCACGCCCGGTGCCGACGAGGAGGTGCGGCACAACCTTAACCAGATGCACAAGCGCATGCTTGAGGCCGCCGAGTCGCTGTCGGTGGAGGAGATCAAAGCGGTGATGCACTTCCTGGGTTGCATGCGCGAGGCTGTGGATGCGGTGGTACCCGGTGACGTGGTGGGCTTGCGCTAGACAAGCGGCTAATCCTAGTTAGACTAGCTACATTGTTTAGAAACTATCGGATGGCGGATCGCATGACTGCAGTACTTGAACCTCAGGCAGCGGGACAACGGATCCACGTCCAGGCCGATGACGAATTTCAACTCCAGCCGACTGCACCCAGTGCGTTCGATGAATCCCCGGTGTCCGCGCTGCTGGACGGTCCGGCGCCGGCCATGGACCTTGACGGTCCGGCCGCACCCTTCCATTGCGGCGTGGCAATGACCTCCGGCCCGGTTCCGATCGCGTCCCTGGGGTGGGCGCCGCTTGAGCTCGGTGCATCGGAATGGTCCTGTACCTGCGGCTACACGGAGGACGGCAGCCCGGCCGGCGACCCCCTGGAAGCAGTCCGGCTGGCTTCGGCACGGGTGGAGAGCCTTCAGTGGGAGCTCGACGCTGCGCAGGAGCAGTTCGGGAATGCAGTCAGGAACGCCTCGAAGCACGGCGCGGGGGAGGGGGCCCTGGGCAGGGCTGCCGGCCTGAGCGCGGTGGAGCTCCGGGAATTCCTGGATGGCGGATCACCGCTGATGTAAGTTTTGGGCCCCGCGGGGGCCCGGGGGCTCCGCACAGCCCCGAAGTGCAGCCATCCGTCTGTTCAGATGCAGCTGCACTTCGGGTTGTTGGAGCGGTGGAAGAAGTGGTTGGCGGCCTGCTCTGGCCCGAAGCGTGGGCGCGGCGAGCGGCCGGGAGTCCTATGCGGCGAGGCGGGACGGCGCGGTGCGTGGATGTCGGCGGTCGGCCAGCACGCTGATGGTGCATGGTGCCTGGTCCGGATCGATCATTGCTGGCAGCTGCCCGCTCTCGGAAGCGGCGTGGAGCATATCCAGCGCTTCCGGATCCACCCAGGCGCTGGAGATATCGAGCTCCAGGTCCAGGCCTCCCCTGAGGGAGTTGGCGCGCTTTGCCACTACGTAGAGGGCGTTGATGCTGTGGATGGTGATATGCCCCTTTGCAATCACCTGGGCCTTGCTGTGGTCCAGATCGATCCGGACCACGATGTTCAGCTTAGAGTTCAAGATGTAAAGCCTTCCCCGGCATTGGCTGCGACGCTGCAGCTTCTTGCATGGCCTGTTTGCTTAAGCCTCAATTAGATTAGGCAACCGATGTGATGTGCGCAACACGGTGACGTTTATTACATCGACCGCAGTTTCCTATCACTTTGGGGTTCGCCAGTTGGCAGCCCGGACCGCTGCTTGGCCGTGGCCCGCCAAGCAATGAAACAATCGGACGGGGTGATCAGGGCACGCACAGAAACTACTGACCAACCCACTCCTGCCCGCGCAGCCCGCGGACGCACCGCAGTACCGCCACCGAAGGACACGCAATGAGCAAAGAACAGCTGATCATCATCGGCTCCGGCCCCTCCGGCTACACCGCCGCCATCTACGCCGCCCGTGCCGGACTGAACCCCCTGGTCCTGGCCGGATCCGTCACCGCCGGCGGCGCGCTGATGAACACCACCGAGGTGGAAAACTTCCCGGGTTTCCCGGCCGGCGTCCAGGGCCCCGAACTGATGGACGGGCTGCAGCAGCAGGCGGAAAAGTTCGGCGCGCGCATTGAGTACGACGACGCCACGTCCGTCGACCTGAAAGGTCCCGTCAAGCGCGTGGTCACCGGCGGCGGGGAGACCTACGAGGCCCAGGCCGTCATCCTGGCCACCGGCTCCGCCTACAAGGAACTCGGCCTGCCGGAGGAGAAGAAGTTCAGCGGGCACGGCGTCTCCTGGTGCGCCACCTGCGACGGATTCTTCTTCCGCGAACAGGACATCATTGTGGTGGGCGGCGGCGACTCCGCCATGGAGGAGGCAACCTTCCTGACCCGCTTCGGAAAGTCCGTCACCGTCGTCGTTCGCAAGGGCGAACTGCGGGCCTCCCGCATCATGGCGCAGCGCGCCAAGGACAACCCCAAGATCCGCTTCGCCTGGAACTCCGCCGTCACCGCCATTCACGGCGACGGCAAAGTCAGCGGCGTCACCCTCACGGACACCCGCACCGGTGAGACCCGGCACCAGGACGCCACCGGCATCTTCGTGGCCATCGGCCACCTGCCGCGCACGGAACTCGTGGCAGGCCAGGTGGACCTGGACGACGAAGGCTACATCAAGGTGGACGCGCCCACCACGTGCACCAACCTGCCCGGCGTCTTCGCCTGCGGCGATGCCGTGGACCACCGCTACCGGCAGGCCATCACCGCCGCCGGCACCGGCTGCGCCGCTGCCCTGGACGCCGAACGCTTCCTGGCCGCGCTTGAGGATGCCGCAAGCATCGCCACGGCGCTGGTGGAGGAGCCGACCCACAGCTGAACAGTGTGCAGCGGGAACGCTCCCCAGGTCAGACGACTTCGGGGAGCCTTCCCGTTAATACGGAAACGGGGGCCGATGACCAGCGCTCGCGTTCCGGCTCGTACGAGATCACCATGGACGCGTCGCTTTCGCGCGCCTCGTCGATGGCCAGCAGCAGGGCGTCCTCCATGTGCCTGGCATATTCCAGCCGCTCGGGCAGCGAACCCTGCAGCCCGCCGTCGTCAATCAGTACGTGGCCCTTGCCGTCCACGATGACCTTCAGTGAATACCCGCGGTCCTCGTGCAGGGACCCCCGGGTGGATGAAATCTCGGTGACTCGGTCTGACCGGACCAGCCCGTTGCCCAGCGTGCGGATCCATACTTCACCCATGAACTGACCTCCCCTTGGATTGGGACGCGCTTCAGCGCCCCATAAGGCGAACGCTACTCCTCGCCGGGCCCTTTGTGACCCCCACAATTTTGGGGAGCCTGCCATGGAATGTGACATATGGCCGGCAAGTAAAGTTATGGTGGGTGCCTTGCTTTCGGCTGGGTTCGGCTGACTTGAGAAGGACAATATGTGGTCAAAACTGGATACGTATCTCTTTCCGCTCCAGCCCTCTGCCCAATGTCCTTCGGGGACCTTTAAATTGCACGTCCCCTCCGGAAAGATGGAGTGGTCCGAAGGCATGTACGGCATCCACGGGCTCAAGAAGGGCGATGTGGTGCCTACCTGGGAACTGTTCATGGCCCACAAGCACCCGCTGGACCGGGAGCCGGTCCGTGCCCTCTGGACGAACCTCCTGGACGGCGGAGGCCAAGGGGCCCTGCTCCACCGGGTCATAGACGCCCGGGGCAGGGAACGGCGTGTCTTCTCCGCGGTCCAGGCCGTTGCAGAGCCGTCGGGGCAGGTGGAGTATGTCCGCGGACTCATGGTGGACGTGACCCAGAGCCTGCGCATCGAATCCCAGCACGCGGCTGAGGAAGCGATCGAAGGTGCGTACGGGCACAAGGCCCTCATTGAGCAGGCCAAAGGCATCGTCATGGCTCTGCGGGGTGTGGACGGCCAGGCGGCCTTCCAGGTCCTGGCCACCCGAAGCCAGCACGCCAACACCAAGCTGCATATCGTCGCAGAGGAACTGGTCAACGCGGCCGCGGACGGCAAGGCCGCCGAACTACTGGCCGGTTACTGAGCCCGGCTCTGGGGACCTTCGGCACTTCCGGGCAGGCTACCCTCCGGGCCACGCTGGTGGGCATGGCGGACAGGACTATCAGCCGCAGCGGCAGCATTGGCTCTGCCATAGTCAACGCCCTGCTGCTGTACGGGATCAACGTCTGGCCCGGGTGGCGGGTGCTGCCGTTCCTGACGGCGGACATGCCCCGCGCCCTGGACCTCATCAATGCCACCTTGATCGCGGGCATCATCGTGAACCTGGTCTGCGCGGTGATTCGCGCCAGGGTACTGCTGGCACTGGGAAACCTGGTGGTCATGGGCGTCGGCGTGGCCGCCATGATGCGTCTCTGGGAGGTCTTCCCGTTCGACTTCGGCACCAGCTGGTCCGGCTGGCCCGTTGTGGTAAGGGTGCTACTGGTTCTTGGGATCGTGGGCTCGGTCATCGGCGCCATTGTTGAGCTGGTCAACCTGTTCCGTGCCCTTGCCGGGCTCGAGCCGCGGGCCCGCTAAGACACCGGAGGCGCCGCGGACCGCCGGCGATGCAGGGGGTGCGGATCCGGCGGTCATAGGATAAATCTGATGACTTCCCCGGATGACCCCGTGCCCTTCAACCTGCGCAGCATTGCGGTGGCCGCCTTCGGCCCCACACTGCTTTTCGGAATCGGGCAGGGCGCCATCCTCCCGGTGGTGGCACTGTCTGCCCGCGACCTGGGCGCCTCGGTGGCGGTGGCAGCCCTGATCGTCACCCTGATCGGACTGGGGTCCTGGTTCTTCAACCTGCCCGCCTCCCTGGTGACCCTGCGCTTTGGCGAACGCTGGTCCATCGTGGGCGCCGCCGTCGCCGCCGGCCTGGCCCTCGCGGCCGCCGCCACTTCCTCCCTCGCCCCGAACGGACTATGGCTCCTCGCCGTGGCGATGACCGTCGTCGGGATGTCCGGTGCGGTCTTTGGCCTGGCGCGGCAAAAGTACCTCACCGAGGCCGTGCCCGTGGCATTCCGCGCCCGCGCGCTGTCCACGCTGGGCGGCGTGAACCGGATCGGGGTCTTCATCGGCCCCTTTGCGGGGGCAGCGGTAATGCAGTTCTTCGGCATCGCCGGCGCCTACTGGGTGGGGGTGGTGGCCATGGCGGCAGCCGCGATGCTGTCCCTGACCATCCCGGACCTTACGACGCCGGAGGTCCGCTTGGGCGCGGACGCAGGCCCCCAGCCCACGCTCCGCAGCGTCGCGGTGTCCCATGCCGGCGTGTTCCTCTCACTGGGGATGGGCATCCTGCTGCTCAGCGCCTTGCGGTCCTCCCGGCAGGTGGTGATCCCGCTCTGGTCCGACCACCTGGGCATGGATGCCACCTCAGCGTCCCTGATCTACGGGCTGTCCGGCGCCATCGACATGCTGGTGTTCTACCCGGCGGGAAAACTCATGGACCGCAAGGGCCGGCAGTGGGTGGCGGTTCCGTCCACGCTGCTCATGGGGACCGCGCTGCTCCTCATTCCGCTGACCGGGTCCTTTGTGGGGCTGCTGCTGGCTGCGCTGCTGATCGGGTTTGGCAACGGCATCAGTTCCGGGCTGGTGATGACCCTGGGCGCCGACTTCTCACCGGACCGCGGCCGGGGACAGTTCCTGGGCCTCTGGCGATTCATGGCGGACGCCGGCTCCACCGGGGGACCGGTGCTCCTCTCCGGGGTGACGGCCCTCGCCTCCCTGGGTCCGGGGATCGCCGCCACGGGCGTCCTGGGCTTCGCCGCGGCGGCCGTGTTCGCCGTCGTGATTCCCCGCCTGAAGCACCGCCGCAACTACTGAGGCGTGTTTGCGGGCCCGGTTGGTGGGTAGGCGCCCCGCCGAGGTTATTCTCGACTCATGAGTGATCCCGGCGCTGCTGCCCGCATCAGTCCGCTGCAGAAGGCTGTGTGGTGGGCGCAGGACTATGTGTACGCCGCGGGCTGGCAGGTCCGCGGGTTCCTCTCGCGCGTGCAGCCGGCGTCCTTCCGCAACGGCACCCGCCCGCCTGTGGTGATCATTCCCGGCGTGTACGAAAACTGGCAGTTCATGATGCCGCTCATCCTGGCCATCCACGACGCCGGGCATCCGGTGCATGTGGTCACGGTGCTCCAACGCAACAAACTGAAGGTGCCGGACGCCGCCAAACTGGTGGCACAGCACCTGGAGGAGGCGGGGCTGCGCGATGCCATCCTGGTGGCGCACAGCAAGGGCGGCCTGATCGGCAAGTACACCATGCTGTCCCTGGATCCCGAGCACCGGATCGCTCGGATGATCGCAGTGTGCTCGCCCTTTTCCGGCTCGCGTTACGCCCGGTACATGCTGCTGCCCAGCCTCCGGATCTTCTCGCCGCGGAACGCCCTGACCCTTCAGATGTCCCGCGAGTTGGCCATCAACAGCCGCATCACGTCGCTCTACGGACCGTTCGATCCGCACATTCCGGAGGGGAGCGTCCTGCCCGGGGCCACCAACATCGAGCTGCCGGTGGCCGGGCATTTCCGCATCCTCGGCGACCCCGCGACCGCCCGCATCATTGTGGAGCAGCTGAACCTTCCGGCCTGACGTCCCCGGGCAGTTGCGTTGTCCCTGATCCGCTTGGCGCTTTGGCGGCGATGCACCGGGCTATGAAGGCTGCGTCCCTGCCCACGCCGTGCACCATGGAGGATGCCAGCGACTGCTGGAACGTGGCTCCCAGGAAGTACAGTCCCGCCCGGGCTTTGGCCACCCCGCGGTCCTGGTCCGGCTCCCCGTCCGGGCCGAACACCGGCAGGTCAATCCACGCCAGGTCCGGCCGGAAGCCGGTGCACCAGATGACGTTGGCGATATCCGGTGTCCGTCCGTCAGCCAGCAGCGGCCGGCCGTCCCGGACGCCTTCCGTCCTGGGGACGCGTTCGACGCCGGCACGCACCAGGTCCCGGTTCTTCACCCTGACCAGTGGCCCGCTGTGTGCAAGGATCTGCGGGCGGGCCTTCCGGCCGGCGGGAGTGTTGAGGTTGAGGACGTGGGAGAACGCGAAGAAAACAGCGAGGGTGAGGGGCCGGGCCGCCACGGCGTCGATGGGCCAGGGGATCTCGCCGGGGTGCCGGCCGGAGAGGTAGGTCGTGCGGCCGGCGGCAAGCTCCAGGGCGATGTCCGCGCCGGAGTTGCCGGCCCCCACCACCAGGACGGGTCCTGGCGCGAGGTCCTTCGGGTTCTTGTAGCTTCCCGCCGTGAGTTGCTTGATGTCCGGGGCGAGCTGCCGTGCGAAGGCCGGCACCTTGGGTGTTCTGTCCCAGCCGGGTGCCACCACCACGTTGTCGGCTTCCAGGTATAGGCCGCCCGCTTCGATGGCGAAGCTGTTTCCGTTGTGGCTGAGGCGGTTGACCCGAATGTTGTTCCGGACCGGCAGCCCAAACTTCTCCGCGTAGCTGCTGAGGTACTCGGCAAACTCTTCACGCGACGGGTAAGACCAGGGCGGGGCAGGGTAGCGGCTTCCGGGAAGGGCATCGTACCGGGCAGGGGTGAAGAGCCTGAGGGAATCCCAACGGGTGCGCCAGCTGTCTCCGGTCCGTGGGTTCTCATCGAGGATGACGAACGAACGCTTGGCGCGGGACAAGTGGTGGCCCATGACCAGGCCTGCCTGGCCGCCGCCGATCACCACGGTGTCGAAGTGCTCTGACATGATGCCCTGCCCTTCCGTCCCCAGTTCCGCTGCGTTGACGCCGTGCGTTGCTGTCCGGGGCTTCCTGCTACAATTCATCCGAATAGTATTCGGATGAATTAAGGCTAGGCCCGGCGATGAGTGAAGTCAATGCCCCCGCACGGCGCTACCACTCGCCCCGGCGGAAGGAGCAGGCGGCCGCCACCCGCGACGCCGTGCTGGCCGCCGCCCGCGAGCTCTTCGTGGGGGAGGGGTACCGGGCCACTACGGTGGCGGGTATTGCGCGGAGGGCCGGAGTCGCCGTTGACACCATCTATGCCACCATCGGTCGCAAGCCGGACCTGCTGCGGGAGGTGGTGGAAACGGCCATCTCGGGCACCGGCCAGGCCGTGCCCGCTGAACAACGGGACTACGTGGTCCGCCTGCGGGAGGCGAAGTCAGCATCCGAGAAAATCTCGATCTACGCCCACGCGCTGGCCGCTATCCAGCCCCGCCTGGCGCCGGTCTATTTGGCGCTGCGCGACGCCGCCGGCACTGATCCCGACTGCGCTGCGCTGTGGACCGAGATTTCCGACCGCCGTGCCGCAAACATGCGGCTGTTTGTTAGGGACCTCGCCGCCACCGGGGAGTTGCGAACGGACCGCCCCGCGGCCGAACTCGCCGATGCGGTCTGGAGCATGAACGGGCCCGAGTACTGGGTGCTCCTGGTGGACCAGCGGGGGTGGGGTCCCCGGCAGTTCGCTGAGTGGCTGGCCGATGCCTGGTGCAGGCTGCTCCTGGCGGGGGACCGGTCCTAGGGGGCTGCCCGACAGCTAGGAATCAGCAGGCCCAAGGCGGCCTGTGTGGGCGGCCTGCTCATCCACGCCGGGGATCTCCCGACGGGGTTCCTTCAGCTCGATAAAGAGGCAGTGAGTCGGGGAAGAGCCGGTGTTCGTGCCGGAATGTTCCTGCGCGTCGAGCCAGCGTGCCTGACCTGCCTCCAGCTCTACGTCCGCTTCCCGGTCCCCTGACCGGAGGCGGCGGGCGAAGGAACTGAGTGTGACCATCACGCTGTCAGGGTGGGAATGGGTGCCGGTGGTGTCTCCGGGACCGTCGCTGTACTCGAGGACGCGGACCCGGTCGTTTTCGAAGACGAGCCGGTAGTGCTGCGGGTTCACTGCAATGGGATCGGCCACGGGAAACCCCTAGGTGAGTCTTTTATGGGACATCCGTACCATAACGGTACGTCTGTATCATAAGTCCTGTGTCCGTACGCCACAATGAAAAATATCTGGAGACCGGCAGGACCCGGCAGAAGTCGCGCACCCGGGAAGAACTGGTGTCCTCGCTCCGGGACCTGTTGAAGGACGGGCAGGATCCGTCGGTTGCGGAAGTCGCCGCCATCGCCGGGATATCGCGGACGACTGCCTACCGGTACTTCCCGGACAAGGAAGCCCTCCTGCACGCGGCCCTCCCCGAGACCGGGTTGGCGTCGCTGCTTGGCGAGGAGCCGCCGTCGGACGTCCGTGCCCGCCTGGTGCGCACCCTGGACGCGCACTTCGAGTTCATCCGGGCCTGGGAACCGCAGTTGCGGGCATCGCTGCGGCTGTCCCTTACCCCGGGGACCGCCCGACCCACTCTTCGCGGAGGCCGCGCTGTGGGCTGGTACCGCGACGCCCTGTCTCCGCTGGAAGCCGCCGGATCCGGGATCGACATCGCCGCCCTTGCCGTGCGGCTCCGTGCGGTTGCCGGAATTGAACCCTACGTCTGGCTGCGGGATGTGGCGGGTCTCCGGCCGGACCAGGCGTTCAGTGCCATGCGTGCCAACGCCCTGGACATTCTTGACGCCGAGATGGGTCGGCAACAGTAGCTGCCGCGGTGCCCCGGCAGGCGAGGTGCCAAGATGGCCATTTGCGATAGAAGCGCAGGTCAGACCTCGGTTGAACTTTCAAATACCTTGAGCCTTTGTTGACGTTTTCCCTCCTCGCTTCCTGAGGTTGGCCCGGCAAAGTGGTCCTCAGTTAGACCACCGCACGCCAACCAAGTCTGAAGGGACACATCATGAAGAACAGCACTCTGATCAAGGGCACCGCTGCCATCGCCGTGGGCGCAGCACTGCTGCTGGGCGGCGGCGGAACCCTGGCCGCATGGAACGACCAGGCAACCGCGGCTCCCGGGAACATCGTCTCAGGCGACCTGAAGGTTGGGTTGAACAGCGCTCCGGGCGTCTGGACCGACCGGGCCGGCGTGGACATCACCGCCAAGATTAAGGACGGCTCGTACTTGGTAGTTCCCGGCGACCTGCTCACGTTCAAGCAGGATCTGGACGTCACGCTCACGGGAGCCAAAATGGCCGCGAACATCACCGCAAGCGGCGCGAATGCCACTAACGGATTCGTCGGGGACAGCGTCAATGTCTCTGCGCCGGTCCTCACTGTTGGCACTGATGCTGTGGCGAATCCTCTCACCACTTCGAAGAAGGTCACTGCGACTATCACGTTCGAATTCAAGTCGGGCACGAAGGACCGGGTTGACGTCAACAAGACCTACAACTTCAATAACGTCGAGTTCACCCTCTCCCAGGTGCTCCCTGCAGGCGCGTAGTCCATGGATGCGGGTGGCTCTACCGCCACCCGCATAAATGAGCAGGCGACAGGACCATAACCAGGAGGGACCATGCGCACCAAGCGCAGGCTGCAGGCGGCGGCACTGACCGCCCTGGCAGTGGTCCTGGGCCTGTTCACGGTACAGGGAACCTATGCATTGTGGAGTGCGGCGGCGTCGTCCTCCCCGGGGACCATCACGTCCGCATCGTTCGATATGGCCCTCCAGGCGGTCAACACAGGTGCGACGACCAACATGACCCTCTCGGACGGGAAACCGGCAACTTTGACCCTGTCGCCGGCGGGAACGTTGGGGCCGGGCACGTCGGTTTACGGCGGCATGGTGGTCAGCAACAACACCAATGCCGGCGGCCAATTCAACACCGCCATCACCGCAAGCCAACCGAGCGTGGCGAACCTCAACGGGGGAGCCCTTGCCACCTACATCATCGTCAAAGCGAAGGTGGCAGCGTCACCCAGCGAATGCAGCACCGCCACCGCATACACAGCGATTGATACGGCCGGGCTCGTCTCGCCCACAGTCGCCAAAGCAGGGTCAACCGTCTTCTGTTTCCAGGTCAGCCTCATGTCTGGCACCCCATCAACAGTGAACGGACAACCACTGAAAGGACAAGCAGTGACTATCCAAACCACGCTCAGCGCGCGTCAGCTCTGCGGGGTACCCAATGTCTGCTGACCTGACCGAACGCCTGCTCGGCGGCGCAGCCGAACCCTCAAGGCAGTGGACCGGGACTGCGGCAACCACCCCGGCAAGAGGAAGCAAACGCAAAACCGCCTGGGCCGCCGTCGGACGCTTCCTGAGCATGGCCGCCATGCTGGTGGCGCTGTTCGCCGCCCTGGTCCTGGTTGTGGTGCCGGTGGCGACGGGTTCGCAGACCTACACGATCCTGACCAAGTCCATGGCGCAGAAGTATCCGCCCGGCACCTTCATGGTGATGAAGCCCGTGCCGTTCGATGAACTCACATACGGCGACGTCATCACGTTCCAGCTGTACTCCGGCCGGCCGGACGTGGAAACACACCGGATTGTGGGCTTCGGTTCCACCCAGCAGGGCGAGAAGACGCTGATTACCAGGGGCGACAACAACGGCGCCAACGATCCCAATCCGGTGCGTGCCATCCAGGTCAAAGGCAAGCTGTTCTATGCCGTCCCGTACGTGGGTTTCGTGGCCAACTTCCTGGGGAACTCCGACCGGGGGACGTGGACCGTTATCGCCGCCGTCGCCCTCATCGGCTACGGGGCCATCACGGTCTACAAGTCCGTTCGCAAGACCCGCAAGCACGATACCCCGGCTGCCGAGGCTGGGTAGATGGCACGGTTCCGGGACCTCCCAGGTGCGGCGCCCGCCGTCGGGGCCTTCGTGCTCACGGTGCTGCTGGGTGTTGGCGGCGCCTCGGCGTCGGCACTCTGGCAACAGGGCGCGACGGCGACGATGACGGTTACTGCCTCCGGAACCTGGCCGCCACCCGTGTTCAACACCCCCGTCTGCAG
The DNA here is from genome assembly GCF_029077345.1 of Arthrobacter sp. NQ4. Classification (NCBI taxonomy): domain Bacteria; kingdom Bacillati; phylum Actinomycetota; class Actinomycetes; order Micrococcales; family Micrococcaceae; genus Arthrobacter; species Arthrobacter sp. NQ4. Next base: position 495,124 of record NZ_JARETC010000001.1, on the reverse strand, counting down.
CAACGTAGACAACGCGAACAAGTACGTATCCCTGGCCTACTCGGGATTCTCCGAGGCTCCAACGAAACTCACCTTCTCGGCAGCCGGAACCAACGGGGTCTACGGGGCAAGTTCGGACCTGGCTGGCCCGTTCGGTACTTCCGGGAGCGTATCGCTCTTTGGAGACTCCGCGATCTTCACCCAAATCACCACCACCCCGGCGACTGTCAGGATCGTGGCCACGTTCGCAGGCGGTGCCCAGGCCACCGCATACGTGAAGGTGAGCCTGGAGATCGGCACGGGAAACAAGAAGATCTACTGTGCCTGAGCTTTCCACCCGCCAGTTCGGCGGAAGAAGGTGCCGCTGCATCCCCCCATGCAGTGGCACCGTCTCCCGCCGAGCTGGCATTTTGCGTGTTTGGGGAGGATGCGGGTCGCGGATGCATCTCCGCGTCGATGGGCCAGGCGCGCCGGGGACGGATATCAGGCCGGGGGCCCGCGGAAGGTGTTGTGCCGCCGTCGTGCCATCCCCGTGTCCGTACGGCCGGTGGCGTAGGGCGATCCGTACACTGGCACCATGTCATGCCGAATCAGTGAACTGGTCCTGAACTGCGACGACCCGGAACTGCTTGCGCGGTTCTGGAGTGACGTCCTTGGTTATGTCGAGCTGGACAGGGAGGACGGGATGATTGAGATCGGTCCGGCTCACGCCGGGTTCGGCGGCCTCCAGCCCACCATCATCCTGAGCGCCAGCAGCAACCCGCGGGTGGGGCGGCTTCCCCTGCACATCGACGTCAACCCGGTGGACCGGGACCAGGACGCCGAACTGGAACGGCTGCTGGCCCTTGGTGCCCGGCCGGCCGACGTGGGGCAGACCGGGGACGAACAGTGGCACGTCCTGCAGGACCCCGAAGGCAACGAATTCTGCCTCCTGCGCAAGCGCCTCAGTTCCTGAAACGGGGTCGCCGCGCGCCTCAACGGAAAGGGCGGGGAGGGGAGTGCCGGGTGGCGCCCACTTCAAAACGCCGCCCTGGCACCTGCAACTATTCACCGCGCCGATCAAGTTGCGGCACTCCAATGCATCAAGGTTGCCGCAAGACTTCCCGGCAGGACGCTGGATCGTGCTAGCGCGGGGCGCCATCCTGAAGGCGTTCCTCGGTAAAGCGCGATTTGCGTGAGCGCGGGACGCGGGCCGGGCATTGCCCGCCCAAACGGAGTCCCAGGCCCACCAATAACTTAGGGCCCATGACCCTTACGGGCCGGGCGCGGAACCGCTACATTGTTGCCACGCATGCGGGCGCTTCCCATCCGAGCCTGTTTGCCACTAGGGGGCGACGTGGAACTTTTCAGCGATAAACCCGCGCTTGCCGCGGCTGCCCTCACCCGGCTCGTCGCCGCGGATGCCCGGAGCCAGGGCATTCCTGCGGGCCGCCTCCAGGCCTACCTCAGCGACCTCGTGGTGCGCAACGGACCCAGCATCGTTGAGCAGCTGGCCATTGAACTGGCACGCCAGCACCTTGCCACGCTGGACCGGCTGGCCCGGGCCACCGGCAAACCCGCCGCACGCTACCTGGACGAACTGGAACTCGCCGCCGCCATGCAGGAAAGCATCGGCCGTGACAGTGCGCAGCTGGACACCACCGATCCCGGGGAGAGCACCTGAGAAGTGGACCGGTGGGGGAGGAAGCGCCCGGGTGAGGGGTTTACCGCTTGGGCGCCCCCTGCCGCCGTGCGGCGTACGCGAACAGCGACGTGGTGGCCATCGTGGCCAGGTATCCCGCGATGACGATCAGCGAGATGCCGGCCCAGAAGTAGTTGGTGGTGCTGGTTTCCTGCCACGGGCTGGGCGCAATCCGGATGAGTGAATACACGGCAACCCCGGCCGAACCCAGCCCGATCAGCACCGGCAGCGTGAGCCAGATCCGGGCCGAGCCGAGGTGGTCGCCGAACCCGTCCCACTCGTTCCAGGACCCGCGCCGGAGGATCAGCCAGCCCGCCGGAATCATGAAGGCCCCCACCAGCAGGAACGCCGCCACCACGTCCGCGGGCCGGTGCCACTGGTTGATCAGGGTGGACACCCCGGACGCGATGGCGAAGGAGCCGCCAACGAAGCCGGCCATGGGTCGCCAGCGCGGCGACGCCATGAGGAACACCGCGGCGGCAGCGGATGCCGCCAGCGTGGTGTGCCCGGAAGGCAACGAGTTCAGTTCCAGGGTGAGCACGCCTTTGTCCGGGCGCGGCGGCAGCAGGTCCTTGAGCACCTGCGTCGCCACGTTCGCGCCAATGCACGCGGCCACGGCAATCCCGGCCTCCGCCCAGTGCCGCCGGATCACGGTGACAAACAGGACCACGACGGCGGCCATCACCAGGGAGATGGTGGGCAGCCAGTCAAGGAACTGGGTGGCGGCCTTGCCCGCGGGCCCGTGGATCTCCACAGCTTCCACCAGCGCGGACTCATCGATGAACTGGCCCGTGGTGGTCTGGACGAAGAAGTAATAGGTGGCAACCAGCCCGGCAATGCACGCCACCGTGGACAGCACAAACAGGAACGCCGAGCCCGGGGCAGGCCGTGCCGGAGTCCTGATGGAGAGTTGCCGTGAGGAAGTCATCGCGATTAAGGGTGACACAAAAAGCTGGAAGGCCGCTCAGGCGGTGGGCTTGACAGGGTCCAGCCGCGGGACGGCGGCGGCGGCCACCAGCAGTGCCAACGCGCCCAGCCCGAACGGCAGGGCGGTGGCTGTGGCAATGGCGCCCACCAGCAGTGGTCCGCCGGCGTCGCCCAGTTCGCGCCCCAGCTCGGCCGAGCCCATGGTCCGGCCCATCCGCTCCGGCGGCGTGGTGTCCGCCAGGTGCGCGAACCCCAGCGGGGTGGCCACGCCGATGCCCGAGCCAACCAGTGCAGCCGCAAGGAAGATGGTGACCACTCCCGGGGCGGCCGCCACCAAAGCGATGCCCGCGGCAATCAGCAGCAGGCCCGTCGTCGTGCCCTTGTTGTCGGTGACGGCGTGCCGGTCCCGCAGACGGCCGATCCACGGCTGGGTGAGCACCGAGCCCAGTGCCACCACGCTCACTGCCGCCGTCCCGGCGAAGGCGTCCAGGCCGTGGCGGGTGGCCAGCGCGGGGAGGAAGCCGACGGCGGCACCCAGGGCACCTGTCGAGGCGGCAAGCACCAGCGTGGGGACCAGGAAACGGCGCTCGCCCACCTGCCGGGCCAGGTCCATCACGGTATACCGCTTGCGCGGCAGCGGCGCCAGGTGCGGCACCGACACCAGCACCCAGACGGCCGTGGCCGCCGCGAGCGCTGACAGCGTGCCGAACAGCAGGGAGAACCCGCCGGCCAGGATCAGGCCGGCGCCCAGCGGCGGCCCAATGATGTAGCCAAGGCTCTTCCAGGACCCGTACCGGCCAAAGTAGGTCCCGGCCTTTCCGCCGCGGGCCATCCTTGCCACCATGGCGGACGACGACGGCGAGAAGGCCGACGCCGCGGCCCCCTGTCCCAGCCGGGCCAGGGCCAGGATGAACGGGTCGGCGCCGCCGAGGCCAATCAGCGACAGTGCCGCGAAGGCGAACAGGCCGCCGACGATGACAGGTTTGGCGCCGATGCGGTCGCTGAGGGCGCCGAAGACCGGCTTGAGGAACACCTCCGCGACGTCGTAGAGGGCCAGCAGGATACCGAGGTTCAGCAGGGTCAGGCCGATGTTTTCGCTCTGCGCGCCCAGCCCCGCCGCGATGCTGTGGGCGCCGAAAGCCGTGACGAAGCCCGCCGCATACAGCGGTGCCGTCGACGAGCGGGTGGCCTGCGCGCCTGGCACGGATCTGTCGGGGGTCATAGCTGGGACTTTAGTACCTTCACAAAGTTGTGAAAACTTCTAAGACTTGGACCATGAATACCGTTGTCCAAACAGTGGGGTTGCACAAACACTTCGGCCACGTCAGGGCCCTCGACGGGTTGGACCTGGAAGTCCAGCGCGGGGAGATCCACGGATTCCTTGGCCCGAACGGCGCGGGAAAGTCCACCACCCTGCGCGTCCTCCTGGGCCTGGCGCGGGCAACCTCCGGCTCTGCCACCGTCCTGGGATACGAGCCCTGGACCCAGGCCGTGGAACTGCACCGCCGCCTGGCCTACGTGCCCGGCGACGTCCGGCTCTGGCCCAACCTCTCCGGCGGTGAAACCATCGACCTGCTCTCGCGGCTGCGCGGCGGCGCGGCGGACGGTGCCGCGTACCGCCGGCGGAAGGACCACCTGTGCCAGGTGTTCGACTTTGATCCGGCGAAGAAGGGCCGCGCCTACTCCAAGGGCAACCGGCAGAAGGTTGCGCTGATCGCCGCCCTCGCCACCGAAGCCGAGCTCTACCTGCTGGACGAGCCCACCAGCGGCCTTGACCCGCTCATGGAGGAAGTGTTCCGCCGGGAGCTGCTCGCCGCCGTCGACCGCGGGGCCACCGTGCTGCTGTCCAGCCACATCCTCTCCGAGGTGGAGGTGCTGTGCCAGCGCGTGAGCATCATCCGGGCAGGCAGGATTGTCGACGGCGGCACGCTGGACTCGCTGCGGCACCTCACCAGGTCGGAAGTTTCCTTCGCCGCGGACGGGCTGGACCCGGAGGCCCTGGCCCGGCTGGGTGCGGTGCATGACCTGGCGCTCGACGCCGGACGGGTCCGGTTCAGCGCGGACTCGGACCGGATCGCAGAGGTCCTTCCCGCCCTGGGCGCCTTGGGCGTGCAAGGTTTGACGATCGTCCCGCCGTCCCTGGAAGAGCTCTTCCTGCGGCACTACGGGGATACCTCGCTGGGCGCTGAAACCGGGGCCGAAACGCCTTCCGAATCCACCCACGGCTCCCGGCGGCACCTGCTGGGCGCGAGGGGGCGGAGCTGACATGGGCGTCCTCCTGGTCCTCTGGGGCCAGCGGATCCGCCGGGACCGCTGGCAGCTGCTGAGCTGGGTGGTGGCTATCGGTGCGTTTGCCATGTTCGCGGCCGCCGCCGTCACCCAGACCTACGGCAACGTGGCGAGCCGGACCGAGATCCTGCAGGTGGCCATTGCCACGCCCGCCATCCTGATGCTGCGCGGCCTGCCCCGGGGCGCAGACCAGGGCGCCTTCACGTTCTTCCTGATCTACGCGTTCATCGCCCTGCTGGCAGGCCTGATGAGCACCTTCCTGGCGGTACGCCACTCCCGGGCCGACGAGGAAAGCGGCGGCGCGGAAATGGTGGCCGCCACACCTGCCGGACGGCTGCTGCCCAACACCGCCACCCTGCTGCACGGCATCACGGCCAACATCCTGGTGGCGCTCGCAGTCTTTGCCGGGTTCATGTCGCAGGGCCTGGAGCCCCAGGGTTCCCTGCTCGCCGGCGCCGCGACGGGCGCCGTCGGCTTCGCTTTCCTGGGCGTGGGGCTGCTGGTGGCCCAGTTCATGGGGACTTCACGCGGAGCGAACGGCGTCTCCGCCGCGCTGGTGGTCCTGGCCTACGTCCTGCGCGGGATCGGGGACGCCACGGGGACGCCCGGCGCCAGCGGGACCACGATGACCGAAGGGGCGGCCAGCTGGTTCTCACCCATCGGCTGGGGCCAGCAGACCTTTGCGTACTCGGGCAACCGTGGCTGGCCGTTGCTGCTGCCGGTGGGGCTGGGCGCAGGCTGCCTCGCGGGGGCGTGGCTCCTCTTGGGCACGCGCGACAGCGGGGCCAGCGTCTGGGAAGCGCTGCCGGGACGGGCAGCCGCCCGGCGGGGCCTGAGCAGTCCGGTGGCCCTTGCCCTGCGGCTGCAGGCGGGATCCATCATCGGTTGGGGCTTCAGCGGCCTGGCCCTGGGCCTGCTGGCGGGGTCGCTCGGAAAGGCGATTGCCGCCGTCGACACCCCGGACACCAACATCACGGCGATGCTGCGCGCGATGCTCCAGTCGCAGGGAACCTCACTCACCCAGCTCATGGTGTCGGTGCTGTTCTCCATGGCCGGGGTCCTGGCTGCCGCGTGCGCCCTACAGGCGGTGATCAGGCTGCGGCAGGAGGAAGCGGCAGGGACCGCTGAACTCCTGCTGTCCGCCCCGGTGGGACGGGTCCGGTGGCTGGCCGGCTACCTGCTGCTCGGCGGGGCCGCCGTGGTGCTGGTGGTGGGCCTGGCCGGAGTGGGCGCGTGGGCCACTCTCACCGGCACCGGCGATGAATCCATGCCTGCCGACGCCCTCTGGCAGACCGCCGCCGCCCAGCTGCCGGCGGCACTGATCTACCTGTCGGTTCCGGCACTGGTGTTTGTCCTGTGGCCCGCCGCCACCATCGCCGCCAGCTGGGCCTTGCTGGCCCTTGGGGTGATGCTGGGAATCTTCGGGGCCATGCTGGGCATTGACCAAAGCCTGCGCGACCTCTCGCCGTTCGCCCACACACCAGTGCCCCGCGGCGACGCGACGGACTGGAGCGGAGCATGGTGGATGCTGTTGATTTCCGCCATTGCCGCCGCGCTGGCCGTTGCGGTGATGCGGCGGCGGGAGGTGGGTTCGGCATGAGCGCCGGCCCTGAGGTGGCAGCTGCCAGGGACACGCTGGCCACCGCGGCGTCCACCGCCGCCGCGGCCGAACGGACTGCGGCCGCGTTCGCCGCAGCAGGGTTCCCCAAGATGCCCGCCAGGACGCTGCTGGCGCTGGTGTCCTCCGAACAGGGGAGCCTCACGGCCGCCGAACTCGCGGACCGGCTGGGCGCCAGCGCCGCCGCGGTATCCGGCGCCGTCCGGTACCTGCAGACCGTGGGCTTTGTGCACCGGATCTCGCAGCCCGGCAGCCGCCGCGACCTCTATGCCCTGCACGAGGACGAGTGGTACGTGGTGTCCATGCGCAACAGTCCCGTCTACGAGAAGCTCGCGGCACTGACCGATGCGACAGCGGAAACACTCCCGGAGGGCTCCCCGGCACGCGCCAGGGTGGCCGAGATGGCCAGGTTCTACCGCTTCCTGAAAGCGCGGATGCCGGCACTTTTGGACGAATGGGAGCGCGAGCGGGAGGGGGAGCGGTGACCATCATCGACAACGCCGTCTACGTGAACGGGCTGCGCACCGAGGACCCGGAAGACCTTGACGAGACGTACTTCCTGCTCCGCCAGCGCGAGGGGATGGCGTGGATCGGCCTCTACCGGCCGGACGCGGAAGAACTGCAGTCCGTGGGCGAGGAATTCGACCTCAACGCCCTGGCCATCGAGGACGCGCTCGCCGGCCACCAGCGGGCCAAGCTGGAGCATTACGGGGAGTGCCTGTTCCTGGTCCTCCGGCCGGCCCGGTACCGGGATGACGTCGAGAAGGTGGACTTCGGCGAGATCCACGTCTTTGTCGGCGATGAGTACGTGGTCACCGTCCGGCATGCCGAGTCGCCGGACCTGGCCAAGGTCCGCCGGCGCATGGAGGCCATGCCGGAGTTCCTGGCTCTGGGACCCGATGCCGTGCTGTACGGCATCCTGGACCAGGTGGTGGACGAATACGAGCCCGTAGTGGCCGGCCTGGAAAACGACATTGACGAAATCGAGGACGACCTCTTCGGCGCAGACCCCGATGTGTCCCGCAGGATCTACGAGTTGTCCCGCCAGGTCATCACCTTCCAGCGGGCCACGAGTCCCCTCGCGGGAATCCTGCAGGCCCTCATGGCCGGAACCCCGGACCGCGATCAGGCCACCGAACTCAGGGACCATTACCGGGACGTCCTGGACCACGTCATCCGGCTCAACGAACGGGTGGCTTCGTTCCGCGCCTTGCTCCAGAACGCGCTCGCCGTCAACGCCGCCCTGGTGGCGCAGCGGCAAAATGACGAGATGCAGCGCATGACCGAGTCCAGCTTTGAACAGAACGAGCAGGTCAAGCGCATCTCCTCCTGGGCCGCCATCCTGTTCGCCCCCACCCTGGTGGCATCCATCTACGGCATGAATTTTGCCAACATGCCCGAGCTGGCCTGGACCTACGGCTACCCGTATGCGCTGGGCCTGATGGTGGCCATGGGCCTGGTCCTCTACCTGGCGTTCAAGCACAACAAGTGGATCTGAGCCGCCTTTCCTGAAACGGACTTCCCAGATTCATGCCCTACCATGGGCTACGAATCCTAAGCTTGCTTAGTAGTGGGGGGCTTGGCAGCCGATCTCGAGCGGAGAAGACCGGATGAGCAAGGCCGAAACCACCGTGCCACCCCACGTTGAGGGCACGGCCCCTGGCGCAGCACCCAGGTCCCTCCTGCGCCGTTTCAGTTCACTCCTCGGCCCCGGCCTGGTGACCGGTGCCGCGGACGATGACCCATCGGGGATTGCCACCTATGCAAAGGCCGGCGCCACCTTCTCCAACGGCATGCTGTGGACCGCGCCGGTGGTCCTGCCCATGATGATGGCGGTCCAGGAGATCTGCGACCGTACCGCGCTGGCTACCGGCGAAAGCCTGGGCAGGCTGGCCCGGCGCAAGTTCACCCGCCGCCCGCGGGTGGTGATCGCCGTGCTCATCATCGCCCTGCTGGTGGGCAACATCCTCAATGCCGCAGCGGACCTCATGGCAATCGGACAGGGCATGCAAATGCTTGGTGCCGGCCCTGACCACCTCTGGAGTGCTGTAGCGGGAATCGGGATTGCCGTGGCGCTCATCAGCGGTTCGTTTGCTTTCATTGCGAGGGTCTTCAAATGGCTGTGCCTCACCCTGCTGGCGTACGTCGCGGTGCTGTTCGTGGCCAACGTGGATTGGCCCGACGTCCTTGAAGGCATGCTGGGCATGAAGTTCAGTTTCGCCCCTGAATACCTTGGCCTGGTGGTTGCCGTGCTGGGCACCACCATCTCGCCGTACCTGTTCTTCTGGCAGAGCGCCCACCGGGTCCAGGAACTGCGGGCCGAGGACCACGGCGGTGACGAGGCCGTGGGCCTGAAGGACCGGCCGGACGCTGCCGCCGCCGCCCACACCCTCCGGAAGGCCCGGGCCGACGTCTTCATCGGCATGGTCTTCTCGGTCCTGGTGATGTTCTCCATCATGGCGGCCACGGCAGCAACCCTGGGCAGGGACGGCACCGAGGTGACTACGGCAGCCGACGTGGCCAAGGCGCTGGACCCTGTTGTGGGGCCGGCCGCCACCATCCTGTTCGCCGCCGGTTTCATCGGCACCGGCATCCTCGGCGTTCCGGTACTCGCAGCCTCCGGGGCAGCGGGGCTGGCCGGCCTGCTCGGCAGGGATTGGGGCCTGGACCTCAGCCCGCGGCGCGCCCCCTTGTTCTACACGCTGCTGGGGGTGGGCATTGTGGCCGGCGTCCTCATCAGCTTCTTCTCCTCCGACCCCATCGGACTCCTGGTCTTCAGCGCCACCGTCAACGGCATTGCCGCCGCCCCGTTTCTGGTGGTCACCATGCTGATCTCACGGGACAAAGCCATCATGGGCGAGTACCGCAACGGCAGGCTCGCAGCCACGCTGGGCTGGTTCACCGCCGCAGTCATGGTGGTGGCAGGCGCCGTGGGCGTCTGGACGACCCTCACCGGAGCGTAGCCCGACCGCCTCACGGTACTGCCGCCGTCGTACCCGCCCCTTTGAAACCCGTACCGCGACCCTACTGACCGATCCAACGAAAGGAACAACAGCATGGACCACAACGAAGCGCCGTTGCTGGACGCACTGGACAGCTATCACAAGTTGGACCGCTACGGCTTCACCCCGCCCGGCCACCGGCAGGGCCGCGGCGCGGATCCCCGCGTCCGGGACATTCTCGGGGCCGACACCTTCCGCGCGGACGTCCTCGCCTCGGCAGGGCTGGACGACCGCTCCTCTTCCGGCGGATACCTGAAGAAGGCAGAGCAGCTGATGGCTGATGCCGTGGGCGCCGACCAGGCCTTCTTCTCCACCTGCGGCAGCTCGTTGTCCGTAAAGGCAGCCGTCATTGCCGTGGCCGCCGGCAAAGGTGATTTGCTGGTCAGCCGCGATGCCCACAAATCCATCACGGCCGGACTGGTGTTCTCCGGCATCCAGCCGCGCTGGATCCGCCCGCGCTGGGACCCCAACCTGCATATTGCCCACCCGCCGTCACCCGCGGATGTGGAGGAGATGTGGGAACGCTACCCGGACGCGGCCGGCGCCCTGATCGTCAGCCCCACGCCTTACGGCACCTGCGCGGACATCGCCGCCATCGCGAAGATCTGCCACGACCGCGGGAAGCCCCTGATCGTTGATGAGGCCTGGGGTGCACACCTGCCGTTCCACGCGGACCTGCCCACCTGGGCAATGAGCGCCGGAGCCGACGTCTGCGTGGTGTCGGTGCACAAGATGGGGGCCGGTTTTGAGCAGGGTTCCGTCTACCACGTCCAGGGGGACCTGGTGGACGCCGCGCACCTGTCCCAGTGCGCGGACCTGCTGATGACCACCAGCCCCAACGCCATCCTGTACTCGGCCATCGACGGCTGGCGCCGCCAGATGGTGCAGCACGGGACAGAACTCCTTGGCAATGCCCTGGGCCTGGCCAGGAGGCTGCGCAGCGACATCGACGCGCTCCCCGGGATCCATGTGCTCGAGGACGAGCTCCTCGCCGAGGAATCCTCGCACGACCTGGACCGGCTGCAGATCCTCATGGACCTTTCGGGACTGGGGATCAGCGGCTACCAGGCGGCGGACTGGCTGCGGGAAAACTGCCGGATCGACATGGGGCTCAGCGACCACCGCCGCATCATGGCCACCATGTCCATGGCCGACGACGACGCCTCGGCGGAGCGGCTGCTGGGGGCGTTGCGGGCCCTTATCGACGCCGCCCCGTCACTTCCGGCCCCGCCGGAGGTTTCCGTGCCCTCGCCGTCGGACCTGGAACTGGAAACGGTTGCCCTTCCCCGGGACGCCTTCTTCGGTCCCCGCGAGGATGTGCCCGCCCGGGAAGCTGTGGGACGGGTCGCTGCCGAGCAGATCACGCCCTACCCGCCCGGCATCCCGGTGGTTGTTCCCGGCGAAAGGATCAACGAAGCCGTCATTGAGTACCTGGAATCGGGGCTAAAGGCCGGGATGGTCCTGCCCGATCCCGCCGACCCGTCGCTGGGCACCATCCGGGTGGTGCGGGAGTGACCAGGCCGTACCCGGCCTGCGGCGTACAGTAAACGGCATGCCCAACCCCGGTCTCCCGCCCGCTCCTGCCAACCCGCCCCAAGCAGTTCCCCCGCTGGCGGAACTGCTGGCCGGAGCACGCGTGGTCAGCCTGCCCATGCGGGTGAAGTTCCGCGGGATCATGCAGCGCGAATCCCTCCTGCTCCAGGGTCCCGCGGGCTGGGGCGAGTTCTGCCCGTTCCCGGAGTACGGCGACGCCGAAGCCTCCCGCTGGCTGGCTGCCGCCATCGAGGCGGGGTGGCAGGGTTTCCCGGCCCCGCTGCGGACGTCGGTTCCGGTCAATGCCACGGTCCCGGCCGTCGCCGCCCACCGGGTGCCGGACGTGCTGGCACGGTTCGGCCGGGTGGACGCCGTCAAGGTCAAGGTGGCCGAGCAGGGGCAGTCACTGGACGACGACGTTGCGCGGCTTCACGCCGTCCGCGCCGCTTTGCCGGATGCGGCCGTCCGCGTGGATGCCAACGGCGGGTGGGATGTTCCGGGCGCCGTGGAGGCACTGACGCGGCTGGCGCCGGTGGGGCTCGAGTACGCAGAGCAGCCGGTGCCATCCATCGAGGGCCTGGCCGAGGTCAGGACCCGGCTCCGAGACGCGGGAACTCCCGTGCTGATCGCCGCGGACGAGAGCGTCCGCAAGGAGACCGACCCCCTCCGCGTGGCCCGGGCCGGCGCGGCGGACCTGATCGTGGTCAAGGTGGCACCGCTTGGGGGAGTGCGGCGCGCCCTGGACATCGTGGCACAGGCCGGACTTCCCGCCGTCGTCAGTTCAGCTTTGGACACGTCCGTGGGCATCCGCGCCGGGCTGGCGCTGGCCGCCGCCCTGCCGGACCTGCCGTACGCCTGCGGCCTGGGCACGGTGTCGCTGTTCGAATCGGATATCACGCTGGACCCCTTGGTGGCCGACGACGGCGCCATCCGCCTCCGCGACGTGGCCGCCGACGCGGGGCTGCTGGAGCGGTTTGCAGCTCCCGCTGAGCGGCGGGACTGGTGGTTGGACCGGCTTCGCCGCGTCCACGCCCTCCTCACCCCGTCGATTGCCGAGTAGATAGGGTGTCGCTGTGCGCGGGGAGAAGCTGACAGTGCGGGTGGGCTGGCTCTGCCTTGCTGCCGTCAGCGCCGGCATCCTGGTGTTCGGTGTGGTGGTTGCCCTGTTTCCGCCGGCCGGGGATGCCGGCCTGTACCGGGCGGACGGGCTGGCTTCGGCGGGACTGGGCCTTTTCGGTGTGCTGATCGTGCTGGTGCCCTTCCGGCGGCGCGAACGATGGGCCTGGTACGCGCTCTGGTTCTACCCGTTCTTCTGGGCGGCACACCTCATAGGGAACCTCCCTCCGGGCGACGACCACATCCACCAGATGGTCTTCATCGCCCTTTCGCTGACCGGACTCCTGCTGCCGGCCCGCGCCTTCTTCCCGCCTAAACCATCGATTGCTGCGTAATTGTCGTTGTGGGGCTCCACAACGACAATTACGCAGCAGTCGATGAGGGATTTGGCAACGTTCCTGCAGGTCACGGGCGGTTAACCCTAACTTCATCAACTGGATGGGTTCCTGTAGGAAGCGGCTGGAAGGGTGATCGGGCACCCCAGAGAGATTCCTTGGAAGGTTCCCCATGTCTGAAACCGCCCGCAAGTTCACCCTGCTGCCCATGCTCGGCCATACCAAGGGCAAGCGCAGCCCCGTCACCTGTGCGCTCAAGTGCGACAACGCCTGCGCCGGCGACGTCTGCAACACCAGCTCCAACAGCTACTTCCGCGACATCGCCTCCGCGACCATGTCCCGCCGCGCCGCCCTGGGCCTTGGCGCCGCCGGTGCGCTCGCCGTCGCCCTCGGTTCAGCCGTGAGCTCCGCCGAACCTGCCTCCGCCGCGGGCCTGTCCAAGGCCGCCAAGGAAGGCTTCGGCAACTCCAAGCTTCAGTTCACGGCCATCAAGCCGGTCGACAAGGCCGTCGACGCCTTCACCGTGCCGGAGGGCTTCACCTGGCAGCCGATCATCCGCTGGGGCGACCCGCTGTTCAGCGATTCCCCCGAGTTCGACCTGAACAACCAGACGGCAGCAGCCCAGGCCCGCCAGTTCGGCTACAACAACGACTACACGGACATCGTGGAAATCCCGGGCAGCAAGGGCCGCCGCGCGGTGCTGTTCACCAACCACGAGTACACCAACGAAAACATCATGGTCCCGGCCGGCTATGACCCGGTGGAAACCCGTGCCATCGGCCGCGCCGCCCACGGCCTGGCCGTGGTGGAGCTGGAGCGCAAGAACACCACCAAGCCGTGGAGCTACGTGAAGGGCGCGCCGCTGAACCGCCGCTACCTTTCCGACACCACCTACGAACTGACCGGCCCGGTTGCCGGCTCGGCGCTGGTGAAGACTGTGGCCGACCCGTCCGGCCGCGCCATCAAGGGCACGTTCGGCAACTGCTCCGGCGGCACCACCCCCTGGGGCACCATCCTCTCCGGCGAGGAAAACTTCAACGGCTACTTCGTCGCCGGCGGCACCTCAGCCGGCGACAAGCGCTACGGCCTCACCGCCAAGCCCACGGCACGCAAGTGGGAACTCGATGACCCCCGCTTCGACACGCGCAATGCCGGCTACGAGAACGAGGCCAACCGCTTTGGCTGGATCGTCGAAGTCGACCCGTTCGACCCCACCTCCACCCCCAAGAAGCGCTCCGCCATGGGCCGTTTCAAGCACGAGGGCGCCAATGTGATCGTGGCGGAATCCGGCCACGTGGTGGCCTACATGGGCGACGACGAGAAGTTCGACTACCTCTACAAGTTCGTCTCCAAGGGCAGGTACGTGGAAGGCGACCGCAGGAACAACATGAACCTGCTCTCCGAGGGCGACCTCTACGTTGCCAAGTTCACCGGCAACTCGCCCGCCGCGGAGATCACCGGGACCGGGGCGCTTCCGTCCGACGGCGCGTTTGACGGGACCGGCGAATGGCTGCCACTGGTGGTCGGTGGAAAGTCGGCAGTCCCCGGCATGTCCGCCGAAGAGGTCCTGGTGTATACCCGCCTGGCCGCGGACAAAGTGGGCCCCACCAAGATGGACCGCTGCGAGGACGTCCAGCCCAGCCTGCACACCGGCAAGGTCTACGTGGTCTGCACCAACAACTCCGACCGCGGCACCGGCACCAAGGAAGGCGCCACGGAGGTCAACCCGCGCACGCAAAACCGCGACGGCCACATCGTGGAAATCACCGAAACCGGCGACCAGACCTCCACGAAGTTCAACTGGACCCTCCTGATGGTCTGCGGCGATCCGGCGCAGGGCGATGTCACCTACTTCTCCGGCTACCCGGCGGACAAGGTCTCGCCCATCTCCTGCCCGGACAACGTGGCGTTCGACTCCGTGGGCAACCTCTGGATCTCCACCGACGGCGCCCCCTCCGGCATCGGCTACAACGACGGCCTCTTCAAGGTCACCCTGGACGGCGCCGAGCGCGGCAAGGTGGAGCAGTTCCTTTCCGTTCCCCGCGACGCCGAAACCTGCGGCCCGGTCATCCACGATGACGAGCGCACCGTGTTCGTCTCCGTGCAGCACCCGGGCGAGGAGGGCACCTTCGAGGCGCCGCACTCGTTCTTCCCGGACTACGTCCCGGCAGGCACGACGCCGGCACCCGGCCAGGTGCGCGCGCCCCGTCCCTCAGTGGTCCAGGTGTTCCGCGGCTAACCCCTTCCAACCAGGGACGCGCCATCACTTCTGGCCGCTTTTCCGGGGACGCGCCATCACCTTTGGTGGCTTTTCCGGGGACGCGCCATCACCTTTGGTGGCTTTTCCATCAACGCCCGCTCACCTTCTGCCCCTTCCGGCGGAACGGTGGGCGGGCGTTCCGGGGTTAATCGCGCGCCTTATCCAGCTGCCGCGGAAGCGCTCCATGTGATGCTTGACACGTGTTAGGTCGGTCATCTACAGTTCCTAACACGTGTTAGGAAGGAAATGACATGACCGGAGCCATAAACGGGCACCTGCGGGACATCACCCGCCGTACCGCCCTTGGTGCCCTCGGCGCGGGAATCATCGGAGCAACCGTGGCGTCGTGGCCGCGGCTCTCCGGAACGGACATTCCGGGCCGCGGAGACAACAGCCTCAGCATCGCCATCATGGGCACCGCCGCGGACGCCGCCGCCCGCCAGCGCGCCATCGACGCATTCACCCGCCTCCACCCGGACATCCGGGTCAAGGTCCAGGCCATCCAGGCCGTGGACTGGAAAGACTTCTTCACCAAGATCCTCACCATGGTGGCCGCGGGCACGCCGCCGGACGTGGTCTACGTCGCCACCGAGGGCGCCCAGCTGTTCGCCGAAAAGCTGGCCCACCCGCTGGACGAATACATCCGCCGCGACGCCGCGGACATGCGCGAATTCTTCGATGATGTCCACCCCAGCCTGGTGGAAGCCTTCATGTACAAGGGCAGCCTCTACCAGCTCCCCATGGACTGGAACGCGGCCAACATGTACTATAATACCGCCGCGTTTGCGCAGGCAGGCCTGGACCGGCCAGCGGACGACTGGACCCACATCGATTTCCGCAACAGCCTCGCCGCGATGCGCAAGGCCCGGACCTCTGACTTCACGCCCTACTACTGGACCAACAGGCTCTTCGGCGGCGTGGTGCCGTGGCTCTACGCCAACGACACCAGCTTCCTCAAGGAGACCAGGTCCGCGGGCGGCGACTGGCTCTGGGACGGCTTCTACGCCAACGACCCCTCCCGCAGCCTCCGCTCCGGCGGTTACCAGTGGCTGGAACCGAACGCCAACGACGACCGCGTGTTCGAGTCCTTCGACTACCTCCGGGGCCTGGTTAAGGACGGACTGGGCGTCCGGCCGGAAGAAGGCGGCGGCAGTTCCCTGGTGGGCCTCTTCGCCTCCAACCGCATTGGAACCACTCCCGCCGGCGGCTACTGGGTGCAGGGGCTGCACGAGGCCGGCATGGGCGCCAACGACTTCGACGTCCAGTTCTTCCCGCGCTGGAAGACCCAGCGCCACCAGTTTGGCACCGCCGGCTACGCGATCATGAAGACCGCCAAGGACAAGGACGCCGCCTGGGAATGGATCAAGTTCAGCTCCAGCCGCGAGGCAATGGAACTGATCTTCCCCAACCCGATCACCACGCCGGCGCGCCGCTCCATGGTCAACGAACAGCTGTACGCCGGCAAGGGCCCCGCCCACTGGAAGGTCTTCTACGACACCCTGGACCGGTTCCCCACCACGGGCCCCATCCCGGCACCACCCCAGCAGGCCGCCGTCGAAACGGCCCTGATGAAGAACGTATCCCTTGCCGTCAGCGGGGACGAGCAGCAGCTCAAGCAGGCCCTCGCATCCATGCAGCGCGACCTTGAACTTGCCCTGAGGAGGCAGTCATGAGCACCACCACCCCGCCCCGGGAACGGCCCGAGCGGGCGGCCGGCCGGGCAAGTACGACGACGGCCCGCACCCACGGCGCCGGCGGCACCAGCCGTGCCACCACCGTCGGCGGCCGCAGCGGAGCCAGGCACAACCAGCGCTGGCTGGCCTGGATCTTCCTGGCCCCCACCATCCTGGGCATGGGCCTGTTCACCCTGATCCCCATCGTGGCCTCGGTTGTCCTGGCCTTCTTCCGCTGGGACATCATCTCGGCACCAACCTTCGTGGGCTTCGACAACTTCTCCGAAGTGGTCCAGGACCCCACCGTGAGGGTGTCCTTCCTGAACACCCTCGTGTTCGTGGTGGTGGCCGTGGCACTCCAGCTGGGCCTGGCATTGGCACTGGCGGTCATGGTGCAGGAGAAGATGCCGGCGTGGCTGCGGGTGTTCTTCCGGTCCGCGTTCTTCTTCCCGCTGATCCTGTCCGCCGCCTCGGTGTCCATCTTCATGCGGTACCTCTTCAATGAACAGTTCGGCGTAGTCAACTGGTTCCTGTCCCTGGTGGGCATCCCCGCCGTACCCTGGCTGACCACACCGGGCGGATCGGCCGCCGTCGTGATCCTGGTGTACGTCTGGCAGAACTTCGGCTTCTCCTTCCTCCTGTTCATCGGTGGGCTGGCGTCCATTCCGGTCGAGACATATGAGGCGGCCGCGATTGACGGCGCCACCGGCTGGCGCAAGCACCTCCACGTGACGCTGCCGCTGCTGAGCCCCACCACCCTCGTCGCCTCCGTCATGGCCATCATCAGCGCCCTGCAGGTCTTCGACCAGCCCTACGTCCTGACCCGCGGCGGTCCCGGCGACTCCACCCGCACCGCCGTCATGGTGATTTTCGAATCGGCGTTCCAGCGGCTCGAATTCGGCCAGGCGTCCGCGATCGGCGTGCTGCTCACGCTGATCATCATGGCCATCACGGCCGCACAGTTCCGGCTCAGCAAACGATTCGTCTTCTACCAGTAAGGCCAGCCATGACAACCACAACTGACCACGGCCTGGCCGGACATTCACCCCGGCTCTCCCAAGGCCTCCCCGTCACCACGCCCAACCGGAAGAAGTTCAACTGGAGCTTCGCCGTCCGGACCCTCCTGCTGCTGCTCGCGGCCGCCCTCACGCTCGGTCCGGTGCTCTGGACGCTGTCCACGTCGCTGCGGTCGCCGTCGGAATCGTTCAAGCTGCCGCCGTCGTTCATACCCTGGAACCCGGACTTCACCTCGTACGGGGAGGTATTCAAGCAGCTGAATATCTTCCTGCTGGTCCTCAACAGCGCCCTGGTCACCGGAATAATCGCGGTGGGCCAGATGGTCTCCGCCGCCTTGGCCGGCTACGCGTTCGCGCACCTGAAATTCCGCGGACGCGGGGCGCTGTTCTCGATCGTGCTGGCCACGATGATGGTACCCGTGCAGGTGACGATCGTCCCCGTCTTCATGCTGATCCGCGGCATGGGCCTGTCCGACACCCTGCTCGCCCTGATCCTCCCCGCCATCCCGACGGCATTCGGCACGTTCCTGATGCGCCAGTACTTCATGGGGCTGCCGGCCGAACTCGCCGAAGCCGCCTCGATCGACGGCGCCAGCCCGTGGCGGACATTCCGTTCCGTGTATGCGCCCCTGGCGATGCCCGGCATGGCGATCGTGGGAATACTCGCGTTCAACTTCCACTGGAACGAGTTCTTCCGCCCGCTCATCCTCACCATTTCCGAACAGAACTTCACGCTTCCCTTGGGTCTCGTGTCGCTCCAGGGAAACCTGGGCACCGGCAGCATCTCGGTGGTCCTGGCGGGCGTAGTCCTGTCCATGATCCCCGCGCTGGTGGTCTTCATCTTCGGCCAACGCGCCCTGCAGGACGGCCTCACGGCCGGAACCGGCAAGTAAAACTCCCTCCCTCCAGCCCGAAAGGCCGTTCCATGACCTCCCCGGACCTCGCCGCCGTCCACCCTGGCACCGTCACCTTCGACGACGTTGCCGCCGCCCACCCCGACCCCGCCTTCCCCCGCTTCCACCCGCGCCCGGCGCAGGGCTGGATCAACGACCCCAACGGCATCAGCTTCATCAATGGGCGGTACCACGTCTTCTTCCAGTACAACCCGGACTCGGCCCGGCACCACCGGATCGCCTGGGGACATGTGAGCTCGGCGGACCTGGTCCGCTGGGAGGAGCACCCCGTGGCGCTTCGCCCGCAGGACGGCGGCCCCGACGAGTACGGCTGCTGGACCGGGGTGGTCACGGACGACGACGGTGTTCCCACCGCTGCGTACTCCGGCGTCCGCGGCGACGGGGGGCACTCACAGGTGGTCATCGCCCGCGGCTCGGAGGACCTTATCCACTGGGAGCAGGCAGGCCACGTGGCCGCCACCATGCCCGCCGACGGAGAGGTCACCGCCGTGCGGGACCCGTTCATTTTCCGCTTCAACGGCAAGCGGTACGCCATGCAGGGCGCCGGACTGGCCAATGGGCACGCCGCCCTGCTGCTCTACACCGTGGACGACCTGGCCGACTGGAAGTACCAGGGCATCTGGCTGACCTCGGAGAACCGGGTTGCCGCTACGTTCACGCCGGCCGAGATCTGGGAGTGCCCGCAGCTGGTGCAGGTGCCAGACAACGATGCCCCGGGCGGGGGCACCTGGCTGATGATGTTCTCCCTCTGGCTCGCCGGCGACTCACACGAACACGCCAACGGGGTGGGCCACCTGATCGGATCGCTGGCCGAGGACCCCGCCACCGGGCTGCCCGTCTTCACGCCGCGGACCGGCGGAAAGTCCGACCTGGGCCGCGACTTCTACGCTCCGCAGGTGGTGTCCCTGGAAAACCGGGCCCTGCTGTGGGGATGGGCCAACGAAGGCCCGGGGCGGGACGGGCGCCGCAGCCGCAGCCAGGAAGAGATCGACGCCGCCGGGTGGGCCGGAGTCCTGACCTTCCCGCGCGAGCTGTCGATTGTGGACGGCGCCCTGGCAGTGCGCCCAGCCCCGGAAATTGATGCCTATCGCGGAGAGCTGCTCGCCGGCCAGGCATCCGGGACGGTGCGGTTGCCTGCCTTCGCCGAGGCTGTGGTCACCGCAGGAATGGGCGGTGCTGTGGAGCTGCTCCTGGTGGGGAACGGAAGCCGGCAGGTGGTCTTCAGCGGCAGCGTCGACGCGGGGGAGGAGCTGCGAATGTTCGTGGATGCCTCCCTGGTTGAGGTGTACCGTTCCGGGTCGGTGGCAACCACGCTGCGTGCTTACCCGGCTGTGGGGGAGGAGTGGCAACTGAGCCTTCCCGCAGGGGCAACGGCGGACGTCTGGAGCCTGGCCAGGCCCGCGTAGCCCCCTCCAAACCGGCCCGGCGGGTCCCGGCCGCGGCGTGGTCAGCGTCCGGCCGGGACCGGGCCGGTGGATTCCCTGACCACCAACCGGCAGGGAACCATCGTTTCCCCCGCGGTGCCGGAGACGGCGGCGGCAGCCGGGCCGTCGTCGTCGGACGTTCCCTCCGGTGCCGACCCCACCTCGGCGAGCAGCGACGCCATGGCGGCGGCTCCCATCTCCCGGAGCGGCAGGGCCATGGTGCTCAGCGCCGGGACCATGGCCTTCGCGATGCGGAACTCGTCGTCGTACCCCATGACGGACACGTCCTGCGGGACGCCGAGGCCCAGCCGGTAGCAGGCCAGCACCACACCGATGGCCAGGCGGTCGTTGGCGCACAGGATGGCCGTGGGCCGGGCGGCCGGTTCCACGCCTTCGAGGAGTTTCATGGCGCCGTGGAAGCCGGCGTCGATGTCCCAGCCCACCTGGATGACGCGGTCCTCGTTGACAGGCATCCCCGCGCCGCTGAAGGCCGCACGGTAGCCCTCGATCCGGCGGGGCGCCGCGGGCGTCAGGGAGTCACCGGCGAGGAACGCGATGTCCCGGTGGCCCAGCGACATTACGTGCTCCGCGGCTTCCCGGCCGCCGCGCACTTCGTCAGGAATCACGGCCGGAAGCCCTGCCTCCGGCCGGTCATCGAAGCAGTTGGCAAGGATCGACGGGACGCGGGCCATGTTTGCGGGCACGTGCAGTGGCCGCAGGCCCACGGTCACATACATGAGGCCGTCCACCTGGCGGTCCAGCAGGGTTTCCACGGCGCTCTCGTCGCGGGACTCGTCCAGCTCGGTGTCCATCACCACGGTCACGAAGCCGTGTTCCCGGGCCACCGCATCCGCGCCGGCAATGATGTTGCCGTCGAACGGGCTGGTGACCACCTGGTCGGACACGATGCCAATGACCCGCGACTGCTGGTTGCGCAGGCTCAGGGCGATCTTGTTGGGGGAGTAGTTGAGCGCTGCGGCCGCTTCCCGGATCCGCTGCTGGCTTTCCAGGGCCACGTTTCCGTCGCCGCGGCCGTTCAGCACCAGCGACACGGCACTGCGCGAAACGCCCGCCAGCTTGGCGACGTCGAGGGCGGTGGCCTTGCGCTTCATGGTCGTCCTTCGGATGCTGGGATCTCTTGCTTGGGTGAAGTTTACCTAACTCGTGTGAGCTTCCGCTCTCTCCCGACGCCCAATCACCTTTAGCCCCCTTTTTGGGAACGCCCATCACCTTTAGCCCCCTTTCGGGAACGCCCCATCACCTTTCGGGCCTATCAAGGCAGGAGGTGATGGGGCGTGTGGTGGATTGGGGCAGGAGGTGATGGGGCGTGTGGTGGATGGGGGCAGGAGGTGATGGGGCGTGTGGTGGATTGGGGCTGGAGGTGATGGGGCGTGTGGTGGATTGGGGCTGGAGGTGATGGGGCGTTGGAGGGTGGCAAACTGGGTTGGTGACTTCGTTGAACGAACCAACCCCGGACACCCCCGGGCTGAGCAGCCCTGACGCCCCCGACGCTGAGCTGAGTGCGCTCGCTGCGGCGAGGATCGCCGTCGACGTCCTGCTCGACGGCGGCGTGCGGCACGTGGTGGTATCGCCGGGTTCGCGGTCGGCGCCCATGGCATACGCCCTCGCCGAGGCCTCCGCCGCGGGCCGGGTGGACCTGCTGGTCCGCATCGATGAGCGTTCCGCAGGATTCACCGCGCTAGGCCTGGCCCTGTCCAGCGGCTCGCCCGCAGCCGTCCTGACCACGTCCGGAACCGCCGTCGGAAACCTCATGCCCGCGGTGATGGAAGCCAACCATGCCGCCGTCCCGCTGATCGTCCTGTCAGCAGACCGGCCCGATGAGCTGCGCGGAACGGGGGCCAACCAGACCACGGTGCAGCCGGACCTCTTTGGCGAGCACGTCCGGTTCGCCGCCGATGTTCCCGCCGGCAGCAACCCCGAGCGGGCCGTCCAGACCGGACTCTCCGCAGCCACCGGCGCATTCCCGGACCTTGCGCCGGGCCCGGTCCAGCTCAACCTCGCGTTCCGCGACCCGCTGGTTCCGGCCCCCGGGGACCGGCTGCCCGACGCCGTGGAGCGGCAGCGCTACCGGGTGGGATCCGAGCCCCTGGTCATGAACCTGCCGGCGGCGCCGGACACCCTGCCCGAGCGGCGCACAGTGGTGCTCGCCGGGCACGACGCCGGTCCGGTTGCCGAAGCATTTGCCCGCGCCCACAACCTGCCGCTGCTCGCTGAGCCATCCTCCAACTCCCGCTTCGGTCCAAACGCCGTGGGCCCGTACCGGCTGCTGCTGGAGCACTTCCGGGCCGGTTCCGCGCAACCGATCGAACGCGTGGTGCTGTTCGGCCGGCCCACGCTGTCCCGTCCGGTGGCCGCGCTGCTGGCCAGTGCCGACGTCGAATCGGCCCTGTACCAGCCGGTTCCGGTCGCCTGGTACGAGCCCGGGCGCCGCACCGAGCTGCCGCTGGAAAACCTGGCGGACCTGGCCGAATTCGCCGGCCGCGGCAGTTCCACCTGGCTGGACACATGGTTGCTGGCCGGATCGGCCGCGCAGCACGCGCTGGACCGGGTGGTGTCCGCGGAGGCCGCCGCCAACGGACCGTCCGTGGCGGCGCTGGTCTGGAAGCACTCACGCGGCCAGCTGCTGCTCGGTTCCTCCAACGGCATCCGCGACGTTGACCTCGCCGGCCTTCCCGCCGCGGATCCAGCCGCCATCGTGTACGCCAACCGGGGCCTGGCCGGCATCGACGGCACCATCTCCACCGCCACCGGCATCGCCCTCGGCGGCCGGCAGCAGACCACCGTCCTGCTGGGCGACGTGACCTTCCTGCATGACGCCGGCGGCCTCCTCCTCGGCGCTGGCGAAGAACAGCCGGACCTGCGGATCGTGGTCCTGAATGATTCCGGCGGCGCCATCTTCAGCCTGCTCGAGCACGGGGGAGTGGAGGAAGGCGGCCGCTACGGAGACGCCGTCGAACGCCTCTTCGGCACCCCGCACTCGGTGGACATCGCGGCACTCGCCGCAGCGTACGGCGTCGGACATTCCCGGGTCAGTACGACGGCGGGACTCGCCGAGGCGCTGGGCCGGCCTGTGCACGGGCGCAGCATCGTGGAGGTCCGCACGGACCGCCGGGCGCTGCGGGAGCTCCACGCCCGGATCAAGGAAGCAGTTTCTGCCGCCGTGGAGGCAGTGCTCTCCGGGCAGTAACTGCCGACGCGCAAGATACGCGACGACGCGGAAATGCCCTGCCGCTGCCGGAATACCGGCGGCGACAGGGCATTTGCGTGTCGAAAGTGAGGAACCGTGTCAGAGCACGCGGCCTAGGAACTCCTTGGTGCGCGCATGCTGCGGGTTGGCGATGATCTCGCGGGGATCGCCCGACTCCACCACCACACCGCCGTCCATGAAGGTCAGCGTGTCACCCACTTCGCGGGCGAAGCCGATCTCGTGGGTCACCACGATCATGGTCATGCCGGACTTGGCCAGGTCCTTCATCACGTTCAGGACATCGCCCACCAGCTCCGGGTCCAGGGCGGACGTGGGCTCGTCGAACAGCATGAGTTCCGGGTCCATGGCCAGGGCCCGGGCGATGGCTACGCGCTGCTGCTGGCCACCGGAGAGCTGGGAGGGGTAGTGGCCGGAACGGTCCGCCAGCCCTACGCGGTCCAGCAGTTCCAGCGCACGCTTCTGGGCGGCAGCCTTGGACTGGCCCTTCACGTGCACCGGCGCTTCCATGACGTTCTGCAGCGCGGTCTTGTGGGGGAACAGGTTAAACCGCTGGAACACCATGCCGATTTCGCGGCGCTGGGCGGCGATTTCCTTGGTCTTGAGGTCGTGGAGCTTGCCGTTGACCTCGCGGTAGCCGATCAGCTGGCCACCCACGGAGATCCGGCCGGCGCTGATGCTCTCCAGAAGGTTCACGCAGCGCAGCATGGTGGACTTGCCGGAACCTGACGGCCCGATCACCACCGACACTTCGCCCTGGTTGACGGTCATGTCGATGCCCCGGAGTACATGGTGGTGCCCGTAGTACTTGTGGAGGCCCTCGATCTTGACCAGCGGCTTCTCTGCTGTGACGGTCATCGTGCACTCTCCTCGGGGAAGTCCGTTTCTATTGACCGTCCGCCGTCCTGGCTCAGGGCCACGCGGGCCGACTTGGCCACTGGCTTGCCCGCCGGCGCGAGATTGTCGACGCCCTTGCCGTAGTACGCCTCAATGTAGTGCTGTCCCACCATCAGGATGCTGGTGATCACCAGGTACCAAATGGCGGCCACGATCAGCAACGGAACCGGGAGGTAGGTCCGGTTGGCCAGGGCGTTGGTGGCGAAGGTGAGGTCCAAGGTGAACGGCACGGCCAGGACCAGCGAGGTGGTCTTCAGCATGCCGATGGTTTCGTTGCCCGTGGGCGGAACAATGACGCGCATGGCCTGCGGCAGGATGATCCGCCACATGATCTTCGTCTTGCCCATGCCCAATGCCTCGGCCGCCTCCATCTGCCCGCGGTCAACGGACTTCAGGCCCGCGCGGAAAATTTCCGCGAGGTAGGCCGATTCGTTCAGGCCGAGGCCGAGGATGGCTGCCACGGTGGCGTTGATGACTGCCGCGGTGTCCAGGCTGAAGAGCTCGGGTCCGAACGGCACGCCCGCGCTGATCTTGGGGTACAGAACCGAAATCAGGCCCCACAGCACCAGCTGGGTGTAGACGGGTGTTCCACGGAAGAACCACACCCACACCCAGCTGGACCAGCGGAACACAGGGTTGTCAGACTGGCGCATGAACGCCAGCAGGATGGCCAGGACGATGGCCAGGACCATGGAGGTGACCGTCAGCAGAAGCGTCCAGCCCACGCCCTGGACCACCTTGACGTCCAGGATGTAGGTGCCCACCACATCCCAGCGGAAGTTGGGGTTGGTAAACAGGCTCTGCAGGAACAGAACGACCAGCGCCAGGATGATGAACGCGCTGATCCATCGGCCCGGGTGGCGCACCGGCACGGCTTTGTTCAGTACCGGTGCGTCGTCCTTATGCTGGCCGTCCATGTGCACACCTGACTTGTCGTCGGTAACGCGAAAACTCAAGACTTGACCGCCGGGTTGACTTCGGACTTGGTGATGGCGCCTTCAGAGTTGCCCCAGCCGTCCAGGATCTTTTTGTAGGAACCGTCTTCCATCAGCTTGGTGACAGTCTTCTGGATGACCTCTGCCCAGGCGGTGTCAGCCTTGGCCACGGCGATGCCCTGCGGAGCGGAGTCGTAGACGTCGCCCAGCTTCTCCAGCTGGCCGTTGGTCTGGGTCAGGGCGTAGCCGATGATGGGGGAGTCGGCAGCCATGGCGTCGATGCTGCCGTTCACCAGGCGGGTGGTGACATCCGTCTGGTTCTTCAGGGTGACGATGTCGATGGGCTTCTTGCCGTCAGCAACACACTTCTTGTTGCGGTCGGCCAGGTCCGGATCTTCCTGTACGGTGCCGGTCTGCACTCCGATGGACTTGCCGCACACGTCGTCCAGGGAGAACTTGTTGGGGTTGCCCTTCTTCACGGCCCAGGCGGTGCCTGCGTTGAAGTAGCTGACCATGTTCACTGCGCCCAAACGCTCCGGGTTGATGGTGAACGAGGAGATGCCCAGATCGTACTTGGGGCCGAGGGCCGGGAGGATGCCGGTGAACTCTGCGGTCTGGACCTGGACCTTGAGTCCCAGGGTGGCGCCGATGGCCTTGGCGATGTCCACGTCGTAGCCGACGGGTGTCTGGCCGTCCGTACCGAGGAATTCGGCGGGGGCGTAGCTGGTGTCGGAGCCGACCGTGATGGTGCCCTTGGACTTGATGGCGTCCGGGACCATGGCGGCCAGGGCGTCGTCCTTCTTGACGGTGGTGGGATCAAAGCTGGCGCTGGCGCTGCCCGACGAGGTGGCCGCGCTGGAGGGACCCGTTTCCGAGGCGTTGGTGCATGCTGAGAGGGCCAGGGCGCTGATGGCGATCATAGTGGCGGCGGTCAGCTTGGAAGTGCCCAGGAGGGTACGGGGAGTCTGCATTTCTTACCTTTTGTTGCAGGGGCTATGAGGTACTAACGCGGCTTATAGTGTAACGCTCAACAAGAGAGGTACGTCACACGCAACTAAGTTTCACTATTGGATAACTGTAGCGGCGACAAAATCAAGCCTTTCAGAGCAGCAGTCGTCTGTCATCCCAGACTCCTTACCCAGGAGGGCGCAAAAGAACTTCAGCTGTTGATGCCCAGGGACTCCAGCATCGGCCGGAATTTGGCCCAGGTCTCGGCGAGTTCGGCCTCCGGCTGGGAGCCGTCAACAATGCCGCAGCCGGCATACAGCCGCACGGTTTCGGGGGACTCGATGACCGCGCCGCGCAGGGCAATGCCCCACTCTCCGTTGCCGGCCGCGTCCAGCCAGCCCACCGGACCGGCGTACGGCCCACGGTCCAGGTGCTCCAGCTTGCGGATCAGTTCACCGGCCACCAGTGTGGGCGTCCCGCAGACCGCGGCGGTGGGGTGCAGCGCGTTGATCAGGGCCAGGCAGGTGGGCACGTGGCCTTCCACCTCGGTGAGCTCGGCCTTGACGTCGGAGGCCAGGTGCCAAACGTTGGGCAGCTCCAGGATGAAGGGTTCGTCATGGGCATTCATCGCCTCGGAGAACGGCGCCAGCTGCTTGGTCAGCGACTGGATGGCGATCTCATGCTCATGCCGTTGCTTCTCCGAGCCGGCCAGGACGCGAGTGGCGTAGTCCATCGGCGGGCCGTCCTCGCCGTGCGCATCGCGGCGGTCCAGGGTGCCGGCCAGCACGCGGGCCTGGGCGGTCCGGCCCTCCACCTGGATCAGCATCTCGGGCGTGGCCCCGACCAGGCCGTCCACGCCATAGGTCCAGCATTCCCGGTACCTGGCGGCAAGCTCGCGGAGCACGTCTGCGGCATGTACGCCGGAAGGAATAGTTGCCACGACGTCCCGGGCCAGCACCAGCTTTTCCAGGGCGCCCGTGCGGATTTCGGCAACACCGGCGGCCACGGCCTCCATCCAGGCTTCCTCGCTGAGCGAGCCGGTGTGCAGCGTTGCGCCGGCAGCCAGCGGGAGGGGGCGGACGACGGCGCCGCGCGCCTGGCCGGGCACGTCACCAACCGGCGCGTCCCCGGCTGGGTCCGCTGCCGGCGTCGTGCCTTCCGTGGCGGAGGCAGCGTCGGAACCGCCGTCCAGCCAGCGGTCCAGCGCGGCGAGGGCCGTCTCTTCGGTGAGCGGGCCGCCGTCGAACGTCAGCTGGGTGAGCCATGCCTGGTTGTCCCGCACGCCCACCACGATCTCCGGCACGATCAGCCGTGACTCGTGGGCTGACGTCTTGGAGAAAGCAAAGGAACCAAAAGCCACGGGACCGGTGCCGGGCAACTCCACGGAATCCGCCACCTCGGCTTCCAGGACCAGGTGCCGCCACCAGATGTCCGCCTCAAGGAACCGGTCCGGCCCCGTGGCGGTGAAGCGTGCGATCTCGCCGAAACCGGCCAGCCCGGCTTCGCGGCGGGTCCAGCAGAGGACATCGTCACGGACCAGAAACGAAGGCAGTCCCCCGGGGAATGCTTTGCCATCCAGGGGGACCGTCAGGGTGCGGAACGTGCTCGTCATGATGGATCAACAGTACCCCCGACAGTAATTCACAGTACTTCGCAGTAACTTTCCGCCCCTGGCCACGTCGAATCCGTACTGGTCAGCACCGTCAGGAACATTTGAGACAATGTCATGGTGAACCGAGCATCCTTGGATAAGCGTCCGGACGAAGTAGCCACGATGTTTGACGACGTCGCACCTAAATACGACGTCGTCAACGATGTCCTCTCCATGGGGCAGACCCGCCGCTGGCGGAAGATCGTGGTGGATGCCATGGAAGTCTCCAAGGGCCAGCGGGTCCTGGACCTCGCGGCCGGAACCGGTACCTCCAGCGAACCGTATGCCGACGCCGGCATAGACGTGGTGGCCTGCGATTTCTCCCTGGGCATGCTCAAGGTGGGCAAGCGCCGCCGCCCTGACATCGACTTCATTGCCGGTGACGCCACCAACCTGCCGTTCGCCGACAACACGTTTGACGCCACCACCATCTCCTTCGGGCTGCGGAACGTGAACGAACCCAAGAAGGCGCTGGCCGAGATGCTGCGCGTCACCAAGCCCGGCGGCCGCCTGGTCATCGCAGAGTTCTCGCAGCCGGTGGTTCCGTTGTGGCGCACCATGTACACCGAATACCTGATGCGCGCCCTGCCGGCCATCGCCGTCAAAGTCGCGTCCAACCCGGACGCATACGTCTACCTCGCCGAATCCATCCGCGCCTGGCCGGACCAGGACCACTTGGCCGCATGGCTGCAGGAGAGCGGCTGGGAGAAGGTCACCTACCGCAACCTCACCGGCGGCATCGTGGCCGTGCACCGCGCGTTCAAGCCTGCCGATTCCTCGCCCGACGGCGCTGCTGCCGCCATCGCTGCGCACAAGGGCCCGGTGGCCAAGCTGCGCCGCAACACTGTCCGCTGACCTGTGAAGGTACTGATTGTCGGCGCCGGTCCGGCCGGATCCACCGCCGCGTACTACCTGGCCAAGGCCGGCCTCGACGTCACAGTCCTGGAAAAGACGCAGTTCCCGCGCGAGAAGGTCTGCGGTGACGGGCTGACACCGCGTGCCGTCCGCGAGATCCAGAAGCTCGGCCTGCCGCACCCGGAGAACGATGGCTGGCGCCGGAACAAGGGCCTCCGCCTGATCGCCGGCGGCCGCACCATCGAGCTGCCTTGGCCCGAGGTGTCCGACTTTCCGCAGTACGGGCTGATCCGCACGCGCCTGGGCTTCGACGAGGAACTGGCGCGGCACGCGGAGGCGGCCGGGGCCACGATCCTTGAGCGGCACAGCGTCACGGAGGCCCTCCGGGACGACGCCGGCCGGGTCACCGGTGTCCGCGCAGCGCTCCTGGACGGGTCCGGACGCAAGACGGGGGAGACGCGTGACTTCAGCGCCGACGTCGTCCTTGCTGCCGACGGCAACTCCACCCGCACCGCCGTGTCCCTTGGGATCCAAAAGCGTGACGACCGCCCGCTCGGCGTCGCCGTCCGCACCTACTTCAGCTCCCCGCGCACCGACGACGACTGGATGGAAGGCTGGCTGGAACTCCCCGGCCGCGACGGCAAGCTGCTGCCCGGCTACGGCTGGGTGTTCGGAGTGGGCGACGGCACCTCCAATGTTGGCCTGGGCATCCTGAACTCCTCCAAGGAATTCGGCAAGCTCGATTACAAGCAGGTCCTCCGCGAATGGACCGCCGGGATGCCCGCCGACTGGGGTTTCACGCCGGAGAACCAGGTGGGCGAAATTCGCGGCGCAGCCCTGCCAATGGGCTTCAACCGCACCCCGCACTACTCGCCCGGCCTGCTCCTGCTGGGCGACGCCGGCGGCATGGTCTCGCCCTTCAACGGCGAGGGCATCTCCTACGCCATGGAGTCCGCGCGCTTCGCCGCCGAGTTCATCATCGACGCCTCCTCACGCACGGCTGCTTCAGGCGGAACGTACGACGCCGATGCGCACCTTGCGCGGTACGCGGACTATGTGCGGAACCAGTGGGGCTCGCACTTCACGCTTGGGCGGGCCTTCGCCGCGCTGATCGGGAAGCCTGCCGTCATGAAGCTTGCACTGCGCACGGGCATGCCCATCCCGGTGCTGATGCGGTTCGTGGTCCGGTTCCTTGCCAACCTCACAGACCCGTCCGCGAAGGGCTTCGAGGACCGGGTGATCCGCGTCCTGGAATCACTGGTGCCGGCCACATCCAATACCCCGTCAGCTCCGAACCAGCGGTATCCGCAACAAAAAGTTAGGGTTAACCCGTGACCAACTCCGCAGACCATAGCTGGACGCACGCCGGGCACGGCCTGCCGGACTCCGAACCCAGCCTCAACACCACCGCCATCGCCACGGGCCTCCAGCTGCCTGCAGGCTTTGCGGCCATCGCGGGGGATGCCGAGCTGGGCCCGGCCATCACCAACAACCTGGCCAAGGTGGAGAAGAAGCTCCGCGAAGCCATCGCCAACTCGGATCCCCTGGCTGACGCAACGTCGCGCCACCTGGTGGAGGCCGGCGGCAAGCGGATCCGTCCGCTGCTGACGCTGCTGTGTGCCCACCTCGGTGACGCGTCCCTGCCCGCCGTGGTGCAGGCCGCCGTCGTGGTGGAACTGACGCACCTGGCAACCCTGTACCACGACGACGTCATGGACTCCGCGCCCTTCCGCCGCGGCGCTCCCACGGCTCACGAGGTGTGGGGCAACTCTGTTGCCGTCCTGACCGGGGACCTGATCTTCGCCCGTGCCTCGATCCTGGTGTCCGAGCTCGGCGGCCGCGCACTCGGCATCCAGGCGCGCACCTTTGAGCGGCTGTGCCTGGGCCAGCTGCACGAGACCGTCGGTCCGCGGCCGGACGAGGACCCGGTGGCGCACTACTTGTCCGTCATCGCCGACAAGACCGGCTCCCTGGTGGCCGCCTCCGGCCAGTTCGGTGCCATCTTCTCCGGCGCCGACGAGGCGTACGAGGACGTCCTGGTGGAGTATGGCGAGAAGGTGGGCGTGGCCTTCCAGCTCGCCGATGACGTCATCGATGTCACCGGGGTGAAGGTCAAATCCGGCAAGTCCCCGGGAACTGACCTGCGCGAAGGGGTACCCACCCTTCCGGTGCTGCTCCTGCGCAAGGCTGCCGTTGATGGCGACCAGTCCGCCGTCGACCTCCTGAAGCTGATTGACGGCGACCTGTCCTCCGACGAGGCGCTGGCTGCCGCCGTGGCCGGACTGCGCGAGCACCCTGTCACCGCGGAGTCCTGGGTGGTGGCACGGCAGTGGGCCAAGGAAGCCATTGATGCCCTCGCTCCGCTGCCGGAGGGCGTGGTTAAGGAGTCGCTGTCCAACTTCGCGCTGGCTGTGGTGGACCGCGCCAGCTGATTACTGTTCGTTAGGAGCCCGGGACCTCTGGTTGATCCAGCTGCGGAGGTGCCGGGCTTCTTCGTGGTGCCGATCCGGCCGTGGCAGCCGGGCTTAACGGGATAGCCCCGGTCCTCAACAACCGAAGCTGCTGTGAACCGGGGCTATCTCTCCGTTCGCATCAGACCCGCCGGAGGCGTTTAGCGGATCCGTGAATAGCTTATGACAGGTTTGTCATAAGACGCAAGTCCTCTGTAACTGTTTGTGTCAAAGAGTTTTTGGGGAGCTCCGCCGGCTGTGGATGCGTCCTCGCTCAATTGCGTGATTTATAGCTGGCCACGCAGCCCGCACCCCTTCAGTACGCGGGACCCGCCGCCTGCGCAGCCCAGAAATCACGCAATTGCGTCAGCGACTCTGGGGGCGTTATCCACATGGACAGAATCCTCTGGTTCGTCGCGGGCTGCGCACGGACACGATGAGGGATGGACATCTGCGACTACCTGGCCAGGCGCGGGGGAGCAGCCCGCTCTCTTGAACTGCAAAGGGCGGGCTTCACGCGGACCCCGGTGGGACAGGCTGTGGCGCTGGGCGTTGTGGTCAGAACCCGGCGCGGTGTCTATGCGCTGCCCGGCGATGGACGGGTGGCAGGGGCTCTGGCAGCCGGCGGGCGGCTCACGTGTTTGTCCGCCGCCCCCATCTACCGGCTGTGGACTCTCAACGGCCCAACAGGCCTGCACTTAAGCCGGAGCCACCCCACCCATACGTCCGGAGTCGTCGACCACGGCCGGCCCAAGCATCCGCGGCATCCCTGGCTGCCCGTGCTGGGGCTCGCCGATGTGCTTGTTCATGCCGTGCACTGCCTGCCGGAGCTGGAGGCGCTGGTGATGTTGCAGTCGGCTGTGGGCGCCGGTGACATCTCGCGCGATTTCCTCTACGCGCGCTGCCAGGGACGCCGCAACGGGCGCGCCAGGGCGGTGCTGGACCTGGTGATTCCCCGCGCGGACTCCGTGCTGGAGGTACTCGCAAATGTCCATTTCGCGCGGGCCGGACTACGGGTTCGGCGGCATGTCTACATTGCCGGAGTTGGAGAGGTGGATTTCCTGGTCGAGGAGTGCCTGGTGGTGGAGACGGATGGCTCAACGCATTTCGAGCCGAAGTCCATCAAGCGGGACCAGCGGCGCAACAACCGGAGCATAGTTGGGGGCTACCTGGTGTTGCGCTACTACTATGAGGACGTTGTCCACCGGCCCGAGGCCATGGTCGCGGAGGTTCAGGCGGTGCTGCGGGTGTGGCGGAGGCCGACGAACAGCCGGCTCGGCGACCTTTTTACGTGATTTATGGGCTGTTAACCGGCGAGTGCCCCTGCAAACGCAGGGGCACAGCTGAAGGTCCGGTCCATAAGTGACGCATTTACGTCAACGGCGGACGGGGAGGCTTACTCTTCCTCTTCGTCCTCGAACGCCCACTCGAACATGTCGAAGACGAACTCGGAGAAGGTGCCTTCCTCGGACTTCCACTGCCCGCGGGCATTGTTGCGGCGGTAGACGATGGGGTCCGGGACGCTGAGGTCGCCCACGCGGAAGCCCCAGGTGAACGCTTCCTCTTCGTCTTCGAGGAACATGAGGAAGCCTTCATCGTCGACCTCGAGCTCTTCGGGGTCCCAGAAGTAGTGGTAGGCCTCCATGAGGTCCTCGCAGCCGCCCAGTGCAAGGTAGAACTCGCGCAGGACCAGGGGGATCTCGAATT
Organism: Arthrobacter sp. NQ4; assembly: GCF_029077345.1. NCBI lineage: Bacteria > Bacillati > Actinomycetota > Actinomycetes > Micrococcales > Micrococcaceae > Arthrobacter > Arthrobacter sp. NQ4. The sequence goes on along the minus strand of NZ_JARETC010000001.1, from coordinate 462,688 downwards.
GGTGCTCTGCGAGGGCCTTGTCCAGCTCCTCGGGCGTCAGGCCATCCGCTTCCTGCCATTCGTCCTCGAGATACTTTGGAACAAGCGCGCGGAACTTCTCGAGGAACATGTCAGTCATGCTCATATCCTAGCTAATCGCGACGCTCCCAAAATGACATGGAAGCGAACGTCACAGCCCTGGATCGCTTGCCCTGCGCTGCCAGCCGCGGACGGCAAGCGGCGCCTGCCAGGAGCGGCGCCAGGCGAGGACGCGGAACGTGAAAACCAGGGCGGCAATGCCGGCCGCGGTCAGCACGTTGAACACGCCAAGAACCCACAGCACCGCCGTCAGCGAGGATCCCACGAAGGCCGGCAGTGCGTAGATGTCCTTGGGGTTGAACAGTTCGGGTACCTCGTTGGCCGTGATGTCCCGGAGCAGGCCGCCGCCCACCGCCGTCGTCACCCCCAGCAGCACCGATGCCACCGGGTTCAGGCCGGTGGCCAGCGCCTTGAGCGTGCCGGTCATGCAGAAGAGGGCCAGGCCGGCGGCGTCGAACAGGACCAGCAGCGACGTGTAGCGCTGGACGCTGGAGAACAGGAAGAACACCAGCACCGTCGCCAGCAGCGGCGGCGCCAGATACGCCGGGTTGGTGAACGCCGCCGGAACGATGACAAGGATGACATCGCGGATCACACCGCCGCCCAGGCCCACCAGGGAGGCCAGAAGCAGGGATCCCACAATGTCGATCTGCTTCCGCGCCGCCAGCAGCGAGCCCGATACCGCGAAGAAGAACACGCCCAGCAGGTCCAGCCAGACCGGGGAGTTGTCAAAGGCGAATGTCATGGGGCGTCCCGGTATTTCAAAGAGGGCGGACAGGGCGGCTCCAACGTTACGCTAGCCCCTATGAACAGCCCCATCATGATCGCCTGTGCCCATGGGACGTCCAACACACAGGGGGCCGCGGAGGTCAACGCCCTGCGCGCCGCCATCGCGGAACTGCGCCCGGGCCTTGATGTCCGGGAAGCCTATGTGGACGTCCAGCAGCCGGATCTGGTGGATGTGGTGGCCGGCCTGCCGGACGGGGAGGCTGCCGTGGTGGTGCCGCTGCTGCTGAGCGTTGGCTACCACGTGAAGGTCGACATCGCCCGGGCCGTGAAGAGCAGGCCGGGCAGTGCCGCCGCAGCGCCGCTTGGCCCGGACCCGCGCCTCGCGGCCCTGCTGGACCAGCGGCTGCGGGAGGCCGGCACCACCGACAATGACGTCATTGTCCTGGCGGCGGCGGGCTCGTCCAACCCCAACGCCGCAGTGAGCGTCGAGGAGCTGCTGGGCCAGCTGCGGGCATTGCGGTCCAACCGGATGGTGGCCGCCTACGGTGCCTCCGCCCAGCCGTCGGTGCCCGACGCCGTCGCCATGCTCCGCGAAGAGCTCGCCGGGGGTGCCGGGGCGGGGGAGTCCGCCGGAGCGGTCGACGTCGGAGGCCGGGTGGTGATTGCCTCGTATCTCCTGGCGCCGGGCTTCTTCCACGACCAGCTGGCGAAGGCGGGTGCCGACGTCGTGACCCAGCCCCTGCTGCCATCCCCGACACTCGCGGAGATCGCGCTCGACAGGTACGACGCCGCCGTCGCCGCCATGAACGAAACGCCTGCGGAAGCACCCGTGGCGGCCCCCGCCGAAGCCCCGGACAAGGCTCCTGCCGATGCACAGCAGGGTGGGTTCTTCAAGGCCCTCCAGCGTTTCGTGACGAAATATTTCCCTAGGTGACTTAGCGTTTCCGGGCCTTTGTGACGGTATTCGGCGCCGCCCTACAGTCGATGCATGACTGATACAGCTCTAGCCGGAGCGTCGGCGGACTCCGCTGCCCCCAAGCGCCCCGCCCGCCCGTCCCGCCCCGCTGCGAAGCCGCATGGCCAGTGGAAAGTGGACGGCAAGACGCCGCTGAATGCCAACGAAACCTGGAAGCAGGAAGACGACGGCCTGAACGTCCGCGAGCGTATCGAGACCATCTACGCCAAGGAAGGCTTCGACGCCATCCCCGGCCAGGACCTGCATGGCCGTTTCCGCTGGTGGGGCCTGTACACCCAGCGCAAGCAGGGGATCGACGGCGGCAAGACCGCCACCCTGGAGCCGCACGAGCTCGAAGACAAGTACTTCATGCTGCGCGTGCGGATCGACGGCGGCGCCCTCACCACCGAGCAGCTGCGCGTCATCGGCCAGATCTCCGTGGACTTCGCCCGGGACTCAGCCGACCTGACCGACCGCCAGAACATCCAGCTGCACTGGATCCGGGTCGAAGACATCCCGGAGATCTGGAACCGCCTGGAGTCCGTGGGCCTTTCCACCACCGAAGCCTGCGGCGACGTGCCCCGCGTCATCCTCGGGTCGCCCGTGGCCGGCATCGCCAAGGACGAGATCATCGACCCCACCCCGCTCATCGCCGAGCTGGGGGAGCGGTTCATCGGCAACCCGCTGCTGTCCAACCTGCCCCGCAAGTACAAGACCGCGATCACTGGCCACCCCAGCCAGGACGTGGTCCATGAGATCAACGACTGCGCGTTCGTGGGCATTGAACACCCCGAGCTCGGCGCCGGCTACGACCTCTGGGTTGGCGGCGCGCTGTCCACCAACCCGATGCTCGGGAAGCGCCTCGGTGCGTTCGTGAAGCCGGACCAGGCCGCGGACGTGTGGCTGGGCGTGACCAGCATCTTCCGTGACTACGGTTACCGCCGCATGCGCACCAAGGCCCGCCTGAAGTTCCTGCTGGCCGACTGGGGTCCGGAGAAGTTCCGCCAGATCCTCGAGGACGAATACCTGGGCTACAAGCTGGCCGACGGCCCCGCCGCGCCCAAGCCCGCCACCCCCGGCGACCACGTGGGCGTGCACGAGCAGAAGGACGGCAAGTTCTTCATCGGTGCCACCCCGATCGCAGGCCGCCTTTCCGGTTCCGGCCTGGTCAAGCTGGCAGACACCCTGGAGGCCCGCGGCTCCTACCGGCTGCGCACCACCCCGCACCAGAAGATCGTGGTGCTGGACGTCGAGAAGGACCAGGTGGAGCCGCTCATCGCCGAACTGGACGGCCTGGGCCTGTCCGCCCGCCCGTCCGTCTTCCGACGCGGCACCATTGCCTGCACCGGCATCGAATACTGCAAGCTGGCCATCGTCGAGACCAAGTACACGGCCGCCACCGCCGTCGCCGAACTCGAGCGCCGCCTGGCGGACCTCGCCGGCTCGGGCCAGCTGCCGCAGGCATTGTCGCTGCACATCAACGGCTGCCCTAACTCCTGCGCCCGCATCCAGACGGCGGACATCGGCCTCAAGGGCATGATGCTGCCAACGCCCGACGGCGACCCCTCCCCGGGTTTCCAGGTCCACCTGGGCGGCGGGCTGGCCAACAATGACCGCGAGGAAGCCGGGCTGGGACGCACCGTCCGCGGCCTGAAGGTTTACGTCAACGACCTGCCCGACTACGTGGAGCGCGTGGTCCGCCGGTTCGTGGCCGACCGCACCGAAGGCCAGACCTTCGCCGAATGGGCCCACGCAGCAGATGAGGAGGCACTGCAGTAATGGCAAAGCATCTCGCACCCGCACCGGCCAAGCGGCCCCAGGAAGAGCTGAAGGCCCTGGCCGAGGCCGGCGCCGCCGAGTTCGGCTGGGACGCCCCCGCCCGCGACGTGATCGCCTGGGTGGAGCGCAACTTCGACCTGCCCGCCGTCGCCGTCGCCTGCTCCATGGCCGACGCCGTCCTGCCCGCCCTGGTCGCTGACCAGATGCCCGGCGTCGACGTCCTGTTCCTGGAGACCGGATACCACTTCCCGGAAACCTACGCCACGCGTGACGAGGTAGCCGCGAACCTCCGCGTCAACGTGGTGGACGTCCTCCCGGAGACCACCGTGGAGCAGCAGGACCGGCTGCTGGGCAAGGACCTCTTCGCCCGTGACGCCGCCCTGTGCTGCGCCCTCCGCAAGGTGGCCCCGCTGCAGCGGACCCTCGCCGGCTACGAACTGTGGTTCACCGGCGTCCGCCGCGACGAAGCCCCCACCCGCACCAACACGCCGCTGGTCACCTGGGATGAGAAGAACGGCCTGGTCAAGGTCAACCCCATGGCAGCGTGGACGTTCGACCAGTTGGTCCAGTACTCGGACGACAACCTTTTGCCCGTCAACCCGCTGCTTTCCCAGGGGTACCCCTCCATTGGCTGCCAGCCCTGCACCCGCAAGGTGGCGCCCGGCGAAGACCCCCGCGCCGGCCGCTGGGCAGGATCCGACAAGACAGAATGCGGACTACACGTATGAGCACTTCACTTACCGAGGAGACCCAGGTGACCGACGCCGCCGTATCCACGCGCCTGTCCAGCCTGGACACCCTCGAATCCGAAGCGATCCACATCATCCGCGAGGTTGTTGCCGAATTCGAGAAGCCCGCGCTGCTGTTCTCCGGCGGCAAGGACTCCGTGGTGATGCTGCACCTGGCCACCAAGGCCTTCTGGCCGGGCAAGGTCCCCTTCCCCGTGCTGCACGTGGACACCGGCCACAACTTCCCCGAGGTCATCGACTTCCGCGACCGGACCGTGGAGCGGTTGGGCCTGAAGCTGGTGGTGGGCTCCGTGCAGGAGTTCATCGACCGCGGCGAACTCGCCGAGCGCGCCGACGGCACCCGCAACCCACTGCAGACCGTCCCGCTGCTGGACGCCATCCAGCGGAACAAGTTCGACGCCGTGTTCGGCGGCGGCCGCCGCGATGAAGACAAGGCCCGCGCCAAGGAGCGCATCCTGAGCCTCCGCGACGAGTTCGGCCAGTGGGACCCGCGCAACCAGCGCCCCGAGCTGTGGAACCTGTACAACGGCCGCCACACCGTGGGCCAGCATGTCCGTGCGTTCCCCATCAGCAACTGGACCGAGCTGGACATCTGGCGGTACATCGAGCGCGAGAACATCGAGCTGCCCGGCCTGTACTACGCCCACGAGCGCGAAGTCTTCGCCCGTGACGGCATGTGGCGCGCAGTGGGCGAAGTGTCCCAGCCCCGCCCCGATGAGGAAGTCATCACCAAGACCGTCCGCTACCGCACCGTGGGGGACATGTCCTGCACCGGTGCCGTGGAGTCCAACGCCTTCACCGTGGCGGACGTCGTGGTCGAAGTTGCCGCCTCCACCCTGACCGAACGTGGCGCCACCCGCGCAGATGACCGCATCTCCGAGGCCGCCATGGAAGACCGCAAGAAGGACGGGTACTTCTAATGACCACCGAAGCAGTTCTCCCGGCGGACCTGGAAACAGCCCTGCCCACCACCCTCTTCCGCTTTGCCACGGCAGGATCGGTCGACGACGGCAAGTCCACGTTGGTGGGCCGCCTCCTCCACGATTCGAAGGCCATCCTGGCTGACCAGCTCGACGCCGTGGCCCGCACCTCCGCGGACCGCGGGTTCGGCGGGGACAAGGGCGGCATCGACCTGGCCCTGCTGACCGACGGTCTCCGCGCCGAGCGCGAACAGGGCATCACCATCGACGTGGCCTACCGCTACTTCGCCACCGACCAGCGCAGCTTCATCCTGGCCGACTGCCCCGGGCACGTGCAGTACACCAAGAACACGGTGACGGGCGCGTCCACTGCGGATGCCGTCGTCGTCCTCATTGACGCCCGCAAGGGTGTGCTGGAGCAGACCCGCCGCCACCTGTCCGTGCTGCAGCTGCTGCGCGTGGCGCACGTGATTGTGGCCGTGAACAAGATCGACCTGGTGGACTTCAGCGAGTCCGTGTTTCGCGACATCGAAGCCGACGTGCAGCAGGTGGGCCGCGAACTGGGCCTGGGCTCGGACGGCATCAGCGACCTGCTGGTCATCCCGGTGTCCGCGCTCGACGGCGACAATGTGGTGGACCGCTCGGAGCGCACCCCCTGGTACACCGGCCCCGCGCTGCTGGAGGTCCTCGAGACCCTCCCCGCCGCCGATGAGCTCGAGAGCCACCTGGAGAGCTTCCGCTTCCCCGTGCAGCTGGTCATCCGGCCGCAGGGCGCCCTGGCTCCCGACGCCGTCGCCGCCGGCCTGGACGTGGAAGCGTACCGCGACTACCGCGCGTACGCCGGCCAGATCACCGAAGGTTCGGTGAAGGTGGGGGACCAGGTGTCCGTGCTGACGCCGGGCCAGTCGCCGCGGACCACCGCCGTGGTGGGTATCGACTTCGCCGGCTCCTCCCTGCAGGAAGCCGCCGCCCCGCAGTCCGTGGCCATCCGGCTGGCGGACGAGTTCGACGTCGCCCGCGGTGACACTATCGCCGCCGCCGGAACGGTCCGCGAAGCCTCCGCCGACCTCTACGCCGCCCTGTGCTGGCTGTCCCCGAAGCCGCTCCGCGAGGGCCAGAAGGTCCTGGTCAAGCACGGCACCCGCACCGTCCAGGCGATGGTCCGCAGCGTCTCCGGCAAGCTGGACCTGGCTACCTTCAAGCTTGAGGGTGCCTCCAGCCTGGAGCTCAACGACATTGGGCACGCGCAGCTCCGCCTCGCCGCCCCGCTGCCGCTGGAGAACTACCTGCACCACCGCCGCACGGGCGCGTTCCTGGTGATCGACCCGCTCGATGGGAACACCCTCGCCGCCGGGCTGGTCAAGGACCACCCGGGCGACCACGAGGACGAGCGTTACAGCATCTAGTTCCGCCCAGATCGCTGAAACCCTGCGGGGCCGCCGTAATTTTACGGCGGCCCCGCAGTCTTTCCGGCGATTTCGAGGGCCTGCGGTAATCCGCACAATAACCCGCAGAGGTTCCCCCCGAACCTTTTGTGGCCGCGGGTGGCATGGGAAGCTCAGGGATCGCTTCGCCGGTGCCGCGATTCCAGGTTCCGGCCTGTTCGTTGAGGGGGACACGATGCCTGCCATCCACCGGTGGAACACCAAAGCCGCCATCCGCTTCGCACGCGACGCCCGCGAGTGGGGAATTCGCCCGCGCCGAGCGCTGATCATCGCTTTGCTGCCGCTGGGCATCGCCCTCGCAACCGCGGCCACCGTCCTGCACCCGCCACTGTTCATCTGGCTCCTTGATGAGGACTCCCTGGTCGAGTGGCTCCAGTTCTTCTCACTGGTGGCTGCAGGCATCTTCCTGCCCCTCCTGGCCTTCCGCCTCTCCAGAACCGGGCACAAGATCATGGCATTGCTTTACGGCGTGGTCGCCGCCGGCGTCTGGTTCCTGGCCGGGGAGGAGATCTCCTGGGGACAACGCATCTTCGGCTGGCAGACACCGGAAGAAATGGAAGCGATCAACCGCCAAGGCGAGACCACCGTGCACAACATCGGCGGGGTGCAGGAACTGGTACCCGCAGCCATGCTGCTGGCAAGCCTTTACGGCGCGTGTGCTCCCTTGGTGTGGAACGCCGTCCGCGGCCGCTGGAAGCACCTGGAGTCTGCACACCTGCTGGTTCCGCCGCTGTGCGTGGTGCCGGCCTTCGGGCTGGCGGCGGCCTACCGCCTCTTCCGCCTGCTGGTGTGGCCCTCACCTGACTACGGCATCTCCGAGTATGGCGAAGTGATGGAACTTTCCCTGTACCTTGGGCTCGCACTGTTCTGCTGGTTCAACCTGCGCCGCCTGGTGGTTGCCCGGGCCGCCGCCCGCGCGCCGCGGCACCGCCTCACCGCCCCCGCCTAGGTTCCCTATCGGGGTTCGCACGCGCGTGGCCGGCGCCGGCTGTCACCTTCAAGGATTGCCTTGAGTTTCTGCAGGTCCTTCCGGGTCTCCCGGCGGATCATTGGTTCCATAACCAGGCCGGCCAGGCGGGAGAAACCCGAGGGGCTCCCGCTGTTGCCGAGCGTCATGCGCGTCCCGCCGTCGTCGTCCGTCCATGTGTAGGTGGTCTGCATGGGGAAGGGGCCCTGGGCGGTGCGCATCACCAATCTCTGGCCGGGGACGTACTCCACGAACTCGTAGGTGTAGTTGAGCTCCCGGCCCAGGAACTTCGCAGTGAACGCCACCTTCGAGCCGGGGCCGAGGGGACCGCTGTCCAGCCGCTGCGATTTGTGGATGTTGACGTACCACCGGGGCGCATTTTCCGGGTTCGCCGCAAAGCCCGCGACTTCCTCACGCGGCCTGTCGATGTGGATATCCGTCTGGACACTGACCATTGCTGCATCTCCTTTCGAAGCGCGGGTTTAGCCTAGGACTTACCCTAGTCCTGGTCACCGCGGCGGGAGGCGGACATGGAAACCATCAGCCCGAAGCTTCTCAATTGGGCGTCCATCCTGGATGACAAAACCCGCGCGCAGGCCGTGATGACGGCGGCCCTGCCGTTCATCTACCCCCACCTGGCGCTTATGCCTGACGCACACTTGGGCAAGGGGGCCACCGTGGGCTCCGTCATCCCCACCCTGCGCGCCATCATCCCGGCGGCCGTGGGCGTGGACATCGGCTGCGGCATGATCGCGGTGCGCACCCAGTACTCCGTGAAGGACCTGCCGAAGGACAGGAAGCGTCTTCGCGAGGACATCGAGCGGGCCATCCCGCTCTCCGCCGGGCACAACAACAGGCAGGTGCTGCCCACGGCTGAGCCCCGGATTGCGGACCTGAAGCGGCGGGCCGCGAACGCCGGGTTCAACCCGGCCCAGTATGTTCCCAGGTGGGAGCTGCAGTTGGGGTCCCTGGGCTCCGGGAACCACTTCATTGAAATCTCCGCGGATGAGGACGACGGCGTGTGGCTCTTCCTGCATTCGGGCTCGCGCGGGATCGGCAACAGGATCGCCCAGCACCACATCGGAGTGGCCCGGCAGGTGAGCCGGAAGAACCAGATTTACCTGCCCGACCCGGACCTCGCGTACCTGGACGAGGGTACGCCCCAGTTCGAGCGGTACATCGCCGAGCTTCGGTGGGCCCAGCACTTCGCACTGCTGAACCGGGAGGAAATGATGGACCGGGTGGCTGCCCAGTTCAGCCGCTGGGTGGGCGGGCCGGTGCGGGAACGCGAACGGATCAACTGCCACCACAACTTCACGCAGCAGGAAACGCACTATGGCAAGCCCGTCTGGGTGTCCCGCAAGGGTGCCATCAAAGCCGCGCACGGCGATCCCGGACTCATCCCCGGGTCCATGGGAACGGCGTCGTACGTCGTGGAAGGCCGTGGCAACCCGGCCTCATTGAACTCCTCCCCGCACGGGGCCGGACGCGAATACTCCCGGAACGCAGCCCGGAAGGCCTTCACCCTGGAGGAACTGAAGCGGGCCATGAAGGGCATTGAGTTCCGGGCGTCGGAGGCCTTCATCGACGAGATCCCGGCTGCGTACAAGCCGATCGACCAGGTCATGCAGGACGCCGCGGACCTGGTGACGGTGCGGCACAAGCTGCGGCAGTTGGTCAACGTCAAAGGCAACTGATTTTGCGAAACCGGGCAGCAGCGCGGCGGAATATGACGCTGGATGAACGTGCGTGACCCTCCGTTTCCGCTTCGTTGAACGGGTCTGGGCCACTCCCTATGGTGAAACAATGACTAGTTCCAAGCCCGGGATGACCCGCATCGTGGCAGGCGAAAGCGCGGTTCCAACGCGCCGGCGCGCCGTCGAGGCTGCCCTGGCCATAGGGCTGGTCCTGCTGATCGCGGTCGGGGCGATCGTTGCCTCCAACATCTCCCGCAACACCGGGGCGCAGGCCGCCGAGCCCACCCCGGCCACGGAGCTGAAACTGGGCTACTTCGGCAACGTCACGCACGCACCCGCCCTGGTCGGGGTCAAAAAAGGGTTCCTCGCGGAGGCCTTAGGCGGCACCAAGCTCAGCACAGAGACCTTCAACGCGGGACCGGCAGCCATCGAAGCCCTGAACGCCGGCGCCATCGACGCGGCCTACATCGGCCCGAACCCGGCCATCAATTCCTTCGCCAAGAGCCAGGGCCAGTCCGTGCGCGTGATCGCCGGAGCCGCCGCGGGCGGCGCCCAGCTTGTGGTCAAGCCCGGCATCACCTCCGCGGCTGACCTGCGGGGCAAGACCCTGGCAACGCCGCAGCTGGGCGGCACCCAGGACGTCGCCCTGCGCGCCTGGCTCACCAAGCAGGGCTACAAGACCAACGTGGACGGCAGCGGCGACGTCGCCATCAACCCCACGGACAACGCCCAGACCCTCAAGCTGTTCCAGGACGGAAAGCTCGACGGCGCGTGGCTGCCTGAGCCCTGGGCGTCACGCCTGGTGCTCCAGGCCGGAGCCAAGGTCCTCGTGGACGAAAAGGACCTGTGGGACGGCTCAGCCACCGGCATACCGGGGGAGTTCCCCACCACCATCCTGATCGTGAACCAGAAATTCGCCGCCGACCACCCGGACACCGTCAAGGCGCTGCTGGCCGGCCACGCCAAGTCGGTCGCGTGGCTCAACTCGGCACCGGCCGACGAGAAGGCGGCACTGGTCAATGAGGCCCTGCAGGAATCAGCCGGGGCCGCGCTGCCGGCTGATGTGCTGAACCGTTCCCTCGCCAACATCACCTTCACCCTCGACCCGCTGGCCGGCAGCTACCCCAAACTGCTGCAGGACGGGGTGGACGCCGGAACCACCAAGAAGGCCGACATCAACGGCCTCTTCGACCTCACCGCGCTCAACCAGTTCACCGGCACCGGCAAAATCTCCGCAGCCGGCCTCGGCCAGGACTGACCCCCACCACTACCTAAGGACGCCACCATGCCAGTCGTACTGGAACACCTGGGCAAGCGCTTCGGCGACGGCGCCCCGGTACTGGACGACGTCAACGCCAACATCAAGCAGGGCGAGTTCGTCGCCCTCCTTGGTGCCTCCGGCTGCGGCAAATCCACCCTCCTGAACATCATCGCGGGACTGGAAGCACCGACGTCGGGCGCCCTGGAAGTGCCCAGCGACGGCGCCGCCTTCATGTTCCAGGACGCCGCACTGTTCCCGTGGCTCACAGCGCGGGAGAACATCGAGCTGGCCCTGAAACTGCGTGGCGTGGGCAAGGCCGAACGCCGCACCAAGGCCCAGGAACTCCTCGAACTGGTGCACCTGGGATCCGCGGGGGACAAGCGCCCGCACGAACTGTCCGGCGGCATGCGGCAGCGCGTGTCCCTGGCCCGCTCCCTGGCCCAGGACCGGCAGCTGCTGCTCATGGATGAGCCGTTCGCCGCGCTGGATGCCATCACCCGCGACCTGCTGCACGATGAGCTGGAACGCATCTGGAAAGAAACCGGGCGGACCATCGTCTTCGTCACCCACAACGTCCGGGAGGCCGTCCGGCTGGGCCAGCGCGTCCTGCTGCTCTCCTCCCGCCCCGGCCGCGTGGTCCAGGAATGGGACGTCACCGAGGAACACCGAACCGACGCCGGGCTCGCCGGCCAGCTGACCGGGGTCATCACCGCCCGGCTGCGTGAGGAGATTCGCCGCCATGCCAAGTAACCCGACACCGCTCGCCGAGGTGGCCGAAACCCGCGAGCACGTGCATGCCGCTTTGACCCGGACTTCGAGTGGCCACGAGGACCTGCGGGAGCTCGAATCCGGCCTGGACTCGCTGCAGTCCGACGCCGACCGCAAGCACCGCGTCGACTGGAGCCGCATCCTCCTGCCGGTGGCCGCGCTGGTGGTCCTGGTGCTCATTTGGCAGTTTTACGTCTCGCTCGGCGTGAAGCGGCGCGACCTGGTCCCGGGGCCGCTGGATGTGGTGGCGCAAATGGGTGTCCTGTGGGGCGACGGCAAGTTCCAGGAGGCGATCTGGACCTCGCTGCAGCGCGGTGTGGTGGGCTTCCTGATTTCGGTGGCCATTGCCACTCCCGTCGGTTTGCTGCTGGCCCAGGTTGCCCCGCTTCGACGCGCTTTCGGCCCGCTGATCTCCGGCCTGCAGGTGCTGCCGTCCGTGGCGTGGGTTCCCGCGGCCATCATCTGGTTCGGACTCACCGACGCCACCGTGTATTTCGTGGTGTTCATGGGCGCCATCCCGTCCATCATCAACGGCCTCATCTCCGGCGTGGACCAGATCCCGCCGCAGTACCGGCGCGTGGGGACCGTGCTGGGTGCGTCCCGGCTGCAGATGGCGCTGCAGGTGATCCTTCCCGCTGCCCTGCCCGGCTACCTCAGCGGCCTCAAGCAGGGGTGGGCCTTCTCCTGGCGCTCGCTCATGGCGGCGGAGATCATCGCGGTGGGCGGCACCATCGGCTTCGGCCTGGGATCCCTGCTGGACCAGGGCCGCGATCTGTCCGACATGACCATCGTGATGGCTGCCATCCTGCTGATCCTCGGCGTCGGCATCCTCATCGAGCTGCTGGTCTTCGGGCCCATCGAGAAGCGCCTCCTGCGGCGCCGGGGCCTCCTGGCCGGCAGTACCCGCTGACCCAGCCCCTCTCCAACGCACCCTTAGGGCCCGACGGCGACCTCCCGCCGTCGGGCTCTGCTGTTCCCTGACGCATCTGCGTCACTTTTGGCCCCGCCACAAGAAGTCCACCCTGCAACTGCGCGGCCGCCAGTCTCTGCCGGCGCCAAAAGATACGCATTCTGGTGCCATCGTTGCGAAGTGTGAGTGACTGCTCAGTTGCCCCACGACGGCGGCGCCCCACATCGCTCCATGGCAGACTGGCGCCATGACCGTCAGCTTCGAGTGCCGCACCGAGTCGCCCCTGCCCGCGGAGCAGCTCTTCGACCGGGCCCGCAGCATCGACCTGCATCTGGACTCCCAGCAGAAAGCACGGGAGCGGGCGATCGGCGGCGTCACCGGGGGCCTGATCGGAAAAGGCCAGGAGGTGACCTGGCGGGCAAAACACTTCGGCATTCCACTCACCATGACCAGCCGGATCACCCACGTGGACTTCCCCCGCAGCTTCACCGACGAACAGGTCAAGGGGCCGTTCACGTCATTCCGGCACGTCCACGAGTTCGAACCCACAGCCGGGGGCAGCATCATGACGGACCGGGTGGAGTTCACCGCCCCGCTGGGAGTCCTGGGCCGCGCCGTCGAGCGCCTCTTCCTCGCCCGGTACCTGGAGCGGCTGATCCGGGACCGCGGCACCTTCCTCGCCGGCAGCGCGGCAGATTCTTTGTGACGCAGCGTTACCTTACGTGAACTGGTGTTGCTGACCCTTTGTGGGCCAATGTGACGCCGCCCTACCGTTGATTCATGGCAATTCAGGACATATACCCCACGGCGCTGCGGCTGCTCGGCCGCCCCGTGCTGGTGGTGGGCGGCGGCTCCGTTGCGGCCCGCCGCGCCAAGGGACTGCTCGACGCCGGTGCCCTGGTCACCGTCGTGGCCCCCGTTGCCTCGCCCGCGCTGCAGGAGATGGCCGACGCCGGCCTGCTCACCTGGGAAGCGCGGCCTTACCTTTCCAGCGACATCGACGGCGTCTGGTTCGTCCAGACCGCAACGGGCGCCCCGGAGGTGGACGCCCAGGTATCTGCCGACGCCGAGGCGCAGCGGGTGTGGTGCGTCAACGCCTCCAACCATGAAGCGTCCGCCGCCTGGACCCCCGCGGTCGCTGAGGTGGACGACGTCAAGATTGCCATCAACGCCGGGGGAGACCCGCGCCGTGCCATGGCCGTCCGCGATGCTGTCGCCACCGCCCTCGAAACCGGCGATCTTCCGCTGCGCCGCCGCCGTGGCCACCAGGGAAGCATTGCCCTCGTTGGTGGCGGCCCCGGCGATACCGGCCTCATCACCGTCCGCGGGCGCCGGCTCCTGGGCCAGGCTGACGTCGTCGTCGCCGACCGCCTCGGCCCCCGCGAACTGCTGAACGAACTCGCACCGGATGTCCGCGTCATCGAAGTGGGCAAAACTCCCGGCCACCACCCGGTGCCGCAGGCGGACATCAACCGCATCCTGGTGGAGGAAGCCCTCAAGGGCCACCGCGTTGTCCGGCTCAAGGGCGGCGACCCGTACGTGCTGGGACGCGGGGGCGAGGAAGCCGAATACTGCCGCCAGCACGGCGTCGAGGTCGAGGTGGTCTCCGGCGTTACGTCCGCCATCTCCGTCCCGGCAGCCGCAGGCATTCCCGTCACCCACCGCGGCCTGGCCAAGGGCTTCAGCGTGGTCACCGGCCACGAAGAACTCTCCGAGGTTCCGGCCCGCGCAGACCACACCATCATCCTGCTCATGGGCGTGGGCCAGCTCCGCGAATCCGCGTCCGCGCTGGGCGAAGCCGGACTGCCCGCAGACACCCCTGTTGGTATCGTGGAAAACGGCTATTTGCCGGACCAGCGCGTCACCATCGGCACGCTCGGTTCCATCGCCGACCAGGCCCAGGCGGCCGGCGTCGCAAATCCTGCCGTGATTGTCATCGGTGACGTGGTGCGCGTCAGCCCGTTCGCGCCGCCGCACTTCAAAACCGCTGACTACAGCACCACCACCCCGAACAGCCCCCGCAAGACCGTCCTCACCACCTGAAACCCATCGATTGCTCCGTACTTGTCGTTATGAACGTTGAAAACGACAAGTACTCAGCAATCGATGCAGAAGAAAAGGAACACAGCCGTGTCATCCAGCACTACCGTAGGATCTGCTGCGCGTCCCCTGCGCGTCGCCGTCGTGGGCTCCGGCCCGGCCGGCGTCTACGCCGCTGACATCCTCACCAAGAGCGAAGCCGTCAAGAGCGGCGAGCTGACTGTCAGCATCGACCTTTTTGACCGCTACCCGGCACCCTACGGCCTGATCCGCTACGGCGTGGCCCCGGACCACCCCCGCATCAAGGGCATCGTCAACGCCCTGCACAAGGTGTTGGACCGCGGCGACATCCGCTTCTTCGGCAACGTGGACTACGGCACGGACCTCACCATCGAGGACCTCCGCAAGCACTACGACGCCGTCATCTTCGCCACCGGCGCCATCAAGGACGCGGACCTGAACATCCCCGGCGTCGAACTGGAGGGCTCCTTCGGCGGCGCCGACTTCGTCTCCTGGTACGACGGCCACCCTGACGTGCCGCGCGAATGGCCGCTGGAGGCCAAGGAAATCGCCGTGATCGGCAACGGCAACGTGGCCCTGGACGTGGCCCGCGTCCTGTCCAAGCACGCCGATGACCTGCTGGTCACCGAAATCCCGGACAACGTCTACGCCGGCCTGAAGGCCTCGCCCGTCACCGACGTGCACGTCTTCGGCCGCCGCGGCCCCGCCCAGGTCAA
Source organism: Arthrobacter sp. NQ4 (assembly GCF_029077345.1). Lineage (NCBI taxonomy): Bacteria > Bacillati > Actinomycetota > Actinomycetes > Micrococcales > Micrococcaceae > Arthrobacter > Arthrobacter sp. NQ4. The sequence continues at coordinate 447,653 of NZ_JARETC010000001.1, read as the reverse complement.
GTTCACCCCGCTGGAGCTGCGCGAGCTGTCCCACTCCAAGGACGTGGACATCATCCTGTACCCGGAGGACTTCGAGTTCGACGAGGAATCTGACCGCCAGATCCAGACGAACAACCAGACCAAGACCATGGTGGGCACGCTCACCAACTGGATCGCCGAGCAGCCCGAGGACGTCTCCGAGCTCAAGGCCTCCCGCCGCCTGCACCTGCACTTCCTGCACAGCCCGGTGGAGATCTACGACGACGCCGAGACCCCCGGCAAGGTGGCGGGCATCAAGTTCGAGCGCACCGAGCTGGACGGCACCGGCAACGCCCGGGGCACCGGCGAGTACGTGGACTACCCGGTGCAGGCCGTGTACCGCGCCATCGGCTACTTCGGGTCCGCCCTGCCGGACGTGGAGTTCGACCACAAGAAGGGCGTTGTCACCAACGACGGCGGCCGCGTCCTGGATGCGTCCGGCCAGCATGTACCGGGCCTCTACGCCACGGGCTGGATCAAGCGCGGACCGGTGGGCCTGATCGGCCACACCAAGGGCGACGCCCTGGAGACCGTCACCTACCTCCTCGAAGACCGCGAAAACCTGCCGGTGGCTTCGGTGCCGCAGGAGGACGCCGTCACCGAACTCCTCGACGCCCGCGGCGTGAAGTTCACCAGCTGGGAAGGCTGGCTGGCGCTGGACGCCCACGAGCTGGCCCTCGGCGCGGCGGCCACCGAAGCCGGCGGCTCGCACGGCGTGGAGGTCAAGCGTGAGCGCATCAAGGTGGTGCCGCGCGAGGACATGGTGGACATCTCCCGCGACGGCGTCTCCGCCCAGGTCTAGGAGAACGCCCGGCTTCGGGAGCTGAAAGCGGGAACCGCGGGACGCAATTGTCCCGCGGTTCCGGCGTTTAACAAACCTTTAACCCTGATGCGCTATTTCCCGGCGCCCCCGATGGCCATGAGCTCAAGGCGGCGCAGGGTTTCCCGGTTCCGGGCGGAAATCAAGGGATCGCGCAGGAACTTGGGCATCATCTTGCCGGGCCCGCGGATGGCGTCCTCCGCGATGGTCACCAGGCACTGGTTGCCGCGGTCCTCCAGTGTCATCTCCACCTTGGCCTCGCCCATGGGCCAGCCCCGCGCCACCAGCTCCAGCGAGCGGCCGGGCTCGACGGCGGTCACGCGGCTGCTGTCGTCGATCACCAGGGGCCAGGCTCCCACCGAGTGGTGGAGTTGGGCACCCACCCTTGGCCATTCGGCGTCCACGTCCCTGATCCGGGACGCGCCCACCACCCAGCCGGAGTACAGCCAGCCGTCGGCGATGACCCGCCACACGTCGGCCGAGGGGGTTTTGAACAGCTGCGAGACGGTGGACATGGAGTTCCTTCCGGTTGCGGTGGTGCTTTTCCCGAGCGGCGCGGGGGACTCAGGCGGACGTCCGACGGCGGGAGGTGCGGGCCGCCGTGCGGCCCGGTACGAAGGCTTCCGCAGCCGCCGGGTCCAGCTATAGGCCTGCGCCCCAGGTGGCTGGTGCTCCAGGGGATCGAAACGCAGCGGGATGTCGGTGGGACTGGCACCGGCCTGCAGCCGCACTTCGCCGCATTCCCGCCAGCGTCCGCCCGGTGTGGCCCAGTGCAGTCCCAGCACCCATGCCCCGGACGCCAGCGAACCGGGCGGGAGGATCCGCGTCCGCAGTCCCAGCAGCACCGGGCCCCGGCTTCCGCGGTAGGGCATCAGCGTGGTCATGGCGGCACCTGCAACATCCAGCCGCGGCACCAGCAGGAACCGGCCGGGCAACCCCCAGCCGGTGGAGGCAAACAGCACGTCCGCGGGTCCGCCGGCGCCGGGCGGGGAAACCCGCAGGGCCAGGCCAAGGATGTCAGGCAGTACCTGCGGCAGCCCCAGGGACCGCGAAAAGCGGGCCACCACCTGGTCCGTCCCGGGCGCGTCCAGCCAGTCAATGCCGCTGGGGCCGGACGGGTTGCCGGTCCTGGTCAACGTTCCGTGCAGGCCCAGCCCCTGCGGATGGATGGGCCGGTCCGGCCGGGCGAGTTTCAGGAGCCGGAAGAGGCCGGCGAAGGCCTGGCCGGCACTGGAGGCGACGGCGGAACTAGCGCGCAGCTGCTGGGTCATACTTTCTCCCTACCCACAAACTCCTGAACTACATGCGGCCAAAGCGGGCCCGGATCAGCGCGAAGATCCCGTACGCGATGAACCCTGCACCGATGGCTACGAGCAGGGTGGGCCCGAACGGGTGGCCCTGCAGGGCCTTGAGGCTGCCGTCCAGCCCGGTGGATTCGTCCGGCCGGTGCCGGGCGGCGGCGATGATGAACAGCAGCCCGGTGAGGTCCAGCGCAACACCTTTGGCCACATGGCCGGTGACGCCAAGGCTGTCGATGAGCCTGCCGCGGCGGGTGCCCTCGAAGTGGAACAGCTCTTCCTTAAATCCGCGCCGGAGTCCTTTGACCACGAAGTAGATGCCGATGCCGAGGATGGTCAGGCCGAGCGCGACGAGGACCCACGGTCCCACGGGGTTGGCCATCAGGCTGGCGCTGAAGTCCCGGGTATTGTCGCCCGAGTCGCTGCGCTGCCCCAACGCGAAGCCCGCGAAAGTCAGCCCCACGCTGCCGTACGCGATGGCCAGGAATCCCGAGGACACCAGCTTGGCCAGCCGTTCCTTGCGGCTAAGGCTCCTGGCCCGCAGCGTCGCTTCGCTGGCCTGCCACAGTGCAAGGCCCAGGCATGCGGCCACGCATCCCCACATGACCAAGGGACCCCACGGGTTGTCCGCCAGCCGGGCGATGGCGCCGGTGGCCTCGGCATCACCGGGGTGGCCGAACGCGATGGCGATGGCGATGGCCCCCACGATGATGTGGAGCAGTGCCATGACGGCGAATCCGGAACGGGCCAGGACGTCCAGCGCTTTGGCATTGGACGCCTCCTCGACAGCGTCCGCTGCCTGGCTGAGGGTGGATTCGCCGTCGGACATCTCTTAGCCGTTCATGGGGCCTTCGGCCCGCAGCTTCTCTGCGCCGGGTCCCTCCACGTGCACGGTGCAGCGGACCACCAGTTGGCCGGGGGCGTTGTCCAGTTCCACCAGGGAATCGTCCGCGCTGAGGACGGTGAACACCTCCGAGCCGGCTACAACGCCAACGCCCTTGGCCTTTGCCGTTTCCCGCGCGTTCCCCAGCGCCTCGCGCTGCAGTCCGTCCACATAGCCGCCGTCACTTCCACGGGCGGGGTCCCCGAAGGCCCAGCCGAACAATGTCCCTGTGTTTCCCATGGCGACGATATTACGCGGTTGCCCCTCTCCGGGACGGGGTTTCGTAATATTAGTAAGTGTGCTTACCATAGGCGGACCATACCTCGAAGGAATACGGCAGGTGAAGTCCGCGGCACAGCGGCAACCCGGAACCAGTCCACAACGTTAGGAATGCACATCATGGCAGGAAATCTCATTGCCCGTTCAGTTCACGACCTGACGGCAGCAGCATGGTTCGGTGGATCCCTGATGGGCGCCATCGGGCTCAACGGGGCAGCGGCCCAGGCCAAGGACCCCGCAGAGCGCACCCGGCTTTCCAGTGCCGGCTGGATGAAGTGGGCGCCGTTCCAGACCGCGGCCTTCGCCTCCCACCTGGTGGCGGACCTGGCCATTGCCTGGGAGAACAAGGGCCGTATTGCCAAGCAGGAGGGCGTGGCCCGCGACACCGTCATCAAGACGGCCGTGACCGTGGTGGGCGCTGCGGTGACCCTGTACTCGGGCATCCTGGGCAAGAAGGTGGAGAAGCTGGCCGGTGAGGGTGCCGAGGGTGCCACCGAGCCGCACGCTGCAGCCTCGGATGAGCTGAAGTCGGCCCAGCAGCAGCTCAAGGCACTGCAGTGGGCCATCCCCGGCTTCGCGGCCCTGGTGATCATCCTCGGCGCCAAGCACGGCGAGATGCAGCGCCCCAAGAACGTCCTTTCGGGCCTGCGCCGCGACTAGCGCGACCAGCCAGACATAGAGCGGACGACGACGGCCCGGCACCACAGTGCCGGGCCGCCGGCATGCCTAAGGGCTGAACAGGGCGGGGCCAACAGGGCGGCGTTACTCCGCCAGCCACTCCGCACATGAGTTCAGGTTCCGGTTCACGCTGGCAACGGCAGCGTCTTCGTCCCGCTGGGCGATGGCGTCGAGCAGTGTTTCGTGGCCGTCGCGGGGGAGTCCGTTGAACCCCGGCCGGCGCTGCTGCGTGAGCAGGTCCTGGTGGAATACGGTGCCGAAGCTCGCATAAAGCTCATGGAGCAGGGGATTGCCCGAGGCCCTGGCGACGCCCTCATGGAAGCTCCAGTCCGCGTCCGCCCAGGCTTCGTAGTCGCCGTTGTTCCAGGCCTGGTCCCGGGAGGCGAGGAGGGCACCCAGGGCGGCGACGTCGTCGTCCGTTGCGTTGCGCGCGGCCAGCCGGGCAGCCTGGGTGTCCAGGCCCAGCCGGACCTCCAGGATGTGCTGCTCGGTGTGGTCCTGGTACATGCGGCGCGCGGCCCCCGACATTTCGCTCGTGGCCCGCACATAGGTGCCGTCCCCCCGGCGAACCTCCAGCATTCCGCCGTGGGCAAGGGCCTTCACTGCTTCGCGGAGGGTGCCGCGGGAAACCCCCAGCCTGGCCATGAGCTCAGGTTCGGACGGGATGCGCTGGTTCAGCGGCCACTCGCCGGAGTGGACCATGCCCCGCAGCTTGGCGGTGACCTCGGCGGCGAGCGGCGGGCGGACGGAAGGGCTCAGGGACATGGGGCTACTTCCTCTCCGCGGGCTTGCCGGACATCGCAGGGCCGGTGATCATGTGCGACACCACGATCTGGACCAGGGCCAGTGCCAGCAGCAGCCCCAGCGGCAGGGACCAGCCTCCGGTGGCGCTGTGCAGCAGGCCCATGCCGAACGGGCCCGCGGTGGCCAGCAGGTAGCCGGATGACTGGGCCAGGGTGGACAGTGCGGTGGTCTCGGCGGTGCTGGTGCCGCTGCGGCTGATCATCACCATCACCAGCGGGAAGATGCCCAGGCCGAAGCCCAGCAGGACGGCGGGGACGGCCGCCAGGGCGACGGGGAGGACCAGCAGCGCCGCAATTCCCACGGCCATGGTGATACTCACCAGGTAGAACGCCGGACGCAGCATCCGGGGCCTGGCGCCGATGGCAATCAGCACCATGCCCGCGGGGACGGAGACCAGCTGCATGAGGCCGAACATCAGTCCGCTGTCCGAGGCGCTCATGCCCATGGTGGTGAGCATGTAGGGGAACCAGCTCAACAGGGCGTAAGCCAGCAGGGCCTGCAGGGTGAAGATCGCGGTGAGGAGTTGCCCCTTGCGGGTCCGCAGCAGCGGCCAGGGCGACACATGCCCGGCCGTGGTCCGCACCGTATGGCGGTGGGCGTGCAGGGCCACCGGCAGGAAGCCCAGGAAGGCGGCCACGGCCGCGATGCCCACGGCGCCGACGGCGGCGGACGGGGAACCGAGCGCGTGTGCCAGCGGGACCACCGCGACCGAGGTCAGGGTGCCGCCGGTGGTCATGGTCACGGTGTAGACGGCGGTCATGAGCGACGTCCGGGACGCGAAGTGCTCCCGGATGAAGGACGGCATGGCCACGTTGCAGATGGCCAGTCCGGACATACCCACCACGCTCCCGGCCACCAGCATGCCCGTGGCGGGGACGCCGCGCAGCAGCAGCCCGCCGGCCAGCAGCGCCAGGGACCGGAGGATGGCCTTCTCCACACCAAGCCTGCCGGTGAGCCAGGACGTGGCGGCCCCGGCAAGGGCGAAGCAGAGGGTGGGGATGGAGGGGATGATTGCCGCCACCAGCACCCCGTAGCCCAGCACCGCCTGCAGATCGTGCAGCAGCGCGGACGCCCCGGTGATGCCCGCGCGCAGGTTCAGCCCGATCAGCACCAGCGCAATGACGCCGAAGACGACGGCGGAGCGCGGCTTTGCCGGGGCGGTGCCGCCGGCAGGGGTGCCGGTCACCGCAGCGGGTGCCTGGGTGGCTGTGGGAACGGAAGCGGGGGGAGTGGCGGGCATACGAACCAGCCTAAAGGTTAGACGTTTGATGTTTGTGCTTTTGTGGCCAACCTCTCCACGTGTTCGGTGCCTGCAATAGACTGCCAACGGACTGTCGGAGGACCTGGCGCGGACCAGGCGGTGCGGAAGGACGGCTGTGGAGGCTTCCAGGGGAATCGAGATTGAGAAGAAGTACGACGTCGATGCCGGCGCCGTGGTGCCGCCCCTGGAACAGGCCGCAGGGGTGGCCCGCACAGGCAATTCCCACACCGACCTGCTGGAGGCGGTGTACTTCGACACCCCCACCCATGCCCTGGCCGCCCGCCGCATCACCCTCCGCCGCCGCACCGGCGGGAAGGACGCGGGGTGGCACCTGAAGCTGCCGCCCCAGGCGGCGGCCGGCGGCGAAGGCCCGCAGGAGCGGACGGAACTGCATGCACCCCTGGGCCGTCCCGACGTCGTACCGGACGCCCTGCTTACCCACCTTTACGCCTACCTCAGGGGTGCTGTCCCCGTGCCGGTGGTGCGCCTGGACACCCGCCGCACCACCTACCCCCTGTACGGGGCCGACGGCGCCCACCTCGCCGACCTCGCGGACGACCAGGTCACCGCCGAACGCCTGGCGGACGGGGACAACGCCACGAGGCAGGAGTGGCGCGAATGGGAGCTGGAGCTGGTCCACGGCCAGCCGGACCTTTTTGGCCCGGTGGAGGAACTGCTCGCAGCCGCCGGCGCCCGGCCCGCCGGCCATGCCTCGAAGCTGGTCCGTGCCTTGGGCTCTGACACCAAAGCGGGCAAGCGTGCCGCCGCGGGCGAGGCGCCCGCCGGTGCTGCCGGACCCGAAGGCACCCCTGCCCTGCTGGCCGGGAAGCGTGCGCCGGCTGCCGCCGTCGTCACGGTTTATGTGGCCGCGCAGATCGACCAGATCCTCGCCAGCGACGCTGCCGTCCGGAATGAGGAACCCGAGGCCATTCACACCATGCGGTCCGCCACGCGCCGGATCCGCTCAGTCCTGGCCGCGTACGCCAAGCTCTACCGGGCGTCACCGGTGCGCAAACTGCGGAGCGAGCTGAAGTGGCTGGGCCAGCTGCTCGGCCAGCCGCGCGACGCCGAGGTCCTGCGGGCCCGGCTCCGTGACCAGTTGGGCGCGCTGCAGCCCGGGGATGGCACAGCCGGGGCCACGGCAAGGGTGGAGCAGCGCACGGGCGGGGATTATGACGCCGCGTACCGGCTCCTGCTGGAAGCCCTGGGGTCGGGCCGCTACTTCAGGCTCCTGGACAAGCTTGAGGATTTCCGTGACAACCCGCCGGTGCGCGCCGACGCGGTAGCGCCGGGACGTCGGGCGGCCGCGAAAGCCGTGGACAAGGCCGCCAGGCGGCTGGAGCGCTCCCGCAAAGCGGCCAAGCGCGCGCGGCGCGGCAGGGACCAGGAACTTGCCCTCCACCGGGTCCGCAAAGACGCCAAGCGGCTGCGCCACGTGGCTGAATCAGCGGCCCTGGTGCACGGCAAGCGTGCGGGCAAGGTAGCCAAGGCCGCCCGCCGGCAGCAGAAGATCCTGGGCCAGTTCCAGGACGCCGTGGTGGCCCGCGACCTGCTGGCAGCCATCGCCGCGGAACACAGCGAGCCCGCCACGGCAGGCATCTACGCGGAGCTGCTCAACCAGCAGGAAGAGCGGATGCTGGAGGCCCGTGCCGGGTACCGGAAGGCCAGGAAGAAGTCGCGCGACCTGTTGGGCCGCGGCGTCCTCTGAGGCCTGCCGGGCAGTTTCCGGCCTACTTGCCCTGCCGGGCGGACAACCGGGCCACGGCCAGGGCCAGCCACAGCTGCACCCGGTCCGCAGTGACGGAGGGGTCATACCCGGTGAGCTCGGTGATCTGCGCCAGCCGGTACCGGACCGTGTTCCGGTGAAGCGTGAGCTCTTCCGCCACCGCAGCCACCGAGCCGTTGTTGTTCAGGTAGCTCTCCAGCGTGGACATCAGCTCCGAGCCGTGCGCGGCATCGAACGCCCGCAGCGGGTTCAAGGACTCGTGCGCCATGTCCGCCAGCGGGACGTCCTCGCTGGCCAGCAGCAGCGATGTCAGGCTGAGCCGTTCCGGTTCGTTGACCGGCAGCCCATGGCTGGCGGCGTCCCGGGCTTCGAAATAGCTCCAGCGCAGGCCGTTGGGCTTGGTGTACGCCCCGCCGATGCCGATCGTGGCATGGATCCCGGCTTCGGCGAGGTGGTCGCTCAGCTTCCGTGCCAGCGCCGGCGCCGTCCCGCCGTCGTCATTGACCACCAGCACCAGGTCCTTGCCCACGACGGCAGCGACCGCCTTCTCCAGTTCCTGCGGCACCGAGGTGCTCCCCAACGCCTTCCCGTGGGCGGCCGACACGGCCAGCAGCACCACGTTCTTGCGGGTGCTGTTCACGCCCACGCCGGCCAGGCGGCGCTGGGCCTCGCTGGTCTCCAGCGCCCCGTGGATCACGTCCTCCAATACTTGGCCGCACAGGGCGCGCTGGGCCTGCCGCTGCTTGACCATGTTGTTCAGCTCCACGCTGATCAGGTTCTGCGCGTAACCGATGATGCCGGTGTCCTCGAACGGCTGGCGGACCCACAGCGTGCAGGCGTCCCGCCGGCCCGTGGGCACCGGGTAGCTGGACCACGTATCGGCCGACGGGTGGGTGCTGCCGCTGTTGTACAGCTGCGCCGTGAACTGGGTCAGCGCCACGTCGGTGCGCAGCATGCCGCCCAGGTTCTTCAGCAGCTCTGCCAGCCCGCCGCCGGTCAGCAGCGCCCGGGCCAGCACCTGGTGCCCGGCAATGAGCCGTTCCAGTTTGGCGTAGTGGTCAGCCGACTGGGCGTCCGCCACCAGCTTGGTGATGGCGATGAACGGGGTCTCGTAGGGCACTTCCACCACCGGCAGGCCCCACCGGTTGGCCTCCGCCAGGAGGGCCGGGGGCACCGCCTCATGGGACAACCCCACGCCGAATCCGATGCCCACCGCACCGGCACGCTGCACCTGCCGCACAAAGCGCCGCTGCTCCGGCGCGGACCGCAGCCGCAGGCCCGTGGTGAGCACCAGTTCCCCGCCGTTGAGGAACCGCTGCGGATCCTCCAGTTCCGTCACAGCCACCCAGTTGATGTCCTGGTTCCAGGTGGTCTCCGCCACGCCCGCCTTGGACAGCTTCAAGGAGGTCACGCCCACCAGGGCAGCAAGGGAAATGGCCATGAAGCAAGGATAAACGTGAGCTGGGCAACCGCACTAAACCCCTTTGGCAAGGGTGTGCAGGTGGCTATTCACCCCGCTTGGGCGCTGGCATAGGCTCAAGGCAGTTCCATCCATCCGTCCTGGTCTCCGCCCGGCCGCCGATGGCCCTTACGAAAGAGGTTGCACACCGTGGTCCAAACCTTGCAGAACTTCATCAACGGGAAGTTCGTCACCCCCGCCGGCACCACCCTGCTGGACGTGGTCAACCCTACCAACGGGGAAGTGGTGGCGCAGGCCCCCGTTTCCGTGCAGGCGGATGTGGATGCGGCCATGACGGCAGCCAAGGACGCCTTCAGGACCTGGAAGCACGTCACCCCGGGCCAGCGCCAGCTGATGCTGCTCAAGCTTGCCGACGCCATCGAGGCCAACAGCGACGAACTCGTCGAAGCCCAGCACCGCAACACCGGCCAGGTCCGCTCCCTCATCGCCTCCGAGGAAGTGGCTGCCGGCGCCGACCAGCTGCGCTTCTTCGCCGGTGCCGCCCGCATCCTGGAGGGCAAGTCCGCCGGCGAGTACTTCGAGGGCCACACCTCCTACGTCCGCCGCGAACCCATCGGCGTGGTGGCCCAGGTGGCCCCCTGGAACTACCCCTTCCTGATGGCCATCTGGAAGATCGGTCCCGCGCTCGCTGCCGGCAACACCGTGGTCCTGAAGCCCTCCGACACCACCCCCGAGTCCACGCTGGTCCTGGCCCGCCTGGCCGGCGACATCCTGCCCGCGGGCGTCCTGAACGTGGTCCTGGGCACCGGCGAAACCGGTGCCATGATGGTGGAGCACAAGGTCCCCGGCCTGGTGTCCATCACGGGATCTGTCCGCGCGGGAATCGCGGTGGCTTCCGGCGCCGCCAAGGGTGTCAAGCGCGCCCACCTGGAGCTCGGCGGCAAGGCCCCGGCCATCGTCTTCGCGGACGCGGACATCAAGAAGAGCGCGGCGGCGATCGCCGAATTCGCGTTCTTCAACGCCGGCCAGGACTGCACGGCCATCACCAGGGTGCTGGTGCAGGATTCCGTGCACGACGACGTCGTTGCAGCCATGGTGGAACACACCCGCACCCTGCACACCGGCTCGCAGAACGACGAAGACAACTACTTCGGCCCGCTGAACAACGTGAACCACTTCAACGCCGTGACCTCCGTGGTGGAGAACCTGCCGGCCAACTGCCGGATCGAAACCGGCGGACACCGGGCAGGGGAGAAGGGCTACTTCTTCGAACCCACCATCATCACCGGCGCCAAGCAGACCGACGACGTGGTGCAGAAGGAAACGTTCGGCCCCGTCATCACCGTCCAGAAGTTCAGCACCGAGGAAGAAGCCGTTGCCCTGGCCAACGACGTGGACTACGCGCTGGCCTCCAGCGTCTGGACCACCAACCACGGCACGGCCATGCGGTTGAGCCGGGACCTGGACTTCGGCGCCGTCTGGATCAACACCCACATCCTCCTTACCGCCGAAATGCCGCATGGCGGCTTCAAGCAGTCCGGCTACGGCAAGGACCTCTCCATGTACGGCGTGGAGGACTACACGCGCATCAAGCACGTGATGTCCGCCCTCGACGCCTGACCATTCCCCGCTGGTTGAGCTTGCCGAAACCCGGAATCGTAGAAAGAAAAGAACCATGACCACCACCGCAGCAGACATCACCTACCGCCTGGAGCAGAAGCGCAACGTCCAGGCCGACTTCCCGGGCCCCAAGTCCGTGGCACTGACCGAACGCCGCAAGTCCGTGGTGGCTGCCGGCGTCGCCTCCAGTGTCCCGGTCTACGTTGCAGACGCCGACGGCGGCATCATCCACGACGTCGACGGCAACTCCTTCATCGACCTGGGCTCAGGCATCGCCGTGACCAGCGTGGGTGCCTCCGACCCCGCCGTCGTGGGCGCCGTCAAGGAAGCCGTGGAGCACTTCACCCACACATGCTTCATGGTCACCCCCTACGAGGGCTACGTGGCCGTCGCCGAGCAGCTGAACCGCCTCACCCCGGGCGACCACGAGAAGCGCACCGTCCTCTTCAACTCCGGTGCCGAGGCAGTGGAGAACGCCGTCAAGGTGGCCCGCCTGGCAACCGGCCGGGACGCCGTCGTGGCTTTCGACCACGCCTACCACGGCCGGACCAACCTCACCATGGCGCTCACCGCCAAGGCCATGCCGTACAAGACCAACTTCGGCCCGTTCGCGCCCGAGGTCTACCGCATGCCCATGAGCTACCCGTACCGCGAGGAAAACCCCTCGATCACCGGCGCCGAGGCAGCAAAGCGCGCCATCACCATGATCGAGAAGCAGATCGGCGGCGACCAGGTTGCCGCGATCATCATCGAGCCCATCCAGGGTGAGGGCGGCTTCATCGTCCCGGCCGAGGGCTTCCTGCCCGCGCTGGCCGCCTGGGCCAAGGAGAAGGGCATCGTCTTCATCGCGGACGAGGTACAGTCCGGCTTCTGCCGCACCGGCGAATGGTTCGCCGTCAACCACGAAGGCGTCGTCCCGGACATCATCACCATGGCCAAGGGCATCGCCGGCGGCATGCCGCTGTCCGCCATCACCGGCCGCGCCGACCTCCTGGACGCCGTGCACCCCGGCGGCCTGGGCGGCACCTACGGCGGCAACCCCGTGGCCTGTGCAGCAGCCCTGGCCTCGATCGGATCCATGGAGGAGTACGACCTGAACGGCCGTGCCCGCCACATCGAGTCCATCGCCACGGCGCGCCTGCGTGAACTGCAGTCCGAACTGGCCGACGCCGGAACCGCGGTCATCGGCGACGTCCGCGGCCGCGGTGCCATGCTCGCCATCGAGCTCGTCCAGGCCGGAACCAAGGAACCCAACCCGGAGCTCACCAAGGCTGTCGCCGCCGCCTGCCTGAAGGAAGGCGTCATCATCCTCACCTGTGGCACCTACGGCAACGTCATCCGCCTGCTGCCCCCGCTGGTCATCACCGATGAGCTGCTCGCAGACGGCCTGGAAGTCCTCGCCGCAGCCATCAAGGCCAACGCCTAGAGCCGCAAAGCAGGTCCACGGAAAAGGCAGCACCCCGCCGGGGTGCTGCCTTTTTCCGTTGCCCGGGAAATCCCGCCATGGGGGGATACCTAGGCCCCCGCACCGGACTGCGCAAACTACCTAATATTCCGCCCGGACCGGCGGGCAGGCGGCGGTCCCCCCAAAACCCTTTCGGTAAGTAGCCCCAAAAATCTTTATAGAGTACCCGTTACTCGTGTCGGGCCTGCGCAGGAATACGTAATTTTGACCTATAAACGGGCGGGCTGTGCGCGACGCCGATTGCCTGAGGCGCCACCTGCCACCCCCAAAATGCGGAGCGCATATGCGCTCCCGATCAAGTCAGCCGCAGGGTAATGACGCTGCCCTCCCATGACGCTGACGACAGGAACTTCCACCAACGCCTGGTGCATGGGCACCCCAGGCGGCGACACCCCACAGCCCAAAGACGGACATCTTGCTCAAGACAGGGGGAAGGCAATGACGCAGCCTTCAGCAATGACGCAAGCTTCAAGGGGAACGGGGGAGGGCCTGTGGTGACGTACCTGGGAACCTTCGCCGTGCCTGCAGCGACCACCTTCGGCCGGGACGGGGCCATGTTCGAGAGCCTGCTCGCTTTCGTGGCCCAGATGAGCCTGGTTCTGTGGGGCTTGGTCACGCTCACAGTGGTCATCCGCTTCATCGGCATCCGGTTCTACCGCCGTGCCGCGCGCCGGGCCATGGCCAAGGTGGCGGCAGCCGGCACCGCCGTTCCAGCCATCGCAGTGGCGAGCATCGACGCCCCCGCCGCCGCTACTACCGGTACGGCACTTCCTGACGCCGCCAGGACTGCCCGGGCGGCCGGGGCCGCCGCCGCGCAGGCCGCCGTTGCCGCGGTCAAGCCGGCCATCGCCGTTGTTCCAGCCATCGCGGCCGGCATCGACCTGCTCCAGCCGGCCAACGTCCCGCTTCCAGAAGCCTTCACGAACGTGCTGGCAACCAACTCCGTGGACAGATGAGCGATGGATATCGCGCTCTTGGTCTTTTGGCTCTTCGCGGGCGTCAGCATCCTGTACGTTGTGCACTTCGGCCTCTACCTGGCGGGTGCCAACTTCTACGACATATGGCAACAGCGGCGCAAGGGACTCAGCGGCGTCCGGCTTCCCACCCCCTACCAGCCCGAATGCGCAGCGACGGCTACCTGGCACCGGCGGGCCATCCCTGAAGTACCGGGGCTGGTCTCCATCGTCATTGCCGCCCACAATGAGGAAGCCGTGATCGTCCGGACCCTGGACTCCATCCGGCGCAGCACCTACCCCTTGTTCGAAGTCCTCGTGGCCGATGACGCCTCCGGTGACCTCACCGGCCGGCTGGTCCGCGACTACCAGCTGCGGCACCCCGCGATGGACCTGCGGATCGTGCGGATGCACCGGAACGTGGGCAAGGGCGCGGCGCTCAACACGGTGCTCCGCAGGTTCGCGCGCGGCCAGTTCGTCATGACGCTCGACGCCGACTCGGTCATCCAGCCGGACGCCATCACCCGGGCGCTGTCCTACTTCGACGACCCGTACGTGGCCGGCGTGGCGGCGAACGTCCAGATCATGGAGGAGACCACGGCGCTCGGTATCCTGCAACGGTTTGAGCATATGATCGGCTACCGCTCCAAGAAGCTCTACTCGCTGTTGAACTGTGAGTTCGTGGTGGGTGGTGTGGCCTCCACCTACCGGATGCGCGTGCTGCGCAAGGTGGACTTCTACGATACGGACACCGTGACCGAGGACATCGGCCTAAGTGCGAAAATCACCCACCTGGGCAACCGGCGTTTCCGCATGGTCTACGGCGCGGACGTGGTGGCAAAGACCGAGGGGGTGCTCACCTTCCGTGCCCTGGCCAAGCAGCGCTACCGCTGGAAGTACGGAAGCATCCAGAACCTCATCAAGTACCGCAGCATGACCCTGAACCCCAGCCGCCGGTACAGCCGCACCCTGGCGTACTACCGGATGCCCACGGCCGTGCTGAGCGAGTTCACGCTGCTCGTCTCACCCCTGGCCTGGACGTACGCGGTCTATTGGTCGCTGGCAACCTACACTCCGGCGCTGATCATCGGGTCCTACGCCACCATCACCGCCTACACGCTGCTGACGGTCCTGATGGATGAAAACCTCTCACCGCGGGAACGCACCAGGCTGTGCATGTACGCGCCCACCGCCTATTTCCTGTTCTACATCATGGACCTGGTCCAGCTCGCGGCAGCGGTCCGGTGCATCGTCCGTTCGCCAGGGCTGGTGCGGCGCCCCGAGATCAACACGTGGAAATCTCCGCAGCGGGCCGGCAGCGTGGCGGTGATAAGCCGTGCCGCCTAGGCGCCGGCGGGTCCGCCAGGTCCTGCTGAATCCGCTCGTGGTCATCGCGGTCCTGGTTCTCCTGATCACCGCCGGGTGGTTCATGTATACGGGCAGGATCGGAACCTTCGCCCAGGCGCGGCCCGGAGCCAACCTGCTCCCGGCGCTCTTTCCCGGCGTTGCCGGACCGACGGCGGCACCGGGCCCGTCGCCGTCGGCCGGTACTTCGGTGGCTCCGGAAGGCGGCTGGACCGCGGCCCACAGTGGGGATGCGAAGACCTCCCTGGAACTGGTGCCCGGGCAGATGGGCGCCCAGGCGCTGAAGCTCAACATCCCGCAGTACGCCTCGGGCGATGTCACCCTCACCAGCCCGCGCGTGGACGTGGTTCCCGGCAAGACCTACTTCTTCAAGGTGTTCGCCACCACGGAAGCGGATTTCCGGCTGCTGGTGCGGAAATACCACAGGGATGGCAGCACCAGCCTGGAGCAGCTGAGGAACCCGGTGGAGCGGCCGGGGACCACCGCGTTCACGGTGAGTGACGCGTTCAACAGCGGCGACACCGTCGCGGCAGTGGAGTACGTCTTCCGCTTCGCCTCAGTGGGTACCGCGCGCGTGGAAGGCGCCTACCTCGAGGCAGCGGACGACGTCCAGCCTCCGGCACCCGCAGCGGTGGGCCCGAACGTGATCCCCAACCCGGGATTCGCCGGTACCCAGCCGAACCAGCCGGCCTTCTGGTCCCCCTATTCCTCCGGGACGTCAACAGTGGAGTCCGGGCGCGGCGAGGACGGGCGCGGAAGCTTCCTCTGGACCCGCATCGGAAACTACGTGAACGGGGAGGCGAAGTGGCAGTACCAGCCCATCGCGGTGACCCCGGACCGCTACTTCAGGTTCGGCGCGGCCTACAAGGCGGACCGCGAGGTGGATGTGGTGGCCGAGTTCGAGCTTGCGGGCGGCGGACGCACCTTCAAGAACCTGGAGTCCGTGCCGCCGGCAGGGGAGTGGACCACCATCAGCGAGGCATTCCAGGTCCCCGATGGCGCGGCCAACGCAATGGTCACCCTGGTTGCGCATGGGAACGGGACCACCGCGGTCCGCGACTATTCGCTGACGGACATCACCAGGCCCGGGCCGCTGCGGTGGAACCAGTCCCTGGTCTCGATCACGTTCGACGACGGGTGGCAGTCCGTGTACGACCGCGCGCTGCCCCTGCTGGACAAGCATGGGTTCAAGTCCACCCAGTACGTCAACGCCAGCTCGATTGAGACGCCGAACTTCATCACGGGCGCCGAGGTCCAGCAGTTGCACCAGGCGGGACATGAAATTGCAGCCCATGCCTACCAGCACGTCGACCTCACCTCCGTGGGGGCGGAGCGCCTGGATGAGGAACTGAACAAGAGTGAGGAAGCGCTGGCCGCGGCCGGCCTTCCCACCGATGACCTGGCACCGCCGTACGGACGCTCCGACCCGCAGGTGGACTGGTATGCGGCCAAGTACTTCAAGATCATGCGGGGGACGGATGACGGCATCAACACGAGGCAAAACCTCAACCCGCATGACCTGAAGGTCCTGTACGTGACCGACGCAACCACGCCGGAAACCCTGAAGGAAGCGCTCGCCGAGACCTCCCGGTCCAACGGCTGGCTCATCCTGGTCTATCACCAGATCGCTGCCCCCGACGCGTCGGGGACCCAGAAGAACACTATTGCGGCGGACAAGAGCACTATCACCAGCGACGTCCTCGCAACCCAGCTGCAGCTCATCGACGAAAGCGGCATCCAAGTGAAACCGGTCGCCCAGGCGTTCGAGCAGTTGCAGGGCCCGTGACCACCACCAGGCGGTGAAACGCGGCGCCTTCGACACCCGAAAGAAGGAGAAAGTCATGATCAAATCCAGATCCAGCCTGGCGCGAGGCCGCGCCGGGCTCCTGACCCTTGGGGTAGCCGTGTGGGCCATGGCCGCCGCGCTGCTGACCCCTGCGGCCGCGAACGCCGCCGTGGACAACCCTGCCCCAACTCCGCTCGTGTCCTTCACCTTCGACGACGGCATGCAAAGTGCCTTAACGCAGGCTGCCCCCACCCTCAAGAAGTACGGGCTCACCGGCACCAGTTACGTCATCACCAACTGCGTGGGGATGACATCCGTGCCGAACACCTGCCGCGCCAACACCGACGTGCCCTATATGACGTGGGACCAGGTCACCCAGTTGCAGAACACCTACGGCTGGGAGATCGGCTCACACACCGTTGACCACCAGTGCCTTGTCAGCGTGGGCAACGACTGCCAGGCCACCAAGCTGACGGCCGCCCAGGTGGACGCCGAGCTGGCCAACAGCAGGGCCGCTTTGTCGGCCCACGGGTTCAATGCCACAGCCCTGGCCACGCCCTACGGCGACTACGACATGTCGGCGCTCGCCCGGATCGCAAAGTACTACACCTCGATGCGCGGTTTTGCGGACGTGGGCAACAACATCTGGCCGCTCGGCGACCTGCTGCTCCACAACACGCCGGTGCAGGAAGCCACCACTCCGGTCTCCACGCTGAAGGCCAAAGTTGACGAGGCCATCGCCAACAGGACGTGGGCCATCTTCACGTTCCACGACGTCAGGACATCGCCGAGCCAGAACCCGGATGACTACCAGTACGGTACGGCTGAGCTGGACCAGCTGGCAGCGTATGTGCAGACCAAAGTGGCGGCCGGGCAGATCCGGAACGTCAATGTCAGCAAGGGCCTGGTAACCGGCAGCCCCAACCTCCTGCCGAACGCGACGTTCAATAACGGCATCGCCGACGGTTGGCGCACGGACGCCCCGGCCACGATCACCGCGGACGCCGGGACCAACGGGAGCTACCCCGATCCTGCCAAGTCGGTGAAGCTGGTCTCGGGTTCCGCTGCGGGCCACCTGTTCTCGCCGAAGGTTCCGGTGTCGGCGGCCAACAGCTACCTGTACAAGGCCTTCCTCAACGTCGCGGCAATCTCCACTGGAGAAGTGGGCTTCTATGTGGACGAGTACAACGCGGCCGGCCAGTGGATTTCCGGGCAGTTCCGCAAACGGGAAAACAGCCGCTGGGTGGAGTCGATGAACTTCACCTACACTCCGAGCTCCACCAGCGTGGCATCCGCCAGCCTGCAGGTCTATGTGACCGGCACCGGCATCACTGCGTACCTGGACAACATGCAGATGATGACGCTCGGGAGCGGTTCCACCACGCCGTCGCCCAACCTCGTGGCGAACGGCACGTTTGATGCCGGCATCGGCTCGGGATGGCGGACAGACTCCGCATCCACCATCCTGGCTGACGCAGCCAACCACGGGAGCCCGGCCAACCCGGTGAACTCGGTCAAGATGACGGCCACCACGGCCAACAAACACCTGTTCTCCCCGCAGGTGGCGGTGGCAGCCGGCAGCTACAAGATCGCCAGCTACCTCAACATCACGGCGCGGACCAGCGGCGAGATGGGCTTCTACATTGACGAATACAACTCCGCCGGGCAGTGGATCTCCGGGCAGTGGAAGCTCGGGATCTCGGCCGGCGGCGTGACAAATGTGGACCTGACGTACTCGCCGAGCAGCACCGCGGTAGCGAAGGCGAGCCTTCAGGTGATTGTCCAGGGCAATTCCGGACTGCAGGCGTACTTCGACGACGTCCGCTGGACCAAGTCCTAGCAGTACCAGGTCCTGGCAGCAGGGGAGAGGACGAAGGATGGCCGGGCGCCCGCACGCACTGACGGTGGTGCTGGTGTCCGCCCTCCTCGCCGTCCTCGCCTCATGCTCCCCGCCCAAGCCCGACGTGACGCTGGACCTCCTGCACGGGGACTGGCAGGACGTTCCGGGCGTCCGGGCCGGGAACGGCGCACTCCAGGTGACGCCCACCGCCAGGCGCATCGTGGAGCAGAGCGGGGAGGGAGGCCAGCCGAACCCCCCGCTCAACCTCGCCGGCACGCACCTGGTGGTCGGCGGAGACTTTTCGCTCAGCGCAACATTCGCGGACGTTACCGCGGACGCGTCCTGGGCGCTGTACGACCGGCCGCCCGTCATCGCCGATGAGTTCCGTGTGGAGCCGGCGGGCCTGCGGCTTACCCTTCAGGGAAACGACCTGAAGATCGCCGTCTTCGACGGGACGCAGAAGAAAGACGTGACCCAGCCGGTGCCGGTGCATGATGAACACGTCACGGTAAAGGACCCGGGGGCGCCCTTCACCGTGCGCCGCTCCGGCGATACGTTGGCCGTCGCCAGCGGCAACGACACCCTTTCTTCCCTCCCCCTGGGCAAGGTGTTCTCGTCCGGGGAACTGTGGCTGGGGTTTTCCAGCGATTCCGGCGACTTCGAGATCACCTCGCTCACGGCGGTAGCGCCGGGAAGCGCCGGCCTGCGCACCTCAGGGGCCGCGGCAGCCGGCGTCCAGCCGTCAAAGGACGGCCTGCAGGCACTCGCCGCGAGGACCCGTCCGGACTTCCTGGTAGGCGCGGCCGTGGCACTGGGGCCCCTCACCGGGGACACGGACTATGCCCGGGAGTTCGTCGAAAACTTCGGCGCGCTCACGCCGGAAAACGCGATGAAGCCGCAGTTCCTCTCCCCGCAGCCGGGCGTGTACACCTTCGAAGAGGCTGATGCGATCCTGGCGATTGCCCGGAGCAAGGGCATGGCGGTGCACGGCCACACCATCGCTTTCACGGAGGCCATGCCCCGCTGGATGCAGGAACTCCCCGCAGGCTCGGACGCGGAGCGCCGGACCAGCGGCGCAGCACTGCTCGACTACATCTCCGCAGTGGTGGGGCACTTCAAAGGACAGCTGGCTTCCCTTGACGTGGTCAACGAGCCGTTCGACGTGGACCAGGGGACCGGCATGCAGCAGAACATCTGGTACCGCGTCTTCGGGCCGGGCTATCCGGCCGTGGTCTCCAAGGCCGTCTATGCGGCCGATCCGGACGTCAAGCAGTACATCAACGAGAACGGCGCCGACGTTCCGGGCCGCCGCCAGGACGCACTGCTCAAGCTCATCCTGGACACGAACGCGCAGGCCGGGCACATCTACGGGGCAGGCCTCCAGGCCCACGTCTACGACCTCAAGACCGACGCCATCTCCGCTGACGACCTCACCCGGACGCTCAAGCGTTTTGGGGACGCCGGGCTCCACGTCCGCATTTCCGAAAACGACGTCACGGACGGGCAGGGGACGGACGCCCAGGCGAAGCAGTACGCCACGGTGCTGGCCACCTGCCTGCGCTCGCGCACCTGCGTCTCCTACACCACGTGGGGAGTGGATGACCGTTACGACTGGTGGATCGACGACGGGGGGAGCCTGCGGCAGGGCCACGACCACCTGTTCAACGACGGGAAACCCACACCGGCGTACGACGCCGTGAAGCGCGCCCTGGGCGGTTGACCCTGGGCGGGAAGGCCGGGCTCAGGCGCCTTGGCGCACCGCTGCCCTGCGGGCGAGGGAGTTCCTGCGTGCCGTCCGGAGCATGTCCAGGGTCAGCAGCAGCAGGGCCAGCCACACCACCCCGAAACCGATCCAGCGCTCAACGGTCATGGCCTCCCGGAAAACCAGCAGCGCCACCAGGAACTGCAGGACGGGGGCGAAGTACTGGAGCAGTCCGATGGTGGTCATGGGCAGCCGCCGTGCGGACGCACCGAAGAAAAGCAGCGGTACGGCGGTGATCACGCCCGATGCCAGCAGCAGCCAGAAGTGCCCCGCTCCCTGGGACGTCAACGTGGAGCTGCCGCCTGCCGCCAGGACCACCATGGCCACGGCGGCCAACGGGGCCAGCACCATGGTCTCCACGCTGAGGCTGGTGATGGCGTCCACCCTCGATCCCACCCGGTTCTTAACGAAGCCGTACAGGCCGAAGCTGAACGCCAGGGTCAGGGCAATCCATGGCAGCTTCCCGTAGGAGTAGGTGAGCACACCCACCGCCACGAAGCCGACGCCGACGGCGGCCCACTGGAGCGGCCGCAGCCTTTCCTTCAGGACCAGCACACCCAGCAGCACAGAGACGAGCGGGTTGATGAAGTAGCCCAGGGACGTTTCCACGGCCTGCCCCGTGGTGACGCCGTACGTGTAGGTCAGCCAGTTGATGGCGATCAGGAACGCCGCCAGCGCCAGGGAACCAAAGACCCGGCGGTCCTTCAGCGCCACCGCGAGCACGCCCCACGCCCTGGTCACCGTGATCAGGAGAGCACAGAACAGCAGTGACCACACCACCCGGTTGGCCACGATTTCGACGGCGCCCGCCGGCATCAGGATGAAGAAGTACAGCGGGAGCAGCCCCCACAACACGTACGCGCCGATGCCGAACAGCATGCCCGCCGTCGAGTCCTTGGCGACGGGCCGGGGGCCCTCCGGCGCAGGCGGCGCGGGTGCTGCGGTGGTGGCAACAGCGGGCGTGGCGGGGGACGTTCCTTCTGGCGTGGGCACGAAGTCCATAACAGCATCCGGTGGGCAGGTATTCCAGCAGGCAGGCGGTATTCCGGAAAATAATCAGTAGGCTTGCTTTCATGACATGTGCGCCTTTCCCGGAACCCACCCCATGAGGCTCCGGCGCAGCAACGCCTCGGGCCGCGGCTACCGCAGGGTGCCCGCCGGCAAGGGCTTCAGTTACCGGGACCTGGACGGCTCCACGCTGCCGCCCGGCCCTATCCGCGACCGCCTGGAAAGTATCGGCATCCCGCCGGCCTGGACCGACGTCTGGATCGCCCCGTTCGAAAACGGCCACATCCAGGCGACCGGCGTGGATGCCGTGGGCCGCCGCCAGTACATCTACCATCCGGAGTGGCGCGAGCGTAAGGACCGGGTGAAGTTTGACCGGTCCCTCCAGTTGGCCGAATCACTGCCCGCAGCCCGGCGGCTGGTCACCATGGACCTGCGCAGCGAAGGCTTCGCCCGCGACCGCGTCCTGGCGGCGGCGTTCCGGATGCTGGACAGCGGATCCCTGCGGGTTGGCTCGGAGCGGTACACCAACGAGAACGGAAGCCGTGGGCTGGCCACCCTGCTCTGCGCCCACGTCCAGGTGCGCAAGGACCGGATCCTCCTGCGCTTCCCGGCGAAGAGCGGCAAGGACTGGGAATCGGAAATCCGCGACGCCGACCTCGCCGCCCTCCTGCGCCTGCTCAAGCGGAGGGGGCCGAACGCCCGGCTGCTGGCGTACAAGGAGGGCAGATCCTGGCGTCCGGTCACCAGTGCGGACATCAACGCCTACGTGAAGGAAAGGACCGGCTCAGACTTCACCGCCAAGGACTTCCGGACCCTGCGCGGGACCGTGGCAGCTGCGGAAAGCCTGGCGCGGACCGGAGTCCAGCGGACGGCGGCCAAGCGGAAGCGGGCCATCAGCCGCGCCATGTACGACGCGGCGGAGACGCTGGGAAACACTCCCTCCATTGCGCGCAAGAGCTACGTGGACCCGCGGGTGGTGGACCACTACCATGACGGCGAAACCATCGACCCGAAACGGCTGGACTCGGCGGAAGCTGAGCTCAGGGCGCTGCTGTACCGCGAGGGCAAGGTAGTGGCCCTGGCCGCCAACTAGAATGGGGGACTGTGCGCTGCACCATGCGGCGCACCCTCATGAAACATGAGCAGGACCAGTTCAGAAGGGTTCCCGGTGTCCAATCACAGCGAAACCGCCGCCAACCGTCCCCTCCGCGTCGCAATTATCGGCGCGGGACCGGCAGGAGTCTATGCTGCGGACATCCTCACCAAGTCCAGCGGGGTCAAGGACGGCGACTTCCAGGTCAGCATCGACCTCTTCGAGGCCTACCCGGCACCCTATGGCCTGATCAGGTACGGCGTGGCCCCGGACCATCCCCGGATCAAGGGCATCGTCAACGCCCTGCACAAGGTCCTGGACCGGGGCGACATCCGGTTCCTGGGCAACGTCACCTACGGCCGGGACCTCACGCTGCACGATTTCCGGGCCTTCTACGACGCCGTGATCTTCTCCACGGGCGCCATCAAGGACGCTGACCTGGACATTCCGGGCATCAAGCTGCGCGGCTCCTTCGGCGGTGCCGACTTTGTGTCCTGGTATGACGGCCACCCGGACGTGCCCCGCGAGTGGCCGCTGGAGGCAAGGGAAATCGCGGTCATCGGCAACGGCAACGTGGCCCTGGACGTGGCCCGCATGCTGGTCAAGCACCCCGAGGAACTGCTCACCACCGAGATCCCGGACAACGTCTACGCCGGCCTGAAGGCGTCCCCGGTGACGGATGTCCACGTCTTCGGCCGCCGCGGCCCCGCCCAGGTCAAGTTCACCCCGCTGGAACTGCGGGAACTGAGCCACATGGACGACGTCGACATCGTCCTCTACCCCGAGGATTTTGAATTCGACGACGCCTCGGACGAGGCAATCCGCACCAACAACCAGGTCAAGACCATGGTGAACACCCTCACCAACTGGCTGGTGGAGGAGCATGCGGAGTCGGAGAACCCCTCGTCCCGCAGGCTGCACCTGCACTTCCTGCACAGCCCCGTTGAAGTGCTCGACGACGGCACGGGCAAGGTGGGCGGCATCAAGTTCGAGCGCATGCAGCTGGACGGGACCGGCAACGCCAAGGGCACCGGGGAGTACGTTGAATACCCTGTCCAGGCTGTCTACCGGGCCATCGGCTACCACGGCTCCGCGCTGGACGAACTGGAGTACGACGCCAAGCGGGGCGTCATCCCGAACGAAGGCGGCCGGGTCCTCGATGCCGACGGCAACCCCGTTCCGGGCATCTACACCACGGGCTGGATCAAGCGCGGACCTGTGGGCCTGATCGGCCACACCAAGGGCGACGCCCTGGAGACCATCGGCTTCCTGCTGGAGGACCGGCTCACCCTCCCGGCGGCCAGGAACCCGGATCCCCAGGCCATCATCGACCTGCTGGAAGAGCGCGGCATCGAATACACCACCTGGGAAGGGTGGAACAAGCTCGACGCCCACGAGGCGGGACTGGGTGCCGCCTGGACCGGACCTGAGGGCCTGGACCACGTGGTCCGCGAGCGCATCAAGGTGGTGCCGCGCGAGGAGATGATCCGCATTTCCCGCGGCTGACCCCTACCCCTGGCGGAGTATTCGAGTTAGTCTCATTAACATGAATATGGCCGGGGCCGGAACCCGTCCCTACAGCTCCCCAAAACGGGCCACCTCCGCGCAGGAAACCGGGCGCCGGATCCTGCAGGCCACCGAAGACCTGTTCATGGAGGGGCCGCTCGCCGACGTCACCCTGGGCGCGGTGGCTGCCCGCGCCGGCGTCACCGTCCAGACCATCATCCGCAGGTTCGGGGACCGCGCCGGCCTCATTGACGCCAGCGCCAAGGCGGCCACGGCCCGCGTGGACAACCAGCGCAGCGCCGTTCCTCCCGGCGACGTGCCCGCCGCCGTCGACAACCTCCTGGAACACTACGAAACCACCGGCGCGCTGGCCCTGAAGCTGCTCGCCGAGGAACAAACCTCCCCCGTCCTGGCTGAAATCACCGGGGGAGCGCGCCGCCTGCACCGCGAATGGTGCCGCCGCGTTTTCGCCCCCTTCCTGGACCCCCTGAAGGGCAGCCCGGACCACGACCGCCGGCTGGCCCAGTTCGTCGCCCTCTGCGACGTCTACACCTGGAAGCTCCTGCGCCTGGATGCCGGGCTCAGCCGCGGCCAGGTGGCCCGCTCCCTGCTCGAAATGCTGGAAACCTTCACGCGGAGGCCCTGATGTCCACCGTCCTTGCCTACACCTCGCCCGCCATCGGACACCTCTTCCCCATGGTTCCGCTGCTCGAGGAACTCAAGGCCCGAGGCCATGATGTCCACATCCGCACCCTGCTACGGCAGGTTCCCCAGCTCACGGAGTCAGGGTTCCACGCCGGGCCGGTGGACGGCAGGATTCTTGCGATCGAGGCCACGGACTACCGCGCCACAAACGCCAAGGCTGCCCTGGCCTCCAGTGTTGAGACCTTCGCGGCCCGCGCCCGGTTCGATGCCCCGGACCTGCAACGGGCCATTGCCGGGATCAGGCCGGACCTGCTGCTGATCGACATCAATGCCTGGGGTGCCCGGATCCTTGCAGAACACTCAGGGCTGCCGTGGGCAACCTTCAGCCCCTACACCCCGCCTCTGCCGTCAAGGGGCACGCCCCCGTTCGGGCCGGGCCTGGCTCCTTTGCCGGGGCCGCTCGGCATGGCCCGGGATGCGGTGGTGCGGCGCCTGGTGATTGGCGCCGTCGAAAAGCTGATGCTGCCCCGGATCAACGCCCTGCGGGACGACATCTCCGGCGGCATGCTTCCCCCGGTCACCGGCGCCGACTCCATGTTCCGCACCGCCCCGCTGATGCTGGTGGCCACCGCCGGGCCGTTCGAATATCCGCACCCGGACTGGGCTCCGGATGTGCGCATGATCGGCGCCCTGGACTGGGAGCCGCCGGCCGAAAATCCTCCCTGGCTCGGGGAGGCCACCGCCCCGGTGGTCCTGGTGACCACGTCCTCCGAGTACCAGGCCGATGACGCCATTGTCCGGACCGCCCTGGCAGCCCTGGCCGGGGAGCCCTATACCGTCGTCGCCACGTTGCCTGCTGCCCAGGCCGGCTCTGCGGGTGCCGCCAGGGCGTCCGGCCTGGACCGCTTCCAGCCCGTTCCGTCCAATGCCCGGCTGGAACATTTCGTGCCGCATGGCCCTGTCCTCGACCGCGCCGCCGTTGCCATCACCCATGGCGGCATGGGGGCAACGCAGAAGGCCCTCTCAAAGGGAGTGCCCGTGGTGGTGGTCCCGTTCGGCCGCGACCAGCACGAGGTAGCCGCAAGGGTAGTGGCGGCCGACGCCGGCGTGCGGCTCAGCCGGAAGCGCCTCACCCCGGAGCGGCTCCGGGAAGCCGTCCACCAGGCCCTGGGCAAGGCCCCGGGGGCGCGACGGGTGGCGGAGGGCTACGCGGCCGCCGGGGGAGCAGCGGCGGGCGCGGACGCCCTGGAAGAGCTGGTCCGGGCAGGCCGGTGACAGAGGGTTGTTGTCCAGCTATGCTGACTTGGCCACCCTCCAGCCCTGCACAGCCGGACAAGACTCCGGAACGGGAGTTCGATGACGAACCTGCTCCACCCTGAACCGCGCCAGCGTGCCGCGCTGGCCGGCCACGAGCGCCTGGGCTCGGACCCCGGCAACCTCACCCCCGAGATCCCCGGGCTGCGCAACCTCATCAAGGAGTCCTGGCAGCGGTCGGCAAGCTTCAAGGCCAACCCGGACAACGCGGCCGCGCCGCTGGCTTTC
Organism: Arthrobacter sp. NQ4; assembly: GCF_029077345.1. Classification (NCBI taxonomy): domain Bacteria; kingdom Bacillati; phylum Actinomycetota; class Actinomycetes; order Micrococcales; family Micrococcaceae; genus Arthrobacter; species Arthrobacter sp. NQ4. The sequence goes on along the minus strand of NZ_JARETC010000001.1, from coordinate 421,881 downwards.
GACTGGGAGCAGCTGGAGGACTACCGGCGGCAGCATCCCCTGGCCGCGATCATGCCGGTCATCAACAAACTCCTGGTCCAGCCCAGCCATGACAGCGGGCTCCTGGTTGCGGTGGGTGACGAGGTGGGCAGGCTGCTGTGGGTGGATGGCGACCCTACCCTCCAACGCCGGGCCGAAGGCATGATGTTCGTCCCCGGCGCCGACTGGTCCGAGGCCAGCGTCGGCACCAGCGCTCCGGGCACCGCCCTTGCCCTGGGCAGGGGCATCCAGATCGCCGGCGCCGAGCACTACCAGCGGGCAGTCCACCCCTGGAGCTGCACCGCCGTCCCCTTCCATGACCCCGACTCAGGTGCCGTGCTCGGCGTCGTGGACATCACCGGGACGGCCACCGCGGTGGCGCCTCACACGCTGTCGCTGGTGGAGGCCACCGTTGCTGCCGCCCAGGCGCAGCTGCGGGTGGAGCGCCTGCAGCTTGCGGCGGAGCTCGCCAGGAAACCTGTACGACGACGGTCCCCGGCCGCAGCCGCCAGGCAAGGGCAGGGCGGCGTCGAAGGCAGCCTCTACCGGAACAGCCTGCAGTTGCTGGGCCGCGACCAGGCCTTGCTGAGCCTGGGCGGCAGGACCGTTTCCCTGTCCGCGCGGCACAGCGAGATCCTGGCCCTGCTGAGCGCGCATCCGGAAGGGCTCAGCGCCGAGGAACTGGGCTTGCTGTTGTACCCGGGGGAGGGCTCCACCATCACGCTCCGGGCCGAGATGGTCCGGCTGCGCAAGGTCATCCAGCAGCTGAGTCCCGACGCTGTCCCCGGCTCCCGCCCGTACCGGCTCCCGCTGGACCTGGTGCCGGATACCGGCCAGGTGCTCAGCTGCCTGCAGCGCGGTGCGCACCGCATCGCCCTGGAGATCTACCGGGGTGAGGTGCTTCCGCGCTCGGAAGCGCCGGGCATCCTCGATCTCAGGAGCAGGGTGTCCTCCCTGCTCCGGGAAGCGGTCCTCACGGACGGCAGCGCCGAGTCCCTGCTCAAGTACGCTGCGCTCCCGGAGGCAAGGGACGACGTCGTCATCCGCCGCGCCGCGCTCCGCCTCCTGCCGCCGCGCTCACCCAAGCGGGCCGCCGTCGTCGCCGACCTGGAACGGCTGGAAGCCGAACTCCGCGCCTGAAACCCGGCCCCGCCGGCACCCGTTGTGACCTGCGTCGCATCGTTGCAACCTTGCTGCAACCTCCCCGCTCCTACGCTGGCTTCATCGGCGAGCGCCCCTATGGGCCAGCCTTCTGCACAGCAAAGGAGCTAAGCACATGACCGTTTACGCACAGCCGGGAACCGACGGTTCGAAGGTCACCTTCAAGGACCGCTACGAGAACTGGATTGGCGGCGAATGGGTGGCCCCGGTGAAGGGCCAGTACTTCGAAAACATCACCCCGGTGACGGGCAAGGCGTTCTGCCAGGTGGCCAGAGGCACCGCCGAGGACATCGAGCTCGCCCTGGACGCGGCACACAAGGCCGCACCCTCCTGGGGCAAAACCTCCGTGGCGGAACGCGCCGCCATCCTGAACAAGATCGCCGACCGCATCGATGAGAACCTCGAGATGCTCGCCGTGGCCGAAACCTGGGACAACGGCAAGCCCGTCCGGGAAACCCTCAACGCCGACCTGCCGCTGGCCTCGGACCACTTCCGCTACTTCGCCTCCGCGGTCCGCGCCCAGGAAGGCAGCCTGTCCCAGCTCGATGACAACACCACCGCCTACCACTTCCACGAACCGCTCGGCGTGGTGGGCCAGATCATCCCCTGGAACTTCCCCATCCTGATGGCCGTCTGGAAGCTTGCTCCCGCGCTCGCCGCCGGCAACACCGTGGTGCTCAAGCCCGCCGAGCAGACGCCGTCATCAATCCTGGTGCTGATGGAACTCATCGGGGACCTGCTGCCCGCCGGCGTGATCAACGTGGTCAACGGCTTCGGCGTCGAGGCCGGCAAGCCGCTGGCCTCCAGCTCCCGGATCCGGAAGATCGCCTTCACCGGTGAAACCACCACCGGCCGGCTCATCAGCCAGTACGCCAGCCAGAACCTCATCCCCGTCACCCTGGAACTGGGCGGCAAGAGCCCCAACATCTTCTTCAACGACGTTGCCCAGGAAAACGACGCCTTCTACGACAAGGCCCAGGAGGGCTTTGCCCTGTTCGCCTTCAACCAGGGCGAAGTCTGCACCTGCCCCTCGCGGGCCCTCGTGCAGGAGGACATCTACGAGTCCTTCATGGCCGATGCCGTGGCCCGGGTGGAGAAGATGATCCAGGGCAACCCGCTGGACACCGAAACGCAGGTTGGCGCGCAGGCCTCCAACGACCAGCTGGAGAAGATCCTGTCCTACATCGACATCGGAAAGCAGGAAGGCGCCAAGGTGCTCACCGGCGGCGCCCGTGCCGAACTCCCGGGCGACCTCGCCGGCGGCTTCTACGTCCAGCCCACCGTGTTCGAGGGCCACAACCGGATGCGGATCTTCCAGGAGGAGATCTTCGGCCCCGTGGTGGCGGTGACCCGGTTCAGTGACTACAACGACGCCATGGGCATCGCCAACGACACCCTGTACGGCCTGGGCGCCGGCGTCTGGTCCCGCAACGGCAATGTGGCCTACCGCGCCGGCCGCGAGATCCAGGCCGGACGCGTTTGGGTGAACAACTACCACGCCTACCCGGCAGGCGCCGCCTTCGGCGGCTACAAGTCCTCAGGCATCGGGCGCGAGAACCACGCCATGATGCTGGACCACTACCAGCAGACCAAGAACCTCCTGGTCAGCTACGACGAAAACAAGCTGGGCTTCTTCTAAGCCCCAGCCCGCACCACTACAACGACGCAAGGACTTCGCCAATGACGACGACAATGCAAGCAGCAGTAGTAACCGAATTCGGCGCCGACCTGTCGGTCAAGGACATCGCCATTCCCTCGCCGGGGCCGGGACAGGCCCTGGTCAAGGTCCTGACCACGGGCGTCTGCCACACCGACCTCCATGCAGCGGAAGGCGACTGGCCGGTCAAGCCCTCGCCTCCGTTCGTTCCCGGCCATGAGGGCGTGGGCGAGGTGGTTGCCCTCGGCGACGGAGTTTCCGACCTCGCCGTCGGTGACCTGGTGGGCAATGCGTGGCTGTGGTCAGCCTGCGGCGACTGCCAGTACTGCCGTACGGGGTGGGAAACACTGTGCGAGGCGCAGCAGAATGGCGGGTACAGCGTGGACGGCTCCTTCGGGGAGTACATGCTGGTGGACTCCCGGTTCGCGGCGCGCATACCGGCGGGATCCGACCCCGTCGAGGTGGCGCCGGTGCTTTGCGCCGGCGTCACCGTCTACAAGGGGCTGAAGATGACCGAGACCCGGCCGGGCCAGTGGGTCACCATTTCCGGCATCGGCGGCCTGGGGCACATCGCGGTCCAGTACGCCGTGGCCATGGGACTCCGGGTTGCGGCCGTGGACATCGCCGACGACAAGCTGGCCCTGGCCAAGGCCCACGGCGCTGAACTCACGGTCAACGCCCTGCATGAGGACCCGGTGGAAGTAATCCAGCGGGAGACAGGAGGCTGCCATGGAGTCCTGGTCACTGCGGTGCACCCGTCAGCGTTCGGACAGGCCATTGGGATGGCCCGCCGCGGCGGCACCATCGTGTTCAACGGACTGCCGCCGGGGGATTTCCCGGCGCCGATCTTCGAGATTGTGCTCAAGGGACTGACTGTCCGCGGCTCGATCGTCGGCACGCGGCAGGACATGGAGGAAGCCCTTGACTTCTATGCCCGCGGCAAGATCCACCCCACTGTGTCCGTGCGGGAGCTGTCGGAGGTCAACGCCGTGCTCGATGAGATGAAGCACGCCAAGATCGACGGCCGCGTGGTGCTGAGGTTCTGATGCCGGCTGAAGGGCTCGCTGCCGCCGTGACGCTGCCCGGGGAAGATTTCTCCCGGGTGGCGCTCACGCCGGCTGCCGTGGATCTGCTCCGGATGCTTTGGGACAAGCATGGCCCGCTCATGTTCCACCAGTCCGGCGGCTGCTGCGACGGGTCCTCGCCCATGTGCTATCCGGCCGGGGACTTCATCACGGGGGACGCGGATGTCCTGCTGGGGCTGTTCGACCTTTCGGACGGTCTGCAGCCCCTGCCGCTGGAGTTTTGGATGTCCCGGGAGCAGTTCAACTACTGGAGCCACACCCATCTGACCATCGACGTCGTACCGGGAAGAGGGAGCGGCTTTTCCGTTGAAGCGCCTGAAGGTAAACGCTTCCTGATCCGGTCAACGCTGATGGACTGGCCGTCCTAGGAAGTTCGACCAACTGCCACTCGGGGCTCTCCATTCGGAGGGCCCCGAGTGCATTGGCAGAAGAATATTCGGCATCGGGGCCGTCTCACTATTCGGGACGATTGGGACCGTCCAGTGGATGGACAGTATCGTTGATAGGTCTGTTTCCCTCACAAACCAGGATTGTGACCCCCAATGAACCTTCTGCGGACAAAATCCATCGAGCAGTCGATTGCCGACGCCGATGAGCCCGGACGCAAGCTCAAGCGTTCCCTCAGCACCTGGGACCTCATGATTATGGGCGTCGCCGTTGCTGTCGGCGCCGGCATCTTCTCGGTCGGCGCAAAGGCCGCCGCCAACTTTGCAGGTCCCGCCGTTACGCTGTCCTTCGCGATTGCGGCCGTCACGTGCGCGCTGGCCATCATGTGCTACGCCGAGTTCGCCACGGCCATTCCCGTAGCGGGATCCGCCTACGTCTTCACGTACGCCACCATGGGTGAGCTCCTTGCCTGGATCATCGGCTGGAACCTGATCCTGGAACTGTTCACCGCCGCCGCCGTGATCGCCAAGTACTGGGGCATCTACCTCAGCAAGGTGTTCGCCCTCACCGGCCTGGACATCCCGCCGGCCATCTCGCTGGGGGGCGTGGACCTCTACTGGGGCGCATTCCTGATCGTGGCCATCTTCACCGTGCTGCTGGTGCTGGGCACCAAGCTCTCCGCCCGTGTAGGCAACGTCTTCACCCTGATCAAGATCGCGGTGGTGCTGTTCGTGATCGTGGTGGGCTTCACCTACGTGAAGTTCGAGAACTACACCCCCTTCGTTCCGGCAGCTGAGCCCACGGGCGGCACCGGCGCTGCGGACGTCCTCAAGCAGTCCTTCTTTGGCTTCCTGACCGGAGCTGCCCCTGCCCAGTACGGCACCATGGGCATCTTCGCCGGTGCCGCCCTGGTGTTCTTCGCCTTCATCGGCTTCGACGTGGTGGCCACCTCCGCAGAGGAAGTGAAGAACCCGCAAAAGACGCTGCCCCGCGGCATCTTCGGCGGCCTGGCCCTGGTCACGCTGCTCTACATCCTCGTGTCCCTGGCCCTGACCGGCATGGTGTCCTACACCCAGCTGGCTGAAGCCAAGAGCCCCACCCTCACCACGGCCTTCGAGGCAGTGGGAGACACCTCCGCGGCCAAGGTCATCGCCTTCGGTTCCCTGGTGGGCCTGACCACCGTGATCATGGTGCTCCTCATGGGCCTGTCCCGCGTGGTGCTGGCCATGAGCCGCGACGGCCTGCTGCCCCGGGCGCTGTCCAAGACCAGCGACAAGCGGTCCACTCCCGTGCGCCTCCAGGTCATCTGCGGTGCCGCGGTGGCGCTGGTTGCAGGCCTCACCAACGTGGACCTGCTCGAGGAAATGATCAACATCGGTACGCTGTCCGCGTTCGTGGTGGTCAGCCTGGGCATCCTGGTGCTCCGCAAGAAGCGCCCGGACCTGAAGCCGGCCTTCCGGGTTCCGTTCGGCAAGGTGCTGCCCATCGTCTCTGCGGTGCTGTGCCTCTACCTGATGACCAACCTCGCTGTGGAGACCTGGATCTTCTTCGCCTTCTGGCTGGTGCTGGGCCTGGCCATCTACTTCGCCTACGGCCAGCGCCACTCGCGGCTCAATGAGCGTTTCGCCGAGGCCAACGCGAGCGTCAATGGCGCGCCCGGCGCGGCTCCCCGGAAAGCCGCGGAGCCTGAAGACGAGGACGAACTGAGCCGGACCTGACGGCCCGCAACTCCCGCTGTTGACCTGCCCGCCCGGCCTGCGCCGGGCGGGCAGCCGCGTTTCCGGGCGGTCCGTGCTTCCGTGCGGTCCGCATTTCCGGCTGCCACACAGCCCGGTTCAGCGCTCCCGGCCGGTCACGGCGCCGCGTACCGTCCCACCCATTCCACGAGCGGCCGCAGCTGCCGCCAGCGTTCCGCGATCTGCTCCTTCGCGGCCGGTGTGGACACCCACTCCGGCTGGCCTACCTCGACACCCGCGGACAGCGATTTGTGCTTGAGCAGTTCGGCGCGGGGATGGTCCTTGTCGAAACCCCGCGGGACGGTTTTCAGCTTCTCACCCTCGATGGCAAAACCGGCCCCGGCCACGGCATCCACAATGTCCTGCAGGGCTGCGCCGCTGGCGGAAGCGTCAGCGGCCGCGCGGAACCGGGCCAGCTGCGCGGGAGTGTGGGAGTGGTAGCCGCCGCCGATCAACAGCCCGTCTGCGTTGATTTGAAGGTAGAAACCCACGCCTTCCTGGCGTGCGGCGAAGGCTCCCTGGGCGGTCTTGTACGGTGATTTGTCCAGCGAGAATCGGATGTCCCGGTTGGGGCGGAAGAGTTTGGCAGGTCCGAACTCGGGCTCCAGCTCGGAGAGCAGGAGGGTGAGGGGCTCCTTGACCGAGGCGTCGTACGTGGCTTTGTGTTCCAGCCACCAGTCGCGGTTGTTGTTGTCCTCCAGCTGCGCGTAGAAGCGGAAGGCTTCCGGGGGAATGCCTGCGAAAGTGTTCATCTACGGAGCCTAGGGCCGCCGTCCCCAACCGGCCAGATCCCCGGCGCCGTATGTGCACAACCGGAGCCGGACAGCAGAACACCCCGCCACGGAAGACCGTGACGGGGTGTTCTTTAATTCAGCCGGCAGGAGGCCTGACTAGCCGATCTTGTTGGCGGACTCAGCGTCCGAAGCCGGAGCCGACGGGGCGGCACCGGCGCCGAGGTTGGCGCGGAGCTTGGCGCCCAGCTCGGCGTCGACGTTGGTCCAGTACTGGATGGCACGTTCCTTGATGTCGGAGCGCTTCACGCCGCCCACAGCACCGGTGATGGTCTCCAGGAAACGGGCCTTTTCACCTTCGTTGTAGACCTCGCGGTACAGCGCGCCGGCCTGGACGAAGTCGCCGTCCTCGGCGTGGAGGGAGTGCGCGGCGAGGGTCAGCTCGCCGTCGTTCTCCCAGCCGCCGGCCGGGTTCTGCGGCTCAACGGCAGCCGGGCCGCCAAAGGTATTCGGCGCGTAGACCGGAACGGAGGGGGCGTTGAAGAGGAAACGTCCCTGGCCGTCCTGGCTGTAGTTGTTGACCTGGTTCTTGGGCTGGTTCACCGGGATCTGGGCGTGGTTGGTGCCCACGCGGTAGCGGTGTGCGTCCGCGTAGGAGAAGATGCGGGCCTGCAGCATCTTGTCCGGGGAAGCGGCGATGCCGGGCACGAAGTTCGACGGCGCGAAGGTGGCCTGCTCGATCTGCGCGAAGTAGTTCTCCGGGTTCTTGTTCAGCTCCATGGTGCCCACCTTGATCAGCGGGTAGTCCGCGTGCGGCCACACCTTGGTGAGGTCGAACGGGTTGAAGCGGTAGGTCTTGGCATCCTCGTACGGCATGACCTGCACGTGCAGGTCCCAGGACGGGAAGTTGCCCGCAGCGATGTTCTCGGACAGGTCGCGGATGTAGAAGTCCGCGTCGGAGCCGGCAAGCTGTTCGGCCTGCTCGGAGCTCATGGAGTTCACGCCCTGGTTGGACTTGAAGTGGTACTTGACCCAGAAACGCTCGCCCTCGGCATTGATCCACTGGTAGGTGTGCGAGCCGTAGCCCTGCATCTCGCGCCAGGAGGCGGGCAGACCGCGGTCGCCCATCAGCCAGGTGACCTGGTGGGCGGACTCGGGGGACAGGGTCCAGAAGTCCCACTGCATGTCGGCGTCGCGCAGGTGCGTGCCGGGCAGGCGCTTCTGGGAGTGGATGAAGTCCGGGAACTTGATGCCGTCGCGGATGAAGAAGACGGGGGTGTTGTTGCCCACGAGGTCGTAGTTGCCCTCGGTGGTGTAGAACTTCACGGCGAAACCGCGGGGATCGCGCCAGGTGTCCGGGGAACCGTTCTCGCCGGCCACGGAGGAGAAGCGGATCAGCATCTCGGTCTCGACGCCAGGCTGCAGGAACGCTGCCTTGGTGTACTGGGAGATGTCCTCGGTGGCCTTGAACGTACCGAATGCGCCGCCGCCCTTGGCGTGCACTACGCGCTCCGGAACCCGCTCACGGTTGAACTGGGCGAGCTTTTCCACCAGGTAGTGGTCGGTCAGGATGATGGCACCATCGGCACCAACTGACTTCGAGTGTGCGTCGGACGTAACCGGTGCACCTGACTGGGTTGTGGAAACGGCAGTCATTGTTCTCCTATTTCTCTTTTTCTTGCGAGGGACTGGGGGGAGGTAGCTGTTGGGCCTGCTGGCATTCCTGGCAGATGCCCTGGTACATGACGTCCGCAATCTGGATGGTCATCGGCTTGGCGTCCGGGTTCCAGTGCGGTGTAAGGCAGGGGGCGTGGCCGACGGCGCAGTCCACGTCTTCCACGCGGCCGCAACTGATGCAGATGGCGTGGTGGTGGTTGTCGCCCACCCGCGTTTCATACAGTGCGGGGGAGTGCGGCGGCTCGAACCGGCGCAGCATGTGCAGGTCCGTCAGGTCGCCGAGGACCACATAGACGGACTGGGCCGTGAGTTCCGGCAGTTCCGTCCGGGCGGCGGCAAGGATGCTTTCGGCTGGGGAATGCGGGTGGCGTTCGACGGCGGCGAGTACAGCGAGCCGCTGCTTGGTCACCCTGCGGCCATGGGCGCGCAGGGCTGCAGCCCACGCTTCCTGGCCATCAAAGTGCTCCGTCATGGCTCCATTGAAGCACTTATTATTACTAACTCACAATAAGGCTCGGCTTACCTTCCCTCGCTGCCCGCTAATGTTGCGGGGTGGGGAAAATACTTGCCGATGTCACGCCGCTCAAGGAAAGCCCCGCATTCCGCCGGCTGTGGCTGGGATCGGCAGTGTCCGCCGTCGGCAGCCAACTCACCCTGGTGGCCGTGGGCCTTGAGGTGTACCGGCTGACCCAGGACAGCTTCTACGTTGGCCTGCTGGGCATCTTCGCGCTGGTTCCCCTGGTTGTGGGCGGCCTGATGGGCGGCTCCATCGCGGACGCGCACGACCGCCGCCGCATCGCCCTGCTGGCCTCCACCGTCCTCTGGCTGACCACCGGCCTGATCGCGCTGCAGGCATGGCTGCAGCTGGGCAACGTGTGGGTGCTGTACCTGCTGGTGGCGCTGCAAAGCGGGGCCCAGGCCATCAACCAGCCGGCCCGCAGTGCCATCATTCCGATGCTCATCCGCAAGGAACTCCTGCCGGCGGCCAACGCCCTGAGCATGCTGTCCCTGGGCCTGGCCATGACCGCCGGGCCGCTGCTGGCCGGTGTCCTGGTGGCGTGGCTGGGGTTCGGCTGGACATACACCATCGACTTCGCCAGCTTCGCGTTCGTCCTCTGGGCCGTCTACCGGCTTCCGCCCATGCCACCCGCCGGAACCCGCAGCAAAGTGGGACTTCGTTCCGTGGTTGAGGGTTTCCGCTTCCTGGGAACGCGCCCCAACCTCCGGATGACCTTCATCATCGACCTCGTGGCCATGATCCTTGCCCAGCCGCGGGCGCTGCTCCCCGCCGTCGCTGCCCTCATGATCGGCGGCGGCGAGGCGACCGTGGGCATCCTGCTGGCCTGCACCGCCGTCGGGGCCTTCCTGGCCGGCCTGTTCTCCGGTCCGCTGGGCAGCGTGCGCCGCCAGGGGACCGCCGTCGTGGTTTCCGTCATGGGCTGGGGTGCGTCCATTGGTGCGTTCGGCCTGGTGGTGCTGCTCGCCGGGCCCGCGCCGGACGGCGCCGTCACCCTGTGGCTCCTGCCCGCCGCCTTCTGCTGTGCGCTGGCTGGGATCGCCGACTCCATCAGCAGCGTCTTCCGGAACACCATCCTGCAGGCCGCGGCCCCGGACCACCTGCGTGGACGCCTGCAGGGCGTGTTCATTGTGGTGGTGGCCGGCGGGCCGCGGATCGGGGACCTGCTGGCCGGCGGCGCGACTAAGCTTTTGAGTGAGGGCTGGGTCCTGCTGGTTGGCGGTGCGTTGTGCATCGCGGGGGCGTGGCTGGCGGCGAAACTGCAGCCCGGTTTCCGGAAGTACGATGCCCGGAACCCGGTGCCCTAGCAAGCCGTTCCTTAAGCAAGGAGGAAACGTGCACAACCATCACAACGGCCTGAAGACCGCGGCGCTTTTCGGGGTGCTGTGGGCAGTCCTGCTGGGCCTCGGTGCGATCATCGGCGTCGGCACCCGCAGTTCGGCGCCCATCTGGATCATGGCCCTGATCGGCGTCGGCACCACGTTCTACGGGTACTGGAACAGCGACAAGATCGCCATCCGCTCCATGCAGGCCTTCCCGGTGACCGAAGCCCAGGCGCCGCAGCTGTACCAGATTGTCCGCGAGCTCTCTATGCGCGCCAACCAGCCCATGCCGCGGATCTACGTCTCGCCCACCATGAACCCCAACGCCTTCGCCACCGGCCGCAACCCGCAGAACGCCGCTGTCTGCTGCACCGAGGGCATCCTGCAGCTGCTGGACCCGCGCGAACTCCGCGGAGTCCTGGGCCACGAGCTCATGCACGTCTACAACCGCGACATCCTCACCTCGTCCGTGGCCGCAGCGGTCGCCGGCGTGATCACCTCGGTGGGGCAGATGCTGCTGTTCTTCGGCGGCGGAGACCGGCGCAACGCCAACCCGCTGGCCATGATCGCCATGGCCCTGCTGGCACCTTTCGCGGCGTCGCTGATCCAGATGGCCATCTCCCGCACCAGGGAGTACGACGCCGACGAGGACGGTTCGCAGCTCACCGGCGATCCGCTGGCGCTCGCCTCAGCCCTGGCCAAGATCGAGCGCGGCGTCAGTATTGCCCCGCTGCCGCAGGACCAGCGGCTGGTCAACGCCTCGCACCTGATGATCGCCAACCCGTTCCGCGGCGGCGGCATGAACAAGCTGTTCGCCACCCACCCGCCCATGCGGGACCGGATCGCCCGGCTGGAGCGGATGGCGGGCCGGCAGCCGTAGCCGGGACCCGCCGTCGGACATCCGAGCGGCTATGCGAACAGCCCGTCCCCGATGAATCCGCCGGGCTTCACCCCGCCGGGAACGGCGAACAGCCCCGAGCCCGTGTGCTTCAGGTACTCCACGGCCAGGGTGTCGCCCTTGGCCATTGCCATCTGCATGGGGACGTAGTGGCTCCGGGGATCGGTGACGAAGGCGATGAAGAACAGGCCGGCATCGAGGTGGCCTACGCCGTCGGAACCGTCCGTGTAGTTGTAGCCCCGGCGCAGCATCCGGACGCCGCTGTTCTGGCTGGGGTGGGCCATCCGCATGTGGGAATCGAGCGGAATCAGGGGTTTGCCGCCTTTGCCTTGCCGGGTGAAGTCGGGCTCGGTGAATTCCTCGCCGCCGGACAGGGGTGCGCCCGTGCCCTTGGTCCTGCCGATCAGGCCCTCCTGCTCGCCCAGCGACGTCCGGTCCCAGGTCTCGATGTGCATCCGGATCCGCCGCGCCACCAGGTAGCTGCCGCCCGCCAGCCAGGCATCTTCAGGCCGGCCGGCCGTGGCCCACACGTGCTGGTCCAGCAGCTGGTCGTCCTCGACCTTGAGGTTGTTGGTGCCGTCCTTGAAGCCGAAGAGGTTCCGCGGGGTCTGCTGGGCGCGGGTGGTGGACGAGGTCCGGCCGAATCCCAGCTGGGACCACCGCACCCGGACTTTTCCGAACCCGATCCTGGCCAGGTTCCGGATGGCGTGGACGGCCACCTGGGGGTCGTCGGCGCAGGCCTGGACCACCAGGTCGCCGCCGCTGCGGGCCGGGTCCAGGTCGTCGCCGGGGAAGTGCGGCAGGTCGATCAGGGCCTCGGGCCGCCGGCCGTCCAGGCCAAACCGGGGCACGCCGTCCTTTTCGAACAGCCCGGCGCCGAAGCCGAAGGTCAGGGTCAGCTTGCCCGCGTTGAGGTCCAGGGCCTCGCCGGTGTCCTCGGGCGGGGCGCCGTAGGGGCCATCCACCGCGCCGGTTGCGCCGGCCGGGCGGCCTTCGGCCAGGGCTTCGGCCGCGCGTGTCCAGTCCTTGAGCAGCTGGATGAGTTCTTCGCGTTTGGTGGTGGTGACGTCGAACGCGGCCATGTGCAGGCGGTCCTGGGCGGGGGTGGTGATGCCGGCCTGGTGGTCCCCGTGGAAGGGGACCACCGGACTGTCGGCGGCGGGAGGGGCCGCGGAGGCCGCCACCGCGTCGTGGCCAAGGAAGCCGGCCGCCAGTCCTGCCGCAGCCCCGCCCAGTCCGGCGATGCCAAACAGTCCGCGCCTGCTCAGGCGTGCGCCCGCCGTCGGCCGTTCCCCGTTCTCGGGGTCCAATGGTGCCTGGGCGGAAGCGGGGCCGGTGGCCGGCTCCGATGCCTCCGGCGCCCGGCCGCTGAACGGGCAGCCGGTCACAGGACCACCGCCGCCGTCAGCCGGGACAGGGGCTCCCCAAGGGCGTCCACCAGGGAGGCCAGCCGCTGGACCTGTTCCGGCGTCAGCTTGTCGTAGGAGGTGAAGGCGGCGCCTTGGGCATGGGTGGCGAGTTCGGCCTGCAGCGCGGCGAACTTCTCATCCAGCGATGCGGCCAGGGCGGCGTCCTTCTGCCGCAGGGCCGGCTTGAGGTTTTCGAACGCGATGCGGGCACCGTCCACGTTCGCCTGGAAGTCCCAAAGGTCCGTGTGCGACCAGATTTCCTCTTCACCTGTCGCTTTTCCGGTGGCAACTTCATCCAGGAGCTCCTTGGCGCCGTTGCCCAGCATGTCCGCGGAGATCTCCAGTGTGCGGGTGCGCTCAACGAGGTCCTTGGTGTCGGCCACCATGCGGTCGGCGATGGCTGAGCGCTCGGCGGCGGTCAACGCCGTGTAGCCGGCGGGCGGGAACAGGTCCTTCTCGGCGCGGTGCCACCCGGTCCACTCCTGGCCCGGCTCGAGATCGGCCTCGCGGGCGTCAAGCTGCGGGTCCAGGTCCCCGAAGGACTCGGCGACGGGCTCAATCCGCTCCCAGTGCTGGCGCGTTGCGGCGTACAGCCCGCGCGCCGTCGCCGCGTCACCGGCAGCGAAGGCCGCGGCGAACTGTTCGGTCCCGGTGAGCAGCTGTTCGCCCTGGTCCTTGACGTAGGACGCGTACTGCGTGGTGGCGGTGTCGAGGAGGTGCTGGAAATCCGCGTCCGCCGGCCGCTGGTTGCCGGACGGGGTGACCTCCAGCGCAGCCCTGATCCCGTCGCCTTCCATGCCGGGCTTGCACGCGGTGGTGTAGGTGCCGGCGGGTGCGGTCACCACCAGGTTGCGGCTCAGGCCCGGGCCGATGTTCTCCACCTCGCCAAGGATGCGCAGCCCGTCCGCGGCCAGCAGGTAGAACTCCGTGACTTCGGTACCCTCATTCTTGACCGAGAACGTGAGGTTGCCGCTGGGCACGCTGGTGGCGGAGACCTTGCATTCGCTGTTCGAGCTGACGACGTCAATGGCGCCCCCGGCAGTGTCCGGGGCCTTGGTGTTGTCCGTGCAGCCCGTGAGGATCAACGGCACGGCGAAGACGGCGGCGGCCAGGGAAGCGATTTTCGTCCCGGGGACGCGGGCGTTTTTGGGCAGGGTGAAGCCAGGCATGGGGATTCCTTTGGTGCGGGTGAGGGGGATTTAGGCGGCGGCTACGGCCTTGACGGCATTGTTGTTGTGGGAGCCGGCGGGGCCGGGCGGTGCTTTGCGGTTGATCCGGAGGTACAGGAACAGCACGGGCAGCACGTAGAGCAGCCAGGCTCCGGCCTCCAGCCAGGTGGTGGCGGGGGAGAAGTTGAGGGTGCCCTTGAGCAGGGTGCCGTACCAGGACGACGGCGGGACGGCGCCGCTGATGTCAAAGGCCAGGGAGTGCAGGCCCGGGAGTAGTCCGGCTTCCTGGAGGTCGTGGATCCCGTACGACAGGACGCCGCCGGCGATGATAATCAGGGCCGCGCCCGTCCAGGTGAAGAAACGCGAGAGGTTCACTTTCAGGACGCCCCGGTGCAGCAGGTAGCCGAAGCCGGCCGCAGCGGCCAGGCCAAGGAGGGCGCCGACGAGCGGCTGGGTGGATTCGCCCGTGGCCTTGGCTGCTGCCCAGAGGAAGAGGGCTGTTTCCAGGCCCTCGCGTCCCACCGCGATGGCGGCCACGACGGCCAGCCCCCAACCTGCTCCGCCCGCGGACCTGTCCACGCGGGATTTCAGGTCGCTGCCCAGCGTCCGTGCGGTGCGTGCCATCCAGAAGACCATCCAGGTCACCAGGCCGACGGCGGCGATGGACAGGGTGCCGCCGATGGCCTCCTGCGCTTCGAAGGTGGGCCCCTTGGGGCCGAAGGTCAGCAGGGCGCCGAAGGCAACGGACACTGCAACGGCCGCTGCCACGCCCACCCACAGCCGGGGAATGAGATGGCGGCGGTCCGTTTTGGCCAGGTAGGCCATGAGGAGGACCACCACCAGGGTGGCTTCGAGTCCTTTGCGCAGGCCGATCAGGAAATTGGCAGTCATGGAGTGTTCTTTCGCTCAGGCTGCCCTTACTTAGGCAGGCCTAAGGAAGAGATTACCCGGCGCCGTCGATTACGCAAACTAAACGTGCCGTAATTGTCCCCAGGTTACCCTTCCGGGCCCCAAGCGCCCTGGCAGCTCCGCGCTGCGTAAAGCAGGGGGAACATGCAGAAAGGCCGGCGCACCCGGAATGCGGGCTGCACCGGCCTCTAGGCGTGGCGTGTAACTTTTTCCGCGTCGAAAACGACGGCGGCGGGTGACTAGCTGCGGAAGTTCACAAACTGCAGGTCTGCTTCCTCGAAGTCCTTCAGCAGCGCCATGGTGGCCTGCAGGTCGTCACGCGACTTGGAGGAAACACGCAGTTCGTCGCCCTGGATCTGCGACTTGACCGACTTGGGTGCTTCGTCGCGGATGAGCTTGTTGATCTTCTTGGCCAGGTCCTGGGCAATGCCTTCCTTGATGGAGGCCTCCAGGCGGTACTCCTTGCCCGAGGCGTAGGGTTCCCCCTCGTCCAGGGACTTCAGCGAGATGCCGCGCTTGATCAGCTTGGACTGGAAAACGTCCAGGACGGCCTTGACGCGCTCTTCCGAGTTGGCCTTCATGAGGATCTTCTCGCCGCTGAAGTCGATCTCGGCGCCCACGCCCTTGAAGTCATAGCGCTGGGCGATTTCCTTCTGGGACTGGTTGAGCGCGTTGGCCACTTCCTGCTTGTCCACTTTGCTTACGACGTCGAACGTTGACTCGCCTGCCATGACTCTCCTTTGTTGATGGGAGCCCCGTGCGGATACAGGGCCTGGATCACTGGCATCCAGCCTAATACGGATGGCCGGGCCGGTGGGGCGGCGCATTCACAGTTCCCTCTCAGCGGACGCACCGGGGGAACGAAGGAGGGCTGGCGAGAGTTGGAGCAGTTGGACCGCAGTTGAAGGGAACACCATGCACCGCAAAGCCGCCCGTTACGTTACCCGGAGCACCAGTACGGCAGCAGGGGCGGTGGCTGCCGCAGCGTCCTCGGTGGCGGCGGCTGCAGTGGCGGCCTCAATTGTCTTCAGTCCCGTGGCGGATGCCTCTGCCCGGATGGACGGGGTCCGCGCCGACCTCCAGCGGGCTGTGCAGCTCAACCAGATCACCGAGGAGCAGGCGCTCAGCTTCGAAGCCAAGCTGGCGGGACGGATCCTGGGGGAGGCCTGAGGGCCGGAATTCCCCGCCGTTTTGCTGGTTTTGCGGCCACGGAAGGCCCGATTCGATTCTTCGCCGGAAGTTCTGTAAAGTTGTCTTGCCCGCGGTTACTGAAGCGGGAAGGACCGGAAACGGACCCTTCCGCCCACTGCATCGGCGGGTACTTCTTTTGAAGTTCGGCAGATTACCCGAGCGGCCAAAGGGGGCTGACTGTAAATCAGCTGGCAACGCCTACGGGGGTTCGAATCCCTCATCTGCCACCCAAGGAGAAGCCTCCGGAACCATCAGGTTCCGGAGGCTTTTTCGTTCCCGCCCCGAACGCGCCATCACGTCCGGTCCCGGATCCGGGGACGCGCGATCACGTCCCGTCCCGGATCCGGGGACGCGCGATCACTTCCCGTCCCAATCCCGGGGACGCGCGATCACGTCCGGTCCCGGATCCGGGGACGCGCCATCACGTCCCGCGTATCCCGCAGTCCGCAGGGCACGTGGCCGCGGCAGTATGTCGGCGCGCTTCACCAAATCTGATGGGGCATCGGCGCGGAAGCGCCGGGAAGTGATGGGGCGTTGGAAGGGAAGCGGCGGGAAGTGATGGGGTGTTGGAAGGGAAGTGGCGGCAACGCTCCATCCGCCGTCGACACCATGTTGGTGCGGGCGTAATCTGGCAGCATCGGCGCATGTGCTCCGATGCCCTGCGTCGATAATCCATCGATGAAGGAGGATTCAATGAGTGCTGTACGTGAATTCATGACCACTGACGCGCGGTGCGTCAGGGAAACAGAGTCACTGACGGACGCGGCCCGCATGATGATGGACCTCGACTGCGGAGCGCTTCCCATTTGCGGTGACGACGGCAAGCTGAAGGGCATGATCACTGACCGTGACATCGTGCTCAAGTGCGTTGCCGCCGGCCGCGACCCCGGCCAGATGATGGCCCGCGAGCTCGCTGCCGGCAAGCCGTTCTGCATCGACGCCGACGCCAACGTTGATGCAGCCATCGACATGATGGAGCAGCACCAGGTCCGCAGGCTCCCGGTGATCTCGGACCACAAACTGGTAGGCATCATCAGCCAGGGCGATATTGCCCGCAACTACTCCGAACAGCGTGTGGGCGAACTGGTGGAGCACATTTCAGAACGCCACGGCGTGTAGCGTGCCATTGGCGCGTCATTGGCTTGTCCGCGGATCCGGCCCTTGAAGGCCCGGATCCGCGGACAAGCTTATGAATTCCGGAATTTCAGTTCAGCGCGACCAGGAGCATGGTGCTGGTCCCCGGAATGCAGGTCTGCAGGATCGCCCGGGGAAAGCCGCCGAACACCGAGATGACGTCATTGGTGGTTCCGGGATTTGGCACTGTGCCGCGCCCGGTCACCGTGTACGTTCCGTAACCCGGGATGCTCACAGTCTCACCCACGCCGATTCCCGAGAACCGGGCCCAGCCACCGCAGAAATCGTGTTCGGTAATGAACAGGGAGTAGCCGTCATTGGGGGTGTAGTGGATGGGCCCGATGCAGGCGTCCACCATGGACTGGCCACCCGAACCGGCCACGTAGATGGTCCGGACGGCAGGAGCCGCCGGCGCAACGGCGGCCGGAGCGGACGCCTGCGCAGCAACCGGTGCCGCTGCGGGGGCGGGCGCGGCAGCCGGAGCAGGAGCAGGCTCGGCAACTGCGATCGGCGGGCCCGTCAACAGGAGCGTTTCGCCCGGGTAGATGAAGCTGTAGGCACTCAATCCGTTGGCCCCGAGCATGGCATTCATGTCCACGCCATGGCTGGCCGCGATCGCCCCGACGGTGTCGCCCTGGACCACCGTGTACAGGTTGGGGTCGCCGGCAGGTTCGGGGACCGGCGCGGGCGCAGGCTCGGGTGCTGCGGGCGGCGGAACCGGAGCCGGGTCGGCCGGTGGGGCCGGCGCTTCGGCGGCCGGAGCGGCCGCCTGCGCGGCCACTGCTTCCGCCGCGCCGGGAGCGGCTGCAGGAGGTGTTGGGGCGGCGCTGCTTGCCGACGGCGGCGCGGGTGCCTCTGCTACCTGCGCCGCCGCCGTCGTGCTCCCGTTGAGGGACGCGGGCGGCGCCGCCATGGCCCCGACGCCCACCGCCGCCACCACCGCTGCCGTGGCCATGCCGGCCCATAGTTTGTTGCTGATGACCGGCCGGCCGGTGGTGAGGTCGGTCCGGGGTTCGTCGGTGGCGAAGCTTCTGCTGGTGCCGTCGGGGGAGGGGAGGGAAGGCTGGTTCATGGGTTGCCCATCAGTGTTCGGTCCCGCCGGGGCGCTGCGTGCACACCAGGACGCTGGACGAAGCGAGATGTTATTGCGCCGCCGGCTCCGGCGGGGGCCGGAGTCGGAAGCGGCGCAGGTTGGAGGCATCCGCATACCCAGAAAATGCGGGGCTCCGCGTGACGGCAGGAGCTCCCGGAAGCCACCCGGGGGACCTGCCAGTGCGTGTTGGTCCTAGGAATCCCGAGTCTAGGAATGGGGCAACGCAGGGGCACCAGTAGGGGTTACCCGATTTTGCTGGCCCGCTACTCGCCCGGAACGGGGTCGCTACTCGACGCCGGAACGTTGGATACTTGCCGTTAAAGGGGCCGGCGTTCCCGCAGTTCCGCGATCTCCCGCCGCAGCAGGGCGATCTCGCTGACCAGCTCGGCCACCTCGGCCCGCACCGGCTCCTCCACGGCCTCGGCCACCGTTTCGGCTGTGTCTTCCACCCTTTGGACCAGCCAGGAGGCGATGGACGCCGTCACCACACCGAGGACCGCGATCCCGCTCATCATGAGAGCTGTGGCCACCAGGCGGCCGATGGGCGTCACGGGGTACATGTCCCCGTAGCCCACGGTGGTGATGGTGGCGGTGGCCCACCACAGGGCGTCACCGAATGTGGTGATCTTGGCGTCGGGTGCCCACTGTTCCACGTCCAGCACGGCCAGGGCCCCCACGAAAACCAGCAACGCCGCGGACGCCGCCACGTAGGTGACCACCCGGCCGCGCAGCGTTTCGCCCACGGTCCGGTGCAGCACGGACAACAGCGTCACCAGGCGCAGCAGCCGCAGGGGGCGGAAGAACGGCAGGGCCACGATCACCAGCTCGTGCAGGTTCCGGACGAACCACTGCCTGCGGTTTTCCGCCAGCCACAGGTTTGCCGCGTAGTCCAGGACAAAGACGCACCAGGTGACCCACATGGCGCCCTCGAGCCAGTCCGCTCCTGTGCCTTCGATCCGGCCGATCACCTGCCAGGCGTACGCGCCCAGGAACACCAGGGCGGTAGCCATCAAAGGCCACTCCGCCAGGGCCCGGTAGCGTTGCTGCGTCATGCAGGAAATCCTACGGGGCGGGGGTAAGGCCCGCCCTCCCACAAAATGTTACCGGCGGGTAACATTGAGGCATGCACCTGCTCCTGAGAACCCTCCTTATGCTCTTCCGCTCCGGCCGCCGTCCGCCGTTGGCGGTGTGGGACCCGTCGTCCCTGCCCCTGCGCGTCCTGCCCACGGACATCGACATCGCCATGCACGTCAACAACGGCATGTACCTGTCCCTGATGGACCTGGGCCGGTTCGACCTGATGGTGCGCAGCGGCGTCTGGAAGCGGATGCGCCGCCGCGGCTGGAGCCCGGTGGTGTCCGCGGAGACCATTTCCTTCCGCAAATCGCTGCAGCTGTGGCAGGAGTACGCCATCGAGACCCGCATCATCGGGCTGGACACCAAGGCGATTTTCTTCGAGCAGCGCATGGTGTCCGACGGCGAAATCTACGCGCGTGCCTATATCGCCACCCGGCTGGTCACCAGGACGGGCCCGGTCAGCCAGGAAGACATCCTTGAGGAGTTCGGCGCCCCGCCGGCGGACCTGGTCCTTCCCGAATGGATCCACGAATGGCGGGCCTCAAGTGCCCTGCCCGGCAGCCGCACCCCGGCCCCGCATCTCTGGGATGCCACCGCCTGAACCCGGCGGCCGCCGTCGTCCTTCCCGGTATTCCCAATGACGCGGGGAGCGAACAACCGCGACAGTCCCCGGCCGGACGCGTACCGTGGACACATGGCTACCCTTGACATCACAGGTGAACAGTTCGCATCGACGATTGAAGGAAACGACATTGTCCTGGTCGATTTCTGGGCAGAATGGTGCGGCCCCTGCAAGCAGTTCGGCCCCACTTACTCGTCAGTCTCCGAGAAGCACCCGGACGTCCTCTTCACCAAGGTGGACACCGAAGCGGAGCAGCAGCTCGCCGCGGAGGCAGGCATAACCTCCATTCCCACGCTGATGGCCTTCCGTGAAAAGGTGTTGGTGTTCTCCCAGCCCGGCGCCCTCAATGCCCAGCAGCTGGAACAGGTGGTGGACGCCGTGAAGGCGCTGGACATGGACGAGGTCCACGCCCATGTGGCCAAGCAGCGCGAGGAAGCAGCAGCCGCCGCCGGCAAGCCTGCCGGCCAGAACGGTCCCCAGGACGGCACGCAGATCCCCGACTTCTGAAAGCCAATAAACGCAGAATGCGGGACCTCCCACCGGAGGTCCCGCATTCTGCGTTTAACGGCTGCGCTAGACGCGTTCCACCTTGACCGGTTCGGCCAGCAGCGCGCTCAGCGATTCGTTCAGGTCCTGCACGGCGATGCCCTTGGAGTGCCTGTCCAGGTCCTCTTCGGAGGCCCACTGCTCGGTCAGGACCAGCTTCTCTTCAGTGGCTTCGGTCAGTTCGTACTGGATGCAGCCTGGCTCCTTCACCACCTCGTCGATGGCGATTTCCAGGGCCAGCTTGACGCGGTGGAACTCGCCGTCGTTGGGGATGAACGTTGCTATCAGGTCAATGGGTGCACTCATGGATTTCACAATACCGGGCGTCCGGGAACGAACCGGCAGTGTTGCGGTGCCGGCATGCTTCTCCTGCCGGGATCCTGTTGGTAGCGTGCCATCATGCGTGCTTACACAGCCGGGGACACTGACGTCCCGCTCCTGGAGGAAACCATCGGCGCGAACTTCGAGCGCGTCGCCGCGCAGTTTCCCCTCCACGACGCCCTCATCGAGGCCGCACCTGTGCCGGGCGCTGACGCCCGCCGCTGGAGCTACACCAAGATGAACGACGACGTCGACCGGCTGGCCCGCGCGCTCCTCGCCCTGGGCGTCGCCAAGGGGGAGAGGGTGGGCATCTGGAGCCCCAACTGCGCCGAGTGGACGCTGCTGCAGTACGCCACCGCCAAGATGGGTGCCATCCTGGTCAACGTCAACCCCGCGTACCGCAGCCACGAACTGGAGTTCGTGGTCAAGCAGAACGGCATGCGCATGCTGGTCACGGCGCCGTCGGACGCCAACAGCGACTACGTGGCCATGGGCCGCCAGGCCCTCCTTACCTGCCCGGACCTGCGCGAACTCGTCTTCCTGCCGGACCATGGCCTGGACGCGCTGAAAGCCGGCAGCCCCCAAAGCGACGCCGAACTCACGTACGCCGAGCTGCTGAAGCGCGCTGACGCCGTCGCGCATTCGCACCTTGTGGCCCGCATGGCCGAACTCAGCCCGCACGATCCCATCAACCTGCAGTACACCTCCGGCACCACCGGCTTCCCCAAGGGCGCCACGCTGACGCACCACAACATCCTGAACAACGGTTTTGCGATCGGCGAGCTGCTGGGCTACACCGAGCATGACCGCGTGGTGATCCCCGTGCCGTTCTACCACTGCTTCGGCATGGTGATCGGCAACCTCAACGCCCTCAGCCACGGCGCCGCCACCATCATCCCGGGCCGGGGCTTCTCACCCGCCGCCGCGCTCGAGGCCGTCCAGGACTTCCACGGCACCTCCCTGTACGGCGTGCCCACCATGTTCATCGCCGAGCTCGCACTGCCCGACTTCGGTTCCTACGATCTGTCCACGCTCCGCACAGGGGTCATGGCGGGTTCACTGTGTCCCATCGAGGTGATGAACCGGGTCATTTCGGAAATGAACATGGTGGACGTGGCCATCTGCTACGGCATGACCGAGACCTCGCCGGTGTCCACCATGACCCGCCAGGGCGACACCTTGCAGCAGCGCACCGAGACCGTGGGCCGCACCATGCCGCAGCTGGAAAGCAAGATCGTGGACCCGGCCACCGGGGAGGACCTGGAACGCGGGCAGATCGGCGAACTCTGCACCCGCGGCTACGCCGTGATGGCCGGGTACTGGAACCAGCCGGACAAGACCGCCGAGGCCATCGACGCAGAGGGCTGGATGCACACCGGGGACCTGGCCCGCATGGAC
The DNA here is from genome assembly GCF_029077345.1 of Arthrobacter sp. NQ4. Classification (NCBI taxonomy): domain Bacteria; kingdom Bacillati; phylum Actinomycetota; class Actinomycetes; order Micrococcales; family Micrococcaceae; genus Arthrobacter; species Arthrobacter sp. NQ4. Next base: position 399,823 of record NZ_JARETC010000001.1, on the reverse strand, counting down.
GCTGACGGCTATGTGGTGGTGGAGGGCCGCATCAAGGACATGGTGATCCGCGGCGGCGAAAACATCTACCCCCGCGAAATCGAGGAATTCCTCTACACCCACCCGGACATCCAGGACGTCCAGGTCATCGGGGTCCCGGATCAGCGGTATGGCGAGGAACTCATGGCCTGCATTATCCTCAAGCCGGGGGCCGGGCCCCTCGACGCCGGGGCCCTCGCAGAGTTCTGCCGCGGGCGGCTGGCCCACTACAAGATTCCCCGCTATGTGGAAGTTCGGGAGAGCTTTCCCATGACGGTTTCGGGGAAGATCCGCAAAGTCCAGATGCGCGAGGAGGCCGTGGCCCGGCTGGGCCTCTGACTACCCGGGCTGCTGCACCAGGTCGAAGCGGACTTCGCCCTCGCAGATGGAGGTGACCCGGACCGTGTAGCCGTCGAAGGATGCCTGCTGGCCGATAGCGAGCCCGCGGAACTCTTTTGACGCGGGGCTGCCACCGGAAAGGAGGGCAACCGACAAGTCCGCGGTCACCGGGTCATTCTTCAGGTGCGTACTGGAAAGCCGGACCAGGGGTGGCTCCGCTGTGGAGGTTGCTGGAAGCAGCGGGAAGGAGCCGTTGGCTGATGGGAACACCTTGTAGTTTCCAGTGCTGGTGCAGCTTGGACTGGAATCGCTCCCTTGGCCTTTCGTGGCTACTGCCTGCGGCTTCGAATCAACCGTTGTTTCGGTCTGGGCACAGCCAGCGAGGGGCAGGGCCGAGGACAGGGCTGCCAGGACAAGGAGCCAGCCCCACGCCTCCGAAGTTCGCGCCATGAGCCAGCCGGCCTCAGGATTTTCCATCGGGCTGCTGCACCAGATCGAAGCGGACTTCGCCGTCGCAGATCGAGGTGATCTTGATGGTGTAGCCGTTATGGGAAGCTTCGGAGCCGGGCTGCAGGCCATTGAAGTAGGCCGGAGTGGGATCAGGAGCATCGGCCGCCATGGACAAGTCGGCAGTTGCAGGGGAGGCAGCGGCCTTCGTGCCAGCCAGCCCCACAGTCGGCGTGAACTTGTCGCGATGGCAGGAGCGGCCATCACCGCACCACCGCAGTGCAGGCCTCGCGGGCCCTATGAATTACTGCCACGTCTTTCCCCCAAATCAGTCCCAGCCTCCAACACAGCCTATGGGACGGCGGACAAAGGCGGGATGGGGAGAACTGCCCTAGCCCTCCAGGGAGCCCCTGGAGGTGCGGCGTGATACCTGGATAACCGCAAGGGCAGCCAGCACGACTCCTGCCAGCCCTACCGCTGCCAAGAGTTGCCGGGAGGGGCCTTCAGGTGCCGTCAGGGCTCGGAGGGCACCTCGCCCGCCGCGTCCCCGGTCCGCGCTGGTGACTTCGTTGGCCGGGATATTCCACTCCTCCTGGGAGGGGAAGATTCCGGGTGGGAGCTGCACCTCGCGCAGTTCCCGCCGGGCGGCGAGCCGCTCGCGGACCTCCGGGTTCGGGGCCGGTTCCAGGTTGTCCGCGGCGATGGCCGTGGGGTAGTCGATGATGTAGGGCTCACCGTAAAACGCGGACGACGCCACGGACTCCACCCAGGTGCCGGGAGGCGGGGCGACGCCGCGCGCGGCAAAGGCTGTATGCAGCATGTCCCGGATTTCCTCGAGGCTCCTGCCTCCGGCGTCGCGCGACACGTCGAAGATGGCCAGCTGCAGCTTGAGCTTCTGCTCCGCGTCCGGGTCTTGGGCGTCCGGATCCAGGACCGCGGGATCCTGGGACGTCCCGGGCACAGCCTCGGCGTTTGGGTTGGTGCTGCCTGTTTCGGAGCTCATGGGATCCTTTCGGTCGAGGTTGCCTGCCAGCCTGGTGCCGTCCAGCCGGACGGGTGTGGCACCCCGCGGGGCACCCCATACCGGCTCCGTACCCTCTGGCACGGAGATCAAGCGTTTCCAGGCGGCCGGAAGTGCCGTGCAGGTCAGTGCCCCCGGTGGTCCTGGATGGTCATCCGCGGGCCAAAGGTGGGTTTGCGGAAGCCGGTGGCCTGGATCATCCTGACCACGCGCTGGCGGTGCCCCCGCCAGGGCTCCAGCAGGCGGAGCATCCCGGCGTCGTCGGTCCGGCGTCCGGTCAGTGCGGCCCCCACGTAGGCCGCGAGGTGGTAGTCGCCCACCGAGATCGAGTCCGGGCAGCCGTGGGTGCGCTGCACCACCTCGGCCGCGGTCCACACCCCAATCCCCGGGATGGCCTGCATCTTCTCCGCTGCCTCCAGCGCGGGGAGCGCCGCGAGGCGTTCAAGCGCGGCGGCGGAGCGCAGGGCGCGCATGACGGTGGCGGAGCGCTGGGGTCCCACTCCGGCCTTGTGCCACTCCCAGCTGGGAACCTGCAGCCACTGGGAGGCCGTCGGTGCCACGAGCAAACCGCCCGGCGTGGACGTCCCTGCCAGGGGCGCCGGAGTTCCGTAGCGGTGCACCAGGTAGCGGTAGGCACGCCGCGCCTCGATCACCGTCACCTTCTGCTCCAGGATGATCGGCACCAGCTGGTCCACCATGCGGCCGCTTGAAGGCAGCCGGACCGCCAGGCTGCGGCGCCGGGCCTCCCGCACCATGCGCGGCAGCGTGGCATGGAAGGCCGGTTCATCGAAACCCTGCCAGTCGTCGTCGGCTCCCAACAGGCGGGGCGCCGACTGCACGGCAGCTGCGGCGCCGGGGCCCCACGCCTGGATATCCACCAACGGCGCGCCCACATCGCCGCCACCCGAGGGGGCGAGCCGCATGGTGGCCGCACCGTCCGGCGTCGTAAAGGCATTCCAGACGACGTCCCCCTGCACGCAGAAGGAGGGATCGCTGTTGCCGCGCAGGAGCGGGCCAATGGTCCGGGAAAGACTGTAGGGGGCCTCCGGATACCACCGCAGGGACACGTCCGCCGCGGCTGCCAGCCGGGGAGGTGCCTCTGCGATCGTCATGCCTTCAATCGTCCCACGGACCACTGACAGCGGCGGGACCATCGGCCCTTACGCGCACTGCGGCCCCGGATTAGGATCGCCGCGTGTGGCACCCGGGCGCCTGCGCGGCAAGGCACCCAACCAGCAGACAAGCACAGGAACACGGAGGGCAACCATGGGCGGCGTAGTGCATTTCGAGATCCCGGCGGACGACCAGGAACGGGCCAGGAAATTCTACCGGGACGCCCTGGGCTGGCGGATCGAACCGGTGCCCGGCATGGACTACAACATGGTCATCACCACGGACATGGACGACGCCGGGCAATCAACAACTCCAGGGGCCATCAACGGCGGGATGATGGCCCGCGAAGGACAGATAACCAGCCCGGTCATCACCATCGATGTGCCGGATATCAACTCAACCCTGAAGTCCGTAGAGGAATCCGGCGGTTCCGTGCTCATACCCAAAAACGAAGTTCCCGGCATGGGGTACACGGCCTACTTCAAGGACTCCGAAGGCAACGTCATGGGCCTCTGGGAGAACCTCCCCGCCGGGACCGCCGGCGCATAGCATGCGCCTGCACCGGGGCAGCAGGACGCGCCCATGAGTACGGTCATCCAGGTGCTTGCAGTCATCACCGGGATAACCCTTATCACTGTGGGCCTGCTGGAAGCTTTCCGGTACACGGACCAGCGCCTCCATCCCATCTTCCTGATCAGGCCGGAAGATACTTCCGCGGTGCGCCTTTGGACCATCAACGTGGGGTTCTACAACATCGTCTGGGGTTTGTTCGGGATATCCGGGGTGGTCCTCGCCAATGCCGGCCAGGGCACGGTGGGCCGGACCATAGTGGCCATGATGTCCATTGCCCACGCCATCCTCGGCGTCGTGCTGATCATCAGTGAACCCCGGCTGTGGATCAGCGGCATTGGCCAGGCGTTCCTCCCTGCCGTAATCCTTTGGCTGATGTTCGTGGGGTAAGGCGTGCCGTTGCTCAGGGCATTCCGGACACGGCCCACAGAGCCAGGACGGCCAGCGGCACGGTCAGGGCCGCCGCCACCAGCCCCGCCGCTGCGAACCCGCCCCACCTGATGGGCACGTTCAGCACCCGGAGCCGTTCGTGCCACAGCAGCGTGGCCAGCGAGGCCCACGGGGTCACCAGCGGGCCGAGGTTCACCCCGATGAGGAGTGCTGCGAGCCGTGCCGGGGAACCGGCCACCGGCTCCAGCGCCAGGTAGGCGGGGAGGTTGTTGGCAGCATTGGCCGCGCCGGCGCCGAGGCCGGCCAGCTGCAGGAGGGCAGGCAGGCTGTCCCCGGTCCCGGCCACACCCGCCAGCAGGGTGGTGAGGCCGTGCGCGTGCAGGGCCTCCATCAGCATGAACAGCCCCACCGTCAGCATCAGCGGCCGCCAGGGCACCATGGACCACCGCAGAGCAGAGGGCCGGCGCCGGAGGAAGACCGCCACCAGGACGGCGGCGGCGGCCAGTGCCGGGTACTGGACCGGCAGTCCGGATACCAGCGCGGGCAGCAGGACCACCAGCGTGATCCCCGCGGCTTTCAGCAGGGTCCGGTCGCGGACAGGATGCGCAGGTTGCGGTCTGTACGTTCCGCGCAGGTCCCGCCGGAACGCCAGCCACAGCAGGGCAAGGGGGACCAGCAGGCCAACCAGGGCCGGGGCCCACACCAGCCCGGCGAAGCGCCAAGGGCTCAGGCCCAGCCGGTCCTGCGCCAGGAGGTTGGTCAGGTTGGACACCGGCAGCAGCAGGGACGCGGTATTGGCCAGCCAGATGCTGGTCAACGCGAACGGCAGCGGCGGAATCCGGGCGTGGACGGCAAGCAGGACCACCACGGGTGTGACCAGCACCGCCGTCGTGTCCAGGGACAGGAACACAGTGGACACCGTAGCCACTGCCACCACCAGGAGCCACAGCAGGAAGACGCGGCCCCGGCCCAGGGCGGCCAGGCGGTCCGTCACTACCCGGAACAGCCCTGCCTCGTCCACCAGTTCGGTGACCAGGGACATGGCCAGCACGAAGGCCAGGATGGGAATGGTGCGGGAGGCCAGTTCCGCGAACGCAGGAAGGGGAAGGGCACCCAATGCCAGGGTGGCCATGCCTGCTGCCAGGGTCGCACCGGGCAGCAGGTAACTTCGGGCGGCTCTCAGCCATGCGAACTGCTTCACCGGGCTATCCTCGCACCCCGGGCGGGGGAGGCAGCGCAGGAAGCGGTAGCTTTGTACCTATGAAGTACGCCCAGTCCATCCTGGACCTCATCGGCAACACCCCGCTCATCAAACTCAACCACGTGACTGAGGGCATCAAGGCCACCGTCCTGGTCAAACTGGAGTACCTGAACCCCGGCGGGTCCATCAAGGACCGCATCGCGGCGCAGATGATCGAGGACGCCGAACGCGAGGGCAAACTGAAGCCCGGCGGCACTATCGTGGAGCCGACCTCAGGCAACACCGGGGTGGGCCTTGCCCTGGTGGCGCAGCAGAAGGGCTACAAGTGCGTCTTCGTGGTCCCGGACAAGGTGGGCGAGGACAAGCGTGCCGTGCTCCAGGCCTACGGCGCGGAAGTGGTGGTCACGCCCACCTCCGTGCCGCCGGACAGCCCGCAGAGCTACTACGGCGTCTCGGACCGGATTACCCGCGAGACCCCGGGCGCCTTCAAGCCGGACCAGTTCTCCAACCCTGCCGCGCCCGGCAGCCACTACAAGACCACCGGTCCGGAGATCTGGCGGGACACCGACGGCAAGGTCACCCACTGCGTCATCGGCGCCGGCACGGGCGGCACCATCACCGGCACAGGCCGGTACCTCAAGGAGGTTTCGGCTGACAGGCCCGAGTCCGACGGCGGCGTGGTCCGGATCATCGGCGCGGACCCCGAAGGCTCGGTCTACTCAGGCGGCACCGGGCGCCCGTACTTCGTGGAGGGCGTCGGGGAGGACATGTGGCCGGCGAACTACGACAAGACCATCCCGGACGACGTCATCGCCGTCTCCGATGCTGACTCGTTTGCCATGACCCGGCGCCTGGCGCGGGAGGAGGGCCTGCTGGTGGGCGGTTCCTCCGGCATGGCCGTAGTAGCCGCGCTCCAGGCGGCCAAGGACCTGCCGGAGAGCGCCGTCGTCGTGGTCATCCTGCCCGACTCCGGCCGCGGCTACCTGGCCAAAATCTTCAACGACCAGTGGATGCGCTCCTATGGGTTCCTCTCCGGCGGCGAGGAAACCTCCGTGGGGGAAGTCATCAAATCCAAGAACGGCGAGCTGCCGGACCTGGTGCACATCCACCCCAACGAGTCGGTCCGCGACGTCATCAACATCATGAACGAGTTCGGCGTCAGCCACATCCCGGTCCTCTCGCAGGAACCGCCGGTGGTCATGGGCGAGGTCCTCGGCGCCGTGGACGAACGCACCCTGACCGCCAAACTGTTCCGCGGCGAAGCGAAGCTGACGGACAAGATCTCCGAACACATGGGCCCCAAGCTGCCCGTGATCGGCTCACTGGAAACCATCTCCGCTGCCAGGGAACTGCTCTCTGACACGGACACCCTGATGGTCACGTTCGTAGGCGCGCCGGTGGGCATCCTCACCCGGCACGACCTGCTGGCCTACCTCAGCAACTGATCTGCGTCACCCAAAAGGAGCATCATGACTGCCTCTGAAAACCAGGGTTTCAACACCCGCGCCGTCCACGCCGGCCAGGCCTTCGAGCCCCGCACGGGCGCCGTGGTCCCGCCGCTGCACTTCAGCTCCACCTACGCGCAGGACGGCATCGGCGGCCTGCGCAGCGGCTATGAGTACGGGCGCGGCGGCAACCCGACCCGGGACGCGCTCCAGGAACAGCTCGCGGCGCTGGAACTTGGCACGCACGCCTACAGCTTCAGCTCCGGGCTCGCCGCGGAGGACGCCCTGATCCGCGCACTGACCCGCCCCGGGGACCACATCGTGCTGGGCAACGACGCCTACGGCGGCACCTACCGGCTCATCAGCCGTGTCCTGGGTGACTGGGGGATCGGCAACACCCCGGTGGACATGGCCAACCTGGACAGGGTCCGCCGCGCAGTGGCTGCGCACAAGACCCGGTTCGTGTGGGTGGAGACGCCGTCCAACCCGCTGATGAAGATCACCGATATCGTGGCGCTCGCCGACATAGCGCACGAGGCCGGTGCCCTCCTGGTGGTGGACAACACCTTCGCATCCCCCTACCTGCAGAACCCGCTCGCCCTGGGTGCCGACGTGGTCGTCCATTCCACCACCAAGTACATTGGCGGCCACTCCGACGTGGTGGGTGGCGCCGTCGTGGTCAAGGACGAGGAACTGGCGGAGAAGATCGGCTTCGTCCAGTTCGCGGTGGGGGCCGTGTCGGGCCCCATGGACGCCTTCCTGACGACCCGCGGCCTGAAGACGCTCGGCGTCCGGATGGACCGGCATAGCGAGAACGGCCAGGCCGTGGCCGAGTGGCTGCTGGAGCGCCCCGAGGTTGAGGCCGTCCTGTACCCGGGCCTGCCGGAGCACCCGGGCCACGAGCTCGCCAAAAAGCAGATGCGCAAGTTCGGCGGCATGGTCTCCGTGCAGTTCAAGGGCGGTGAGGCCGCTGCCCGCAAGGTGGCCGAGTCAACGTCCGTGTTCACGCTGGCGGAGTCCCTGGGCGGGATCGAGTCACTGATGAACTACCCGTCCGAGATGACCCACGCGTCCGTCAAGGGCACCGAGCTGGCCGTCCCGGTGAACCTGCTGCGCCTGTCCTGCGGCATCGAGGACAAGGAAGACCTGATCGCAGACCTCGACCAGGCGTTCTCCCACATCCCGTAACGGCAGCCGAATCTCTGGCTTTCTTGAAGAAAGTCAACTAGTGTTCCGGTATGCCTCTTCGATCCGACTGGTCCCAACGCACCTGCAGCATGGTCCGCGGCCTGGACATCCTGGGTGACCCCTGGTCCATCCTGGTCCTGCGCGAGGTCTTCTTCGGCAACGGGCGCTTCGACGCCATGAGGAGCCGGCTGGAAGTGGCGGACTCGGTCCTCACCAAGCGGCTGGCAGGCCTGGTTGAGTCCGGGCTGCTGGAGAAAAGGGCGTACGACGACGGCGGCCGCACCCGCCAGGAGTACGTCCTCACGCCCAAAGGTGAAGACGCCCTCCCGGTCCTGAACGCGGTGACCATCTGGGCCGAGAAGCACTTGCCGGCGCCCTCGGACCAGGCGCATCTCTACGTCATCCATTCCGGCTGCGGAAAAGCCACCAGTTCGGCGGACACCTGCACCGAATGCGGGGAACGGCTCACCGCGGCGAACACCAGCTGGCACAGCCGCGCCCGGTCCGAACAGCCCATCCGGCTGTCCACCGCCTCCGGGAAAGGAACGGCCGCGTGAGCGCCCTGCCCGGGGAAACGGCGGACACGTCAACGCTGCAGACCCCGCGCGGACCGCGCCGCCGCTTCCACCCCGCCTGGATTGTCGCCGCCGTCGCCTTCCTTGCCCTGGTGGGGGCCGCCGGTTTCCGGGCTGCCCCCGGCGTCCTGATGGTCCCGCTCCAGCAGGAGTTCGGCTGGTCCACCACGGTCCTGTCGGCGGCAGTCAGCATCAACCTCGTCCTCTTCGGCCTGACCGCCCCGTTCGCCGCAGCCCTGATGGAACGGTTCGGCATCCGGGCCGTGACGGCAACGGCCCTGGTCCTGATCGGCATGGGCAGCGCGCTGACGGTGCTGGTGAACCAGTCCTGGCAGATCCTGCTGACATGGGGCCTGCTCATCGGCCTTGGCACCGGCTCCATGGCCCTCGTCTTCGCCGCCACTATCGCCAACACGTGGTTCACCAAGAGCCGCGGACTGGTGATTGGCATCCTCACTGCCGGCAGCGCGGCCGGCCAGCTGGTCTTCCTGCCCTTCATCGCCATGCTCGCGCAGGACCCCGGCTGGCGGCAGGCCTCGCTGCTCATCGCTGCCGGCGCCTTGGCCGTGGTCCCGCTGGTGCTGAAGTTCCTCAAGAACTCGCCTGCCGACGTCGGGGTGCTGCCATATGGTGCTGTGCCGGTCGACGAGGCTCAAGAGGCTGCACCGGTCCAGGACAGCGGACCCCGCACCAACGCTGCCGTCCGCGCCCTCCAGGTGCTGCGGCGCGCCAGCAAGGTCAGGACCTTCTGGGCCCTCGCGGCGGGGTTCGCCATCTGCGGCGCCACCACCAACGGCCTGATCGGCACCCACTTCATCCCCTCCGCGCACGACCACGGAATGCCTGAAACCACTGCCGCGGGCCTGCTGGCCGTCGTCGGGATCTTTGACATCATCGGGACCATCGCCTCGGGCTGGCTGACGGACCGGTTCAACCCCCGCGTCCTGCTGGCCGTCTACTACCAGTTCCGCGGGATCGGCCTGCTGGTGCTTCCGCTGCTGCTGAACGCCGAGGTCCAGCCGAGCATGATCGTGTTCGTAGTGATCTACGGCCTGGACTGGGTGGCCACCGTTCCACCCACGGCAGCCATCTGCCGCGAAACGTTCGGAGCTGACGGCAGCGTGGTCTTCGGATGGGTCTTTGCAGCGCACCAGTTGGGCGCCGCAGCAGCCGCCATCGCCGCCGGGGCCCTCCGGGACGCGACCGGCCACTACACCTACGCCTGGTTCGGCGCGGCCGCGATGTGCACCATCGCCGCCGTCATCAGCGCCACCATCCGCCGGCACCACACCGCGCGGGAAGCGGAGCCCGCAGCGGCCTGAAACGCGGCGCCGCTAGGCTGGTCGGATGGAACCCCTCGCAGCCGCCCCAGCCCGCCCTGTTGCCCTGGTCACCGGTGTGGGCCGGCTGGCCGGCATCGGCGCGGGAATTGCCCGCCAGCTCGCGGCGGACGGCTGGGACCTGGTCCTGTCCTACTGGGCCGACTACGACGCCCGCATGCCGTGGGGGAGCGAACCCGAAGACGTGGTCCGCCTGACCGCGGAGCTGGAAGCCATCGGCGCCCAGGTCCACGTCCTGTCGGCCGACCTGCAGGATCCCGGGGTCCCGGACCGGCTCGTGGCGGAGGCCGCCCGGCTGGCCGGTCCGCTGCAGGGCCTGGTGCTCAGCCATGCGGAATCCGTTGACTCCGGAGTGTTGGACACCACCATTGAATCCTTCGACCGGCACTTTGCCGTCAACACCCGCGCCAGCTGGCAGCTGATAGCCGCCTTCGCGCGGCAGGCAACGGACGACGGCGGCGCGATCGTTGCGCTGACCAGCGACCACACAGCGTTCAACCTTCCCTACGGCGCCTCCAAGGGCGCCCTGGACAGGATCGTGATTGCCGCAGCCCGCGAGCTGGGACCACAGGGCATCTCCGCGAACGTCCTGAACCCCGGTCCCGTGGACACCGGCTGGATGACCCCGGAGGTGCGTGAAGAGCTCACGGCGCAGCAGCCGGGCGGCCGCCTGGGCACCCCGGCGGACGTTGCCGGGACCGTGGCCTTCCTTCTCTCACCAGCCGGACGCTGGGTCTCCGGGCAGCTGATCAAGTCCGACGGAGGCTTCTCCGCGTGACCACCACAGCTGGGTAGCGCGAAGTGCCGTTTTGAGGAGTCAAAACGGCACTTCGCGCTACCCAGTTGGGGGAGGGGTCAGTGGAAGGCGTCGAGGCCCGTGACGTGCCGGCCCAGGACCAGGGTGTGCACCTCGTCGGTACCCTCGTAGGTCCGCACTGATTCCAGGTTCGCGGCGTGCCGCAGCGGAGAGTAGTCGGTGGTGATGCCGTTGCCGCCCAGGATGGAGCGGGCCTCGCGGGCGATCCTGATGGCCTCGCGGACGTTGTTCAGCTTGCCCAGCGAGATCTGCTCGGGCCGGATAGTCCCCGCGTCCTTGAGCCGGCCCAGGTGCAGCGCCAGCAGGGTGCCCTTCTGGATCTCCACCAGCATGTCCACCAGCTTCTGCTGCGTGAGCTGGTAGCCCGCCAGCGGCTTGCCGAACTGCAGCCGTCCCAGCGAGTATTCCAGCGCTGCCTCATAAGAATCACGGGCGGCGCCCATGGCACCCCACGCGATCCCGTACCGGGCCTCGTTAAGGCAGGTGAACGGGCCGCGGAGCCCGCGCGCAGCCGGGAGCAGGGCCTCGGGACCCAACCGGACGTCGTCGAACACCACGTCGCACTGGATGGAGGCGCGCATGGACAGCTTCTGCCGGATGGGCGTGGCCGTCACGCCGGGGGTTCCGGCCGGCACCAGGAAGCCGTGCACGCCGTCGTCCGTCATGGCCCACACCACCATGACGCCGGCCACGGAGGCCAGCCCGATCCAGCGCTTGGTGCCGTTGAGCACCCAGCCGGCGTCTTCCCCGCTGCCGTCCCGGACCGCGGAGGTGGCCATGGAGGCGGGGTCCGAGCCTGCCGTGGGTTCGGTCAGGGCGAAGCATCCGATGACCTCGCCGGCGGCCATCCGGGGCAGCCACTCCTGCTTCTGCTCCTCGGAGCCCCAGGTGTGGATGGCGGTCATGGCCAGCGAACCCTGGACGGACACGAACGTGCGGATGCCGGAGTCCCCGGCTTCCAGTTCCATGGATGCCAGTCCGTACTCGACGGCGGACCGGCCCGGGCAGCCGTAGCCCTCCAGGTGCATCCCCAGGACGCCCAGCTCACCCAGTTCCGTCGCCAGTTCCAGGGGGAAGACGGCGTCCTCGTACCAGCGGGCGATCTCCGGCTTGATCCGCTGGTGGGTGAAGTCGCGGACTTTCTGCCGGAGCTCCAGTTCCTCCGCGGACAGCAGGGAGTCGAGGTCCAGGATGTCGGACGGGCCCGCGGTCACGGCTTCACGTTCTTCACCGCGCATCTCTTCACGGGGCATCTCTTCAGCAGTCATTTTTTACCCGTCATTTCTTTACCAGGAAGTAGCCGCGGGTGGCGGGCAGGAACCGGCAGACGGCGGCGAGCACCACACCGAGGGCCAGGAGCACCACACCGCTCACGAAGGCACCGCCGACGCCGAAGATCCGGGTATCGCCGTACGCCGCGTCCCACATCTGGACGGCCGAGATGAAGAACGCGGCGGTCAGCAGCAGCGCGCCCGCGAGCGGGAGGATGCCGCGGAACCAGAGGTTGCGGGCCGAGTCCCTGAGCGTTCCGCGAAAGTACCAGAAGCAGGCGAAGCCGGTCAGGGCGTAGTAGAACGCGATAAAAAGGCTGATGGCGCTGATGGAGTCCGCCAGCAGATTTTCACTGAGGAAGCTCATGGCCACGTAGTAGGCGGCCGCGGCGGCACCCATCACCTTGGTGGAAAAACCAGGGGTCTGGTTGCGCGGGTGCACCTCGCCGAACTTCGCCGGCAGGGCGCCGTGCACGCCCATGGACAGGGTGCCGCGGGCGGTCGGCAGGATGGTGGTCTGCGTGGAGGACAGGACGGAGGCGAGGACCGCGACGACGATCAGCCAGCCCCACGGCCCCAGGACCACATCCTTCATGGCCAGGAACACGTCGTCCTGGTTGGCCTCATTGCCCAGGCCGATGCCCTCGGACCCCACGGTGGCGTACATCATCACCAGCAGCGCCACCGAAACGTAGATGGCCACCAGCACGAAAGCGGAGATGACCGCGCCCCGGCCCGGCGTCTTGGACGGGTCCTCGGTTTCCTCATTGACCGCCAGGCAGGTGTCCCAGCCCCAGTAGATGAACAGGGCAAGGAGGGCGCCGTGCACCACGGCGCCGGGGTCGGCAAAAGCGCCCACCGGATTGAACCATTCGAAGTCGAAGGCCTGGCCCTCGGGCGCCCCGCCGACGATCCGCATGACGATGGCCAGCGCAAAGATGCCCAGCGCAATGTACTGGACATACGTGAGGACGCGCTGGACGTGCTCGCCCAGCCTGATCCCGCGGTAGTTCACCAGGGTCATCAGCACGATGAACAGCAGGCCGGTTCCGGTGACCAGCAGCTTGTTCTGTGCCAGTGACCCGTCGCCCATCAGCAGCCACAGGTACTGGCCCGCCACCTGCGCCAGGTTGGCCAGGACCACGATCCCGGCCAGCGCCACCCCCCAGCCGCCCAGCCAGCCGGCCCAGGGGCCGAAGGCCTGCCGGGACCAGGTGAACGTGGTGCCGCAGTCAGGAATGGCGCTGTTGAGCTCGCGGAAGGCGTAGGCGATGAAGAGGACGGGGATGAAGCCCAGCAGCAGGATCAGGGGAGTGTAGTTGCCGTTGACGGCAACAATCAGGCCCAGGGTGGCAGCGAGCGAGTACACCGGGGCGGTAGAGGCCAGCCCCAGCATCACGGAGTCGCCCAGGTCCAGGATCCCGGCCCGCAGACCCTTGGCCGGCACCGGGGTGCCGGCCCCGCCGCCCTGGCTTCCCGCCGTCGAAATGTCCGTGCTCATAAGGTGATTCCTGCCTTGGTGGAGTCGGCCACCGCCGAAAGCGGCGCCGGCGCGTCAATGGTGTTGGGCACAAAGCGGCAGAAGTAGTCCGTGACCGGCCCGTCCGATTCGCGGATGCCGCAGCCCACGGACTCGCCGTCCACCACCCACAGGCCCAGGACCGGACGGTTGCCGTCGAAGTCCGGGAGCGGGTGGTACTGCTGGTAGCACCAGCCCTCCCGGCCGTACCCGCCGGGCTGCTCCAGCTTGAGGCCGTCCGCGTGGATGCGGATGTTGTCGCCCTCACGGCCATGCAGGGGCTTGGCCACCCATTCCTTCAACGGCCCCGGGTCCGTGAGGTACGCCGGCAGCAGGTTGGGATGGTTGGGGTAGAGGTGCCACAGTGCGGCGAGCAGGGCCTTGTTGGAGAGCAGCATTTTCCAGGCCGGTTCAACCCAGCGGGGGTTGTGGGACCGTTCCAGGAGGCGGGGGCCGAACTCCTCCTTCATCATCAGCTCCCAGGGGTAGAGCTTGAAGATGGTGCTGATCATGAAGTTGTCCAGGTCCACGAAGCGGTTCAGGTTGGGGTCCCACCCGATATCGGACATGTTGATGCCGATGGTGGTCCATCCGGCCTGGCTGGCGACGTCGCGCATGTAGGCGGCGGTCATCCAGTCCTCCCCGGATTCCTCAACCTCCGAATGGGCCACGTGCAGCGTGCTCATTCCCGTGCGGTACTGGAACTTCCTCCACTGCCGGATCAGGGCCTCGTGGATGCCGTTCCACTGGTCCTTTTCCGGGTGGACGTCCTGCAGCCAGAACCATTGGGCCACAGCGGCCTCGATGAGCCCGGTGGGGGTGTCCGCGTTGTATTCGAGCATCTTGGCGGGACCGCCCTGGCCGTCGTAGATGAAGTCGAACCGGCCGTACACGTCCACGTCGCCGGCCTGCAGGGATTCCGCTGCCAGCTCCAGGGCCTGGGGTCCGATGCCGATGCTGCCCATGGCGCCGGTGGCCAGGAACTTCGCCGCCTCCAGGCACATCCGGTGCATGTCCTCGGCGGCGAGCTCGAGGGTTTCCACCTCGTCCATGGTGAACTCGTAGTACGCCGATTCGTTCCAGTACTCGATCCTGCGCCCGTCATCCATGGTGGTGGTGGAAAAGACCAGGCCCTGCTCTTCGATCTTCTGCTTCCAGCCCGGCCGGGGCTCAGACAACAACCGTTTCATCCCTCAGCCTCCCGAGACCTTGCCGCCGCCGCCGCTTGAACCGCTCTTGGCGCTTGAACCGAACCCGCCACGGCTGACCGTGCCGCCCTTGCTGCTGTAACCCGTGGATGCCTTGGCGCCAGTGGGGATGCTGCGGGTGAAGTTGGGTGCGGTGGACCTGTTCTGGCCGATGGGCGGAACGCTCGCCCCGCGGGAGTAGAAGTACCAGGCGTAGATGCCGCCACCGCGGCCGGCGGAACTGTCGCAGTTGGTGTCCGCCACGCGCTCGCCGGTTTCGTCGTTGAAACAGACCTGTGCGTACTCGGGGTCGTCCTCATTGCTGGCCACCACCGCCGTGATGGTGCCGGCCAGGAGCGCGGTCACGCCGAGGCCCACCACCACGGTGCGCCGCTGTGAGCGCTTCTTGCGGGCAGCGGCCTGGTTGAGCTGCTTCTCCCGCTCGCGTGCAAACGGATCCACGGGGGTGACGGGTTCGTTGAGCAGTTCGGGACGCAGGTCCGGCTTGGGGACCTGCCAGGGCGGTGGCTTGGCGGTGCTGCCGGCGCCAGTGCTGCCGTCAGGTGCAGGCCCGGTCTCCGGCTCCTCTTTTGGGTCTTTCTGGTTCGAGTCCACGGCGTCCCCCTCAAATTCGTCACGCGATGTGGGCACAGCGCTGCACCCCCAATGCAAGTCTCGAATCAGCGTAGTCCCTGCCGGTGCCGCCTGCGAGCAGGAACGCACTGCGGCAACGGGGGAGAAGTGCCCATGGTTCGGACCTGCAGGCGCGTCCCGCGGAAACCCTAGACTGATGCCATGGAATCAGGTTCTGTCCTTGCCGTCTGCCGCGTCCACCAGCTCCTGGGGGATGCGGGCAGCGTGGGCGTCACGGCCATCGACAAGCGCCCGGCGAATGGTCCGGTCAAGGTGCACAAGCTGGGCCTGCGCGGGGATATCCAGGCCAACAGGGCCCACCACGGCGGGGAGGACCAGGCCGTCTACGCCTATTCCCAGGCCGACGCCGACTACTGGGCCGAGGCCCTGGGGCGGGAGGTACCCCCGGGCTTCTTCGGCGAGAATTTGCGGGTGTCCGGCATCGAGGCCACCCACGCGGTCATCGGGGAGCGCTGGATGGTGGGCTCCGGCGTCGAACTGGAAGTCACCTCCCCGCGCACGCCCTGCGCCACGTTCCAGCGGCGCATGAAGGAACCACAGTGGGTGAAGCGCTTCACCGACGAAGGACGGGTGGGTACCTACCTGCGCGTCCTCCGCACCGGCAGCATCCAGGCTGGCGACACCATCGAGCGCACGTTCGTCCCGCGCCACGGCGTCACCATTGGCCAGTGGTTCAGTGAGCCGGACGCGGACATCATTGCAGCCCTCCGCGGAGCAGAGGCCGACGGCGAGATCCGGCTCCAGGACGAGTACCACACCAAGTTCGAGGTACTCCTGCGGCGGCTGGGACGGTAGCGCCGCCCGGCCCCACGGCGATGCGGCGGGCTGTGTGCGCAAGCTCACCCGCCGTCGTCGGCCGTTCGATTTCCGGTCCGCGGCGTCCGTGCCCTACACTTGAAACATCCCCCACTCCGGAAATCCCTTTTTCCTGCCCAATTCTTGAGGCAGGACTGGCAAGTGTTGGGGCCCGCGCAAGCGATGCGGGCATTTTCATAGGGAGAGCCGGCTAAAGAAAACGCTGTACAGACTGCTGGGATAGCAGCCAAGAGATGCAGCGCGAAGTCCTGCCACGGGATTGCGAAAGCGCCGGACTTCTGTGACCGGCCGGTCAACGTTTGCCCGGCATCATCGGCACGTGTACTGCGGCTCCGCTCACCTCGGGTAGTGCCGCCTGGCCCCCTATGGATGAGGAATATCTCTCTATGCCCGAAAATCAGAACGAAACCACCGCTGTTGTCGAGGACGCCCCCGTGGCTGCCGCTGAGGCTCCCGTAACCGCTCCCGCCGCCGAGGCTCCCGCAACGGACGCCCCCGTCCCCGCCGCCGACGCTGACGAAAACACCGTCAAGTTCGCCGACCTCGGCATCGATGGCCGCGTCCTGGCCGCCCTGCAGGATGTCGGGTACGAAAAGCCGTCCCCCATCCAGGCAGCCACCATCCCGCTGCTGCTTGAAGGCCGCGACGTGGTGGGCCTGGCGCAGACCGGTACCGGCAAGACTGCAGCATTCGCAGTGCCGGCACTGTCCCGCCTGGCAGAGCTCCACGACCTCAACGGCCCTTCCCGCAAGACCCAGGCCCTGGTCCTGGCCCCCACCCGCGAGCTGGCCCTCCAGGTTGCCGAGGCCTTCACCTCCTACGCCAAGCACATCGATGACTTCACCGTGCTGCCCGTCTACGGCGGCTCCGCCTACGGTCCCCAGCTGGCCGGCCTGCGCCGCGGCGCCCAGGTGGTCGTGGGTACCCCCGGCCGCGTGATCGACCACATCTCCAAGGGTTCCCTGGACCTGTCCGAACTGCAGTACCTGGTGCTGGACGAGGCCGACGAGATGCTGCGCATGGGCTTCGCCGAAGACGTGGAGCAGATCTTCCAGCAGACCCCCGAGGACCGCCAGGTTGCCCTGTTCTCGGCCACCATGCCCAGCCAGATCCGCCGGATGTCCAAGCAGTACCTGAACGACCCCGCCGAGATCTCGGTCAAGACCAAGACTTCCACGGGCACCAACATCCGCCAGCGCTACCTGCAGGTCATGGGCCCGCACAAGCTGGACGCGCTGACCCGCATCCTTGAGGTGGAGGAGTTCGACGGCGTCATCGCCTTCGTGCGCACCAAGATGGCCACCGAGGACCTGGCTGACAAGCTGAAGTCCCGCGGCTTCCAGGCTGCCGCCATCAACGGCGACATCCCGCAGCAGCAGCGTGAACGCACTGTTGACGCGCTGAAGGAAGGCCGCATCGACATCCTGGTGGCCACCGACGTTGCTGCCCGCGGCCTGGACGTGGAGCGCATCAGCCACGTGGTCAACTACGACATCCCGCACGACACCGAGTCCTACGTGCACCGGATCGGCCGTACCGGCCGCGCGGGCCGCAACGGTGACGCGATCCTGTTCATGACGCCGCGGGAGAAGTACCTGCTGCGCGCCATCGAAAAGGCCACCCGCCAGCCGGTGGAGCAGATGCACCTGCCGACCGCCGAGACCGTGAACACGCTGCGCCTTGGCAAGTTCGCCGAGCGCATCACCGAGACCCTCGAATCCGAGGACGTCTCGATGTTCCGCGACCTGATCGCCTCCTACGAGGAGGAGCACAAGGTGCCGGCAGCAGAAATCGCTGCGGCACTGGCCGTCATGGCCCAGGGCGGGCAGCCGCTGCTGGTCAAGGAACTGCCCGCCGCACCCGAGTTCCAGAAGCGCGAACGCTCCAAGGACGGGTTCGGTTCGCGCGGGCCGACCCGTGCACTGACCGAGGGCAACGCCACCTACCGCATCGCGGTGGGCCGCCGCCAGCGGGTCATGCCCGGCTCGATTGTGGGCGCCATCGCCAACGAGGGCGGCATCTCCTCCGCGCAGATCGGCGGCATCGACATCCGTTCGGACCACTCCCTTGTGGAGCTGCCCGCGGACTTGAGCCCCGAGCAGCTGCGCGCCCTGTCCCGCACCCGGATCGGCGGCGAGCTGATCCACCTCGAACTGGACAACGGCCGCAAGCCCTCCGGCGACCGTGGCGCCTACCAGGGCAACCGCGGCGGCAACTTCAAGGGCAACGGCGGGTTCAAGAAGGAATTCCGCAAGAACGACGGCGAGCGGACCTCCGCTGACCGCGGCGGCCGTTCGTACAGCGAGCGTTCAGAGCGGTCCTTCAGCGACCGCGGTGATTCCCGCTTCGCCGGCCACGGCGACGGCTCCCGCAAGCCCCGCAGCGGCGGCGACAGCGGCCACCGCGAGTTCAACCGCAAGGGCAAATGGTAAACACTTCCGCGCGTTGAGGGATTGACGATGGCGATGGGCCGGCTTTCGAGCCGGCCCATCGGCATTTAAGTCGAAGCCGAATGTGGGGCTGGACACATTCCCGCCGCGGAATGTACTCAACGGGCCTCTGGAAGGCCCTTCCCGGCGTCGGCCGCTCCGCTGTCCATGCCCCTTTAGCCCCGGAATTCCGCGGAATATGCGGGGTGCGCGGTGCCGGCAACAGGTGCAATCCCCCGTCCAGGGAGGGGCCGGACGCCGATTTGTTGGTGCGTAAATCTTCCGGTAGAGTATTTACTCGTTGCCCCCCTAGCTCAGTGGTAGAGCGCGTTCTTGGTAAGAACGAGGTCACCGGATCGATTCCGGTGGGGGGCTCTGAATGAGGGCCTGCGTCAAGGCGGTTTGACCGGCTTGACGCAGGTTTTTCTCATTCGTGGCGGTGTAGCTCAGTTGGTTAGAGCGCACGACTCATAATCGTGAGGTCGGGAGATCGAGCCTCCCCACCGCTACAGGCTAAGCCCCCTGGATCGAATGATCCCGGGGGCTTTCCTGTACCCGGGATCCGCAGTAGCTTGGCAGCAACTGCGGACGGGGGAATCGGTGGACTTTCTGGCGGCGGTGATGGAGCCGTTCCGGTGGCTGGTGTCCGTCATCATGGTGGCTTTCCACGACGGCCTCGGCGCGGCGGGAATGCCGCCGGGGGACGGGTGGACCTGGACGCTGTCCATCGTCGGGCTGGTGCTGGTGATCCGCGCCGCGCTGGTTCCGGTATTCCTGGCCCAGGTCCGGGCCCAGCGCCGGATGCGGCTCCTGCAACCGGACCTGAAGGAGCTCCAGGACAAGTACAAGGGCCGGACGGACCAGGCCTCGCGGCAGGCCCTGGCCCAGGAACAGATGGCCCTGTACAGGAAGCATGGCACCAACCCGTTCTCGGCATGCCTGCCGCTGCTGATCCAGGCGCCATTCTTCCTGGCCCTCTTCCAGGTGCTGTCCGGGATCACCAGTGCCGCGCGGCAGGACCAGGGCATTGGCGCGCTGGGCAGGGACCAGGTGGTCCAGTTCGATTCCTCCAGCATTCTTGGAGCTCCGCTGTCCGCCTCGCTGCTGCACGGCGGCGGTGACCCCACCGCCGTTGCGGTGCTCGCCGTCGCCATGATCCTGGTGATGATTGCCTGCCAGTTCCTCACCCAGAAGCTGGTGGCGGCACGGACCATGGCCGGGCAGGACCTTGACAGCCCGCTGATGCGCCAGCAGCGGATCCTCCTGTATGTCCTGCCCTTGATCTTCGGCGTGGGCGGGATCTTTTTCCCCATCGGCGTCCTGGTCTACTGGACGGTCTCCAATCTGTGGACCCTGGGCCAGCAATCCCTGGTGTCGCGCGGGCCCTGAGCGCGCCGTCAGCGGCCGGACAACGCCTGCGCCTGCTCCTTGAGGAAGTCGCTGACGGACTTCGGGTCGATCCCGCGCCGGCGGAGGGGCGTGTCATCCCAGGTGGCCACGTTTAGGTCGGAGGTCAGGCCCGCTCCCAGCGCGGAGGCCAGGCCATCCCTGCGGCGCGAGAGCGCCTTCACCGCGAGTCGGGCGACGGGGCGCGGCATATGCTGCACTTTCATCTTGTGGTGCATCAGTTTCCCGGCAAGGGCAGCGGCCTCGTTCTTCGACACAGGTTCCGGGCCGCCAAACTCGACCAACCGGGGCGGATCCGGCTCCACCGCCAGAGCGCAGAGGAGCGCCGCCACGTCATCGGTCGCGACCCACCGCGCCTTGGTGTTGCCGTGCCCTATAACCGACACTCTGCCGGCCGCCATGTCGAAGCGGCTGATGGGGGAGAAGTGGATTTCCTGGAAGGCGTCGGACCGCACGATGACCGTTTGCATGGCAGAAGCCGCCAGGCGCCTTTCCATTGCGCGCTTGGCGTGCCGCAGTGGTGTCTCGACAGCGGTTTCGATGCCCGTGAAGGACAGGTAGACAAAGCGCTGCACGCCGGCGGCCTCCGCAGCGTCGATGAGGTGGCCCATGCCCACCTCGTCGACGTCCCGAATGGTGGCGGAACTGGTCCCCGCGAGCCGGCGGCTTATCGCCGTCGCCGTCGCAACCAGCGTTTGGACGCCCTCGCACGCGGGCGGCAGCGTGGCAGGCTCGGTGAGGTCTCCGCGCGCAACTTCCGCGCCGATCGCCCGGAGTGGCGAATCGTCGGTGGTGCGCCGGACCAGGCAGCGGACATCCTGCCCTGATTCACGCAGCAGCCGTGCCACCCGGCCGCCCAGGTCACCCGTGGCTCCGACCAGGAGGATCATGGCCTTGCTCCTTCCGTTCCTGCTCCGGTGACGGCCTGGACGGCGGCATTCACGTCCGCCGTGTCCCTTTCGACAGGCTCCAGGTAGAACCTCACGGCCGCTATCCGGTCGTTGCGGAGGCTGAAGATGGCGACGCCGGCCTGCTCGACGGCGGTGCCGTCCAGGCGGCTGCCATGCGACCCCCATTCGACCCATACGTTTCCGCCGGTACCGGTTGCCGAGTCCAGCACTGTGACGGTCATGTCCGGTATCCCCGCGAACAGTGCGGACCAGTTCTTCCGCACCTGTGAGCTTCCGGTGAAGCTGCGGGCGGGGTGGTTGGGGGTGATGTTGACGTAGTCGTCGGCGAACTCGGCCACCATGGCATCGAGGTCGCGCCGCTGTGTCGCGGAAAACATTCGGCGAACAGGGCCGTCGGGGAGGCGGTCCACGCCGTTTGGCGTGTCCATGGAAATGCTCCTTGGTGCCTCGCGGGGCGAGGCTGTGACCTGTTAGATTAATTTCAATACAGTGAACTGTATTGATTGGAGTTTAAGACCGCATGCAGAGCCCAGTCAATGCCTCCGGCAAACGCCCCGCCAAGCGGAGTTATGACGCCCGGCGGCGCCGGCAGCTGGCCGCGGAGTCGCTGCACAGCGTCCGTGCGCACGCCCGGGAACTGTTCCTTGCGCAAGGATTTGGTGCGACCACCATTGCGGAGATTGCGCGCGCTGCCGGCGTATCCGCCGAGTCGGTCTACAAGAACTTCGGCAGCAAGGCGGGGCTGGTCCGCGCCATCTACGAGGAGAGCCTCCTCGGTGCGGGCGGTCCGCCGGCGGAGCAGAGGTCTGATCTGGCCCAGGCGACGGAAACGGATCCGGCACGGCTGATGGAGCGGTTCGGCCGGTTCACCACGGAGATCAGTCCCATCGGCGCCCCGGTCTACCTCCTCATCAGGGACGCGGCGGCCAGCGGGGACGCTTCCATGGCCGCACTGCTGCGGGATGTGGACGAGGCCCGTTACCGCCGGATGCTGCACAATGCGCGGCAGCTGGTGGGCAGGGGGCTCCTCAAGCCCGGACTTACCACGGCCGAAGCTGCCGACGTCATGTTCACCTCCACCGCTGCCGAACTCTACGAGACCCTGGTGATCAAGCGGGGATGGTCCGCCGAACGCTACGGCACGTTCATCGCCAGGACGCTGGCAGCGAACCTGCTCTGACCGGGCCCGGGCGCCTACCGGCCGCAAACCCCCGGCGGGCCTGTTCCGCGCAGGATTCGACCGGCAGAATGGGCCCATGGCCAAGCTGATCTACTCCGCAATCATGTCCATTGACGGCTACACGGCAGACAGGGACGGCAACTTCAACTGGTCCGCGCCGGATGAGGAAATCCATGCCTTCATCAATGACATGGAACGGGACGTCGGCACGTACCTCCTGGGGCGCCGGATGTATGAGGTGATGTCGGTCTGGGAAACCATGGACACCCGGGATGAGCCGCCGGTCATCCAGGACTACGCCCGCATCTGGCAGGGGGCGGACAAGGTGGTCTACTCGACCACGCTGGACACGCCCAGTACCTCGAAAACCCGCCTCGAGCGGCAGTTCCTCCCGGAAACCGTGCGGGACCTCAAAAAGGACAGCGGCCGGGACATCAGCATCGGCGGCCCCACCCTCGCGGCACCCGCCCTCAAAGCCGGGCTGGTGGACGAATGCCGGCTGTTTATTAATCCGGTGGCCGTCGGCGGCGGCCTGCGCTTCCTGCCGGACGGGCTGCAGGCACGGCTGGAGTTACTGGAGGACCACCGGTTCGGCAACGGGGTGGTGTACCTGCGTTACCGTGCCCGCTGAACCGCTGCCGTCCCGGCCCGTGGCTGCACCGCGAAGAGGGTGAACACATCAACCAGAACGAACGCTTCAGCTATCCAGACAGCGCACTTGCCTGGGGAAGTAGTCGAAACAGGAAAAGGCGGAAATTCCCAACAGTGCATAAAGGCCCTGTTCAGCGCCAAATGGCTCTGCATGAAGGCGGCGTGCAGGCAGAATGGGTGCATGACACGCATCGCCATCATCGGCGGCCACGGCAAAGTGGCCCTCCTCCTGTCCGCCCTTCTCACCGGCGAGGGCCATTCCGTCACCTCGTTCATCCGGAATCCCGAGCACACAGACGACGTCGCCGGCACCGGGGCCACGCCGTTGGTCCTGGACGTGGAAAATTCGACGACGGCCGCCCTCGCCGATGCCCTTGCCGGGCATGACGCCGTGGTCTGGTCGGCCGGGGCCGGCGGCGGCAATCCCGAACGCACCTACGCGGTGGACCGGGACGCCGCTATCCGCTCCATGGATGCCGCGGCCCAGGCCGGCGTGGACCGGTACATCATGGTCTCCTACTTCGGTGCCGGCAAGGATCACGGGGTGCCGGAGGACAACAGCTTCTTTGCCTACGCGGAAGCCAAGGCTGCAGCGGACGAGTACCTGCGCGGCACCGGCCTGGCGTGGACCATCCTTGGGCCCGGCGCGCTGACGGACAAGCCCGGAACCGGTCTGATCGACGTCGACCCCTCACCGGAAGGGGACCGGGACACCTCCCGTGCCAATACGGCCATCGTGGCAGCGGCCGTGCTGGACCTTCCCCAGACTGCAGGCCGGACCATCGAATTCCGCGACGGCACCCTTCCCGTGGCGGCAGCCCTGGAACCCCGCGCATAGCCGGCGGCGAAGAGGCTTATGGACCAGCTCGCACTCATCATTGGACTGCTGCTGGCCACGGTGGTGGCCGTGGGCCTGGGGGACAGGCTCCGGCTGCCATACCCGGTCCTGATGCTCCTCCTGGCGGCGGCGCTGACGTTCATTCCCGGCTTCCCGGACCTGGAGATTGAACCGGACCTGATCCTGCCCATCTTCCTTCCGCCGCTCCTGTTCGCCACCGCCCAGCGGAGTTCGTGGGCGGTGTTCCGTGTCCGGTGGCGGACGCTGATCATGCTGGCCGTGGCCCTGGTGGTGATCAGCACGGCGGTGGTGGCCGGCGCGGCATGGCTGATGATTCCGGGCATCGGGGTCCCCGCGGCCATCGCCCTTGGTGCCATGGTGGCGCCGCCGGACCCTGTGGCGGTGGAATCCGTTGCAGGCCGGGTGCACATGCCGCGCCGCCTCATCACCGTCCTCCAGAGCGAGGGGTTGTTCAACGACGCCGCGGCCATCGTCATCTTCCAGGCAGCCGTGGCAGCAGCCGTGGGCGGCACCAAGGTTGGGCCCGACGTCGTCCTGCAGTTCCTGATGGGCGCGGCGCTCGCGGTGCTGGTGGGCATTGCCATGGGCTGGCTGATCGCGCTGGTCACCCGGCTGGTCACGTCCATGGTGGCCCGGAGTGCGGTGACCCTGGTGGTGCCTTTTGCCGCCTACATCCTCGCCGAGGAGGTGCACGCCTCCGGCGTTATCGCCGTGGTGGTCACGGCCCTTGAAATGCAGCGCCATGCCCGCCCGCAGGACGCGGCGGAGCGTGTCACCCGGAACGCCTTCTGGGATGTGGTGGAGTTGCTGGTTACCGGGCTGGCATTCGGCCTGGTGGGGCTGGAAATCAGGCATGTCATCCGCGATGAGGGGGCGGAGATCTTCGGCATGATCGGGGTGGCCGCGGTGGTCTGCGTCCTGGTGTTCGCTGTCCGGTTCCTGTGGCTGGCCGTCCTGGCACTGGGTGCCCGGAAACGGAAGAACGTCCTGCAGCCCACGTCCCTGAAGGAAGTCCTCATCCTGACCTGGTGCGGCATGCGCGGCCTGGCCACCCTGGCATTGGCCTTGGCGCTTCCTCTGACCTTGGCGGATGGCACGCCGTTCCCGGGGCGGGACTATCTGCTGGTCATTGCCTGCGCGGTGCTGCTGGCCACGCTGGTCCTCCCGGGCCTGACCCTGCCGTGGCTGATGCGTGTCCTCAAGGCCTCCGAGGATGGAACGGCGGAACGCGACGCTGTCCGGCTGCTGGCCGCACGCGCCCAGGCCGCGGCCGTCGCCGCCTTGAAGCAGCACGACCTGATGACGGACCTGCCGCCGGAAAAGGTAACTCTGGTCAAGGACCGGATGCGCCGCCTGCATGCGGAACTGACGGACGGCAGCCTGCGGAACGAACCGCTGGCCGAAAAGCGCCAGCGGGGACGCGAACTGGCCATCGCCGTCCAGACCATCGCGCTGGACGCGGCGCGGCAGGAAGTGGTGGCGGCGCGGAACGAGCCGGACATGGACCCCGAGGTGGCGGACCGGGTGCTCCGTCAGCTGGACCTGCGCACCATGGTCATGCCGGAGTAGCGGCCGCAGCCAGCACCAGGTCCAGGGAATTCCCCTCCACGTAGTCCAGGGCGCGGCGCACCGCTCCTACGGTCACGATGGAATCGCCCAGCGGGGATACTGCCACGCGGGCGGGGGTGGCTGTGTACCCGGCCAGGCGCTCGCTGATCGGGGCCAGGAGCACGTGGGCGGAATCCGCCACGCCGCCGCCGATCACCACCAGTTCCGGGTTGAGCATGGTGGCCACGGTGCCAATAACGCGCGCCATCCTGTCCGCCAGCCGGTCCAGGATCCCCAACGCCACCGCATCGCCTTGGGCTGCTGCTGCGAAGACCTGTTCGGCCTCCACACGCCCGGGCTGGAAGGCCCGGAGGGCCGTCGGTGCGGCGGTGGCCAGCGCTTCGGCGGCCCACGTGCGGGCCAGATGGGCGATGCCGTATGTATCGCCTACGCCTTCCACCAGGTTCAGGTAGGCGAGCTCCCCGGCGCTGCCCCGGGTTCCATGCACCAGCCGGCCGCCCTCCACGATGCCGGAGCCCAGCCGTTCACTGGCCAAAATCACCACGACGTCGTCGATGCCGGCGGCGGCCCCCTGCCACCGGTCACCCAGGGCAGCGAGGTTGGCGTCGTTTTCCAGCAGGACGGTCCATCCACGGGCTGCTTTGAGTGCCGGCGGCAGTCCCAGGTCGAACAGTCCCCAGAACTCCTGCGTGGCCACCACCTCCCCGTGCCGGTCCACTGGTGCTGCCACACCGGCACACACGGCCAGCACCTGCCCGGGATCCGTCGCGGCGGAGCGCAGTGCGGCCATGGCGACGCCGTCAATGAAGGCGATCCGCTCCCGGGAGCCGACCTCGCCGGCCTGGAAGGGGCGGCTGGACCGGGCCATGGTCGTACCCCGGAGATCGGAGACCACCACCGTGACCTTTGAGTATCCAATGTCCATGCCCAGCACCACGCCGGCCCGCTCATTGAGCTCGAAGCGCCGGGCCGGGCGGCCCTTCCGGTACCCGCCGAACTCGCGCTGGTTTTCCAGTTCCAGGAGCCAGCCCCGCCGGACCAGGTCCTCGCAGACGGCGATGGTGGTGGCGCGGGTCAGGCCCGTCGCCGCCATGACGTCGGTGACGGTGACAGCCCCTGAGGCGCGCATGAACTCCAGGACCGCGCCGGCACTGACCCGCCGCAGCAGTTGGGGAGTAGCGGGAACCGGTTCAGGCATCCTGTTGACCTTCCTGTCCAAAGCACCAGATAATACTTGAGTAAGTAAATTTAGACTCAATATAAATATAGCCGCACTGAAGAAAAGGGTCAGTCCTTGTCCACCACCGCCACTCTGGCAACCCTGTCCGACTCTGACCGTCTGGCCGACCCCAACTGGTGGCGCCAGGCCTCCGTCTACCAGATCTACCCCCGCAGCTTCGCTGACTCCAACGGCGACGGCATCGGCGACCTGAAGGGCATCACCGCCAAGGTCCCCTACCTGAAGACGCTGGGTATTGACGCCGTGTGGCTCAGCCCGTTCTATCCGTCCGCGCTCGCCGACGGCGGGTACGACGTCGATGATTACCGCGACGTCGACCCCAAGTTGGGCACGCTGGCTGACTTCGACGAGATGGCCAAGGCACTGCACGACGCCGGGATCAAGCTGATCGCGGACATCGTCCCCAACCATTCCTCCGACCGTCACAAGTGGTTCCAGGAAGCGCTGGCGTCCCCGAAGGGCTCCCCGGCCCGCGACCGCTACATCTTCCGGGACGGCAAGGGCCCCAACGGCGAGTTTCCGCCGTCGGACTGGGACTCTGTGTTCGGTGGACCGGCCTGGGAGCGCATCACCGAACCCGACGGCACCCCCGGCCAGTGGTACATGCACATCTTCGCCAAGGAGCAGCCGGACCTGAACTGGTCCAACCGGGAAATCCGGGATGACTTCCTCAAGACGCTGCGCTTCTGGTCGGACCGGGGCGTGGACGGCTTCCGCGTTGACGTGGCGCACGCCCTCACCAAGGACCTCACCGAGCCGCTGCTGTCCAAGCTTGAACTGAGCGCCGCCAACACCGGCGTGGACGGATTCGACGACGGAACGCATCCGTTCTGGGACCGCGACGAAGTCCACGAGATCTACGCCGAATGGCGCGAGGTGTTCAACGAGTACAACCCGCCGCGCACCGCCGTCGCTGAAGCTTGGGTCCACGCCACCCGCCGGGCCCGCTACGCCAGCCCGCAGGGCCTGGGCCAGGCGTTCAACTTCGACCTCCTGCAGGCCGACTTCGACGCCGCCGAGTACAAGGAAATCATCACCCGGAACCTTGCCGAGGCGACGGCCACCGGTGCCTCCTCCACCTGGGTGTTCTCCAACCACGACGTGGTGCGCCACGCAACCCGCTACGGCCTGCCGCAGGTGGCCAAGGCGAAGGCCGGTGCCAAGGGCCAGGACGGCAAGGACTGGCTGCTCGCCGGCGGCCCCAAGGACCAGCTGGACGTTGAACTGGGTGAGCGCCGCGCCCGCGCCGCCACCTTGCTGATGCTGGCTGTCCCCGGATCCGCCTACCTGTACCAGGGTGAGGAACTGGGCCTGCAGGAAGTGGCCGAGATTCCCGAATCGGAACGCCAGGACCCGTCCTTCTTCCGCAACAAGGGCGTGGAAATCGGCCGTGACGGCTGCCGCGTGCCGCTGCCGTGGAAGGTGGAAGGCACATCCTTCGGCTTCGGCGATGGCGGTTCCCACCTGCCGCAGCCGGACTGGTTCAGCAAGTATGCCGTCGAGGCCCAGGACGGGACCGAGGGCTCCACGCTGGAGCTTTACCGCAAGGCACTCAAACTGCGCCGCGAACTGCTGACCGACGAGGACCTTGAGTGGGTGGAGAACGGCAACCCGGACGTCCTGCACTTCAAGCGCCCCAACGGGTGGCAGTCCGTGACCAACTTCGGGAACACCGCCGTCGACCTTCCCGCCGGTGCGGTCCTGGTCAGCAGTGCCCCGCTGGAGGACGGCAAGCTGCCGGCCAACACCACCGCATGGCTGCGCTGATCCCGGAGCCCGCGGGCACCCGGGGACTGCCAAAGCAGGGAGTCCGGACGGGGGACCGGGGCTGATGCAGGAAGTCATCTACGGATGCATGGGACTGGGCGGCAGCTGGTCTGACGAGCCGCATGGGGCTGACCATGTGGACCAGGCCGCTGCTGCCGTCCAGGCCGCCCTGGACGCGGGCATCACCCTGTTCGACCAAGCCGACATCTACCGCAGCGGAAAGTCCGAGGCCGTTTTCGGTGATGTGCTGGCCGCGGCCCCGGGCCTGCGGGAGCGCATCCGGCTGCAGACCAAGTGCGGCATCCGGCTGAACGAGCGTGGCCTGCAGACCCACTACGACCTGAGCCGGGAGGCCATCCTGGAGCGGGTCAACGGCAGCCTCGGCCGGCTGCGGACCGACTACGTGGACATCCTCCTGCTGCACCGCCCGGACCCCCTGGCGGACCCGGCGGAGGTGGCAGCCGCTGTCGGACAGCTCATGGCCGAAGGCAAGGTCCGGCAACTGGGCGTGTCCAACATGTCCGCTGCCCAGATCGAGGTGCTGCAGGACCGGCTGGAGACCCCTGTGGTGGCCAACCAGCTGGAGATGAGCCTGCTCAAGCGGGCGTGGCTGGAAAGCCAGGTCCTGGTCAACCACCCGGAACACCTGGACTACAGTTTTCCGCACGGCACGCTGGAATACTGCACACGCAACAACATCACCCTGCAGGCGTACGGCTCGCTGGCCCGCGGCGCCTACACCGGTGCCGAACCCGGGAGCCCCACGTCAGCCGGGGCCGCCACGGCGGAACTCGTGGCGCAGCTTGCGGACCAATACGGCACCTCCGGCGAGGCCGTCCTCCTGGGATGGCTGATGAAGCATCCGGCCGGGATCGCACCGGTCGTTGGCACGGTCAATCCGGGCCGGATCCGGGCCTGCGCGGACGCCGCCCGCGTGGCCGGGGCGCTGAGCCGTGCCGACTGGTACAAGCTGTGGGTCACCGCGCGGGGCAGCAATATCCCCTGACGCCGCCCAACTGGGTAGCAGTAAGTGTCGTTATGGAGCCTCATAACGACACTTACTGCTACCTGCTTCCCGTTAGGGCCCGGTCACAACAAGTTTAGTTCGTATTGATCCTCACAAGCCGGCCGTTTTCTTCGCCGTGCCGCTTGCAGGCCGGATACTGTAGAAAGCATGACGTCTACCATCGCCGCCGAAACCGTTAGGCCGGAACGCAATATCCCTGCAGAGATCGCCCGTTCCTGGTTGCTGGTCAATGCCATGAAGCCGGAGCTCTTCGACCAGTCGGCCGTGTCCCGGGCCGATTCGATCATCCTGGATATTGAAGATGCAGTGGACCCCTCGCAGAAGGACCAGGCCCGCAACAACGTCATCGACTGGCTGACCGCCGGTGGTAAGGCCTGGGTCCGGATCAATGACGCCACCAGCCCGTTCTGGGCCGATGACTTGGCCGGCCTGCGCGGCACGCCCGGCCTGCTGGGCGTCATGCTCGCCAAGACCGAATCCGCTGACCAGGTGACCGAGAGCTACCACCGCATGGACGGCAAGACGCCCGTGATCCCGCTGGTGGAATCCGCGCTCGGCATCGAGGAAGCCAACCACATCGCCAAGGCCCAGGGCGCGTTCCGCCTGGCCTTCGGCTCCGGTGACTTCCGCCGCGACACGGGCATGGCTGCCACCCCGGAGGCCATGGCCTACCCGCGCGCCAAGCTCGTCGTCGCCAGCCGCGTCGGCAACCTGCCGGGCCCCATCGACGGCCCCACCGTCGGCACCAACCACCCCATCCTGCGCGAGCAGACCGGCATCACCGTGATGATGGGCATGACCGGCAAGCTTTGCCTGGCCATCGACCAGACCCCGGTGATCAACGAGGTCATCAGCCCCACGCCGTCGGACGTCGCCTGGGCCACCGACTTCATGAACGACTTCGAAGCCAACGGGCGCGTCATCCGTGACGGCTCCGACCTGCCCCGCCTGGGCCGCGCCGAAAAGATCATGAAGCTCGCGGTAGCCTTTGGGGTGCAGCCCGCGCTGTA
Organism: Arthrobacter sp. NQ4; assembly: GCF_029077345.1. Taxonomy (NCBI): domain Bacteria; kingdom Bacillati; phylum Actinomycetota; class Actinomycetes; order Micrococcales; family Micrococcaceae; genus Arthrobacter; species Arthrobacter sp. NQ4. Next base: position 369,862 of record NZ_JARETC010000001.1, on the reverse strand, counting down.
GCGCCACCCATCACTTCAGGAGACCCCGTGACCGATACCCGCTATCTGGTCCACGGGGTCTTTTGGGATGGCCCGCCTGCCTCAACCCCAGCGGACGACGCCGGCGGCCCGGTCCTGCGCCTCCAGTCACCCGAGGGGGACTTCCGGGAGCTCAGCCTCAGGGCGGGCAGCCGGCTCGGCTTCAAGGTGGTGGAACCCGGCCGGTTCTGCCTGGGCCACGTCCAGGTCCAGTCAGCGGGCTCCCGCCGCCACATCCTGTGCGGCTCCGCCGCCCCGGCCCTTCGGGGCAAGCAGTGCGAGCGGTGCTTCGTACTTGACGAGTCCCGCCTGATGCACGACTTCCACCGTGGCGGCAGGGTGACCCCCGGCCTGCGGGACTACCTGATGCAGGAACACTGGCTCTACGTGGCCACGTTCGCGGGAGGCGCCACCAAGGTGGGAACGGCCTCCGGCCCGCGGAAGTGGAACCGGCTGGCGGAGCAGGGGGCCGCAGTGGCGAGGTATGTTGCCAGGGCGGAGGATGGCCGGGTGGTACGGGTCCTCGAGGACCTGGTGACGGCCGGCGTCGGCCTGACCCAGCAGGTGCGCTCGGCCGCGAAGGCGGAGGCGCTGCTCCGGCCGCTGCCGGCCGGCGCGGTGGACGAAGCCAATTCCCGCGCCGCCGGTGACGTACGGGCCCTGCTGGCGCGCACCGCCGTCGACGGCTTTCAGGCCGTGGAGGAGCAGTGGCCGCGTCCCGCGCATGCTGATGCCCTGTACGGAAGCGCGTCCCGCCACGCCTATCCGCATGCCCTGGACCAGGGGCGGCACGGTTTCAGCATCGCAGCCCTGGGCGGGGCCAACGCGCTGGCCCGGCTGGACGGAACGGACGCCGAATTCGTGGTGAACCTGTCCCAGCTGGCTGCCCGGACCGTCGTGCTGGGGGAGTATGCCTCAGAGGTGCCGGCAGTGCAGGAAGCATTGTTCTGATACCGGGACCCGGCCCGCCCGCCGGGGTGCCCGGGCACTCGGTAGACTTGGACGGTGCTGAACGAATTCTGGGCCACCGCGCCCACCCGCTACAAAGTCCTGGTCTTCAGCGCGATGGGACTGATCGCCGTCGGCATCATCCTGAATCTGGTGGGCAACACCAGCGGCAACCAGGCACTGGCCATGGCTTCCCTGCCCCTCATCGGGCTCGGGCTGGTCCTCCACGTCGTGGGCATCGTGGTGCGCGGCCAGGCGATCCGCAAAAACCTCAGGCGCTAGCCGCCGCGTTCCGCAGCACGTGGCTGCGGGCATGTTCCACGGCATCCGGGAGCCGGTCGAACAGGTGCTTGTGGTGCCGCAGGGAACGGATCACGCCCACGTTGGTCACCAGGTCAAGGTGGTCAGGCCGCACACCCTTGAGCAAAACGGTGATGCCGCGCAGCTCCAGCGCGGAAATGACCTCCACCAGGGCGTGGGCGCCGGTCGCGTCCAGCATCCGCAACTGGGACAACCTGATGATGGCCACCTGCACGTCCTTGACCTGGCTGATCTCCTGGAGGATGCGCTCGGCGGCACCAAAGAACATCGCTCCATCCAGCCGGAAAACTGCGATGTGTTCGTCTCCTTCCAACCGCGGACCGGGAATCTCCTCGCGTTGGACCCCGCTCAGTGAAGCGAATTTCCGCAGTGCGAAGAGGGCGGCCGCGGCCAGCCCTATCTGGATGGCAACGATGAGGTCGAATGCCACCGTGATGACGGCCGTGAGCACGAAGACCGCGGCGTCTGCCCGGGTGGAACGCAGGATGGCGGTGATGGTGCGCCGCGAGACCATCCGTACTGCCGTGACCATCAGGACCCCGCCCAATGCTGCCAGCGGGATGCGGCTGACCATTCCCGAGGCCAGGTAGGTGATGCCCAGCAGCACGATGGCGTGCACCGCTGCGGCCAGGCGGGTCCTGGCGCCGGACCGCACGTTGACCGCGGTCCGTGCGATGGCTCCGGTGGCCGGCATCCCGCCGAACAGGCCGGCCGCGATGGAAGCCAGGCCCTGTCCCATCAGCTCACGGTCGGGGCTGTAGGGGCCGGTGGGCCTGCCGTCCGGCCCGGCCATCCCGGCGGCCACGCGCGCCGAGAGCAGTGACTCGATGGCAGCCAGGAAGGCGACAGCCACGGCGGGCATTGCCAGGTTGCCAAGGGAAGCAGGGTCCAGGGCGGGGAGGGACGGTGCCGGAAGGGAATGCGGGAGTGCACCAATCCGGGGGACGTCCAGCTGCAGGATTTCGGCGGCGGCGGTCGCCAGGAGTACCGCCAGCAGGCTGGCCGGCAGGGCGCGGAACAGCTTCTGCACCAGGACCATCACGACGGCGACTCCCGCCACGAGCGCGAGCGTCAGCACCACGGTCGCGGCGGCAGCGCCCGCTGCCGCCTCCACTGCGGCAAGGAGGGTGTTGTGCCCCGGGGTGCCGGACGTGCCGGTGGCCAGCGGAACCTGCTGGAGGAAGATGATGGCGGCAATGCCCAGCGTGAAGCCTTCCACGACGGGCCAGGGGATGAAGGCCACGGCCCGGCCCAGGCCACTGAAGCCGAGCGCGCAGACCAGCAGCCCTGCCATCAGGGACAAAAGGGCGACGCTGCCGATGCCGTGGACCGCCACCACGGGGGCCAGCACCACCACCATGGCTCCCGTGGGCCCGGACACCTGTACCGGGGAGCCGCCCATGACGGCCGCCACCAGCCCGGCCACGATCGCCGTGATGAGGCCCGCTTCGGCACCCACCCCGGAGCTGACGCCGAACGCCAGGGCCAGCGGCAACGCCACAATGCCCACGGTGATTCCTGCCAGCAGGTCGGTACGCCAGGTGCCGGCAAGCCCGGCGTAATCCTTCCGGGAGGGCAGGAACCGGGTGATGCTCCCCGCGGCCGTGCCCCGGGCCGTGACCGGGTCGGCGGTCACTTGGCTGACCCGCCGGCCAGGTGTTCTGCCGGCAGTTGCTGTGCCAGCCGCAGCTGCTCATTGGAGCCGGCCAGGCTGTCTACGAGGAAGGTCCGGGCAATGGCAAGCAGCTGTGAGACCCCTGGGTGGGCGAGCTGATACGTCACCGCATTGGCACTGCGTACGGAGGTCACCACCTTGTGCTTCCGCAAGGTGGCCAGGTGCTGGGAGAGGTGCGAGGCCTCCAGCCCGGTCTCTGCCAGGAGGTAGCTCACCGGGGCAGACTCCTGCGGCGCCGCGGCCAGCAGCTCAAGGATCCGTATCCTGGCCGGGTGGGCCAGGCCCTTGAAAAGGTTCGCTTTGATCTCGTAGAGCGGGGCTTGGGCGGAAGACAGCATCAAAGGTGGCGCTCCTGTGCGCGATGGCCGGCCGGTCATATCCCGGACAGCGGATTGATGGAATGATGAAATCATCATACCAGTGCAGCGGGCGTCTTTTGAAGGGCGTGGCAACGATAGGCTGGAATCCATGACTATCAATCCGGACCTGCAGGGCCGTAGCTACCCTGCCGCAGAGGTGTATGACGTCGGCCGCGAGAAAATCCGTGAGTTCGCCCGCGCCGTGAAGGCGACCCATCCCGCGCACTTTGACGTGGACGCAGCCAGGGCCCTGGGCCACGCCGATCTGGTGGCACCGCCCACCTTCGCCATCATCATCGCCCAGCGTGCCGACGCACAGCTCATCGAGGACCCGGAAGCAGGCATCGACTTCTCCCGCGTGGTCCATGCAGACCAGCGCTTCACCCACCACCGGCCCATCGTCGCCGGTGACCGGCTCGTTGCCGAACTGCATGTTGACGGCGTCCGTGCCATGGGCGGCGGCGCCATGATCACCACCCGCTCGGAGATCTTCGCCCTCGGTTCCGGTGATTCGCGGGAACCCGTCACCACCACCACGTCATCCATCCTGGTCCGCGGAGAGGGACAGTAACCATGAGCCCCACCTTCAACGAACTCAGCGCCGGCCAGGAAATCGGCAGCCGCACCATCGAGGTCACACGCACCGACCTGGTCAGGTACGCCGGGGCGTCCGGCGACTTCAACCCCATCCACTGGAACGAGGCCTTCGCCAACGGCGTGGAACTGCCCGGCGTCATCGCCCACGGCATGTTCACCATGGGCTCCGCCGTCCAGCTGGTGACGGACTGGGCGGGCGACCCGGCCGCCGTCGTTGACTTCCAGACCCGCTTCACCAAGCCGGTCCTGGTGACCGACACCACCGGAACCGACCAGCCCGGGGCCACCATCGAGGTCAGCGGCACCATCGGAAAGCTCGACGCCGATGCGGGCACCGCGCGCGTCGACCTCACCGTTGTCTCCGCCGGGCAAAAAGTCCTGATGAAGGCCCAGGCCCTCGTCAAGCTGTCTTGAGCTGCACCTTTTGACCACTCCTGCAGGAACCACCGCAACGGCCGGGCAGGTCACTGCCTGGCGGAACGCCGTCGTGGTGGCCTACGGCGCCAGCGGCCTTGCCTTTGCCTCCTGGGTGTCCCGGCTGCCCGCTATCCGGGACACCCTGGACCTCACCCCGGGCAACATCGGCGTCATCCTGCTGTGCATGACGCTGGGGTCCTTCGCCTCCGTGTCTGCGTCCGGGCTGATCGTGCTGCGGCTGGGCTCCAAGCGGACCATCCGGACAGGCAGCATCATGGTGGGCGCCGGCCTGCTGACGGCGGGTTTTGGCACAACCGTGCTGGCAAGCCCGGTGGCAACCGCCATCGGCCTGGCCATCATTGGCCTGGGCACCGGAAGCTGGAACACGGCATCCAACGTTGAAGGCGCCGCGGTGGAACGCGCGGTGGGCCGGCACATCATGCCGCGGCTTCACGGTGCCTTCAGCCTGGGAACGGTGGCAGGCGCGGGCCTGGGGGCCGTTGCCGCCGCGGTGTCCATGCCGGTGTTCTGGCACCTTGCGGGGGCAGGGGCGGTGGTGGCGGTGTCGGTAGCAACGGCTGCCTCCTGGTTCCGCGCCGATGTCACCCCGGTGGCCGGGGAGCGCAGTTACTCCCCGGATACGTTCGAGGATCCCAGTACCGGGCCGATTCCCGTGATCGCTGCCGGAACCACGTCCGGCGATGCCCCGCTTGACAACAAGCGAAAGATCGCCCGGGCATGGCGGGACCGGCGGACCCTGCTCCTGGGTGTCCTGGTGCTGGGCCTCGCCCTGGCCGAAGGCGCGGCAGGGGACTGGGTGGCCCTCGCGCTGGCCGACGGCCACGGGCAGGGCGATGCTGCCGGTGCCGCCGGCTACGGGCTGTTTGTCACGTTCATGACCATCGGACGTTTTGCCGGAACGGTGCTGCTGGACAGATTCGGCAGGGTTCCCGTGATGCGCTGGTGTGCTGCCATGGCTGTGCTGGGACTGGGCGTCTTCGTCTTTGCGCCGGTGCCGTGGCTTGCCTACGTGGGGCTCGCACTGTGGGGCCTGGGAGCATCCCTGGGCTTCCCGGTGGGCATGTCCGCCGCAGCCGACGACCCCGCGATGGCTGCCGCCCGGGTGTCCGTGGTGTCCACCATCGGCTATGCCGCGTTTCTGTGCGGTCCGCCGCTGCTGGGGCTGCTGGCCGAGCATGTGGGCATCCTGCATTCGCTGCTGGCCGTGATGGTGATGCTCGCCGTGAGCTTCGTCCTCTCCCCGGCGGCCCGGAAGCTGGCCTGAAGGTACTGCGTTGTACTGCGCCCGCACAGTATCTTCAAGTAACGTGGACAGGTGACTTCCACGCTCCTTTCCTCCCTGACCACCTCCGCCGTCGGAGGCCCTGCCGGCAAGTACATCGAGGCCCGCACCGAGGCGGACATCATCGACGCGGTCCGCTCGGCGGATGCCGCCGCGGAACAGGTGCTGATCGTCAGCGGCGGATCCAACCTCCTGGTCTCCGACGACGGGTTTCCCGGGACGGTCATCAGGATCGCCTCCGAGGGGTTCACGGTCAACGCCGAGGATTCCTGCGGGGGAGTGGCAGTGGTGGTGCAGGCCGGCCACAACTGGGACAAATTGGTAGCGCACGCGGTGCTGCACGCCTGGTCCGGTATCGAGGCGTTGTCCGGCATCCCCGGTTCAACGGGGGCCACGCCTGTCCAGAACGTGGGTGCCTATGGTGCTGACGTTTCCCAGACCATCGCCGCCGTCCGCACCTGGGACCGGAAGCGGAACGCCGTGCAGACCTTCACCAACTCGGAGCTGAAGTTCGGCTACCGGGACTCCATCCTCAAACAGACCACCGTCAACGGTTCGCCCCGGTACGTGGTCCTCACCGTCGAGTTCCAGCTGCCGCTGGGCCGGATGAGCGCGCCCATCCGGTACGCCGAGCTGGCCCGGGCCCTGGGGGTGGAGGTGGGACAGCGCGCCTACGCGAACGACGTCCGCCGCGAAGTCCTCCGCCTGCGCGCCTCCAAGGGGATGGTGTGGGACGCAGCTGACCGGGACACCTACTCCACCGGGTCCTTCTTCACCAACCCGATCGTGGCGGCCGACGTCGCGGACAAGCTGCCGGAAAGCGCTCCGCGCTACCCGGCCGGGCAAGACGGGATGGTGAAGCTCTCCGCCGCATGGCTGATTGACCAAGCAGGCTTCGGGAAGGGCTTCGGCCTGGAAGACGACGGCGTGGCCGGCGGCCGGGCGTCGCTGTCCACCAAGCACACCCTGGCCATCACCAACCGTGGCTCCGCCAGCGCCGCCGACATGGTGGCTGTCGCGCGGGAAGTGCGGGCCGGCGTCGAACGCCACTTCGGCATTTCGCTGCACCCGGAGCCGCTGCTCATCGGCCTCGAACTCTAGCCGTCCCCGCAGGGCCGCGCCCGGCCTAGGATGGGCGCATGGCTGCATTTGGTGCCCTGCGCGACGGCAGGATGGTCGGCAGGCTCCGGCTGGTGTCCCAGCGGCTCGCCGGGATTGAGGCCACCTCTGTGCCGGGGCTGGTCCGTTGGATGACCGCCATGCAGGCCCAGGACCTGCCCGCGGCACTCTGGGCGGTGGGTGTCCGCGTGCCCGGGGCGGGAATCACCGATGTCCGGGCGGCCATCCATGCCGGCACAGTGGTGCGGTCCTGGCCGATGCGCGGGACGTTGCACCTCGTGGCTCCGGAGGACCTGCGCTGGATGCTGGACCTCACGGCCGAGAGGCTCACCAGGAGCATCGCGGGCCGTCACCGGCAGCTGGAGATTACGTGGGCAGACGTGGAGAAGGCCCGCGACCTCGCGCTGGAACACATCTCGGCGGAGGGCCCCGTCAGCCGCGCCGCTCTGTTCAAGGTGTTCGACGACGGAGGCCAGCCGACGCTGGGCCAACGCGGGATTCATCTCCTGGGTTCGCTCTGCCGGCACGGCTGGCTGGTTTTGGGGCCCCTGGCCGGAAACCAGCAGCTGATCGCGGCGTTTGATGACTGGATACCCTCGTCCCGGAGCCTGGAACGGGAGGCGGCCCTGTCTGAGTTCCTGCTCCGTTACTTCCGCAGCCATGGGCCGGCCACCCTCCGCGACTTCGCCTGGTGGACGCAGCTGCCGCTGACCGAGGTACGCACGGCGTTTGAACACGTCCGGCGCGAGTTGGTGGAGCTGGAGTTCGCGGGGACCAGCTATTGGCTGTCCCCGGAGGTGGCGGCGCTGCTGGACTCCGGAGTGCCCGGCGGCCGGTCCGTCCACCTGCTGCCGGGTTTTGATGAGTTTGTCCTGGGCTACACGGACCGCAGCCTCGTCCTGGCGCCGGAGCACTCCGACCTGATCGTGCCCGGCGGGAACGGTGTCTTCAAGAAGACGGTGGTTGCCGCGGGGAAGGTTGTTGGCACCTGGGCGCTGAAGGGCACCGGGCCGGGTGCCGCCGTCGTACCTGAACTCTTCGACGAAGCCCGGCCGCTTGGCCCGGCGGCGCAGGCAGCCCTGGCCAAGGCCGGCCGGCGCTACACGACGTTCCTGGCCACCTGACGTGCTTCCAGCCCTCACATAACCGGTCCTTTGCCGCTTAACCGGTCCCGCCCCGCATAACCGGCCCCGGGCAGCAACGGTTGTGCGGGTAAGGGCCGCTCGTACCGCGGGCCATCCACATAGCGACGTCCCGTGCTTCCGATGCCGGTGTCCGCCGTCGACCCTTGGACAATGAATTCCGGTGATTTGCAGGCCCTCGTCGACCATCGCTGGCCCAAGCAGGTGGTGGCGTCAACCCGCCAATTGGCGGCTGCCGGGCTGGACGACCGTGTGCTGACTGCGGCCGTGAAGAGCGGTACCGTGCTCCGGTTGCGGCGGGGAGCCTACGTCCGGAGCAGAAACTGGCATGGGCTCAAAGAATGGGACCGGGACCAGGCCCGGCTGATGGCCCACTTCGAGTCCACCCACGGCCGGTCCCGGTACAGCCACGTGAGCGCGGCATTGTTGCGGGGGCTTTTTGTCTGGGAAGGCGGGCCCGCCGTGCACGTGACAACCCAGTACGCCAACTCGAAGGCCAGCGCAGGAAGGGACGTCCGGACTCACAGGCTGCCGCTCGCGGAAGCTGAGAAGGCTTCACTGTGGACGCCCGACGGGCGGGAAGTCCTTACCACCAGTGCCGAGCGGACCGTGCTGGACTGCGCACGTATCCTGCCCTTGGAAAAGGCCGCTGTGATCGGTGACCACGCGCTGCGCAAGGGTGCGTCCATCGAGGCCATGCGGCAGCTGCTGAACGACAGTCCAGTGGTCCGCGGCGGCAGGCTCGCCTGGGACCTGCTGGCTGTTCTGGATGCCCGGTCCGAGTCCCCGGGGGAGACCCGGACCAGGCTGATGCTGCATTCTCTTGGCCTGCGCATGTTCGAACCGCAGGTTGGGATCACCACCCGCGAGGGCATTTTCCGGGCGGATTTCGCGGACCCCGACGCCCGGGTGATTATCGAGTTCGACGGCGTCGCCAAGTACACGGACTACAAGCCGGCGGCGGATGTGCTGCTCGCGGAGCGGCGCCGGGAGAACGCATTGCAGGAGCTGGGTTGGGCAGTCTTCCGGATCAATTGGCAGCAGCTGAACCGGCCAGGAGAGCTGCGGCAACGGCTGTACGCATTCCTGGCGCGCCATTCCGGAACGCAAAAGCGGCCCTTGCCCGCATAACCGGTGCCGGGCAGCAACGGTTATGCGGGCGAGGGCCGCTAGTGAGGCAGCTGGAAGCTACAGGTTGCCGGTGGCGATGTTGAGCATGCGGCGCAGCGGCTCGGCGGCGCCCCAGAGGAGCTGGTCGCCCACGGTGAAGGCGCTGATGTACTGCGGGCCCATTTCCATCTTGCGGATGCGGCCCACCGGGATGTCCAGGGTGCCGGAGGCGGCCACGGGGGTCAGCTCGGCCATGGAGGCCTCCTTGGTGTTGGGAACCACCTTGGCCCACTGGTTGTCCTCGTCCAGGAGCTTTTCGATCTCGGCCACGGACAGGTCCTCGCGGAGCTTCAAGGTCAGGGCCTGGGAGTGGGAGCGCATGGCGCCGATGCGGACGCAGAGCCCGTCCATGATCACGTGGTTTTCCTCGGAGGTGCCCAGGATCTTGTTGGTTTCCACCCCGGCCTTCCACTCTTCCTTGGACTGGCCGTTGCCCAGGTCCGCGTCGATCCAGGGGATCAGGGAGCCGGCCAGGGGGACACCGAACTGGGTCGCGTCGATGTCGGTGCGCTGGTGGGCCAGGACCTTGCGGTCAATGTCCAGGATGGCCGACGCCGGGTCGTCCAGTTCCGTGCTGACCTCGGCGTTGAGCGTGCCGAACTGGCTGAGGAGCTCGCGCATGTGCCGGGCGCCGCCGCCGGAGGCTGCCTGGTAGGTCATGGAGGTGCCCCACTCCACCAGGCCGTTCTTGAACAGGCCGCCGAGGCCCATGAGCATGCAGGAGACGGTGCAGTTGCCGCCGATGAAGTCCTTGGTGCCGTTGACCAGGCCCTTGTCGATGACATCGCGGTTGATGGGGTCCAGCACGATGATCGAATCGTCGTTCATGCGCAGGGTGGAGGCGGCGTCGATCCAGAGGCCGTCCCAGCCGCGGCTGCGCAGGTCCCCGTGGACCTGCTTGGTGTAGTCCCCGCCCTGGGCGGTGACGATAATGGGCAGCTTGGCCAGGGTGTCGAGGTCGAACGCGTTCTCGAGCTTGCCGGCACCGTCGGCGAACGACGGGGCGGCACCTCCCGCGTTGGAGGTGGAGAAGAACACCGGGTTGATGTTGGCGAAGTCGCCCTCGTCCTGCATGCGCTGCATGAGGACGGAACCGACCATGCCGCGCCATCCGACCAGGCCGACGGAAGGGGTAGCTGCTGTAGTCATTGGTCCAGTTTAGACTTCGCATCCGGAAGGGCGCAGTCGGTTACGTCACTGCGTGCCGCCATGAGCCTACGACGTCGGCCGGCTGGGTAAGGCGCTATCCAACGGGCCGCGGGAGGTTCCTGGCTTTGCGGAGCCTCTCCGCCTTGCGCTCCCGGAAGTATCCGGACTATGCCGTAAACCATCAGGCCCGAACAGGGCCGTCACCCTTCCTGACCCCGTACTCTTCGTCCGTGTAGCTGACGATCTCACCGTTCCCGGCCAGGCGGTGCTTCACCGGCACCGTCGGAGACCCAATTCTGCTACCAGTCCGGCCTGCTTGAGCGTCGGGTGGGAGGTTCAAGTGTTTTTCCAGCCGCCTTCCGCAGCCGTGCCGCTTTGCGTTCCTTGAAGTAGTAAGCCCATGAGGTGGGCACCAGGAAAAGCACAATCACACAGGCGATGACGAATTGCACCCAGTTGGTGACCCCGTCACCGGTAAGGACGATGATTGCCGCACCCACCACAATGCCAGAGAACAGGGAGATCAAGATGGCAAGGAAGAGCAGTCCGCCTGCTGAATTGACGGGTTTGATCACGCTGCCCGTTGAGCCTTTATAGACCCCGTATTCCTCGGGCGTGAGTCCCTGCCTCTCGGCCTCCAGTTGGATTTGGCGCTTGTAGTAGCCTTTGCGCTTGACCGGAGGAACCGGTCGTGGGTCTTCGCTGCTCATGTGGTTTCTCCGCGGGTTTCCCGAATACGGGTAAGCAGGCCGTATGTGTCCAGGCCCGTGATTTCCTCGACATCCCGGGTGGGATCGATAACCTTGCCAACCGCCCAGCCGAGGCCTTCCGGTCGAATGAGCAGGTGGTCTTCCCCAGAGATCGACTTGACCCGGACAAAGGCGGTCCCTTCGGGATGAGTCCGCCGATGTTCCTTGATGAGGGAGAGTTGGGCGTCTGCGCCGTCGATAGAGGGGTCCTGGGCAAAGACGAACCAGGTGCCCAGGGTCCTGGGCTGCATCAGCACAGATACTTTGTCGGACTCCACGTGTACCACAGTGTCCGTTTTCTCGCCGTCGACCAGGCTGATTTCCGTCCAGCGGCCCGCCCTGGACAAGGCGTACGCGGTGGGTACCGCGGGCCCTTCCAATTCAAGGTCGTCATCGACGCTGGCAAAGCCACGGGCCAGAAGCGAAGATCCTCCCGCGACGCAGATGGGGTCCGACTGGACTTCCTCTTCCAGTCGGAGTACCTGGGCGGACTTCCTCGCGGCGTCGGTATCGAACCTCCTGATCAGGTATGCGATTTCGGCAAAGCCGAAGCCAACCGCCGTGTCCGGCGGGTTGATGGATTCAGTGCTGGCTGTCACGAATTTGTCCTTTAGTTGAGTTATCCGAAGCCGAGGAAGCTGGCGGCGCTCTTGCCGAGGTCGGCCAGATTCTTGCCGGTGTCTTCGACGAACCGGCCAGGATCCTTCACGGCGCTGGCCATAGTATCCGCGACGTTGCTGGCCGCGTTGTTCACGAACTCCTTGACGGCAGGGATCTCGTAAATCGCGATTCCGGCACTGACCACCGTGCAGATGGTTCCAGCAGGCGGCGGAAGGAAGCAGGCCACGCCGAGTGCCGTCTTGGCGCCCGACCACAAGGCCTCCTCCGGTTTGCCTGCCGCGATATACCCCGCCGTGTCGAAAGCGTTCAGGCCCACGCCGGCCCACCCCAGGCCCCGGCCGAGCCCGCCTTTTCCAAGGCCTTCGAGAATTGCACCCTGACCCTTGAACAACCATGGACTCTCTTTAAAGACACCGCCGAATTGGTTGAGTGCCGGGATATATTTCTGAAGATTCTTGAGTCCGAGGATATCTGTCCCGGAATCCAGCAAATTGTAAGTGATGCTCCTGCCCGGAAGCTTGGCCCAGAGTTCAGCATCAGTAAAGCTGTCCAGGCCTTTGGCGGCCATCGTGCCCAAACCAAAAACGCTTTTCGGCAGATCCAAGCCCGCCTTGATCTGGCCGCGAAGACCCCACCCGTCCCGGAATGGCGAACCCTTGGCCAGCCAATCGGGCCCCCAAGGATCCGCGGGAGATCCGGAACCTGGCCCGACAGATCCGCCGAAGCCCGGGCCGCCCGCGGAGCCGGGTGCCCCGCCGCTCGCCTTCTCCTGCTCATCAGCGTTCTTGAGCAGTACTTTCGATTCCTGCTGCAGCCGCGAGACGGTCTGCTGGAGAAGGGTCCGGTGGCTGGTGTTCCAGTCCGAGCGGAACCGCTGGGCATCCGCGCCCTTCCAGGCCGGGTTGTTGTTGATCTGACTGCTCAGCTGCGTCGACTGCTGCTGCAGCAGATCCGCCGTCTTGTTGAACTGCTGCGCGAGGGCCCGCAGTTGCTCGACGTCGGCGCCCCATAAAGTTCCTGCCACCAGGATTTCCCCCCAATATCATTCAACAGCCCCCAGAGTGCTGCATGCCCCAGCCTAGGCCGCGCCCGGGCCGCCCGCGATGGGGTGTCCTCCCCATGCCGCTGCAGTGAGCGTTAGCCCTGGTCTGACTGCTCCAGTACGGCTGCCTTCCGCGCGCGCAGCGCGAAGAACGCCCCGAAGGTGAACACCTGTGTGACCACCACCAGCACGATGGCTCCGGCGATCTTGTTGCCTCCCAGGATCATGGTCAGTCCCACGATCGCGGACAGCAGCGCCAGCAGGGGCAGCAGCATGTAGCCCAGGACGAACAGGGTTTCCGGTTTCTTCAGCATGTTCCTAGCCCTCGGTCCGTGACCATTTGGTGAATCGGTAGCGTGTGCCGTTGGCGGCCGTCAGCCAGCCGTCCGGCGGGACGGAGGCGGTGGCCTCCCAGCTGGCGCCGAGCTCCGGGGCGAATGTGTCGCCGTCGGCCTCCACATCGATGGTGGTAACCACCGCGACGTTGGCGAGCTCGGTGGACTGGCGGAAGACCTCACCGCCGCCCAGGATCCAGACGGTCTCGCCGCCGTCGACAAACTGCGACTCAAGGAGTGCGTCATCAAGGGAGGGAACCACGACGGCGCCCTCCGCCTCGGGCGTGTTGGCCCAGCTTTTCTGCCGGGTGATGACAATGTTCGTGCGCCCGGGCAGCGGGCGGTACTTGTCCGGGAAGGACAGCCAGGTTTTCCGGCCCATGATGACCGGATGCCCGTTGGTGAGGCGGGTGAAGTGTTTGAGGTCCTCGGGCAGGTGCCAGGGCATGTCCCCGTCCTTGCCGATGACGCCGTCGGAGGTCTGCGCCCAGACCAGGCCGACGCCGGTGATCGAGGCAGCCAGCTCCTCCGTGAAGGACTGGGGATCAGTGAAGTTTTCGGTGCTCATACGGCGATCGGCGCCTTGATCGTGGGGTGGTGCTGGTAGCCCACCACGTCGAAGTCCTCCAAGGTGTAGTCGAAGATCGAGGCCGGCTTGCGGGTGATCTTCAGCTGCGGGTACTCGTAGGGCTCGCGTTCCAGCTGCTTGAGGACCTGGTCCATGTGGTTCTCGTAGATGTGCACGTCACCGCCGGTCCACACGAATTCGCCGGGCTCGAGGCCCACCTGCTGGGCGACCATGCAGGTGAGCAGCGCATAGGAGGCGATGTTGAAGGGGACGCCCAGGAACATGTCAGCGGAGCGCTGGTAGAGCTGGCACGAGAGCTTGCCGTTGGCCACGTAGAACTGGAAGAACGCGTGGCAGGGCGGGAGCGCCATGTCGTTGAGTTCGGAAACGTTCCACGCTGACACGATGTGCCGGCGGGAGTCCGGATTCGATTTCAGGTTCTCGATCAGTTCGGCGATCTGGTCGATGTGGCCGCCGTCCGGGGTGGGCCAGCTTCGCCACTGCACGCCGTAGACCGGGCCCAGGTCGCCGTCCTCATCCGCCCACTCGTTCCAGATGGTGACGCCCTGGTCCGTCATCCACTTGATGTTGGTCTCGCCGCGCAGGAACCACAGGAGCTCCACCGCCACTGACTTGAAATGGACCCGCTTGGTCGTGATCAGCGGAAAGCTTTCGGAGAGGTCAAAGCGGATCTGCCGCCCGAAAACGCTGGTGGTTCCGGTGCCCGTGCGGTCCGATTTATGGGTGCCGGTGGCCAGGACATCGCGCAGGAGGTCTTCATAAGGCGTTGGGATGCTCACGCCTCAAGTCTACTGGCTGAAGATCTTGGGCCGGCGGTGGTCCGGAGGTACCGCGCTGGGCTGTTCCGCCGACAGGAATCACGGCGACCACCACGCCCGCCGCTGCCAGGACAGCCCCGACGCCGGGCGCGGCCTGCCAGGCGAAGTCCCAGGGCTCCGGGCCCAGGGGCGATGCGCTGTGCAGCTTCGGGCCGGCGCCTATCAGCAAAACACCGGCTTGAACCGCGAAGAACGCGGCCAGCGTCCGGACCACCCGGTGCACGGTGATGGCGCGGAGGGCGGCGTCGAGTCCGGGGACAGTGCCTCGAACGCTGCTGCGCCGGCGGGCCAGCAGCAGGGGAAGGCCCGAGACGGGCAGAACCCCGGCACTGGCCCAAGCAGTCACCGGCCATGACTGCTCCACTCCCAGCTCAACCTGCCGCCACGCAACAAGGAAGACGGCAGCCATGAGAACAGTTGCAGCCGCAACCAGCGTGCAGGCCAGGCCGGGTGGAACCGGTTGGCGGGGCCAGTGCCGAGGCTCGTCCGTGGCCCCGTAATTCCGGTGCACCAGCAGTTCGCCGAGTGAAACAACGGCCAGGACAGCCGCGGCGGATACGGCCACCAATAGCGCCGGATGCCCGGTAACCGCGCCCGGGACCAAGATTGCCGCGGGTACAGGAACAAACGCCGCAAGTCCCATCACGGCGCCGATCGACACCGACAACCGCATGACCGGTTCTTCCCGGTTGGCGGCGCGCCCGCGCCTTGGCTGTGCGCCCGTCAGCCTGGGTGGAGACCAGAACAACATCAGCAGCAGGACGCCCAGATTCAGTGCCCCGGCCGGGTTGAACCAGTTCGCGGGTCCGGTGGCCGGATCCGTCCGGGCTGCGTGGTTTCCCGCGATGGCCGCCAACCCGGACGCAACGGTCGCAACCGTACGAAGGAGACGGTTCATGGTGATGGTCCGCAGCAGGGCGTCGAGTCCGAAGGCAAGCCCGTCCACCGGCCTGCGGCGGCTGATCAGCAGCAGTACGGCGAGGGTTCCCAAAACCAGGGCGAACAACGCGCCGCCCAGGTACATCGCCAGCTGCACGCCAGGGATCCGGCCTTCTCCGCCAAAGGTGGCGTAGCCGCCCCCACCATCCGGGCGTGACCAGTAAGGGCGTGGTGCGAAACCGGGCAGAGTGGACGTCCACACGACCTGGGCAACGGAGAGGCCGAAGATCACCGTGACCGTCCAGGCGAGGGGACGGGGAAGGAGATCGCGGACGCGGGACACCTTTCCGGTCAGCTTCCCCGGCTGGACGCGGGCCTTGGGGTAGCTGAGCTGCCCCAGCACGTGTGCGGCCAGGCAGCCGAGAACCGGCCACGCGAGGGCCGGGGCAATGTCCACGGGAACCGTCGATGATCCAGGTAATGGCAGGATGCCTGCGTTGGCAGCCGGCAGCAGCGAACTTCCCAGCCAGCCGATCACTCCGATGCAGAACGCGTGCCGGGATGCTGCTGCGGTGAAATCCGGGCCCCGGGCGCCACGGATCAGGGATCGGAGCAGGAGGTACGCGCCGCCGGCGAGCAGGAACGGCCAGAGGACGGCAACGGGTGGAGCATCAGAAAGAACAGCGGTCATGGCAGCCGGCACGTTATCCCCCAGAACTGTGCATCGTTCACCCAAGTCAAGGGGGATACCGGCCCCGGGTCAAGCGGCGCGGGTTTCCTTAGTCGTCAAAGGGCTTGAACTGTTCCACCGCTACAACCCGTTTTTTACCGCTGTTGGCCACATGGCAGACCACCACCTCGCCCGGTGACAGGAACGGCTCATGGGCGGGCAGCAGCTTCGCCAGGTGTGATGGCATGTGGGTGGCAAGCTGCTTGAGCACTGTGGGCAGGGCAGGCCGGTGGGTACAGACCACCACGGCCCGTTGCTTATCGACCAGGGACTCGATGACGGCGGCGGTTTTCTTCGGACTGCGCTGGTGCTTGTGCTCGGTCAAGCCCTCCGCGAGCTTCACTTTCGCGCCCGTGGCCCGGGCATACGGGGCCACGGTTGCGACGCAGCGCAGCCAGGGGCTGGTCACCACCCGCATGGGCTTCCATACCTCCAGGAGCCGGCCCACGGCCTGGGCCTGCCGGGATCCGGTGGCCGCCAGCGGGCGTTCGCCCTCGGCCTTGCTCCAGGACGAGCGCGGCTTTGCCTTGGCATGGCGGAGCACCAGTAAGGGCCAGGTGTCCAGCTCACCGCGTTCGTGCGCGTCGCGCAGGTATTCAAGCGGGCCGACGTCGGACGGGTTGGACAGCAGGCGGGCGGCCTTTTCGGGGGCGCACCACATGACGCTGTCCACTTCCTTTCCGTCCGGAACCAGGCTGTCACCGTTGACCCTGACCGCCCAGTAGTGGACCACCTTGAGGCCCGACGCCACGTGGTAGTGGATGGGCGGCAGCGGTATCCCCAGGGGCGCCTTGAGGCCGATCTCCTCCCACACCTCACGGACGGCGCATTCGGGGATTGTCTCGCCGGCGTCGATCTTTCCCTTGGGCCATGACCAGTCGTCATAGCGGGGCCGGTGGATCAGCAGGACCTCCAGGCCGTCCCTGCCGGCGCGCCACGGAATGGCGCCCGCAGCAGTTACAGCTATGGGTTCCCCCGGGTGGTCAGTCTGGTCAGCTACGAGTGCATCGCTCGACAACGCGGCGGCCCTTATCGCCGGCTCAGGCTGCGTTGCCGCGGACGGGACGCCAGCAGCCAGGACTGGACGTCTTCAAGCGGCTTCCCGTCCTCGGAGAGGTGGTGCCGGATCCAGCGGCCCTCGTTGTCGAGGTGCCAGCTGGAGGTTTCCGGGTCCATGTAGCGGCGCAGGAGGTCAAGGACGTAGGTGATGTCGTCCGGGCTGCTGAGCTGCACCAGCGCCTCCACCCGTCGGTCCAGGTTACGGTGCATCATGTCCGCGGAGCCGATGTACACCACGGGGTCCCCGCCGTTGGCAAAGGCGAACACCCGCGAGTGTTCAAGGAACCGGCCCAGGATGGAACGCACCGTGATGTTGTCGCTCAGGCCGGGAACGCCGGGGCGCAGGGAGCAGATGCCGCGGACCACCACGTCCACCTTCACACCCGCCTGGGATGCACGGTACAGGGAGTCGATGATGGCCTCGTCCACCATTGAGTTCACCTTGATCTGCACATGGCCCGGCACACCTGCCCGGGCATTGCGGATCTCCGTCTCAATCCGGTCGATGAGCCCGGAGCGCACGGAGCGGGGTGCCACCAGCAGGCGCTTGAAGGTTGACTTGGGCGCGTAGCCGGAAAGCTGGTTGAACAGCTTGGAAAGGTCCTCGCCCACCTGGTCGTTGGCAGTCAGCAGGCCCAGGTCCTCGTAGTACCGTGCAGTGCGCGGATGGTAGTTGCCGGTGCCGATGTGGCAGTAGCGGCGAAGGCCGTCCACCTCCTGCCGGACCACCAGCGAAAGCTTGCAGTGGGTTTTCAGGCCCACGATGCCGTACACCACGTGCACGCCGGCCTGTTCCAGTTTGCGGGCCCAGGAGATGTTGGCCTGCTCATCGAACCTGGCCTTGATCTCCACCAGGGCCAGGACCTGCTTGCCGGCCTCGGCAGCGTCGATCAGGGCGTCCACGATGGGGGAGTCACCGGAGGTGCGGTACAGGGTCTGCTTGATGGCCTGGACCTTCGGGTCCGCCGCGGCCTGTTCCAGGAACGCCTGGACTGACGTGGAGAACGAATCGTACGGGTGGTGCAGCAGGATGTCCCGGCGCCGCATGGCGGCGAACACGTTGGCAGCCTTGGATGTCTCGGACTCGTTCAGGTACCGCGACGTGTGCGGGACATGCTTGGGGTAGTGCAGGTCCGCACGGTCGATTCCGGCAATAACGGACAGGCCCCGCATGTCCAGTGGTGCGGGCACCGAGTACACCTCGGACTCTTCGACCCCCAGTTCACGGATCAGCAGTGCCCGGATATTGGGGTTGATGTCGTTGGTAACTTCCAGCCGGACGGGCGGCCCGAACCGGCGGCGGAGGAGTTCCTTCTCCAGTGCCTGCAGGAGGTTTTCGGCGTCGTCCTCCTCCACCTCCACGTCCTCGTTGCGCGTCACGCGGAAGGTGTGGTGCTCCAGGACCTCCATGCCGGGGAACAGCTTGTCCAGGTGCACGGCGATGACTTCTTCAAGCGCGATGAACCGTGCCACACGGCCCGGCACGGCACCGGCGCGCGGGCCGTCGATGGAGATCAGCCGCGGCAGCTGGTCGGGGACCTTGACGCGGGCGAAGAGCTCCTTGTCGCTGACCGGGTTCCGGACCACCACGGCAAGGTTCAGTGACAGACCCGAGATGTAGGGGAACGGGTGGGCCGGATCCACGGCAAGGGGCGTGAGGATGGGGAAGACTTTTTCCGCGAACATGACGCTGAGCTGCTGCTGGGCGGCGTCGTCCAGTTCCCCCCACTGCATGACGTGGATGTGCTCGTAGGCCAGGGCGGGGCGGATCTGCTCGGCAAAGACCTGCGAATGCCGCTGCTGGAGCCGGTGGGCTTCCTCGCTGATCCGCTCCAGCACCTCAACCGGGCTCAGGCCGGCAGGGGAGGGGACGGCGAGCCCGGTGGCGATGCGGCGCTTGAGGCCTGCCACGCGGACCATGAAGAACTCGTCCAGGTTGGAGGCGAAGATGGACAGGAAGCTCACCCGTTCCAGCAGGTGGAGGGTGGGGTCTTCCGCCAGTTCCAGCACGCGGGAATTGAAGGCAAGCCAGCTCAGCTCGCGGTCCAGGAACCGGTCAGGGCGGATGTCGCCTTCCGGCTGCAGGTTCGGTGCGAACTCAGGGATGTCGATCCGGTCCTGGGTGGCCCGTGATGCCGGTACCTCGGAGGAGCCGAAGCGGGCCCGGACAGGCACCGCAACATCCTGGGACGTGGCTGTTCCGGACGGTTCCGGGTTCATGGCTTCTCCTTTAGCTGGCGCTCCAGTGCCGGCGCTTCCGCCCCGCGCGGCTCCATTTCAACCTTACAAGCATTCACCGGTCCCACGGCCTTTGTTTTACGCGGCGCCGGGGATTGGTTCGCGGCCTGCCTACCCGCCGGCCGGGCCGTACATGACGTCCATGTCCCAGCGGGTGAAGCCGAGCCGGCGGTACAGGGCAACGGCCGGGGCGTTGTCAGCATCCACGTAAAGCATCACGCCGTTTAATCCTGCGTCGCGGAGGTGTTTGATGCCGGCAATGGTCAAAGCCTTGCCCAGGCCCATGCCCTGCGCCTCCGGCGTCACGCCCACCACGTAAACCTCGCCGATCGCAGGGTGCTCACCGTGGCGGGGGTGGACCTTGGTCCAGTGGTACCCCAGGAGGCGCCCGTCCCGGTCTTCCGCCAGGAGGAATCCGGACGGGTCGAACCAGTCCTCGGCCATGCGCGCGTCGAGGTCGGCCCTGGTGAGGCCGCCCTGCTCGGGGTGGTGGGCGAACGCCGCCCGGTTGGCGGCCAGCCACGCCTCCTCATCCTTGCCGGGGACGAAGGCGCGGATGGCCACCCCGTCCGGAAGGCCGGCGTCGGGCAGGTCCGCGCCCGCCGTCGTCATCCGCATCTTCCACAACTCGCGCACCGGCGCGTACCCGTAGCGGGCGGCAAGGTCGGCAGCGGCCTCGTGGTTGCCGTGGGACCACGCCTTCAGCCCGTCAAAGCCCCGGACCTCCTTCAGCGCGCCCACCAGCCGGTCCGCCACACCCTGGTTCCGGTACGAGGGATGGACGGCGATTTCCAGGATGCCGGTTCCGTCCTGCTCTTCAACCACGACGGCGAAGCCCGCCAGATCCTGGCCGGTCACCGGGTCGGAATCCTCGTCCGGGGCGTAGAGGGCCAGCGTCAGCAGCGTGTGCTCCGCCGAATCCCCGGCGCGCATGGTCACCAGGGTTTGCTCGGAAATGGAGGGGTTGCCGTCCGATTCCTCAGCCGCGGCCAAAAGGTCGCGGCAGTCTTTCAGCAGTTGCTGGTCAGCTCCGCCCCGGACGACATGGACGGGCCACTTCTGCGGATGCGCTGGAGTCATGAGCCAAGGCTATACGCCGGCGGCGGTCCAGGCTCAGGCCTCGGTGAGTTCATCTTCCTGCTGCCGGACCAGGGTGAGGCGGTAGCCCACGTTCCTGACGGTGCTGATCAGGTTCTCGTGGTCCGCGCCGAGCTTGGCCCTCAGCCGCCGGACGTGGACATCCACGGTACGCGTGCCGCCGTAGTAGTCGTAACCCCAAACCTCGGTAAGCAGTTGTTGCCGGGTGAAGACGCGGCCGGGGTGCTGCGCCAGGTACTTCAGGAGTTCGAACTCCTTGAAGGTCAGGTTCAGGGGCGCCCCGTTGACCCGGGCCGTGTAGCTTGCCTCATCGATGACGACGCCCGCGGCACGGATTTCGCTCGGGGTGTCTTCCTGCTCGGGTACGGCCCGGGCAACGGACAGCCGGATGCGGGCCTCCACCTCGGCGGGGCCGGCGGAATCGAGGACGATGTCGTCAACGGCCCAGGCGGAGGACACCGCAGCCATGCCGCCCTCAGTGAGGATCAGCACGAGCGGGGCGCTGAGGCCAGTGGCTTTCAGGAGCTGGGTGAGGGACCGGGCGCCCACCAGGTCCTTGCGGGCGTCCAGCAGGACAATGTCGCAGGGGTCTGTTTCGAGGAGGGCCGTCGGCTCGGCGGGGAGGATATGGACCCTGTGGTTCAGCAGCTCGAGGGCAGGCAGGATGTCCACCGAAGAACCGGTGCTGTTGGTCAGTAACAGGATGTGCGACATTGTTCCTCCAAGGGCCGTCCGCGCATCGTTGGGCGACTGAACCGGATTCTCACCGGCCGGTACTGGCTTCCTGCAGGAGGTTTTGGTCCGTCAGCATGCCGCCGGCCAGCCACCTCAGCAGGGAGCGTAGCTGAACCTTGAGTATACCCGTCAGCCCCTTCCAGACCACAGATCCGCGACGTGGACCAGCACGTTTTGCGACATATCCAGTTCACATAAGGCAGGATTGGACCGGGGCGGACCGCCCTGCCGTGAGGGGGCTGACCAGCCTTCCGGCCGATTGCCAGGATGGGAAAACAGCGCAGTGAGTGCACCGACGAAGCACAGGCCGGGCTCCGCATGACGGCGGAACTGCAGGCGCCCGTCCGTTCGCTTGGCTCCTGGACCGTTGGCGTCGTCGGGATAGCCGGCCTTATTGCGATCATCGCCGGGGTCTACGCCTCGCCGGAAGCACTCGTGGCGGTGGGCATCCTGATCGCCGCGGCCGTGGGCATCGGCTGGCCGCACTTCCTGCGCATTCCCGCCAAGAAGACCCTCGCCGCCGTCATCGCCCTGCCGGGCGCAGGCGCCGCAGTGGCGGCGGGCCTGGCGCCCGCCCCCGGATACCTGGACTGGACACCGGCCTTCGTTGCCCTGGGAATGATGGCCGTCTTCGTGGTGCAGCTGATCCGCGGGACCGGGCAGGCGCAGCGGCTGGAGTCCACCCTTGGATGCTGCGCAGGTGTCCTCTTGTCCTGCCTCGGCGCGGGCTGGATTGCCGGCTCCCGGTTCAACGGTGTCCGGGAAATGCTGCTGGTGGCGGCGATCAGCGCCGCAGTGGCCCTGCTGGCAGGGCTTATCCGCTGGCCGGACAGCATCGTCGCCCCGCTGGGAGTGGTGCTTGCCGGACTGGCCGGACCGCTTGCCGGGCTGGTCCTGTCGGACATTGCCGTCCTGCCGGCCGCCGTCTTCGGCGTGGTGGTCGGTGCGGTCCTGGCCAGCTTCCGGCGGCTGGCAACGCTCCGCGGCGCCCCGCTGAACATCCCGGCCGCGCTGGGCATGGGCCTTGCCCCTGTTTCGGCCGTCGGATCCCTCGCGTACTTCATAGACAAACTACTCATCTACTAACGGGTTAGGATGGCACCATGTCCGTACTTGCTTTTGAAATTTTCTTCCTTGTCCTGCTCGGCATTGCGAGCCTGTCCATGGCCTGGTTCGCCGGCTTCGTGGTCTACCGCCTCTTCAAGGGCCAGAAGTAGCCACCCCTTTTCAAGGACCGGCCGTATCTGGAGGTAAGACCAATGCCCATTGAGATTCCTACAGACCTGACCCCCGAACTCGTCCCCCTTTCCTGGCTCATCGGTGAGTGGGAGGGCCGGGGCCGGCTGGGCAGCGGCGACGAGGATTCCGAACACTTCCTGCAGCACGTTTCCTTCACCCACAACGGCCTGCCGTACCTGCAGTACCGTGCCGAAAGCTGGTTGACCGACGACGAAGGCACGCGCCTGCGGCCGCTCACCGTCGAGACGGGTTTCTGGGCGCTGGAGCGCAAGCAGCTTGATGCCGACGGCGGTCCCGGCCTGGTGCCCGCCGACATCGTGCCGGTGCTGAAGAGTGCCGACGAGGTTGAGGCACTGCGCAACAAGGACGGCGGCTTCGACATCTCCGTGTCCATCTCGCATCCTGGCGGTATCTCGGAGCTGTACTACGGCCAGATCAAGGGTCCCCAGATCCAGCTGACCACCGACATGGTGATGCGCGGCAGCCACTCGAAGGACTACAGCGCGGCCACCCGCATTTTCGGGCTGGTGGACGGCAACCTGTTGTGGCGGTGGGACGTTGCCGCGGGCGGCGAGGCAGGGAAGGGCCTGGAGGCACACGCTTCCGCGTTCCTGCACAAGGTTTCCTGACCAACGAGGGTTTCCTGACCAAAAAGAGGGTCTCCTGACCCGCGAAAAAGGGAGCGGCACCGTGGAAGAAGGCACCAGGAAAGCAGCAGGAGCGCCGGCCGGTTACGGCGACCTCAAGGCTGTCTTCTTCAACGGCACGCTCAAGAAGTCGCCCCAGACCTCCAACACCGATGGGCTGATCCGCATCAGCCGCCGCATCATGGAAAAGCAGGGCGTCAGCACCACGGTGATCCGCACGGTGGACCACGACATCGCCACCGGCGTCTACCCGGACATGACCCAGTACGGCTGGGCCACCGACGAATGGCCCGAGCTTTACCCCGCGGTCCAGGAAGCCGACATTGTTGTGGTTGCCGGACCCATCTGGCTGGGGGACAACTCCTCCCAGACCAAGAAGCTGATCGAACGCCTCTACGCCCACTCCGGGGAGCTCAACAGCAAGGGCCAATGGGTGTTCTACCCGAAAGTCGGCGGCTGCCTGATCACCGGAAACGAAGACGGCATCAAGCACTGCGCCATGAACGTCCTGTACAGCCTTCAGCACATCGGCTTCAGCATCCCCCCGCAGGCCGATGCCGGTTGGATCGGCCCAGTGGGCCCCGGGCCCAGCTACCTGGATGAAGGCTCGGGGGGCCCGGAGACGGACTTCACCAACCGGAACACCACATTCATGACGTGGAACCTCCTGCACCTGGCCAGGATCCTGAAGGACGCCGAGGGCTATCCCGCGTACGGAAACCTGCCGGGCGAATGGGCTGCCGGTACAAGATTCGATTTCGAAAACCCGGAATACCGCTGACCTCCAAGGACTTCTACTTCATATGACTACGCCCAGCCCTTTGTTGTCGCGCCCCGGGGCCGTCGAGGCCGCCGGCCCTGACGCCGGGGTCGCCGCCCACTACGGCGAGCCGCTGCGCGAGCAGCGCGCCCTTGCTGCCGGAACCGCCGTCGTCGACCTTTCCCACCGCGGCGTGGTCACCGTCACCGGGCCGGACCGGCTCAGCTGGCTTAACACCCTGTCCTCACAGCAGGTGGCAGCCCTGAAACCCGGCGAGTCCAGCGAACTGCTGCTCCTCAGCGTCCAGGGCCGCATCGACTTCGACGCCAGGGTGGTCGACGACGGGGAGAGCACCTGGCTGATCGTGGAGGCAGCCGAAGCCGCCCCGCTTGCCGAGTATTTCAACCGCATGAAGTTCATGCTGCGGGTGGAGATCGCCGACGTTTCGGCGGACTGGGCCGTTGTGGGCAGCACACGTGCCGTGCCCGAATGGTCCGGCCACCTCGCCTGGCAGGATCCGTGGCCGCACGTCTCCGCCGGCGGATACTCCTACGCCACCGTCTCAGAGGAGAACCATCCCGGGCTTGAGCGTCCTTGGTTCGAGTACCTTATCCCCGCCGCCGGGCTGGAGGACGCCGTCGCCGGGCGGGCGTTGGCCGGCGTGCTCGCCGCCGAGGCACTCCGGGTCGCTGCGTGGCGCCCCAGGATCGGGGCCGAGACGGACGACAAGACCATCCCGCACGAACTGGACCTGCTGCGTACAGCCGTGCACCTGGCCAAGGGCTGCTACAAGGGGCAGGAAACCATCGCCCGCGTCCACAACCTTGGCCACCCGCCGCGCAGGCTGGTGTTCCTGCAGCTGGACGGTTCGCAGCACACCCTGCCCGCTGCCGGGAGTCCCGTCATGGCCGGGGAGCGGAAAGTGGGGACCGTGACCTCGGTGGCGCAGCACTACGAAATGGGTCCCGTCGCCCTGGCAGTCATCAAGCGTTCCGTGGCCCCGGATGAAATACTGACGGTCCTGGACGGCGACGAGCCGTATCCGGCCGTCCAGGAACTCATCGTCGCCCCCGACGCCGGCCAGGTTGTGGGGCGCCAGACCGGATTCCTGAGGGGGCCACGCTGATGACCGAGAACACCACGCCCGTCCACGCCGGGGCGGAGGCAACGGAGGGGCACGACGACGACGCGCTGGCTCTGGCGCACACGCTCTTCCAAGCTGCCCGTGACGGCAGTGACGAGCTGCTGGGTGCCTACCTGGACGCCGGGGTGCCCGCCACCATGACGAACTCCGCCGGCGATTCCCTTCTGATGCTCGCGGCCTACCACGGGCACGCCGGCACCGTTGAGCTGCTCCTGCAGCACGGTGCGGAAGCCAACACCGCCAACGACAGGGGCCAAACCCCGCTCGCAGGAGCGGCGTTCAAGGGCTACACGGACGTGGCCCGGGTTCTGCTGGGCGCCGGAGCGGATCCGGACGCCGGTGCGCCGTCGGCACGGGCAGCGGCGCAGATGTTTGCCCGCTCGGAGATCCTGGACCTGCTGGGCTGACTTTTCCGGGTTTCCGCCCGGCACCAAACAAAACTCCAGAAGGATGACAGAGTGGAAAACGTAGAAAAGCCGTGGCCGGCGCTGTGGTCCCTGGTGATCGGGTTCTTCATGATCCTGATCGACAGCACCATCGTCTCGGTGGCCAATCCCCGGATCATGGAGGGCCTGAACGCCGACATCAACTCGGTGATCTGGGTGACCAGTGCCTACCTGCTGGCCTACGCCGTGCCCCTGCTCATCACGGGCCGGCTGGGAGACCGGTTCGGGCCGAAGCGGCTCTACCTGCTGGGACTGGTGGTGTTCACCCTGGCCTCCCTCTGGTGCGGCCTGGCCCAAAACGTGGAAACCCTCATCGCGGCCCGCGTGGTGCAGGGGCTCGGCGCAGCGGTCATGACGCCCCAGACCATGGCGGTCATCACCCGCATCTTTCCGCCTGACCGCCGCGGTTCCGCCATGGCCATCTGGGGTGCCACGGCCGGCATGGCCACCCTGGTGGGGCCCATCCTGGGCGGTGTCCTGGTGGACGGCCTGGGCTGGGAGTGGATCTTCTTCATCAACGTGCCCATCGGCGTCGTGGGCTTCATCCTGGCAATGCGCAATGTCCCGGCGCTGAGCACGCACCCGCACCGGTTCGACATCCCCGGTGTCCTGCTGAGCGCCGTCGGGCTCTTCCTGCTGGTCTTCGGCATCCAGGAAGGCGAGACCTACAACTGGGGCACCATCACCGGACCCATCAGCGTCTGGGGACTCATTATTGCCGGCCTTGTTGTCCTGGCCGCCTTCGTGGCGTGGCAGCGGTTCAACAAGGGCGAACCGCTCCTGCCGCTGGGTCTGTTCCGGGACCGGAACTTCTCCCTCGCCAATCTTGGCATCACCATGGTGGGGTTCACCGTCACGTCCTTCAGCCTGCCCCTGATCTTCTACTATCAGCTGGTCCGCGGCCTGACGCCCACCCAGTCGGCACTCCTGATGGTGCCCATGGCGCTGATCTCAGGCGGCACGGCACCGGTGGTGGGCAAGATCGTGGACCGGGTCAACCCGAAATACCTTGCTGCCGGCGGCCTGACGCTGATGGCTGTCGCCCTGGTCTGGAATGGCCTGCTCATGCAGCCGGACACTCCCATCCTGCTGTTCCTGCTTCCCAGCGCAGTCCTGGGCTTTGCCAACGCCGGCATCTGGGCGCCGTTGAGCACCACCGCCACCCGTAACCTGCCGCCGCGCCAGGCCGGCGCAGGCTCCGGGGTGTACAACACCACCCGGCAGTTCGGGGCCGTGCTGGGCAGCGCTGCGATCGCCGTCCTCATCCAGTCCCGGCTGGCGGCCGAACTCCCGTCCCGCGGCCCCGGCGGCCCATCCGGTGAGGGCATGGGCATGGGCGGCGGTACGCTTCCCGGGTTCCTGCACGCAGGGTTTTCGACGGCGATGGCCCAGTCGATCCTCCTCCCCGCCGCAGTGGTGCTGGTTGCCGCAGCCGTTGCCCTGTTCTTTGCCAAGCCGAAGCCGGTCCAGGACTGGGGCGCCGCGGGGAGCCCTGCGTCAGCGAAGGTGGACGCTGGTCTGGATTCCGCCGGCTGAGAGGCCCAGTTTCCGGGCGAGGGCAAGGCAGCCGGTGTTGCTGACGTCTGCACGCCACTGCAGCGTCAGCCCTGCGGCAAGGGCCTCGTGGGCGGCGATGGATCCGGCCAGGGCCCCAAGACCATGCCGCCGCCACTCAGGATCCACCAGGACCCCCATGTTGGCCAGCAGGCCTTCCCACTCGCCATAAGCGCCGCAGGCAAGGGGCACGCGCCTGCCATCGATTTCATGGACGATGGTGTACCGGTTCTCGAGGTCGGAAAGACCCACCTCGTTGACGTCGTCCGGCGGGCACCTTCCCTCCAGCTCGATCGCTTCCGGATTACCGTGCGAGACGGTCAGTTCCTCGGAGGGCTGCTGGAGGGGCAGGTCGTCGGCGAAGAACAGGGCTGCGGCACCGAGTCCGTGGCCGCCCTGCTCCCTGGTCAGTTTTAGGAGGGTGACGTGCTGGGCCATTTCCTCATCGGGAATGTCCGCCGCGGCGTCGATGACGCTCCGTGGTCCCACCAGGGCGGAACTTCCGAACAGCCGCACAAAGTCGACAGTCCGGGCCGATTCGTCGGCCCGGACAATCCGTTCCCCCGATGCCAGGGCGTCACCGAACGCGTCGTCGTCAAGGCCCAGCCGGCGTGCCCATGCCAACTGGATGATGGCCGCTGAGCCGGGATCGAGTGTCATGGTCCCAGCCTAGGGGGGCCTGCAGGCTTAGCCGAACAGGACCGCGGCTTCGTCGTAGCGGTTTTGCGGGACGGTCTTGAGCTGGCCCAGGGCTTCCTCGAAGGCGACATGCTGGATGTCGGTGCCCTTCAGTGCCACCATGGTGCCCCAGTAGCCTTCGACCACGGAGTCGATGGCGGCCATGCCCAGCCGGGTGGCCAGGACCCGGTCAAAGGCCGAGGGGACGCCGCCGCGCTGGATGTGCCCCAGGATGGTGGCACGGGTTTCGATGCCGGTCCGGGCTTCGAGTTCGGGGGCGAGCTGGTCCGCGATGCCGCCCAGGCGGGGACGGCCGAAGGTGTCCAGGCCGCGCTCGGAGTGCGGGCTCTCCATGTGCTCCGGAACGAACCCTTCAGCCACCACCACCAGGGGCGCACGGCCGCGGGCGTGGGCTTCATTGACCCATTCGGTGATCTGCTCGATGCTGACCTTCTGCTCCGGGATCAGGATGGCGTGCGCCCCGGCAGCCATTCCGGCGTGCAGCGCAATCCAGCCCACGTGCCGGCCCATCACTTCCGCGATCATGCACCGGTGGTGGGACTCACCCGTAGTGCGGAGCCGGTCGATGGCCTCGGTGGCGATCTGGACGGCGGTATCGAAACCGAAGGTGTAGTCGGTGGCGTCGAGGTCGTTGTCCACGGTCTTGGGGACGCCTACGATCTTGAGCCCGGCGTCGGTCAGCCGCTTGGCCGCGGCCAGGGTTCCCTCACCGCCGATGGCGATGATGGCGTCGATGCCCAGCCGGTGCATGTGGGCCTTGATGGCCTCCGGGCCGCCGCCGTTTTCGAACGGGTTGGTGCGGGAGGTGCCCAAAATGGTGCCACCCTGTTTGGCGATGCCGCGGACCATGGTGCGGGGGATATCGATGATGTCCCCTTCCACCACGCCCCGCCAGCCATCACGGAATCCGACGAACTCCTGGCCGTGGACCGCAATGCCTTTGAGCACTGCACCTCGGATCACTGCGTTCAATCCGGGGCAGTCGCCACCGCTGGTGAGGATTCCAATTTTCATGTTCGGCTCAAATCCTGGGGAGAAGGTTTACAGGCAGAGCGCCACGCTGAGCTCACCTAGAAGTGTAGTGGGGTGTGTGGGGTACGACACAAACCGGTTACATGGGGGCCGGCTCGGCCCCGCACGCGGGGGACACGGAAAAGGCCCCGGCCCCGTGATCATTCACGGGGCCGGGGCCGTGGTCCTGGGCGGTCAGGGCCGGTTCAGCGACCGGCGGTCCAGGAACGCCTGGAGCGGAATCTCGTTGCGCTGGTCCGGAAGGGTGATCCACGCCAGGACGTAGAAGACGAATGCCGGGCCCGGAAGCAGGGCGAAGAGCAGGAACGCGATGCGGACGTACGCCACGTCCACGTTGAGTTTGGCAGCGATGCCGCCACAAACCCCGCCAAGCCACCGCTCGGGGCCGCGCTTCAGGCCGAAGCCCCTGACAATGCTGAAGAACTTATCCATGGTTCAAGACTTCCCTGTAGTTGGTTCGTTGTCACGTTTCCGGGCTGAGAGCAGGCCACCCACCACCAGGGCCACGCCCGCGCCGATCATGAGGCCGATCAGGACGTAGGTGCCGTTGAGCGTCACGATGCCAAGCTGGGCCACGATGATCAGCGCGGCCAGTGCCAGGACGATCAGCCCCCACACCACCGTTCCCACCCTGGCCGGTGCCGGTCCGGCAGTCTCCTGGCCCGCCGTCGTCGGAATGTTGCTGTTGTCCATGTCAGTTGCCTTCCTGGATCGTGACGTTGCTGAAGGTGCCGTCGATCTGCACCACCAGGTGGTTGCCTGGCCGGTCCGTGTTGTAGCTGCTTTCGCGGGTGGTGGTGCCGCCGCGCTGGCCGCTTCCTTCGTTCAGGTTGCCCATGGTCATGTCCGCCTTGATGTCAACGGGCAGGTTCTGCGGGATCACCACGGTCACGTTGCTGGCGGTGATGTCCAGGGGAACCACGACGTCGGACGTCAGGGGGGCGGTTGGGGAGAGTCCCGTGAGGTCCACGGTTCCCCGGCCGGCGGTGATGTCGATGCCGCCGCGCGCTTCCTCGATGCTGGCCGGGTTCCAGTCAACTTGCTGGAACCGCATCCGGCCGTCGTCCAGGGTGTTGTAGATGCCGCCGGTGAGCAGCGCGATCACCGCGAAGAGGCTCAGGATGCCGGACGTCCGGCCGCGGAAGCCCGCCACCAGGATGCCCAGGCCGAGGACGGCCGCTGCGCTGGCCCACACGACGGCGTTGCCGGAGCCGCCCAGGTTGATGATGTTCGCGGCGTCCAGGGCCTTGAGTCCGCCGCCCACCAGCAGGGCAGATCCCGTGGCGATGGCGACTGCGGGGGCGCCGGGACCGGATGGGCCGGGCTTTGGCGGCCGCGGCGGGACCCACGGGGTGGGGTATCCGGCTTCACCGGGTATGCCGCTGCCGGGGCCGCCCGGGGAGGTGCCGGCGCCGCCCACGCCGCCGGCTCCAACTCTGCCGGCGCCAACTCCGGCGCCGCCAACGCCGCCAGCGGCCGGGACGCTCCCGGCGGGACTGTAGCTGCCGTGGCCGTAGGAGCCGGTGGGCGCTGAACCGGTGGTGCCGCTGCCGTAGGCGGGTGCTGCGGCCGGGGCAGGCCCGGGAGCCGTTCCTGCGGTGAACGTTGAGGTGTGCGCCGTGCTGCCCACCGGGTAGGTCCCGCCGGGAGCCGCCGTGCCGTGCCCGGCCATGGTGGGGTGGGCCTTGTTGCGTTGGGAGAGGTAGTAGATCAGGTAGATGGCGCCACCCACCCAGAAGAGGGTCCAGAGCAGGCCGCTCAGGCCGTTATGGCTCCAGCCCCAGAAGCCTCCCCCCAGGCCGGTGAGGCCCAGGACCGTGGCGATCAGGGAACCTGTCATGCCGCTGGACCACCGGCCGGCCCCTGCTTCCTGGACGTGGATCCTGCCGTCCGGTTCCGGAAGGAAGGCCCAGGCCAGGCCGTACAGCAGGACGCCAATGCCGGCCAGGAGGGTCAGGACAATGAAGACGCCGCGGATGATGATGGGGTCAACGCCGAGCCGGTGGGCGATGCCGCTGCAGACGCCGCCGACCCAGCGGTCGTTGCCCCGGTAGATGCCGTTGCTGCGGATCCAGCCGAAGAAGTCGGTGGACGGCGCCGGGGCGGGGCTGCCCTGGAACGCGTAGTTGGGCGAGGGGTCCGCAGGCGGGACCGGGGCGGGCTCCGGAGGCGTGGAGGCGGAGGACGGCAGGGGCTCGGTGGGCCGCTCGCTGTTCGTGCCGGGCTGCCCGTCGGGGAGGGGTTCGGCAGGGTGTTCGTCGTCGGGGGAGGGGGTGTGCGGGTTCATACCTCGATCCTCCCGTCCAGGCCGGTTGGCGCTCTACTGGGGGAAACCCTGAACCGTCCCTGAGCTGTCCCCGGGAAGCGGCCGAATGCGGTCCGGGCAACCCTGATCCGTGTTTGGATTGACCCATGACAACCCTTCCGGCGCGGCCGCCCTTGGCACGGAGCAGCGACCGTGTGATCGCGGGGGTGTGCTCCGGCCTTGCCGCGCACCTCGGCTGGCCGGTGAAGAACGTCCGCCTGGGCATGGTCCTGGCGTCCTTCGCTGGAGGGGCGGGCCTGGTCTTCTATGCCTGGCTCTGGATCATGGTGCCCACTGCGGACGAGGCCGCCCGCCGCAACGCCCGCCGCCCGGCGTCGCCCATTGCCCCGGCGGTGAGCCAGCCCGCCCAGGGGGCCGCTGCCGACGCCGGATCCCCGGCGGGTGCCCCAGGTCCCGTCCCGGAGGACCAGGGCGGGGCTCCGGTTCCCCCGTGGTTCCGGGCGCGCGGAATGCGGTACGGCAAGGAAATCCTGCTGGGCTGCGGACTGCTGCTCGTCGCCGGCATCATGATCGCCCAGCTGCTGGGTGTGGACGTGTCCCTGGGAACGCTGATCCCGGCTGCCGCGGTCCTGGGCGGCGCCTCGATCGCGTGGATGCAGCTGGACGAGACCCGGCGTGCAGGCCTGGTGGACAAGACCAAGGCGGACCAGGCCGGCGGCTGGGGCCGGCTCGCCGCCGGTCTGGCGCTGGTGGTGGCCGGGGTTCTGGTGATGGTGTCCGGCTCGGGTTCCTGGGAACAGACCTGGCTCGCCTTGCTCGCTTCGGTGGCCGTCCTGGGCGGCGTGGTGCTGGTCCTGCTGCCCTGGGCCCTGAAGTTCTGGCGTGACCTGGAAGCGGAGCGCGCGGGCCGGATCCGGGAAACGGAACGTGCCGAGATTGCCGCCCACCTCCATGATTCGGTGCTGCAGACCCTCGCCTTGATCCAGCGGCGGGCGGGCAACGAGCACGACGTCGTCCGCCTGGCCCGTGCCCAGGAACGCGAGTTGCGGGGCTGGCTGTTCCAGGATCCAGGCCGCGAAAGCGGCCAGCTCTCGGACCGGATCAAGGCTGTTGCCGGCGAGGTCGAGGACCTGCTCGGCAATGCCGTGGAAGTGGTCACCGTTGGTGACGCCGTCATGACCGAGGCGCACGAGGCCCTGGTCCAGGCCAGCCGGGAGGCCATGCTCAACGCCTCACGGCACGGTGGCGGGACGGTCTCGGTCTACCTTGAAGCGTCTGACGGGCAGGCCGAGATCTTCATCAAGGACAGGGGACCGGGCTTTGAGCTGGGGGACGTGCCCGCGGACCGGCTCGGTATCCGGGAATCAATCATCGGCCGGATGAAACGGCACGGCGGCTCGGCTGCCATCCTCAGCACCGGCGACGGCACCGAGGTCCGCCTCCGGCTGCCTGCCGCAGCAGAACACGCGGAAGGAAAATCATGAACACAACCCAGGGAACAGGTGCCGGAAGTGCCCGGCCGGCCAACTCGGCCCGGGTGGTCATCGTGGACGACCACGCCATTTTCCGGTCCGGCCTGAAAGCGGACCTCGACCCCAGCATCCAGGTGGTGGGGGAGGCTGCCACCGTGGAGCAGGCCATCGCCGTGATTGCCCAGCAGCGGCCCGACGTCGTCCTCCTGGATGTCCACCTCCCCGGCGGACTGGGCGGCGGCGGCCGGGAAGTCATCGCCGGCTCCGCCGCGCTCCTGTCCAGCACCCGGTTCCTGGCCCTGAGTGTGTCCGACGCCGCGG
This sequence comes from Arthrobacter sp. NQ4, assembly GCF_029077345.1. Taxonomy (NCBI): domain Bacteria; kingdom Bacillati; phylum Actinomycetota; class Actinomycetes; order Micrococcales; family Micrococcaceae; genus Arthrobacter; species Arthrobacter sp. NQ4. The sequence goes on along the minus strand of NZ_JARETC010000001.1, from coordinate 337,171 downwards.
AGGACGTGGTCGCCGTCATCCGTGCCGGCGCCCGCGGCTATGTCACCAAGACCATCTCCGGCGCCGAAATTACCGATGCCGTGTTCCGGGTGGCCGGCGGCGACGCAGTCTTCTCGCCCCGCCTGGCCGGTTTTGTCCTGGACGCCTTCGGCACCGCCCCCGCGGACATCGCCGATGATGAACTGGACAAGCTCTCCGCCCGTGAGCTTGAGGTCATGCGGCTTATCGCCCGGGGCTACAGCTACAAGGAAGTGGCCAAGGAACTCTTCATCAGCATCAAGACCGTGGAGACCCATGTCTCGGCGGTGCTGCGGAAGCTCCAGCTCTCCAGCCGCCACGAACTCACCAAGTGGGCCGCGGAGCGCCGCCTCCTCTAAACGCCCCATCACCTCCCGCCCCTATATCTCCTATCTCCAACGCCCCATCACCTTTCGGGCCTTAAACCAGAACGCCCCATCACTTGGTGATGGGGCGTTCTGGTTTTTCCGGCGAAAGGTGATGGGGCGTTACTGGGCCTTGCCCAGGAAGTCCTGCAGGCGCTGGACGCCTGTGGCGAGGTCGTCGTCACCCAGGGCGTAGGAGAGGCGCAGGAAGCCGGAGGGGCCGAACGCCTCGCCCGGAACCACTGCCACCTCAACCTCGTCGAGGATCAGCGAGGCCAGCTCCGCGGAGGTCTGCGGCGTGGCGGTGCCGGACGCGGTGGGGAATTCCTTCCCCAGCAGCGCACGGACGTCGGCGTATACGTAAAAGGCGCCCTTCGGCGTCGGGCATTCCACGCCGTCAATCGCATTCAGCCCCGCGACGATGGCCTTGCGGCGGCGGTCGAACGCCACCTTCATCTCATCGACGGCGGTCAGCGGGCCGGACACGGCGGCGAGGGCGGCGATCTGCATGATGTTGGACACGTTGGACGTGGCGTGCGACTGGAGGTTGGTGGCCGCCTTGATGACGTCTGCCGGGCCGATCATCCAGCCCACCCGCCAGCCGGTCATGGCGTACGTCTTGGCAACGCCGTTGAGGATGACCACCTTGTCGCCCAGTTCCGGGGCAGCGGTGGCGATGGACGTGAACGGGACGCCGTCGTAGGTCAGGTGCTCATAAATTTCGTCCGTGACCACCCACAGGCCCTTGGCCGCGGCCCACTTGCCGATCTCCGCCACCTGCTCGGGGGAGTACACAGCACCCGTGGGGTTCGACGGCGAGACGAACAGCAGGATCTTGGTCCGGTCCGTCACGGCCGCTTCGAGCTGTTCAACAGTCACCAGGTAGTCCTGTTCGGGCCCGGCGAAGACCTCCACGGGCACGCCGCCTGCCAGCCGGATGGCCTCCGGGTAGGTGGTCCAGAACGGGGCAGGCACAATGACCTCGTCGCCCGGATCCACCAGGGTGGCGAAGGTGTTGTAGACGGCCTGCTTGCCGCCGTTGGTGACCAGCACCTGTGAGGGATCCACGGTGTAGCCGGAGTCGCGCAGCGTCTTCTCCGCAATTGCCTTCTTCAGCTCGGGCAGGCCGCCGGCAGGGGAGTAGCGGTGGAACCTGGGCTGGCCGGCAGCCTCGATGGCCGCCTGGACGATGTAGTCCGGGGTGGGGAAATCGGGTTCGCCCGCACCGAAACCAATAACCGGCCGGCCAGCTGCCTTCAGCGCCTTGGCCTTGGCGTCAACGGCCAGGGTTGCGGATTCGGCAATAGCGGAAATGCGTTGGGAAACGCGGGCGGAAGACATTGGCAGGTCCGTTCTTCGCTTGCAGCCCGGAGGCTGGAATGTGGGATTCGACGAGTTCTACTCTATGCTGTTCACCGGACCCTCCGGGGTGCCGGTTTTGATTTATGACTGCCCCGCGCAGCACGTTTCAGGCCGGACTGCGGATGGGCCGGAACGGGCTGGTTTTACCTACGCGAAGTTCTTGCGTAGACTGGTTCACCGGTGTTGAAACACAGATGATGGCGTGCGCCCCAGTCCAAACTGGTGTTGGGCCATCAAAGAAGTGGAATTCACTCCATAGGGTAGTGGCGCAATTGGTAGCGCAGCGGTCTCCAAAACCGCAGGTTGCAGGTTCGAGTCCTGTCTGCCCTGCGCAAGCTGCTCCGGGCGAAAGCCCGGAGCAGGCGCAGCAACCATGGTTCTGATCAGGGCCGGGTAATCCACCATTGCAAAGATGAGCGAGGACCAGGTGACCGAAACAGCTGCCAGCAGCTCCAAGGGCCGCCCAGCTAAGAAGGAAGCCAAGGCAAACTTCTTCGCCCGCATTGCACTCTTTGTCCGCCAGATCATCGGCGAACTGAAGAAGGTTGTTGCCCCCACCCGCAAGGAACTGATCAACTACACGCTCGTGGTGCTGGTGTTCGTGACCATCATGATGGTCATCGTCAGCCTGCTGGACATTGGTTTTGGAACCGCTGTCAGCTGGATCTTCGGCGGCACCGGCTCCAAGGACAGCTAAGGCTGCACGGTCCGCAGGCCGCGTGATTCGCCCGGGAAACCGGAAGGAAGCGCCGGCGTGCGGAATTGAGCCATTTAAATAGGCATGTTAGGCAATGAGGAAGCAGGAGACCAAGTGTCTGAGCAGGAGCTCGAGGTAACCGAGACTGGGCTGGATGAATCCCCGGACGTCACGGCAGAAGCCGGTGAAGAGTCCGAGGTTGAGTCCTCCACGCCCGAATCCGACGACGCAGCCTCCGACGCAGCAGTTGTTGACGCCGACGAAGCCGACGCTTCCGACGCCGAGGGTGAAGACGAGCCCGCAGACGCCCTTGCCGCCGCTGCAGCCACCGCAGCCGCTGACCCGGCCGAGGAGTTCAAGGCCAAGCTGCGCCGCCAGGAGGGTGACTGGTATGTCATCCACTCCTACGCCGGTTACGAGAACCGCGTGAAGGCCAACCTTGAAACCCGCATCCAGACCCTGGACATGGAAGATTACATCTTCGAAATCCAGGTGCCCATGGAAGAAGTCGTGGAGATCAAGAACGCCCAGCGCAAGGTGATCAACCGCGTCCGCATCCCCGGCTACGTCCTGGTCCGCATGGACCTGACGGATGCCTCCTGGGGCGCCGTCCGCCACACCCCCGGCGTCACCGGCTTCGTGGGCAACGCCCACAACCCGGTCCCGCTGCGCCTGGACGAGGTCTTCTCCATGCTCGCTCCCGTGTTCGAGGAAGAGCAGGCCGAGAAGGGCAAGCCGGTCAACAAGCAGAACCAGGTTCCCGTGGCCGTCGACTTCGAGGTCGGCGAGTCCGTCATCGTCAAGGAAGGTCCGTTCGAGACCCTCCCCGCCACGATCTCGGAGATCAAGCCCGAGTCCCAGACCCTCGTGGTGCTGGTCTCCATCTTCGAGCGCGAAACGCCGGTTACCCTGGCGTTCAACCAAGTCACCAAGATCTGAGAATCCTAGAATTCGTCCCGGTGCCGCCCGCTTAGTGGCGCCGGAACGGCCGGCCGCCTTGCCATGGCGGCCAAAAACCTGAGGCACGCTCCTGTGCCCCAGGACGTTATTGAGAGAAGGACCCTACATTGGCTCCCAAGAAGAAGGTCACCGGCCTCATCAAGCTGCAGATCCAGGCAGGTGCCGCCAACCCGGCCCCGCCGATCGGTCCTGCGCTTGGCCAGCACGGTGTCAACATCATGGAATTCTGCAAGGCGTACAACGCTGCGACGGAAGCCCAGCGCGGAAACGTCATCCCCGTGGAAATCACGGTCTACGAGGACCGTTCCTTCACGTTCATCACCAAGACCCCGCCGGCTGCAGAGCTCATCAAGAAGGCTGCAGGCGTTGCCAAGGGTTCATCCACCCCGCACACCGTCAAGGTTGCCAAGCTGACCCAGGCCCAGGTCAACGAGATCGCCTCCACCAAGATGGAAGACCTCAACGCCACCAGCCTCGAAGGCGCAGCGAAGATCATCGCCGGCACCGCCCGCTCCATGGGCATCACCGTCGAGGGCTAACATCCCTGACCGCTGTCCAGCGTCGTGGTAATTGACGACGACGGGCGGTACCGCCGGGACACCGGCACCAAAAAAATTGAAATGTTGGCCATCCGGGCCGGATAACGAACCGGATCGCCGACTGTGGCAGGGCCCAGCGCGGTCCGCAGACCACAACTGCACAAGGAGAAATAAGCAGCATGGCAAAGCGCAGCAAAGCATATGAGGCAGCAGCCGCCAAGATCGACGCGGAGAAGCACTACGCACCGTTCGAGGCAGTAACGCTGGCCAAGGACACCAACCCGTCCAAGTTCGACGCCACCGTTGAGGTCGCTTTCCGCCTCGGCGTCGACCCCCGCAAGGCTGACCAGATGGTCCGCGGCACCGTCAACCTGCCCCACGGCACCGGTAAGACCGCCCGCGTCCTGGTTTTCGCAACGGGTGACAAGGCTGAGGCCGCAATCGCAGCCGGCGCCGACTTCGTTGGTTCCGACGACCTGATCGAAAAGATCGCCGGCGGCTGGACCGACTTCGACGCCGCCGTTGCCACCCCTGACCTCATGGGCAAGGTTGGCCGCCTCGGTAAGGTCCTGGGCCCGCGTAACCTGATGCCGAACCCGAAGACGGGCACCGTGACCCCCGACGTCACCAAGGCCGTCAACGACATCAAGGGTGGAAAGATCGACTTCCGCGTCGACAAGCACTCCAACCTGCACTTCATCATCGGCAAGGTTTCCTTCGACGCCATCAAGCTGGCCGAGAACTACGCAGCAGCACTGGAAGAGGTTCTTCGCCTCAAGCCGTCCGCTGCGAAGGGCCGCTACATCCAGAAGGCCACCGTTGCCACCACGTTCGGCCCCGGCATCTCCGTGGACCCCAACGTCACCAAGGTGCTCACCGAGGCATAGTCCCTCACTGAAGTTCCTGCTCCCGGAGTGATCCCGGAGCAACCGAAGACCGTTCCGGCGCTCACGTGCCGGGGCGGTCTTCTTTTGCGTCCATACCGGCAGGCAGTGCCTAAGCTGGCGTCATGGACCAGCACAAGCGAACCCAGCCCGCGTCGTCGCCGCCGTCCAATGCCCTGGCGATTGCCGCCGTCGTCATTCCTCCGCGCGGCCAGGACCGCCCCGGCACTGCGCCGTCCGCGGACCTCCTGGCCTGCCAGGCCATGAAGGAGGCAGAGGCGCTGGCCGTCTGGGGGAGCCTGGAACGCTGCCTTACTCCGGCTGAAGCGCTGGAGTTCTGGCGCGGCAACGAGTACGAGGAACGGCACCTGTTCCTGGCCCGGGCCGGCGGGGAACCGGTGGGAATGTGCTCGGTGACGCTGCCCCTGCGCGAGAACCTGGCCACTGCAGGCATCGACGTCCTGGTCGTACCTGCCCGGCGCCGCAGGGGACTGGGACGCGCCCTGCTGGAGCACGCCGAAACCGTGGCACGGGCACGCGGCAGGTCATCCTTGGACTCCTTCCATGAGGTGCCGCTGGACGCTGTACGGCGTGATTCGCCCATGGTCGCCGCGAGATCCGGGGCCGGCCAACTGCCGGGGGATGACCCTGCAACCGCCTTTGCCCTGTCCGCCGGGTATGCGCTTGAGCAGGTGGAGCGTTCCAGCCGGCTCATGTTGCCCGTACCGGATGCCCGGCTGGCACGCCTGGAGGCTGAAGCCCTGGCCCGCAGCGGCGATTACATCCTGACGGCCTGGGACGGCCACTGCCCGGACACGCTCGTTGACGGCTATGCCGGATTGCGCGCGCGGATGAGCACGGACGCCCCCACAGCCGGAATGGACTGGGAGCGGGAGGACTGGGACGTACGCCGCGTGCGGGACGATGAACAGGCCCTGGTCCGCAGCGGTGTGCAGACCTCTGTGGCCGCGGCGGTGTACCGCCCCACCGGTGAACTGGTTGCCTACTCCGTCCTGGCGTGGCGCCCGCAGGTCCCGGAGTCGTTGCTCCAGCAGGACACCCTTGTCGCGGCGGGGCACCGCGGCCACCGCCTGGGGATGCTGATCAAGGCGGCCAACCTGCGGCGCACACAGGAAAAATGGCCCCGGGCGCGCTCGGTCCTGACATGGAATGCCAGCGAAAACCAGCATATGCTGGCGATAAATACCGCCCTTGGATTCAGGCCCGCCGGCTATGAAGGTGAGTGGCAGAAACGGCTGGGATGATGCCCGCATGGCAATAAACGTGAAGATCGAGCAGCTGTACATACCCGACTCATTGGACACCCCGGACGCGGCCGACTTCCTCGCCGCCGTGGAGGTGGGCCGCAAGGTCCGGATGCAGACGTGGGGCAGCGACGATCTTGCGTACGGTCCGCAGGAAAAGTTGCTTGAGTTCGCGGACCCGTACGAGCGCCAGCTGATCCTCGTTGCCAAGGTGGACGGCGCCATTGTAGGCACGGTTGATATCGCGCTGCCCCTGACCGACCACCTGGACCTGGCCGAGCTCACCCTGGACATCCTGCCCGAGTTCCAGCGGCAGGGGGTGGGGCGCCGCCTGCTTGAGGCTGCCGAACAGCTGGCCAGGGGTGAAGGCCGCACCATGATCCTGGTGGATACCAACCATCCGGGCGCGTCACTGCACGAGTTTGAACGGGCCCAGCTGGTGCCCGGCTCCGGACAGGGGTTTGTGCCCCTGGAGAGCCGCGAAGTGGAGTTCGCGCAGAAGACCGGATACACGCTGCAGCACATCGAGCAGTTCAGCTCGTGTCTCCTGCCCCTGGACACCAAGCTCGTGGCCGACCTCCAGGCTGAAGCCGAGGAAGCCAACAACGGCAGGTACCGGCTGCACCACTGGACGGACCGCTGCCCGGACCGCTGGCTGGAGGCCGTGGCCGCGCTCGAAAACCAGGCCGGCGCCGACGTTGACCCGTCCTTGGATGCGCCGATTGAACAGGACATGGTGTTCGACGGCGGCATCCTGCGTGAGGCGGAGGACGTCGCCATCGCACAGGGCAGGAGAACGGTGGTCACCGCCGTCGAGCACATCGCCACCGGGGCGCTGGTGGGCCTGACCACCATCACGGTCCTGGCGCACCGGGCTGACGTGGTGTTCCAGGACGACACCCTGGTCCTGCAGGAACACCGGGGCAATAAGCTCGGGCTGCTGATCAAGGTGGCCAACATGGAGCGGCTCAGCGAGCAGTTCCCGGACGCACGCATCATTTACACCTGGAATGCGCCGGAGAACCGGTACCTCCTGACGGTCAACAAGCAGCTGGGATTCCAGACGGCCGGCGTGACGGGTATCTGGCAGAAGGAGCTCCCCACCCTGCGCACCAGCACCAGCTGAGCGCCGATTTGGCGGACCGGCAATGCCTCGCGTAAGCTGGGAGTACCAAAGACCGTCGGTTGTTGGAAATCCACTCTCCTGAACATGGCTCAACTCTGCAGTTGTGCGCTGGGGACCACAGTGGCTTTCCGGACGAAGGACCCTCAACGCAGGGCGGCCGGCGCAGGTGAACGAAGCAAAGCTCCACGGGATAAACGTGTTGAGCCAAGCCCCGTGCATCTGCGCGGGGCGTTTTTAGTTTTAGCTCTCTTGAGCGGGGACCGTCGAATACCGGCACTATCCCCGGAAGGAGGGTTATGGCAACGCCTACCAAGGTTTCAGCAGTAGCTGAGATCACTAACGATTTCAAGGAATCGAACGCCGCTGTCCTGACCGAATACCGCGGGCTCACCGTTGCACAGCTCAAGCAGCTGCGTGTTTCTCTCGGCCAGGACACCAAGTTCGCGGTCGTCAAGAACACCCTGACCGCCATTGCAGCCAAGGAAGCCGGCGTCGAAGCATTCGACGGCCAGCTTGCCGGCCCCACTGCAATCGCGTTCATCAAGGGTGACGCAGTTGCCGCTGCCAAGAGCCTGACGGATTTTGCCAAGGCCAACAAGCAGCTGGTCATCAAGACCGGTTACTTCGAGGGCAAGGCGCTGGACGCCAGCGAGGTCGCCGCACTGGCTGCCCTCGAGTCCCGCGAGCTGCAGCTCGCCAAGGTTGCAGGCGTCCTCAAGGCACCTGCCGCCGCAGCTGCACGCATCATCGACGCACTGCGCCTCAAGCTTGAAGAAGAGAACGGTGCACCGGCAGCTGCCGAAGCGCCTGCCGCTGAAGAAGCCCCTGCCGCTGAAGCTGAAGCTCCCGCTGAAGCTCCTGCTGCCGAAGAGAACTAATTCTCTTTACCCCACCAGACTCCGGTGTCATCCCGGCCTAACGCCGGCGGGACACCACAACAGGAAGGACGCCTACCATGGCGAAGCTCAGCAACGAAGAGCTCATTGAAGCTTTCAAGGAACTGACCATCATCGAGCTCTCCGAGTTCGTCAAGCTCTTCGAAGAGACCTTCGAAGTTACCGCCGCTGCTGTTGCAGTTGCCGGCCCCGCCGGTGGCGGAGCTGCTGAAGAGGTTGAAGAGAAGACCGACTTCGACGTCATCCTCGAATCTGCCGGTGACAAGAAGATCGCAGTCATCAAGGAAGTTCGCGCCATCACCTCCCTCGGCCTCAAGGAAGCCAAGGACCTGGTTGACAGCGCCCCCAAGGCTGTTCTCGAAGGCGCCAACAAGGAAGCTGCCGAGAAGGCCAAGGAGCAGCTCGAGGCTGCAGGCGCCACCGTTACCCTCAAGTAACAACGCCTTTTCCTTCGGAAACCCCGTCCACTTCGGTGGGCGGGGTTTCCTGCTTTAACAAAGGCCTTCCGTTTCAGGACGGTTCGCTGATGTCCGCCACGACGGCGCCCAGGGCTGCGGTCAACTCATCGGCATCCACGAACGCGCTGTAGCCGTGTGCCCCGGCGCCCATGGAGATGCGCCGCCCGGTGATCGTGGCGTCGGCATAGACGGGCCAGGCGGTGGTGCTGCCCAGCGGGGTGATGGTGCCCCGCTCGTAGCCGGTTGCCTCCAGTGCAGTTCCTGCGGGCGGCAGCGACAGCTTGTTCACGCCCACCAGGGCACGGAGCTTGGGCCACGAAATCTGCCGGTCACCCGGGATGAGCGCGAAGAGGAACGTCCCGTCCTTGTGCTTGACCACCAGGGATTTGACGATGTCCGCCGGTGTGATTCCCATGATGTCCGCAGCCTCTTCGAGGCTCTTCGCTGCGGGCCGTTCCACCACGTCAACTGCCAGGCCTCGGGCAGCGGCGTCGGCCAGGAACCGTTCCCGCCCGACGCCGTCCGCTCCGTTTCCGGATGAGCCCGCCATCAGTCGCGGTACAGCAGGAGGGCCTCGCCCTGCCCGCCCCCGCCGCAGAGGGACACTGCAGCCTTGCCGGTCCCGCGCCGCTTCAGCTCATGGGCGGCGTGGGCGGCCAGCCGGGCACCCGAGGCGCCGATCGGATGACCCAGGGCAATGGCGCCGCCGTGGAGGTTGCACTTCTCCAGCGGGTAGTCCAGGTCCTTGAGGGACTGCACGGCCACCGAGCCGAAGGCTTCGTTGATCTCGATGAAGTCAAGGTCGGCGGTGCTCCACCCCGCTTTGCCAAGGGCGTTCATGATGGCGTTGGACGGCTGGGAATGCAGGGAGTTGTCAGGCCCGGCCACCTGTCCTGGCTTCCCGACCACCGCCAGGTATTCGAGCCCGTGCTCCTCCGCGTAGCCGCGGGAGGCGAGCACCAGGGCGGCGGCGCCGTCGGACAAGGGAGAGGAGTTGCCTGCGGTGATGGTGCCGTCAGTGACGAATGCAGCGCGCAGGCCGGCCAGCGACTCGATCGAGGTATTGGGGCGGACCCCTTCATCGGTGTCCACCACTAGGGGCTCGCCCTTGCGCTGCTTGACGCTGATAGGTGCGATCTCGCCGTCGAACGTTCCGTTTTTCGCCGCAAGCGCCGCGCGCTGGTGCGATTGGGCGGCGACGTTGTCCTGGGAGGTGCGGTCGATACCCAGCGAGAGGTTCCGCGTCTCGGTGGACAGGCCCATCGACTCCCCGTCAAAGGCATCGGTCAGCCCGTCGTGGGCGGCAGCGTCCAGCGCCTGGATGGAGCCGTAGGTCCACCCCTGCCGCGATCCCGGAAGCAGGTGCGGTGCCCGGCTCATCGACTCCTGGCCGCCGGCCACCACCACGGCAGCCTCGCCCGCGCGGATCATCCGGGCGGCGTCAATCACCGCGGTCAGCCCGGAAAGGCACACCTTGTTGACGGTCACGGCAGGCACATTCCACCCGATGCCGGCGCCGATGGCGCTTTGCCGCGCAGGGTTCTGCCCGGCGCCTGCCTGCAGGACCTGGCCCATGATGACAGCCTCCACATCCGCGGCATCGACGCCACTGGAGGCCAGTGCGGCCTTGATGGCGTGCGCACCGAGATCCACTGCCGTGAGGCTGGACAGTTGGCCGTTGATCCGGCCCTGCGGGGTCCGTGCGGCCCCGAGGATGACAACGTCATTGCTGTGGGGAGTGTTGTCCATGGTTACCACTTTCAGTCCGGTTTCGGTCTAAGCCACCAAGGCTATCGTGAGCCTGGTCACCCAACTATTCAAACGCCGGGAGCGCCATGTGCATTCCTGCGCGGCATCGTGCCGCCGGGCTTTGCAGCCCCGGACGGCAGGGGAGAGGTACCCATCCATTGTGTTGTGCACGACGGCGGCCGCTTGCGTAGGGTGGACGGCGAGGCTTTGCAGGGGGACGCGCTTTGCAGGGGGGACACCAAGTCCGGAGCCGGGACGGACGGAGCGACATCGTGAACAAGACATTTACTGCGGCTGCCATCGCCGCCATGGCCGTACTGACGGGCAGTGCGCTGGCGGGGTGCTCAATGTCCACGCCGGCGCCGGCGTGGACAACCCAGGCCACGCCGGCACCCTCGGACAACGGCGCGGCAGGCACCAGCCCGGCCGCCTCCACCGGGCCTGGAAGTACAGGTGCGGCCCGGTCAGGGGGAACCAAGGCGGCCTGCGAACTCTTCAACAAACTGGTGGCGGACTATGGCGCCGTTTCCCCCACCGATTCACAGGGCTACGAGGACGTGTACTCCCGGGCCCAGGACGCCAAGGACACAGTTTCCGGGGACTTGAGGGGCCTGTTCACCTCGCTGAGCCTGCTCGCCATCGACCACTCGTCGGTGGCGGAAACCGGGGGCAAGCCGTCCCAGGAATCCAAGGACGCCGTAAGGGATGCCGTTTTCGCGAACGCCGGCACCTGCACGGCCGAGGGCGTCACGCTGCGCCTCTAGGCGGTCCGGCACTCCTGGTGCAGGCCGCCGGAAACTGGGTGCTTGCAATCCGGCGGGATGTGGGGTAGACACGTAGGTTGTTTTGCCGTATCGTAGATATTTGCGTCTTCCCTGTTTACCTTCAGCCTTCATATAGCGGTGGGCTTTGCCTGGCAGCTGGCAATCAACGTGCCGTAACAACGGTCACAGCATAGTCAGTTCAGGCCCCGGGTCATATAGCGGAACCGGATGGTAGCGCTGCGGAGTCACTTCGCAGGGTGCACAGCGGGGGAGATCTGAAAACGCCTGAAGGTCTGTGGAAGGATCCCTCTTGGTCGCCTCGAGCACCTCTAATAACGAAACCGCTAACACTGCCGACAGCACTGATGGTGCCACTCGCCGGCTCTCATTCGCAAAGATTCACGAACCCCTTGACGTTCCGAATCTGCTTGCCCTGCAGACGGACAGCTTTGACTGGCTGGTCGGCAATGAGCGCTGGCAGGCACGCGTGGCAAAGGCTGTCGAAGAAAACGATCTCAGCGTCGCCACCACGTCCGGCCTGTCGGACATCTTCGAAGAGATCTCCCCGATCGAGGACTTCCAGGGCACCATGTCCCTGAGCTTCTCCGATCCGGAGTTCGCTGACCCCAAGTACACCATGGCTGAGTGCAAGGACCGGGACGCAACGTACTCGGCTCCGCTGTACGTCAAGGCCGAGTTCATGAACAACAACACGGGCGAAATCAAGCAGCAGACCGTGTTCATGGGTGACTTCCCCCTGATGACCGAGAAGGGCACCTTCGTCGTCAACGGCACCGAGCGTGTCGTCGTCTCCCAGCTGGTCCGTTCGCCGGGCGCCTACTTCGAGCGCGCCGCCGACAAGACCAGCGACAAGGACATCTTCACCGCAAAGATCATCCCGTCCCGCGGTGCATGGTTCGAGCTCGAGATCGACAAGCGCGACCAGGTCGGTGTCCGCCTCGACCGCAAGCGCAAGCAGTCCGTCACGGTCCTGCTGAAGGCCCTGGGCTGGACCGAAGGCCAGATCCTCGAAGAGTTCGGCCAGTACGACTCCATGCGGGCAACCCTGGAGAAGGACGCCACCGAAACCCGCGAAGACGCCCTGCTGGACATCTACCGCAAGCTGCGCCCGGGCGAGCCGCCCACCGTCGAGGCTGCCCAGTCCCTGCTGGACAACCTGTACTTCAACTCCAAGCGCTACGATCTGGCCAAGGTTGGCCGCTACAAGATCAACCGCAAGCTTGGCATCGACCGCTCCCTTGGCGACAAGGAAGCCTCTGTCCTGCACGTCGAAGACATCGTCGCCATGATCAAGTTCCTCGTCGCGCTGCACGCCGGTGAGAAGACCATCAAGGGCACCCGCGATGGCCAGGAAGTGGACCTGCGCGTCGAGATCGACGACATCGACCACTTCGGCAACCGCCGCATCCGCGCCGTCGGCGAGCTCATCGAGAACCAGGTCCGCACCGGCCTGTCCCGCATGGAGCGCGTTGTCCGCGAGCGTATGACCACCCAGGACGTCGAGGCCATCACGCCGCAGACCCTGATCAACATCCGCCCCGTGGTTGCGGCCATCAAGGAGTTCTTCGGAACCTCCCAGCTGTCGCAGTTCATGGACCAGAACAACCCGCTCTCGGGCCTGACCCACAAGCGCCGCCTGTCGGCCCTTGGCCCCGGTGGTCTGTCCCGTGACCGCGCCGGCATGGAAGTCCGTGACGTGCACCCGTCCCACTACGGACGTATGTGCCCCATCGAAACCCCTGAAGGCCCGAACATTGGTCTGATCGGTTCGCTGGCTTCCTACGGCCGCATCAACCCGTTCGGTTTCATCGAGACCCCGTACCGCCTTGTTAAGGACGGCGTCGTGTCCGACGACGTCCAGTACCTGACGGCCGACGACGAGGCTGAGGTCCTGATCGCCCAGGCCAACGCGCCGCTGGACGAGAACAAGAAGTTCGCTGAAGAGACCGTCCTGGTCCGTGCCCGCGGTGGTGGAGGCGAGCCCGTGCTGGTTCCCGCCGCCGACGTCGAGTTCATGGACGTCTCCCCGCGCCAGATGGTGTCCGTGGCTACGGCCCTGATCCCGTTCCTGGAGCACGACGACGCCAACCGTGCACTCATGGGTGCCAACATGCAGCGCCAGGCTGTGCCGCTGGTCCGTTCCGAGGCTCCCGTGGTGGGCACCGGCATGGAGCGCGCCGCCGCCGTCGACGCCGGTGACGTTGTCATCGCCAAGAAGGCCGGTGTGGTCACCGAGGTTTCCGCCGAGCTCGTCATCATGCTCAACGACGACGGCACCGAGACCAACTACCGCATCAACAAGTTCGCCCGTTCCAACCAGGGCAACTGCTACAACCACCGCGTCCTGGTGAACGAAGGCCAGCGCCTGGAAGTTGGCGGCATCATCGCCGACGGCCCGGCTACGGACCAGGGTGAGCTCGCACTGGGCAAGAACCTGCTCGTGGCATTCATGTCATGGGAAGGCCACAACTTCGAGGACGCCATCATCCTCTCGCAGCGCATCGTTGCCGAGGACGTCCTTTCCTCCATCCACATCGAGGAGCACGAGATCGATGCCCGCGACACCAAGCTTGGTGCCGAGGAAATCACCCGTGACATCCCCAACGTGTCCGAGGAAGTCCTGGCCGGCCTGGACGAGCGCGGCATCATCCACATCGGTGCCGAGGTTGAAGCAGGGGACATCCTGGTCGGAAAGGTCACTCCGAAGGGTGAAACTGAACTGACCCCGGAAGAGCGCCTGCTGCGCGCCATCTTCGGTGAGAAGTCCCGCGAAGTCCGCGACACCTCCCTGAAGGTGCCCCACGGCGAGTCCGGAACCGTCATCGGCGTGCGCGTCTTCGACCGCGACAACGACGACGAGCTGCCCCCGGGCGTGAACCAGCTGGTCCGCGTCTACGTGGCCGCCAAGCGGAAGATCACCGACGGCGACAAGCTCGCCGGCCGCCACGGCAACAAGGGTGTTATCTCCAAGATCCTTCCGATCGAGGACATGCCCTTCCTTGCCGACGGCACCCCCGTTGACATCGTCCTGAACCCGCTGGGTGTTCCGGGCCGTATGAACGTGGGCCAGGTGCTCGAAACGCACCTCGGTTGGGTTGCCAAGACCGGTTGGAAGATCGAAGGCGAGCCCGAGTGGGTCAAGCAGCTGCCGAACCTGCCGCGCGAGAGTGGTCCCACCACTGTTGCCACGCCGGTGTTCGACGGCGCCCGCGAAGAGGAAATCACGGGCCTGCTGGATTCCACCAACGTGACCCGCGACGGTGACCGCCTGATCAACTCCTCGGGCAAGACCCGCCTGTTTGACGGCCGCTCCGGCGAGCCGTTCCCGGATCCGATCTCGGTCGGCTACATGTACATCCTGAAGCTCCACCACCTGGTGGACGACAAGATCCACGCACGCTCCACCGGCCCGTACTCCATGATCACGCAGCAGCCGCTGGGTGGTAAGGCACAGTTCGGTGGCCAGCGCTTCGGTGAAATGGAAGTGTGGGCGCTCGAAGCTTACGGCGCCGCCTACACCCTCCAGGAACTCCTCACGATCAAGTCCGATGACATCCACGGTCGTGTGAAGGTCTACGAAGCGATCGTCAAGGGCGAGAACATCCCCGAGCCGGGCGTTCCCGAATCCTTCAAGGTCTTGATCAAGGAAATGCAGTCGCTGTGCCTGAACGTGGAAGTTCTTTCCACGGACGGAACCACAATTGAAATGCGTGACTCTGATGACGCAGTCTTCACGGCTGCGGAAGAACTGGGCATCGATCTGTCTCGCGCAGAGCCCAGCTCCGTAGAAGAGGTTTAGCAGGCGGGCGTTCGACGGCGGGTGCGCACCCGCCGTCGAACCCCACCTCCCTCATCCCGCACCAAGACTTCAGAATTTAGAGAACAAGAGAGAACAGGGACCATATGTCCAGCGAATCCTCCTTCGGCCTCATGCAGATCGGCCTCGCCACCGCGGAAGACATCCGCGGCTGGTCGTACGGCGAGGTTAAGAAGCCGGAAACCATCAACTACCGCACGCTCAAGCCCGAGAAGGACGGCCTCTTCTGCGAGAAGATCTTCGGCCCGTCCCGGGACTGGGAATGCTACTGCGGCAAGTACAAGCGCGTGCGCTTCAAGGGCATCATCTGTGAGCGCTGTGGCGTTGAAGTCACCCGCGCCAAGGTCCGCCGTGAGCGCATGGGCCACATTGAGCTGGCCGCCCCCGTTACGCACATCTGGTACTTCAAGGGTGTTCCGTCCCGCCTGGGCTACCTCCTTGACCTGGCCCCGAAGGACCTCGAAAAGGTCATCTACTTCGCTGCCTACATGATCACCAGCGTCGACGAAGCTGCCCGCCACGAGGAACTGCCCAACCTGCAGGTTGAGCACGACATCGAGAAGAAGCAGCTGATCGACAACCGCGACGCCGACATCGCCGCGATTGCCCGCGACCTTGAAGGCGAAATCGCACGCCTCGAGGGCGAAGGCGCCAAGGCTGCCGACAAGAAGAAGGCCCGCGACTCCGCCGACCGCCAGATGGCCAACGTGCGCAAGCGTGCCGACGCCGACATCGAGCGCCTCGAGCAGGTCTGGGACCGCTTCAAGAACCTGAAGGTCGCCGACCTCGAAGGTGACGAAGGCCTGTACCGCGAACTGCGCGACCGCTACGGCATGTACTTCGAGGGCTCCATGGGTGCCGAGGCCATCAAGAAGCGCCTCGAGAACTTCGACATGCAGGCCGAGTCCGACCTGCTGCGCGACGTCATCGCCAACGGCAAGGGCCAGCGCAAGACCCGCGCCCTCAAGCGGCTCAAGGTGGTCAACGCATTCCTGACCACCAACAACAGCCCGCTCGGCATGGTCCTCGACGCCGTCCCGGTGATCCCGCCGGAACTGCGCCCCATGGTCCAGCTGGACGGTGGCCGCTTCGCGACCTCCGACCTCAATGACCTGTACCGCCGTGTGATCAACCGCAACAACCGCCTCAAGCGCCTGCTTGACCTGGGTGCTCCGGAGATCATCGTCAACAACGAGAAGCGCATGCTTCAGGAAGCTGTTGACAGCCTCTTCGACAACGGCCGCCGCGGCCGCCCGGTCACCGGACCCGGCAACCGTCCGCTGAAGTCCCTGAGCGACATGCTCAAGGGCAAGCAGGGCCGTTTCCGCCAGAACCTCCTCGGCAAGCGCGTTGACTACTCGGGCCGTTCGGTCATCGTCGTCGGCCCGCAGCTGAAGCTGCACCAGTGCGGCCTGCCCAAGCAGATGGCCCTGGAGCTCTTCAAGCCGTTCGTGATGAAGCGCCTGGTTGACCTCAACCACGCCCAGAACATCAAGTCGGCAAAGAGGATGGTGGAGCGCTACCGCCCGCAGGTCTGGGACGTGCTCGAAGAGATCATCACCGAACACCCGGTGCTGCTCAACCGTGCACCTACCCTGCACCGCCTGGGCATCCAGGCGTTCGAGCCGCAGCTTGTTGAAGGCAAGGCAATCCAGCTGCACCCGCTGGTTTGTGGCGCGTTCAACGCCGACTTCGACGGCGACCAGATGGCAGTCCACCTGCCGCTGAGCCCCGAGGCGCAGGCTGAGGCCCGCATCCTTATGCTGTCCTCGAACAACATCCTGAAGCCCTCTGACGGACGCCCGGTCACCCTGCCTTCGCAGGATATGATCATCGGCCTCTACCACCTGACCACCAAGCGCAAGGGTTCCGCCGGCGAAGGCAGGATCTTCTCCTCCGTATCGGAAGCCATCATGGCCTTCGATGCACGCGAGCTGCACCTGAACTCGCAGGTCAAGATCCGGCTCGAAGGATTCGTCCCCTACGCCGGCTGGGAAGCCCCGGAAGGCTGGGAACCCGGTCAGCCGGCACTCGTCCAGACCTCCCTGGGCCAGGTTGTCTTCAACCAGACCCTGCCCGAGGACTACCCGTGGGTTGAAGCCGTTGCCGACAAGGGCGAACTGTCCCGGATCGTCAACGACCTCGCCGAGCGCTACCCCAAGGTCGTCACCGCGGCAACGCTGGACAACCTGAAGGATGCCGGTTTCTACTGGGCCACCCGTTCAGGCGTCACCGTCGCCATCTCCGACATCGAGGTTCCTGCTGCCAAGCCGGAAATCCTTGCCGGGTACGAAGAACGCGCCGCCAAGATCCAGGGCCAGTACGACAAGGGCCTGATCGACGACGACGAGCGCCGCCAGGAACTGATCGAGATCTGGAACAAGGCAACCAACGACATCGCCTCCGTGATGCGTGAGAGCCTGTCCCCGATGAACACCATCAACCGCATGGTGTCCTCCGGTGCACGTGGTAACTGGATGCAGGTCCGCCAGATCGCGGGTATCCGTGGCCTGGTGGCCAACCCGAAGGGTGAGATCATCCCGCGCCCCATCAAGTCCTCCTACCGCGAGGGCCTGTCGGTGCTGGAATACTTCATCGCCACGCACGGTGCCCGTAAGGGCCTGGCAGATACCGCACTGCGTACCGCCAACTCGGGTTACCTGACCCGTCGTCTGGTGGACGTCTCGCAGGACGTCATCGTCCGTGAAGAGGACTGCGGCACCGAGCGTGGCCTGGTCACGCCCATCGCCGTCGCCGATTCCAACGGTGAGCTGGTCCTGGACGAGAACGTCGAGAACAGCGCCTACGCACGTACGCTGGCCGTCGACGTCGTGGACTCCGAGGGCAACGTCCTCGCAGCCGCCGGCACCGACTGCGGCGACGTCGTGATCGACGAGCTCTTCAAGGCAGGCATCACCGAGGTCAAGGTCCGCTCCGTACTCACCTGTGAGTCCAGCGTCGGCACCTGCGCCCTGTGCT
Source organism: Arthrobacter sp. NQ4 (assembly GCF_029077345.1). Taxonomy (NCBI): domain Bacteria; kingdom Bacillati; phylum Actinomycetota; class Actinomycetes; order Micrococcales; family Micrococcaceae; genus Arthrobacter; species Arthrobacter sp. NQ4. Next base: position 319,271 of record NZ_JARETC010000001.1, on the reverse strand, counting down.
ACGGCCGCTCGCTGGCCACCGGCAAGACCGTGGACATCGGCGAGGCCGTGGGCATCATCGCCGCACAGTCCATCGGTGAGCCCGGTACCCAGCTGACCATGCGTACGTTCCACACTGGTGGTGCTGTTTCCGCCGGTGGTGGCGACGACATCACCCAGGGTCTGCCCCGTATCCAGGAGCTCTTCGAAGCCCGTACTCCGAAGGGTGTAGCCCCGATTGCTGAAGCAGCCGGCCGCATCACCATCGAAGAGTCCGAGCGCCAGATGCGCCTGGTCATCACTCCGGATGACGGAACGGAAGAGATCGCCTACCCGGTCCTCCGCCGTTCACGCCTGCTGATCGAAGACGGCGACCACGTCTCCGTTGGCCAGAAGCTGATCAACGGCCCGGTCGACCCCAAGCAGGTCCTGCGCATCATGGGCCCGCGTGCGGCACAGAAGTTCCTCGTGGACGAAGTGCAGGGCGTGTACCGCAGCCAGGGCATCGGTATCCACGACAAGCACGTCGAGGTTATCGTCCGCCAGATGCTGCGCCGCGTCACGGTCATCGAGTCCGGCGAATCGGACCTGCTGCCCGGCGAGCTCGCCGAGCGCAGCCGCTTCGAGGACGCCAACCGCCGCGTTGTGTCCGAGGGCAAGACTCCGGCTTCCGGACGTCCTGAGCTCATGGGCATCACCAAGGCGTCGCTGGCTACCGAGTCCTGGCTGTCCGCAGCTTCCTTCCAGGAGACCACCCGCGTCCTGACGCAGGCAGCCATGGAAGGCAAGAGCGATCCGCTGCTCGGCCTGAAGGAAAACGTCATCATCGGTAAGCTGATCCCGGCCGGCACGGGCCTCCCGCGCTACACCGAGGTCACCGTGGAGCCCACTGAGGAAGCAAAGGCCAACCTGTTCACCGGCCCCAGCGCATTCAGTGACTTCTCGTACGACACCCTGGGCGGTGACGGAGCTCCCGAGTTCCACGCCATCCCGCTGGATGACTACGACCTGGGCAACGACTTCCGCTGACGGGCAGGGCGGTCCCCTACGTGTCGCGTTCCGCGCCACGTAGGGGACCCTCCGCCCCGCCCTTAGGAAGCAAGAGGGATGGTCCCGCACCGCAAGGTGGGGGACCATCCCCGTTTAACCCGTCGATTAAGGCATGGAGCCCGTCCATGCTAGACTTGTTACCAATTGTTATTGTGGCAGTGGATGAGTGCGCCGGTACCAGCTGAAAAGCTGGACCAGAGCGACGTTTCCGGTTTGCAGGGTTCTTGTGCAACGTATGCCACATTTTTGCATGCCTAGGGAACTACAGGAATGTACGTTTCGTGCCGGCGTGCGATCCGACTATTAAGGCTTCGCCTTCGCCGCCATGGAGATTCCCTTCAGGGCCCGGGCGGCGGGGCAACGCAACAGGAGAGTGGCCGGAAACAGCCACTCCGGATAAAACGGAGAACACGAGAGTGCCTACGATTAACCAGCTGGTCCGTAAGGGCCGCACGCCTAAGGTCTCAAAGACCAAGGCTCCCGCGCTTAAGGGCAGCCCCATGCGCCGCGGTGTTTGCACCCGCGTCTACACCACCACCCCGAAGAAGCCGAACTCGGCTCTGCGTAAGGTGGCACGTGTGCGCCTCAACGGCGGCGTGGAAGTTACCGCCTACATCCCCGGTGTTGGCCACAACCTGCAGGAGCACTCCATTGTGCTCGTTCGCGGTGGTCGTGTTAAGGACCTCCCGGGTGTCCGCTACAAGATCGTCCGTGGCGCCCTCGATACCCAGGGTGTGAAGAACCGTAAGCAGGCCCGCAGCCGCTACGGCGCAAAGATGGAGAAGAAGTAATATGCCTCGCAAGGGTCCGGCCCCCAAGCGGCCGCTCGTTTCGGATCCGGTATACGGTTCCCCGCTGGTAACCCAGCTCATCAACAAGGTACTCGTTGACGGCAAGAAGTCCACGGCAGAGCGCATCGTCTACGGTGCACTCGAAGGCGCACGCGCCAAGTCCGGCGGCGACCCCGTTGCAGCCCTGAAGAAGGCCATGGACAACGTCAAGCCTTCCCTCGAGGTCCGCTCCCGCCGTGTCGGTGGCGCCACCTACCAGGTTCCGGTTGAGGTCAAGCCGGGCCGCTCCACCGCACTCGCCCTGCGGTGGCTGGTTGGCTACTCCAAGGCCCGCCGCGAGAAGACGATGACCGAGCGCCTCCAGAACGAAATCCTGGACGCGTCGAACGGTCTCGGTGCCGCTGTGAAGCGTCGCGAAGACACCCACAAGATGGCCGAGTCCAACAAGGCCTTCGCACACTACCGCTGGTAATACTCCCCGGGCGCCGCCGGCTCAACCGAGCCGGCGGCGAACGTGTAGTCCATCCCAAAAGGAGACCCCGTGGCACAGGACGTGCTTACCGACCTTAGTAAGGTCCGCAACATCGGCATCATGGCCCACATCGATGCCGGCAAGACCACCACCACCGAGCGCATCCTGTTCTACACGGGTGTGAACCACAAGATCGGCGAAACGCACGACGGCGCTTCGACCACCGACTGGATGGAACAGGAAAAGGAACGCGGCATCACCATCACGTCTGCCGCCGTGACCTGCTTCTGGGAAAACAACCAGATCAACATCATCGACACCCCCGGCCACGTGGACTTCACGGTTGAGGTGGAGCGCTCCCTGCGCGTCCTCGACGGTGCAGTTGCCGTCTTCGATGGCAAGGAAGGCGTTGAGCCGCAGTCCGAGACTGTTTGGCGCCAGGCGGACAAGTACAACGTTCCGCGTATCTGCTTCGTCAACAAGATGGACAAGCTCGGTGCTGACTTCTACTTCACCGTAGACACCATCATCAGCCGCCTCGGTGCCAAGCCGCTGGTCATGCAGCTGCCCATCGGTGCCGAGAACGACTTCATCGGCGTCGTGGACCTGCTCTACATGCGTGCACTGGTGTGGCCCGGCGACGCCAAGGGCGACGTGACCATGGGTGCCAAGTACGAGATCCGCGAGATCCCCGCTGACCTCCAGGAAAAGGCTGAGGAGTACCGCGCGAACCTCGTTGAGACCGTCGCCGAGTCCTCCGAGGAACTCATGGAGAAGTACCTCGAGGGTGAAGAGATCTCGATCGACGAGCTCAAGGCCGGCATCCGCAAGATGACGATCAACTCCGAGCTCTACCCGATCTTCTGCGGCTCCGCGTTCAAGAACCGCGGCGTTCAGCCCATGCTCGACGCGGTTGTGGACTACCTGCCGAACCCGCTCGACGTCCCCCCGATGGTCGGCCACGACCCCCGCGACGAAGAGAAGGAACTGACCCGCAAGCCTTCCGCTGACGAGCCGTTCTCGGCCCTGGCGTTCAAGATTGCGGCCCACCCCTTCTTCGGCCAGCTCACCTTCATCCGCGTGTACTCCGGTCACGTGGAAGCAGGCGCCCAGGTAGTCAACTCCACCAAGGGCAAGAAGGAGCGCATCGGCAAGCTGTTCCAGATGCACGCCAACAAGGAAATGCCCGTTGAGGGCGCTACCGCCGGCCACATCTACGCAGCCATCGGCCTGAAGGACACCACCACCGGTGACACCCTGTGCGATGCCAGCAACCAGATTGTGCTCGAGTCCATGAGCTTCCCGGAGCCCGTGATCTCGGTTGCCATCGAGCCGAACACCAAGGGTGACCAGGAGAAGCTGTCCACGGCCATCCAGAAGCTCTCCGCTGAGGATCCCACCTTCCAGGTGTCCCTCAACGAAGACACCGGCCAGACCATCATCGCCGGCATGGGCGAGCTCCACCTGGACATCCTGGTGGACCGCATGCGCCGCGAGTTCAAGGTCGAGGCCAACGTGGGCAAGCCCCAGGTTGCTTACCGCGAAACCATCAAGCGCGCCGTCGAACGCCACGACTACACGCACAAGAAGCAGACCGGTGGTTCGGGTCAGTTCGCAAAGATCCAGATTGCCATCGAGCCGCTGGACACCGCCGAGGGCGAGCTGTACGAGTTCGAGAACAAGGTCACTGGTGGCCGCGTTCCCCGCGAGTACATCCCGTCTGTTGACGCGGGCATCCAGGATGCACTGAACGACGGCGTCCTGGCCGGCTACCCGGTTGTCGGCATCAAGGCCACGCTGATCGACGGCGCGTACCACGATGTTGACTCCTCGGAAATGGCGTTCAAGATCGCCGGCCGTATGGCTTTCAAGGAAGCTGCACGCAAGGCGAACCCGGTTCTGCTCGAACCGCTGATGGATGTCGAGGTCCGCACCCCTGAGGAATACATGGGTGAAGTTATCGGTGACCTCAACTCCCGCCGTGGCCAGATGCAGTCCATGGAAGATGCACAGGGCGTCAAGGTCATCCGTGCGCACGTTCCGCTGTCCGGCATGTTCGGCTACATCGGTGACCTGCGCTCGAAGACCCAGGGCCGTGCTGTGTACTCCATGACGTTCAACAGCTACGCCGAGGTCCCGAAGGCAGTTGCCGACGAGATCATCCAGAAGTCCCGCGGCGAGTAGTCCTTCCGGACTTTCGAAGCGAACACCTCGGTGGCGCTGTCTGCCAGCGGACAGCGTGGCCGGTGCAGGTGGCCGGGCCGGCCGGAGTAATCCGGCCGGATTCCGGCCCCTGCACGAACAGGCTCAGGGGATTAGTATTAGTTCCTGAATCTGCAATTTCACCAATCCAAAGCCCCCCAAGTAGACTTGCCTGAGTTCTACCGCGATAAGCGCGGCTGGAGGGCAAGCTATTTGAAAACGTTCTAGGAGGAACCTGTGGCAAAGGCAAAGTTCGAGCGGACTAAGCCGCACGTCAACATCGGCACCATTGGTCACGTTGACCACGGTAAGACGACGCTGACGGCCGCCATTTCCAAGGTGCTGTACGACAAGTACCCGGATCTCAACGAGAAGCGTGACTTCGCGTCGATCGACTCTGCACCCGAAGAGCGTCAGCGCGGTATTACCATCAACATCTCCCACGTGGAGTACCAGACCGAGAAGCGTCACTACGCACACGTAGACGCCCCCGGCCACGCTGACTACATCAAGAACATGATCACCGGTGCTGCCCAGATGGACGGCGCAATCCTCGTGGTTGCCGCTACCGACGGCCCGATGGCACAGACCCGCGAGCACGTTCTGCTGGCCCGCCAGGTTGGTGTTCCCTACCTGCTGGTCGCACTGAACAAGGCTGACATGGTCGATGACGAGGAACTCCTCGACCTCGTCGAAATGGAAGTTCGTGAGCTCCTCAGCTCGCAGGGCTTCGATGGCGACAACGCTCCGGTTGTCCGCGTTTCAGGCCTGAAGGCCCTGGAAGGCGACCCCGAGTGGGTCAAGTCCGTTGAGGACCTGATGGCTGCTGTCGACGAGTCCGTTCCGGACCCCGTACGTGACCGCGACAAGCCGTTCCTGATGCCGATCGAAGACGTCTTCACCATCACCGGCCGTGGCACCGTTGTTACGGGCCGCGCCGAGCGTGGAACCCTCGCCATCAACTCCGAGGTCGAGATCGTCGGCATCCGCCCGGTCCAGAAGACCACGGTTACCGGTATCGAGATGTTCCACAAGCAGCTCGACGAAGCATGGGCCGGCGAGAACTGTGGCCTGCTGCTCCGCGGTCTGAAGCGCGACGATGTCGAGCGTGGCCAGGTTGTCGTCAAGCCGGGTTCCATCACCCCGCACACCGACTTCGAGGCCAACGTCTACATCCTCTCCAAGGACGAAGGCGGACGTCACAACCCGTTCTACTCCAACTACCGCCCGCAGTTCTACTTCCGTACCACGGACGTAACTGGCGTTATCACCCTGCCCGAGGGCACGGAAATGGTTATGCCTGGCGACAACACTGAGATGACCGTTGCGCTCATCCAGCCCATCGCTATGGAAGAGGGCCTCGGCTTCGCTATCCGCGAAGGCGGCCGCACCGTTGGGTCGGGACGCGTTACCAAGATCATCAAGTAGTACTTGCTGATCGAGGATCCACCGGGCCCCGGCCCGCGCTGTATCCACAAAGAAAGCCCCGCTGCTCCAAGCAGCGGGGCTTTCTTTTACCCTTTTTGGCGGGGACCCCGCGGGTGCTGCGGGGAGGGGCCACTGATACTGTTGCAGCACTGAAAGGAGATCATCATGGGGTGGCTTATTTTCCTGATCATCGCGGTGGCCGTCGTGGCCGGGGTGTTCTGGGTCAAACGGAATTTCCGGCACGAGATCGACCGGGCCAAGCGGATCAACAGGGCAAACAAGAACCAGTAACGCGGAGTTGCTGCGCCCGTTGCTGGTGCGCCTTATTCCTACTTTTCGGTACACCTAAATTCGCGGTATCCTCGTCTTATTGACGCCCGCAACGACGAGGACACGTGATGGCTGTTTCAACATTGGCGGCGGAATCCGCCACTACTAAAGTGTGGTCCCGCCTGCTGCTGCTCGGGCCCGCGTTCGTGGCCGCCATCGCATATGTGGACCCGGGGAACGTGGCGGCAAACCTGACTGCCGGCGCAAACTTCGGGTACCTGCTCGTCTGGGTTCTGGTGGCAGCCAATGCCATGGCGGTGCTGATCCAGTACCAGTCGGCCAAGCTGGGCCTGGCCACCGGAATGAGCCTTCCGGAAATCCTCGGCAAACGCCTGGGAACCGGGCGGCGCCGTGCCTACTGGGTGCAGGCTGAGATCGTTGCCGGGGCCACGGATATGGCGGAAGTCATTGGCGGCGCCGTTGCGCTCAACCTGCTGTTCGGCCTGCCCCTGCTCACGGGCGGGTTCATCATCGGCCTGGCGTCCATGCTGCTGCTGGCACTGCAGTCGAACCGGAGCCAGAAGTCCTTCGAGCTCGCCATTCTGGCCCTGCTCGGCGTGATTGCCGTCGGGTTTGTTTCGGGCCTGTTCGTCGCGCCGCCGGATGCCGGTGGTGCAATCGCCGGCCTTGTGCCACGCTTCGAGGGAACCGATACCGTCCTGCTCGCAGCCAGCATGCTCGGGGCCACCGTCATGCCGCACGCGATCTACCTGCACTCGGCCCTGGCCCGCGACCGTCACGGCTTCTCGGAAGACCCGGCAGTCAGGACGCGGTTGATCCGGGCCACCCGCGTGGATGTCGCCGGTGCCCTGCTGCTTGCCGGAATCGTCAATATCGCCATGCTGCTGCTGGCCGCCACCAGCCTCCGCGGAGTGGAGGGGACGGACACCATCGCCGGAGCGCACGCAGCCGTGACGTCGGCACTCGGGCCCGTCATCGGCGTCGTATTCGCCATTGGCCTCCTGGCCTCGGGCCTGGCGTCCACGTCGGTGGGGTGCTACGCGGGGGCCACCATCATGGGCGGGCTGCTGAAGGTCAGGATTCCGCTGCTGATGCGCCGCACGCTCACCCTGATCCCGGCTCTGCTGGTCCTGGGCGCCGGCATTGAACCAACGCTGGCCTTGGTCCTGAGCCAGGTCCTCCTGAGTTTCGGCATCCCGTTCGCGCTCATTCCGCTGATCCGCCTCACCGGCAGCCGCAAGGTGATGGGCATCCACGCGGACTCGAAACCGCTTCGGATTGCGGGCTGGACGAGCGCCACGCTCATCGTGGGACTGAACTGCGTGCTGATCTTCCTTACAGTGCTGGGCCTCCAGTGACATGCCGGCAGTGACATGCCGCTGGTAGCCCGCCGGCTAGTCCCGCCGGTGGCCCCGGGCGCGTGACAGCGCCTGGTACCAGTAGAAGGACCGTTTGGGGGTCCGCTCCAGTGAATCGAAGTCCACGTGCACCAGGCCAAAACGCTGCGAGTAGCCGGCGGCCCACTCGAAATTGTCCATCAGTGTCCACACGTAATAGCCGCGCAGCTCAACGCCCTCGGCCATGCCGCCGGGAGCAGTAGCTTCAAGAGCTGTCCCCAAGTGCGCAGCCAGATACTCGACGCGGTCCGTGTCCTCCAGCGTCTCTGAAACCCTGTCGGGTTCAGGAAAGCTGGCGCCGCCCTCGGTGATGTACATCGGCGGAAGCGCCTCGCCGTACCGGTCCCGCATTTCCCGCAGCAGGACCCCCAGGTGCTCCGGTGCCACAGGCCAGCCGAAGCCGGTGCTGCCGTACTCCGGATAACCCACTTCGTGGAAGGGCAGCTTGGCGATTTCCTTGTGCATGTCCGCAGGCATGGGGGTGATGCCCGGCCCCAGGGCCACCTTCACCGGGAAGTAGTAATTGAGCCCGTAGAAGTCCAGGGGCTGGTGGATGGTCCTCAGGTCGGCATCGGAGATCCTGCCGATGGAGCGCAGCCAGGGCTTGGCGTACAGGGGCAGCGAGGGGTAGCGGCCCAGCAGGACGGGATCGGCGTAGATCCTGTTCATCAGAAGGTCGTACAGGTGCGCGACGAGCCGGTCGCCGATCTTCCGGGTGGCGGGCCTGACGGGGGAGTGCAGGTTGGTCAGGCCAACGCCGCCCGCCACTCCGGCCGCCCGCAGCGCCTGCACGCCGAGCCCGTGCGCCAGGAGCTGGTGGTGGATGGCGGGAAGGGCATCGAACATCAATTGGCGCCCCGGCGCGTGCACCCCGAGGGCGTAGCCATTTAGGGTGACCGAGACCGGTTCGTTGAGGGTGACCCACTGGTCCACACGGTCGCCGAACCGCTCACCGGCGGCCCGGGCGTAGTCGCCGAACCTTTCGGCGGTGTCGCGGTTCAGCCACCCGCCACGGTGTTCCAGCGGCAGGGGGGTGTCCCAGTGGTACAAGGTGGCCATCGGGGAGATGCCGGCATCGAGGAGCTGGTCGATCAGGCGGTCGTAGAAATCCAGGCCTTCGGCATTGAAGCTGCCCCGGCCGTCGGGCTGGATCCGTGGCCAGGAAAGCGAGAACCGGTAGGAATCAACGCCCAGCTCCTTGAGCAGCGCCACATCCTCCGGCAGCCGGTTGTAGTGGTCGCAGGCCACGGCGGGGGAGTGCCCGTCCATGATGGCGCCGGGCTTTTCCGCGAAGGCATCCCACCCCGAGGGGCCGCGGCCCCCGTCCTTCAGCGCGCCTTCGATTTGGAACGCCGCGGCGGCGACGCCCAGGGTGAACGACGCCGGCACGCGCCCGGCCAGTTCCGTCACCGCTTCAGTGCCTTCCAGGGTCATGCCCCTATCATCCAGCCGGTTTCTTTCCACTGCAATGGGGCGTGCAGGTGACGGCGCGGGTTTCAATTCGCATCTGCCAGGCTTTTCCGGCATACTAGATGAGTTGTTCAAGCGCTTCTTCGCGTCCCGATCCGGATAATGCCGGGTGCAGGGTCCAAGTTGAAGACCAAACATAACCCACCCCAATGGAATTGCGGATTTGTATGCGTGTTCAGCGCGACACGCCCGACCGCGGGGGTCGGTTGCGCCGGCAAGGTGAGGAACCCGGATTTATCCGGATTCAGTTTGTGCGGCGGATGGTGGTTACGACCTCAAATGCTTCGGCAGCCATACAACGAGTAAGTGAACAGGGCAGCCCTAAACCGGGGAAGCACAGACTGAAAGAGAGTCAGGCGACATGGCGGGACAAAAAATCCGCATCCGGCTGAAGTCATACGACCACGAGGTCATTGACGTTTCAGCACGGAAGATCGTTGAGACGGTCACGCGCGCAGGCGCAACGGTAGTTGGCCCCGTGCCGCTGCCGACGGAGAAGAACGTGTACTGCGTTATCCGCTCTCCGCACAAGTACAAGGACAGCCGCGAGCACTTTGAAATGCGCACGCACAAGCGTCTTATCGACATCATCGATCCCACGCCGAAGGCTGTCGACTCGCTCATGCGTCTCGACCTGCCGGCTGACGTGAACATCGAAATCAAGCTGTAGGGAGGTGCTGAGAGACTATGACCGCAACCCGTAACGTAAAGGGCCTGCTGGGCACGAAGCTCGGCATGACCCAGGTCTGGGACGAGAACAACAAGCTCATCCCCGTCACTGTGGTCCAGGCAGACTCGAACGTCATCACCCAGCTGCGCAACGCAGATGTTGATGGCTACGTCGCCGTTCAGATCGGCTACGGCCAGATCGATCCCCGCAAGGTCACCAAGCCGCTGGCTGGTCACTTTGAAAAGGCAGGCGTCACGCCTCGCCGCCACGTCGTCGAACTTCGTACCGCAGATGCTGCCGAGTACGAGCTGGGCCAGGAGCTCTCTGTAGAGCTCTTCGAAGCCGGCCAGAAGATCGACGTCGTCGGGACCACCAAGGGTAAGGGCTTCGCCGGTGTTATGAAGCGTCACGGCTTCCACGGCGTTGGCGCTTCCCACGGTGCCCACAAGAACCACCGTAAGCCCGGTTCAATCGGTGGCGCATCCACCCCGAGCCGCGTCTTCAAGGGCATGAAAATGGCCGGCCGCATGGGCGCCGTTCGTCACACCACGCTGAACCTCACGGTCCACGCGGTTGACGTCGAGAAGTCGCTGCTCCTGATCAAGGGTGCCGTCCCCGGCGCCCGCGGCCAGGTCGTCTTCGTACGCACCGCCGTGAAGGGAGCCTAGTTCAATGGCTAACACTGTCCAGGTTGACCTGCCTGCAGAGATCTTCGACGTTCAGACCAACGTGCCGCTGCTGCACCAGGTCGTCGTTGCCCAGCTCGCTGCTGCACGCCAGGGTACCCACAAGACCAAGACCCGCGCTGAAGTTTCCGGTGCAGGACGCAAGCCGTTCAAGCAGAAGGGTACCGGCCGCGCCCGTCAGGGTTCCATCCGTGCTCCTCACATGACCGGCGGTGGCATTGTCCACGGTCCGACCCCGCGTGACTACAGCCAGCGCACCCCCAAGAAGATGATTGCTGCTGCACTGCGCGGCGCACTGTCTGACCGGGCCCGCAACGGTCGCATCCACGTTGTCGCAGAACTGGTTGAAGGCACCAAGCCCTCCGCCAAGACCGCACTGGCAACGCTCCGCGGTGTTTCCGACCGCAAGAACCTGCTGGTCGTCATCGAGCGCGATAACGACGTTGCTGCACTGTCCGTGCGCAACCTCGCCGGCGTTCACGTTCTGTACGCAGACCAGCTGAACACCTACGACGTTCTCGTCTCTGATGACGTTGTCTTCACCAAGGCTGCCTACGACGCATTCGTTGCCGCTAAGGCAGCTAAGAACGAGGAGGATGCCAAGTGAGTGCAGCCACCATCAAGGATCCCCGCGACGTCGTGCTTGCACCCGTCGTGTCGGAAAAGAGCTACGGCCTGATCGACGAGGGCAAGTACACCTTCCTGGTGGACCCCCGTTCGAACAAGACCGAGATCAAGCTGGCCGTGGAGAAGATCTTCTCCGTCAAGGTCGAATCGATCAACACCATCAACCGTGCCGGTAAGCGCAAGCGCACCAAATTCGGATGGGGTACCCGCAAGAACACCAAGCGTGCGATTGTCACCCTCAAAGAAGGCACCATCGACATCTTCGGCGGTCCGCTCGCGTAGCGGAGACCACTTTAACGAGGAAATAAATTATGGGAATCCGTAAGTACAAGCCGACTACCCCGGGCCGTCGTGGCTCGAGCGTAGCGGACTTCACCGAAATTACGCGGTCGACGCCGGAAAAGTCGTTGGTACGTCCGCTGCCCAAAAAGGGCGGCCGTAACAACTCCGGTAAGATCACCACCCGTCACAAGGGTGGCGGACACAAGCGCCAGTACCGTCTGATCGACTTCCGTCGCCACGACAAGGACGGCGTCAACGCCCGCGTTGCCGAAATCGAGTACGATCCGAACCGCACGGCTCGCATCGCCCTCCTGCACTACGTTGATGGCACCAAGCGTTACATCATCGCTCCCAACAAGCTCTCCCAGGGTGACGTTGTCGAGGCAGGTGCCGGTGCTGACATCAAGCCCGGTAACAACCTGCCCCTGCTCAACATCCCGGTGGGTACTGTCATCCACGCAGTTGAACTGCGCCCGGGTGGCGGCGCCAAGATGGGCCGCTCCGCCGGCGCATCCATCCAGCTTGTTGCCAAGGAAGGCCGCTTCGCCCAGCTGCGTCTGCCTTCCGGCGAAATCCGCAACGTTGACGTGCGCTGCCGCGCAACCGTCGGCGAGGTCGGCAACGCCGAGCAGTCGAACATCAACTGGGGCAAGGCCGGCCGTATGCGGTGGAAGGGCGTTCGCCCGACCGTCCGTGGTGTCGCCATGAACCCGGTTGACCACCCGCACGGTGGTGGCGAGGGTAAGACGTCCGGTGGACGTAACCCCGTCAACCCGAACGGTAAGCGGGAAGGCCGCACCCGCCGCCCCAACAAAGAGAGCGACAAGCTTATTGTGCGTCGCCGTCGTACTGGCAAGAACAAGCGATAGGAGCCTGGACACATGCCACGCAGCCTGAAAAAAGGTCCTTTCGTTGACCAGCACCTCTTTGTGAAGGTAGCCAGGGAAAACGAAAAGGGCACCAAGAACGTCATCAAGACCTGGTCCCGCCGTTCGATGATCATCCCCGACATGCTCGGACACACGATCGCCGTACACGACGGACGCAAGCACATCCCGGTGTTTGTCACTGAGTCGATGGTCGGGCACAAGCTCGGCGAATTCGCTCCCACGCGGACATTCCGCGGCCATGTCAAGGACGACCGTAAGGGCAAGCGCCGCTAGGCGCCTGCGTTTACGTCAAAGACGAGAGAAGGAAAGCAATGGAAGCCAAGGCAATTGCGCGCCACATCCGCGTAACGCCTATGAAGGCCCGGCGCGTCGTCAACCTTGTTCGTGGATTGCAAGCGAATGAGGCTCTGGCAATTCTGAAGTTTGCCCCGCAGGCAGCTTCGGAGCCGGTATTCAAGGTAGTTCAGTCAGCAATCTCCAACGCCCGGGTCCTCGCGGACCGCGACGGCGTGGCGTTTGACGAAGGCGACCTCATCATCAGCGAAGCGTTTGTTGATGAAGGCCCGACCATGAAGCGGTTCCAGCCGCGTGCCCAGGGTCGTGCATTTCAGATCAAGAAGCGCACCAGCCACATCACCGTGGTAGTCGCTACCCCGGAGAAAGAGGAGGCTCGCTAAGTGGGACAGAAAGTAAACCCGCACGGGTTCCGACTCGGCATCACCACCGATCACGTATCGCACTGGTTCGCTGACAGCACCAAGGCCGGCCAGCGGTACAAGGACTTCGTTCGCGAAGACATCCGCATCCGCCAGCTCATGTCCACGGGCATGGAGCGCGCCGGCATCGCCAAGGTCGAGATCGAGCGCACCCGTGACCGTGTCCGCGTGGACATCCACACGGCCCGTCCCGGCATCGTCATCGGCCGCCGTGGAGCAGAAGCAGACCGCATCCGCGGCGAGCTCGAAAAGCTCACCGGCAAGCAGGTCCAGCTGAACATCCTCGAGGTCAAGAACCCCGAGATGGAAGCCCAGCTTGTGGCCCAGGGCGTTGCAGAGCAGCTGACTTCCCGCGTGGCGTTCCGCCGTGCGATGAAGAAGGCCATGCAGTCCGCACAGCGTGCAGGTGCCAAGGGCATCCGTATCGCCTGCTCGGGCCGCCTGGGTGGCGCTGAAATGTCCCGCTCGGAGTTCTACCGCGAAGGCCGTGTGCCCCTGCACACCCTCCGTGCGAACATCGACTACGGCTTCTACGAAGCCAAGACCACCTTCGGCCGCATCGGTGTGAAGGTCTGGATCTACAAGGGTGACGTCACCGCCAAGGAACTGGCTGCACAGGCTGCTGCCGCACCGTCCCGCGGTGGCCGTGGCGAGCGTCCCGGCCGCCCGGGTGGCGCTGACCGCGGTGACCGCCGCCGTCGCAACGACCGTCCGGCCGCTGAAGCAGCTCCTGCTGCCGAAGCACCGGCAGTTGAAGCAGCACCTGCTGCTGCAGAAGGAGGACAGGCTTAAATGCTTATCCCACGTCGAGTAAAGCACCGTAAGCAGCACCACCCGGGTCGTTCCGGCGCTGCTACGGGCGGCACCCAGGTCTCCTTCGGTGAGTACGGCATCCAGGCACTGAGCCCGGCATACGTCACCAACCGTCAGATCGAGTCCGCTCGTATCGCAATGACCCGCCACATCAAGCGTGGCGGTAAGGTCTGGATCAACATCTACCCGGACCGTCCGCTGACCAAGAAGCCTGCCGAAACCCGCATGGGTTCCGGTAAGGGTTCACCGGAATGGTGGGTCGCCAACGTCAAGCCGGGCCGGGTTCTGTTCGAACTCTCCGGTGTCAATGAAGAGGTAGCTCGCGAGGCCCTGCGCCTGGCAATCCACAAGCTGCCGTTGAAGGCACGCATCGTGCGTCGCGAGGGTGGTGAATAGAAATGGCAGTAGGATCCAAGGATCTGGCTCCCGCACAGCTGGACGGTTTCGACAACGAGCGTCTCGTTGAAGAACTCCGCAAGGCCAAGGAAGAGCTGTTCAACCTGCGTTTCCAGTCCGCCACCGGACAGCTGGAGAACCACGGTCGCCTGCGCGCGGTAAAGAAGGACATCGCACGCATCTACACCGTTCTCCGCGAACGCGAGCTGGGCATTCGTGCCGAGGTTGCCGCACCGGTTGTGGAAGCCAAGGAAGAGAAGAAGTCCAAGAAGGCTTCAACCAAGAAGGCCGAAAAGGCTGAAAAGGCTGAGACCGAGGAGGACGCCAAGTGAGTGAAAAGGACCAGAACGTGACCGAAACTGCTACCGAAGCCAAGGCTGGGCAGCGCGGTTACCGCAAGACCCGTCGCGGTTACGTGGTCTCCGACAAGATGGAAAAGACCATCGTTGTCGAGGTTGAAGACCGCGTGAAGCACGCACTGTACGGCAAGGTCATCCGCCGCACCTCCAAGGTCAAGGCACACGACGAAGAGAACACCGCCGGCATCGGCGACCTCGTTGTCATCGCCGAGACCCGTCCGCTGTCCGCCACCAAGAATTGGCGGCTCGTGGAAATCCTCGAAAAGGCCAAGTAGCACCTGCTGCTTCGCTGGAAGCCCCTGCTCCCTTCCGGGAGCGGGGGCTTCCTCGCTTAACGCGGGCGTCACGCCAGGCAGCTTTTTAGTGAAGCGGAAGACGGCGGCGCCACGCCTGGCGGGGGAGCGGCACCGTTAGCGGGCCGAAAGGCTGCCCTGCGTGACGCCGTCGTCCGTCCCGCCTGAACGCCCCATCACTTACTACCGCTTTTTCACCGACGCCCCATCACTTATCACCGCTTTTTCGGCGACGCCCCATCACTTATCACCGCTTTTTCGGCGACGCCCCATCACTTATCACCGCTTTTTCGGCGACGCCCCATCACTTCCCGTTGCTGGTAGGCCTGGAGGTGATCGGGCGTTGGTTGTTTTGCTGCTGGAGGTGATGGGGCGTTGGCTGTTTTGCTGCAGGAGGTGATGGGGCGTTGTGCTGGCGGGGGAGCGGCACCCTGGGCGGGCTGAAAGGCTGCCCTGCGTCACGCCGTCGTCCGTCTTGCCGGGCAGGGGACGGTGGTGATATGGGGACTGGCGGAAAACATGCTAGGATATTGAGTTTGTATGGCGCCTTTCGCGCGCCATCATCAACCTCGTAAACAAGCGTGCCACAGCATAGTGCCCCTGTGCGCCCGGGATCCGTCCCGGACCGGGTGGGAGCAACTGCTTCTGGCACGGGCGTTTAGGCCTGGTCTGGCAAAATCCAGGCAGGTCAAGAGACACCCCGATCAACCGTTCCGCAAGGCTCATTCCGTAGCAACATCACGGCCTGAGAACCGGCGCGACGCAAGGAGTAAATAGTGATTCAGCAGGAGTCGCGACTCAAGGTCGCCGACAACACGGGTGCTAAGGAAATCCTTACCATTCGCGTTCTCGGTGGATCTGGCCGTCGCTACGCAGGCATCGGTGACGTCATTGTCGCCACCGTCAAGGATGCAATCCCGGGCGGCAACGTAAAGAAGGGCGATGTGGTCAAGGCCGTCATCGTCCGTACCAAGAAGGAACGCCGCCGTGCGGATGGTTCCTACATCAAGTTTGACGAGAACGCAGCTGTGATCCTGAAGAACGACGGTGACCCCCGCGGTACCCGTATCTTCGGACCGGTTGGTCGTGAACTGCGTGACAAGAAGTTCATGAAGATCGTTTCTCTGGCTCCGGAGGTGCTCTAGTCCATGGCTGCAAAGATCAAGAAGGGTGACCTGGTTCAGGTCATCACTGGCGCCAAGGCTGAGCGCGGCGGCGACCGTGGCAAGCAGGGCAAGGTTCTGCGCGTCTTCACCGACACCAACCGCGTGCTGGTTGAGGGTATCAACCGCGTCACCAAGCACACCCGTGTTGGACAGTCGCAGCGCGGCACCAAGACCGGCGGCATCGAGGTCGTAGAGGCCCCGATCCACATTTCGAACGTGGCCCTGGTTGACCCGTCGACCAAGAAGCCGACCCGTGTGGGCTTCCGCCTCGACACTGTGGAGAAGAACGGTGTCAAGAAGACCGTCCGCATCCGCGTGTCCAAGAGCTCCGGGAAGGACATCTAATGACTGAGACTCTCGAGACTCCGGCAACGAAGATCGTTCCTCGTCTGAAGACCAAGTACGCCGAATCCATCAAGGCAACGCTCCAGGATGAATTCAAGTACGAGAACGTGAACCAGGTACCCCGTCTGGTGAAGGTTGTTGTGAACATGGGTGTTGGAGATGCCGCCAAGGACTCCAAGCTGATCGACGGCGCTGTCCGCGACCTCACCCAGATCACCGGCCAGAAGCCGCAGGTTACCAAGGCCCGCAAGTCGATCGCACAGTTCAAGCTGCGCGAAGGCATGCCCATCGGTGCACACGCTACCCTGCGTGGCGACCGCATGTGGGAATTCGTGGACCGCCTGGTCACCCTGGCTCTGCCCCGTATCCGCGACTTCCGCGGCCTCAGCGGCAAGCAGTTCGATGGCAACGGCAACTACACCTTCGGTCTGACCGAGCAGGTTATGTTCCACGAAATCGACCAGGACAAGATCGACCGCGTCCGCGGTATGGACATCACGGTTGTCACCACTGCCAAGACCGATGACGAAGGCCGCGCGCTGCTCAAGGCGCTTGGTTTCCCGTTCAAAACCGAAGCTTAATTAACTACGTAAAAGGTCCGGCCGCTCCGCTCCCCAGGGAATGGAACGGCGGAAACCGTTATGAGGAAGGGCATGAGCCCACATGACAATGACAGATCCTGTCGCAGATATGCTTACGCGCCTGCGTAACGCAAACTCGGCATACCACGACTCCGTGTCTATGCCTTACAGCAAGCTCAAGGCACGCGTTGCCGACATCCTCAAGGCCGAAGGTTTCATCGCCGGCTGGAAGGAAGAGGACGCCGAGGTTGGCAAGAAGCTGACCCTGGACCTCAAGTTCGGTCCGAACCGCGAGCGTTCCATCGCCGGTGTACGCCGCATCTCCAAGCCGGGCCTTCGCGTTTACGCGAAGTCCACCAACCTCCCGCACGTGCTCGGTGGCCTGGGTATCGCTATCCTGTCCACCTCTTCCGGCCTCCTGACTGACAAGCAGGCCGGCAAGAAGGGCGTGGGCGGCGAAGTCCTCGCGTACGTCTGGTAACGGGAAAGGAAGAGAATAATGTCACGTATTGGACGTCTCCCCATCACCGTTCCTGCCGGCGTTGAGGTCAAGGTTGACGGCTCTGTCGTCAGCGTCAAGGGTTCCAAGGGGGAGCTGACCCACACTGTGGCCAGCCCCATCGAGGTTGCCCTGGACGAGAACACCCTGACCGTCAGCCGCCCGAACGACGAGCGCGCCTCCCGTTCGCTCCACGGCCTGACCCGCACCCTGATCGCCAACATGATCCAGGGCGTCACCGCAGGCTACGAGAAGAAGCTTGAAATCGTCGGTACCGGTTACCGCGTTCAGGCCAAGGGATCTGACCTTGAGTTCGCTCTGGGCTACAGCCACCCGGTCAACGTTTCGGCTCCGGCCGGCATCACCTTTGCAGTAGAGGGACCGACCAAGCTCTCTGTCTCAGGTATCAACAAGCAGCAGGTCGGCGAGGTCGCTGCCAACATTCGCAAGCTGCGGAAGCCTGACCCGTACAAGGGCAAGGGCATCCGTTACGCCGGCGAAGTCATCCGCCGCAAGGTCGGAAAGGCTGGTAAGTAACCATGGCCATCTCCATTAACAAGAAGCGTACGAACAAGAGCAAGGCTGCTGGTCGCAGCCGCCGCCAGCTTCGTATCCGCAAGCGCATTTCCGGTACGGCTGTCCGCCCCCGCCTGGTGGTCAACCGCTCCGCACGCCACGTATTTGTCCAGGTTGTCGATGACACCATTGGCCAGACCGTAGCAAGCGCGTCCACTCTGGAAGCTGACCTTCGTGCATTCGACGGTGACAAGACCGCCAAGGCCAAGCGCGTTGGCGAGCTCGTTGCCGAACGTGCCAAGGCTGCCGGCGTCGAGGCTGTTGTGTTCGACCGTGGTGGTAACAAGTACCACGGCCGGATCGCCGCCGTCGCTGACGGTGCACGCGAAGGTGGGCTGTCACTGTGACCGAAGCAAACAAGGAAAAGGACACTGTGTCTGCAGATCAGAAGGCGCCCGAAGCCGCAGCTGCTGAGACCACTGCCCCCGCTGCCGAGGACCGCCGTGGTGGCGCCCGTCGCGGCGAGCGTGGCGACCGTGGCCAGGGCCGCGGCGACCGCGGTGGCCGTGGCGGCCGCGACGGTGGCCGCGAAGCCGAAAAGAACCAGTTCGTAGAGCGCGTTGTCACCATCAACCGCGTCTCCAAGGTCGTCAAGGGTGGTCGTCGCTTCAGCTTCACCGCACTGGTCGTCGTTGGTGACGGTAACGGCATGGTCGGCGTGGGCTACGGCAAGGCCAAGGAAGTTCCCGCTGCTATCGCCAAGGGCGTTGAAGAGGCCAAGAAGTCCTTCTTCCGCGTTCCCCGCGTTGGCAACACCATCCCGCACCGCGTTCAGGGTGAAGCCGCTGCCGGCGTCGTAATGCTGCGTCCGGCTTCCGCCGGTACCGGTGTTATCGCCGGTGGTCCGGTCCGTGCAGTACTGGAGTGCGTGGGCATCCACGACATCCTCTCCAAGTCGCTCGGTTCCTCCAACGCCATCAACATCGTTCACGCGACCGTTGATGCCCTGAAGCGCCTCGAAGAGCCGGCAGCAGTGGCAGCACGCCGCGGCCTGCCGCTGGACGAGATCGCTCCGGCAGCGTTGGTGAAGGCCCTCCTGGCTCCGAAGGCAGGTGTTTAGTCTTGGCTAAGAACCTGGTCCCCTCGGACGCTCAGTTGGAAATCACTCAGATCAAGTCCGCCATTGGCGGCAAGCAGAACCAGCGCGACACCCTGCGGTCCCTCGGCCTGAAGCGGATCGGACACACTGTTGTCCGCACCGCCGACGCCGTAACCGTTGGAATGCTCAACACGGTTCCGCACCTGGTAAAGGTAGAGGAGGCGAAGTAAATGGCAGAGAACACTGCTGATAAGGCGCAGGCTGCTGAGAAGCAGAACGCCCTGAAGGTTCACCACCTGCGTCCCGCACCGGGTGCCAAGACCGCCAAGACCCGTGTTGGTCGTGGTGAGGCATCCAAGGGTAAGACCGCCGGCCGTGGTACCAAGGGTACGGCTGCCCGCTACCAGGTGAAGGCTGGCTTTGCCGGCGGCCAGCTGCCGCTGCACATGCGCCTGCCCAAGCTGCGTGGCTTCAAGAACCCGTTCCGGGTCGAGTTCCAGGTGGTAAACCTGGACAAGCTCAACGAGCTGTTCCCGGAAGGTGGCGCAGTCACCGTGGAGAACCTGGTCGAAAAGGGTGCCGTTCGCAAGAACCAGCCCGTCAAGGTGCTGGGCACCGGCGACATCACCGTCAAGGTTGACGTCACCGCCCACGCATTCTCGGCCAGCGCCGCCGAAAAGATTGCTGCAGCAGGCGGAAGCACCACCGCCCTGTAAGGGACGGCGCCAGCTGCAAAACTCCCGGTATCCGCGGGCTTCGGCCCCGGATACCGGGAGTTTTTCGTATCCGCCTGGCGAACAATTCCTGCCATCCGGCGCACGCCGGCCGGCCCGGATTGTTCGCTCGGCACATAGACCCGTTAGACTCGGATGTCGGGATTTATCAAATTCCGCCACCCCCACCCTTATTGACACCACAGGAGGACGCTTGCTTAGCGCATTTGGCCGGGCCTTTCGCACGCCTGATCTGCGACGCAAGTTGTTGTTCACGCTGGGAATCATCACCATCTTCCGCTTGGGTGCTTTCATTCCCTCGCCCGGTGTGAACTACCAGAATGTCCAGCAATGCTTGCAGAACGGTCAGACCGCCGGCGGGCTGTACCAGCTCGTTAACCTCTTCAGCGGCGGCGCGTTGCTCCAGGTGTCCATCTTCGCCCTGGGCATCATGCCCTACATCACGGCCAGCATTATCGTGCAGCTGCTCCGGGTGGTCATTCCCCGGTTCCAGCAGCTGTACGAAGAGGGCGCGTCGGGACAGTCCAAGCTGACCCAGTACACCCGTTACCTCACCATCGCCCTGGGCCTGCTCAACGCCACTACGCTGGTGTCCCTGGCCCGCTCAGGGCAGCTGCTTCCCGGCTGCCAGCTGCCGGTGATCCCTGACAGCAGCATCATCACCACCATCCTGATCATCATCACGCTCACGGCAGGCACCGGCCTGATCATGTGGATGGGCGAACTCGTCACGGAGAAGGGCGTGGGCAACGGCATGTCGCTGCTCATCTTTACCTCCATCGCAGCCCAGTTCCCCACCTCCCTGGGTGCCATCTGGACCTCGCAGGGACCGGGAACCTTCTTCCTCGTCCTGGTGGTGGGTCTCCTCACTGTGGCCCTGGTGGTCTTCGTCGAGCAGTCACAGCGCCGCATCCCGGTGCAGTACGCCAAGCGGATGATCGGCCGCCGCACTGTGGGCGGCACCAGTACCTACATTCCCATCAAGGTGAACATGGCCGGTGTCATTCCGGTGATCTTCGCTTCCTCCATGCTCTACATTCCCGGGCTGATCGCTCAGTTCAACCAGCCCCGGAACGGCGAGCCCATGCAACCCTGGGTTGAGTGGATCAACAACAACCTCACCCGCGGTGACCACCCGATCTACATGGCGGTTTATTTCGTCCTGATCGTGTTCTTCACCTACTTCTACGTCGCGATTACCTTCAACCCTGAAGAAGTCTCAGACAACATGAAGAAGTACGGCGGCTTCATCCCAGGTATCCGCGCCGGCAGGCCGACCGCTGATTACCTGCAGTACGTGCTCTCACGGATCACCCTGCCCGGCGCCCTCTACCTGGGCTTCGTGGCACTGATCCCGCTGGTGGCACTCGTGCTGATCAACGCAAACCAGAACTTCCCGTTCGGTGGCACCTCGATCCTGATCATGGTGGGCGTTGGGTTGGAGACCGTAAAGCAGATTGATGCGCAGCTACAACAACGTCACTACGAAGGGCTTTTGCGATGACGAGAATGCTGATTATTGGACCTCCCGGTTCCGGAAAAGGAACGCAGGCGGAGCGGATTTCGGAACGCCTCGGCGTTGTGGCCATCTCCACCGGCGACATCTTCCGTGCCAACGTGAAGGGCGAAACTCCGCTCGGCGTCGAGGCCAAGAAGTACATGGACAACGGTGACTTCGTCCCGGACAGCGTGACCAACAAGATGGTCCGTGACCGCCTGAACGAGTCCGATGTCGAGAACGGCTTCCTGCTGGACGGCTACCCGCGCACCACCGCGCAGGTGGACTACCTGGACGAGATCCTCGCCGACGGCGACGAGAAGCTCGACGTGGTCCTGCAGCTGACTGCCGACGACGAGGAGCTGGTACACCGCCTCCTGGGCCGGGCCAAGGAAACGGGCCGGAGCGACGACAACGAAGCCGTCATCCGCCACCGCCTGGACCTCTACCACGAGCAGACCGAAGCTGTGGTGGCGAAGTACGCCGACCGCGGCATCCTCACCAAGGTTGACGGGATCGGTCCGATCGACGAAGTAACCAACCGCGTGATGCAGGCCATCAAGGCCGCACAGGCCGCCTGACCCAAGGCGCCCGGTTTTATCGAGGCTCCTCCCGGCATCCGGGAGGAGCCTCAGCCATTTGAAAGGAAACATCATGGCCTTCGGCCAGCCCCGCATCGAATACAAGAACAACGCCCAGATGCGCACCATGCACGAGGCCGGCCTGGTCCTCAGCCGTGCACTGGATGCCGCCGTTGCCGCCGCGGTGCCGGGGGTCACCACCAAGCACCTGGACGACGTCTTCGCCGCCGTCCTCAACGAGGCAGGCGCCAAGTCCAACTTCCTGGGCTACCACGGCTTCCCGGCGACCATCTGCACGTCCGTCAATGAGGAAGTGGTGCACGGCATTCCGGGCAGCCGCGTCCTGCAGGACGGCGACATCATCTCCATCGATGGCGGTGCGATCGTCAACGGCTGGCACTCGGATTCCGCGCGCACGGTGATCGTGGGAACAGCGGACCCGGAGGACCAGCGCCTCTCGGACGTCACCCAGGCCGCCATGTGGCGGGGGATCGCCGCTCTGGCCGGCGGTTCCCACGTGGGGGACATCGGCGCCGCCATTGACGACTACGTCTCCTCCGTCCCCGGCAAGCCGCTGGGCATCCTGGAGGACTACGTGGGCCACGGCATCGGCTCCGAGATGCACATGGCCCCGGACGTCCTGAACTACCGCACCAACCACCGGGGCCCCAAGATCAAGCCTGGCCTGTGCCTTGCCATTGAACCCATGCTGGTCCGCGGCGGCATCGAGACCGCAGTCCTGGAGGATGACTGGACCGTGGTAACCACCGACGGGAAGCGCTCCTGCCAGTGGGAGCACTCCGTGGCAGTGCACGAGAAGGGCATCTGGGTGCTGTCGGCGCCCGACGGCGGTGCGGAGCACCTGGTGCCCCTGGGCGTCACCCCGGTGCCGATTCCCTAAGGGGACACGCTTCCCCTTCTTCGACGCGCATTTTCCTGCGTGACGCACAAAAGCCCTGGCAGGACCCGGATCCGGGTCCCGCCAGGGCTTTTGCGTTTCGACAGCGGCTAGGACTTCAGCTTCGGCTTCACGTCCCGGTCGTAGATACCCTGCAGGGTGGTCTTCAGGTCCGTCATGGTGGACTTGACGTCGCCTTGCTGGGTGAGGATCTTCGCAGCGGCCTTTGCCATCTCCTGGTCAGCACCCGGCAGGAACACGCGGGCGTTGTCCTGGACCTTGGTCACCGCGAGCTGGTCCACTGCGGTCTGGATCTGCGGCGTCTTGGCCAGGACCGCCTTCATGTCGGCCGACTTGCGGGTGGGCATGTAGCCGGTGGCGGCGGAGAACTCCGCGGTGCTCTCCGGTTGGGTGACGAAGTCCAGGAACATCCCGGCGGCCAGCTGTTCCTCCTTGGAAATGCCGCTGGGGATGCCCAGGCCTGCACCACCCGTGGGGCAGACGTTGGAGGTCGCCTTGGGGCCGCCGGGCAGGAAGCCAACACCCACGTTGAACTTGGCCGACTTCAGGATGCCCAGCAGCGAGCCCGTGGAGGCGATGGTGGCCGAGGTCAGGCCTGCGGAGAAATCGTCGGCCGCTTCCTTGGACGAGACACCCGCCCACTTGTCCTTGTAGATCGAGTCCTGGGCCCACTGCAGCGCGGCGACGGATTCGGCGGAGTCGCAGGTGATGTCCCATTCCTTGGACCAGCCACCGCCCCAGCCCCAGAGCATGTTCTGCAGGGTCCAGCCCGCATAGCCGGCCAGAGCCGGATAGATGTAGGCGTACTGGGCGCCGGAGCTTGCCTTCAGCTTGGGTGCCCACTCGCCGAATTCCTGCCAGGTCTTGGGAGCCCGGTCCGGGATTCCGGCTGCCGCGAAGTGGTCCTTGTTGTAGTAGAACAGCGGCGTTGACCGGCCGTAGGGCAGGGCCCACTGCTTGCCGTCGTATTTGTAGTCATTGACCAGTGACTGCTGGAAGTCGTCCATCTTCATGTTCAGCTGCTTGGTCAGGCTGTCCACCGGAATGATGCTGCCGTTGGTGTAGTACCGGAACCACCACACGTCGGAGAGGACAACGACACCCGGGAGGCCGGACTTGGCTGCCTGTGCGGTCTGGAACTTCTGGGCGATTTCCTCGTAGTTGGCGCCGGCGGTGACCAGGTTGACGGCGATGCCCGGGTTCTTGGCCTGGAACTTCTCGATCAGGCTCTTTTCCACATCCTGGGACTGTCCGGGGTGGCTGGACCAGAAGTCGATCTTGGCAGCGGGCTTCACGCCGCTGAAGTCGATATCGGCCGCCTGGGACGTCGCCTGTCCACCGCCGCTTGTAGAAGGTCCGCCGCATGCGGCCAGGGCTGCGGCAGAGGCGGTGAGCCCTGCCAGGCCCAGGAAGTGCCTCCGGTCCAGGTGAAGTGTCATGACAGTTCCTTTCGGTTGTTGCCTGCGGAAGGGGGAGTACTTGGAGGTTGGGTACTACGACGGCGGCCGGCGGCTTAGCCGGTCACGCTGCCTTGGGTGAGGCCCGCCACGATGTAGCGCTGCAGGGCCGCGAAGATGATCAGGATGGGGACGATGACCAGGACTGCCCCGGCCATGAGGACACCCCAGCCGGCGGCGTTGCTCTCGTTGTTCTGCAGGAGGGTGAGGCCGACCGGCAAGGTCATGGTTTCCGGCCGGTCCGTGATGATCAGCGGCCAGATGTAGTCGTTCCACTCGGTCACGATGGTCACCAGGGCCACCGTGGCAATGGAAGGCACGGAGACGGGGACCACGATCTGCCACAGCCGGCGCCAGTGGCCGGCACCGTCCATCTCTGCAGATTCGAGAATGGAGGCGGGCAGGGTACGGAAGTGCTGCCGCAGCAGGAACGTGCCAAACGCGGTGCCAAGGCCGGGCAGGATGATGCCCCACAGGGTGTTCTTCCCGCCGATCCCAGCGATCAGGATGAAGTTGGGCAGGATGGATACCTGCGGCGGCACCATCAGGGCCACCAGGATCAGCAGGAAAATGAAGTTCCGGAACGGGAAGCGGACAAAGACCAGGGCGTACGCCGTCAGGATGGCCAGGAGCACCTTGATGGTTGCCCCTGACAGGGTGACGATGGTGCTGTTCAGGAAGAACTGCCCGAAGGGGACCGTAGTCATGGCGGTCCGGTAGTTCTCCAGGTTCAGGCTTTCCGGAAGGATCTTCAGGTCGGTGGTGACGATTTCGCCCGATTGCTTGAAGGAGCTGAGCACCATCCACAGCAGGGGAAGGAACACCACCAGCGTGGCGATCAGCAGCGGCAGGTAGCCGCCCACCACGGTCTGGACAAGGTTCCGGCGGGAGAACGGCCGGTCGCGGCGAAGGCCGGGGTCCGGTGCGGCGATGGCCGGAGCGGCGGGGTCCGGGCTCACCGGTGATAGGGATGTCACGAGTAATGAACCTTTCGTTCCACGAACCGCAGCTGGAGCACGGTGATCACCAGGAGGATGGCAAACAGGACCACCGAGATGGCCGCTGAGTAGCCGGCCCTGTTGTAGGCCCCGAAGGCCTGGAGGTATGCCTCGTAAATCAGGGTGCTGGTGCCGGTGCCCAGGGGTGTCATGATCCGGATGAGGTCGAAGGCCTGCAGCGAGCTGAGCATGGTGGTGATCAGGAGGAAGAACGTAGTGGGGGACAGCAGCGGCAGCGAGATGCTGACGAAGCGGCGGAACCCGTTGGCACCGTCGAGGGACGCCGCCTCCATGACCTCCTGCGGAAGCGACTGGAGCCCGGCGAGGTACACCACCGCGCAGTAGCCCAGGTTCTTCCACACGTAAACCAGGATCACCATGACCAGCGACAGCTGGGGATCGTTGATCCACTGCGGGCTCTGCTGCCCGATGCCCCGGAGCAGCCAGGCCAGGACGCCGTAGCCCGGATCAAAAATGAACAGCCACACCAGGCCCACGCCGACGCCGGAGAGGACGTAGGGGGCAAAGACGGCGGAGCGCGCGAACGTGGTGCCGCGGACCTTCGCGTTCAAGGCCAGCGCAACCAGCAGGCCCAGGATCATCGAGCCGCCCACCGTCACCAGCGTGAACACTGCGGTGGTGCCCAGCACTTTCGGGGCATCGTTGCTGGTGAAGAAGGTGACATAGTTGGCGAAGCCCACCACGCTGGCGGTGGGGGAACCGAGGGTCCAGTCCAGCGTGGAGTAGTACATGTTGCTGAACAGCGGCCGGTAGGTGAAGACGGCGATCAGCACCAAGTTGGGCAGCGCCATGGCAAGGAAAACAAAGAAGTCGCGGCGGGTCCTTGCGGTCCACCGCCGTCGTGGAACTTTTGCCGAACGCCCCGGGGGCCTCTTGGGCTTGGTGGCGGGGTGCTGGGCGAGTTGACGGGTCATGCGTGTCTCTCCCGGGTTGGGAGCCTGCTCGTGGCCGGCCCTGGCTTGATCTAGGGACTACTACACCAGACCGTCAGGGGGCTGAAACCCGCATATGCCCTTGTCAGGGAACTGTTATCCAAGGCTTCGTCGCCCGTTAACGCTGTGTTGATTGCAGTCTCGCATAAAGTTCGCCGTTGCGGCAGGGGCGCGCCAGCGGAGGGGACAATAGGGGCATGGGAACCATTACCGATGTCCCGGGCATCCGCGTGGGCCACGTCCAGAAGGACACCGACGGCTGGCTGACAGGCGTTACCGTTGTCCTGCCGCCGCCGGGCACGGTGGGCTCGGTGGATGTCCAGGGCGGCGGCCCGGCCACGCACGAAACGGACGCCCTTGACCCCACCACCCTGGTCGGCACCGTGGACGCCCTGGTCCTCACGGGCGGCAGCGCCTACGGGCTGGCGTCCGCTGCGGGCGCCCAGCGCTGGTGCGAGGAAAACGGCCGCGGCTTTGCCGTTCCCGGGGGAGTGGTGCCCATCGTCCCCGCCGCGGCCATCTTCGACCTCGGCAGGGGCGGGAACTTCGCCGCACGGCCGACGCCGGACATGGGCTACGCGGCAACGGCCGCCGCGGCAGCACAAAAGGAGGGCCACGACACCGGACGGGGCAACGTGGGTGCCGGCACCGGGGCACTGATCGGCCGGGGGCAATATAAAGGGGGAGTTGGCACAGCGTCGGCCACGCTCGGGAACGGGGTTGTGGTCGGAGCCCTGGCCATAGTCAACGCACTCGGACTCCCGTTTGAACCAGCGGTGCAGTTCTCCGTGGAGACCACTGATCCGCCGCCCCTTAACACCACCCTTGTCGTTGTGGCCACCAATGCCGTTCTGGATGTGGCCGAATGTAAGAGGACTGCCTCTGCTTCCCATGCCGGGATTGCCCGGGCGCTCAACCCGAGCCATACCCTGGCCGACGGGGACACAGTCTTCTGCCTGGCAACCGGTGCTGTGGCACTCGACCGCTCCGACGACGCTGCCCGCCAGGTCAGCCTCATCACGCTCCAAAGCGCGGCAGCCGACGTCGTCCGCTTGGCCATCCTGGACGGTGTGGCCGCGGCTGGTGCCGTGAGCACTCCGGCCGGCGAATATGGTGCGTACCGCACCGCGTAGGCTACTATGGCCGATTTAACTTTTACCGGCCAACAGGGTAGTGTTGCTTGTTGGTTGTCTGGACTGCCACGCCCTTTTGGGCCTGGAGACGGCAATCGATCCAACAAAAACGTTCGTGGTCATGCCCGGTGCTATCCGGCGGGGCTGCGGCAACAACAGTTAGCGGAGGGTATGGCCAAGAAGGACGGGGTCATTGAGATCGAAGGCGTTGTGACCGAGGCGCTGCCTAACGCGATGTTTCGCGTTGAGCTCACCAACAAGCACATCGTTCTGGCACACATCTCTGGAAAGATGCGTCAGCACTACATCCGAATCCTCCCTGAGGACCGCGTAGTGGTGGAGCTGAGCCCGTACGACCTCACCCGTGGTCGTATCGTCTACCGCTACAAGTAAATTGCTGGGCGGCGGCAGTGCAAACTGACTGCTGCTCCAGTTGACCAAACTGCTACACGCAAAGGAACGCCATGAAGGTCAAGCCGAGCGTCAAGCAGATCTGCGAAAAGTGCAAAGTGATCCGCCGTAATGGCCGGGTCATGGTGATCTGCGAGAACCCGCGCCACAAGCAGCGCCAGGGCTAATTTCCTTCCCTGAAGGAAATCCTGGGTTGCTAACCCACGCAAGTAAATAAAGGCAGCACAAGCTGATCTGGAACATTGAGCTCGAAAGAGTCCGGACAGCTAACCCCCGGTCGGAGGCTGGGGCCGCACGGAACGTGCGGGTGTACTGCCTACGACCTCCGGTTTATCAAGGAGTACTGCCACTATGGCTCGTCTCGCTGGCGTAGACATTCCCCGCGAAAAGCGGCTGGAAATTGCGCTTACTTACATCTACGGCGTGGGCAAGACCCGTGCACACGAAACCCTGGCTGCCACTGGCATCAGCGCTGACGTCCGCGTCAAGGACCTGACTGACGCCCAGCTGGTTGAGCTGCGTGACTACATTGAAGGCAACTACAAGGTTGAGGGTGACCTTCGCCGCGAAGTAGCAGCAGATATCCGCCGCAAGGTTGAAATCGGCAGCTACGAAGGCCTGCGCCACCGCAAGGGCCTGCCCGTACGCGGTCAGCGTACGAAGACCAACGCACGTACCCGCAAGGGCCCGAAGCGTACCGTCGCCGGCAAGAAGAAGGCCCGTTAAAATCCCCGCTCGGGATTTACGGACTTTCCCCAATAACTTTCTGTAGGAGAAAAAATGCCCCCGAAGACTCGTGGCGCGGTTCGCAAGCCGCGTAAGAAGGACAAGAAGAATATCGCGCTTGGCCAGGCGCACATCAAGAGCACCTTTAACAACACCATCGTTTCCATCACGGATCCGACCGGCGCTGTTATTTCCTGGGCTTCCTCCGGTGAGGTTGGCTTTAAGGGCTCGCGCAAGTCCACCCCGTTCGCTGCGCAGATGGCTGCCGAAGCCGCTGCCAAGCGTGCGCAGGAGCACGGCATGCGCAAGGTAGACGTTTTCGTCAAGGGACCGGGTTCCGGACGCGAAACCGCCATCCGTTCGCTGCAGGCCGCAGGCCTCGAGGTTGGCTCCATCCAGGACGTCACCCCCGCAGCGCACAACGGCTGCCGCCCGCCGAAGCGCCGCCGCGTCTAATTCTTTTCCGCAGCAGGAGCTTGCCCGGACCAGTGATGGTCCGGGCAAGCCCAGCGCGTTAAGTCTTCAGACCGAATTTCCACCACCTGTGTTGCGTCATATAGCGGATGCTCGCCGAAAGGAAACCTAAGTGCTCATTGCACAGCGCCCCACCCTCTCCGAAGAGGTAGTCTCCGAAAACCGTTCGCGTTTCATCATTGAACCGCTGGAACCGGGCTTCGGCTACACCCTCGGAAACTCCCTCCGCCGTACCCTGCTCTCCTCCATCCCCGGTGCTGCCGTAACCAGCATCCGGATCGATGGTGTGCTGCACGAGTTCACCACGGTTCCGGGTGTCAAGGAAGATGTCACCGAGATCATCCTTAACATCAAGAGCCTGTCGGTTTCCTCCGAGCACGACGAGCCCGTCGTGGCTTACCTGCGCAAGCAGGGCCCCGGAGTCGTCACCGCCGCGGACATCGCTCCGCCGGCCGGCGTCGAATTCCACAACCCGGATCTGCACATTGCCACGCTGAACTCGAAGGGCAAGTTCGAACTCGAACTGACCATCGAGCGCGGCC
Organism: Arthrobacter sp. NQ4; assembly: GCF_029077345.1. NCBI lineage: Bacteria > Bacillati > Actinomycetota > Actinomycetes > Micrococcales > Micrococcaceae > Arthrobacter > Arthrobacter sp. NQ4. The sequence continues at coordinate 289,828 of NZ_JARETC010000001.1, read as the reverse complement.
GCGGCTACGTTTCGGCAGCTCAGAACAAGTCCGGCGACGCAGAGATCGGCCGTATCCCGGTTGACTCCATCTACTCGCCGGTGCTGAAGGTTACTTTCCGCGTGGAAGCAACCCGTGTTGAGCAGCGCACCGACTTCGACAAGCTGATTGTCGACGTCGAGACCAAGCAGGCCATCGCCCCGCGCGATGCCGTTGCTTCCGCAGGCACCACCCTGGTGGAACTGTTCGGTCTGGCCCGTGAGCTGAACACCGCAGCTGAAGGTATCGAGATCGGCCCGTCGCCCACCGACGCTGCCCTGGCAGCCGACATGGCACTGCCGATCGAGGATCTGGACCTCACCGTCCGTTCCTACAACTGCCTCAAGCGTGAGGGCATCCACACCGTGGGTGAACTCGTTGCCCGCTCCGAGGCTGACCTGATGGACATCCGCAACTTCGGTGCAAAGTCCATTGACGAGGTCAAGGCAAAGCTGGTTGAACTGGGCCTGTCCCTCAAGGACTCGCCTCCCGGTTTTGACCTCGCAGCACGCGCCGCAGCAATCGAAGAGGACGACGCCGCTTTCGGCGACGACGAACTCTAAACCAGACCTTGGCCGGCGGGCAGCACCATGGTGTGCCGCCCACGGCTTCCACATGAGGAGAAACAATTATGCCTACCCCCACTAAGGGTCCGCGCCTCGGCGGCGGCCCGGCTCACGAGCGTCTGATGCTCGCGAACCTGGCCTCATCCCTGTTCGAGCACAAGCGGATCACCACCACGGTGACCAAGGCCAAGCGCCTGAAGCCGTACGCAGAGCGCCTGGTGACCTTCGCCAAGCGTGGCGACCTGGCTTCCCGCCGCCGCGTCCTCGGCCTGATCAGCAACAAGGGCGTCGTCCACGAGCTGTTCACCGACATTGCGCAGGCTGTGGAGAACCGCGACGGCGGATACACCCGCATCACCAAGATCGGCAACCGCAAGGGCGACAACGCTCCCATGGCTGTCATCGAACTGGTCCTCGAGCCGGTTTCCGCCAAGCAGGCCGTCGTAGCCGAGGCTACCCAGGCTGCTGCCAAGGCTGCTCCGGCTGCCGAGGAAGCTCCCGCTGAAGAGGCTCCGGCCGCTGAGGAAGCTGCTGCAACCGAAGAGGCACCTGCTGCTGAAGAAGCTGCAACCGAAGAGGCTCCGGCCGCTGAGGAAGCCGCCGAGGCTCCCGCAGCCGAGGAGAAGGACGCGAAGTAATTCGCTGATTCTCTTCGCATAGACTTAGGTCTGTGAACCACCAAAAACCCGCGGCCCCCGTTCCAGGGGGCGGCGGGTTTTTGCGTATCCGGCTTGACCTTTCGTACGACGGCGGCCCGTTCAGCGGGTGGGCGCTCCAGCCGGGGCGGCGGACCGTCCAGGGTGTCCTGGAGGAAGCGATCGAGCTCCTGGTCCGGCGCCAGGTACGGGTCACCGTCGCCGGGCGCACCGACGCCGGCGTGCACGCCCGCGGCCAGGTGGTCCATCTGGACCTCACCGAAGCCGAGTGGCTGGGACTGCCGCGCGGGCACGAACTCGATCCCGCCGTCGCCATGCTGCGGCGCCTCCGCGGTGCCCTGAACCGCGCCCTCGGCGACCTGCACGGCGCGGTGGAGGTCCACGACATCTCGCCGGCACCCGCCGGCTTTGACGCACGCTTCTCGGCGCTGTGGCGGCGGTACAGCTACCGGATCGCGGACGGGCCTGCCCTCTGGGATCCCCTGGAGCGGTACTTCACCCTGTGGCACAAAAACCCGCTGGACGTGGACCTGCTCAACGACGGCGCCTCCCGGCTGCTGGGCCTGCAGAACTTCCTGTCCTTCTGCAAGCCGCGCGAAGGGGCCACCACCATCCGCGAGCTGCAGCGCTTCGAGTTCCGGCGCGGCGAGGACGGGGTCATCGTGGCAACCGTCCAGGCCGACGCCTTCTGCCACAACATGGTGCGCGCGCTGATTGGCTCGGCCCTGTACGTGGGGGAGGGCGTGGAGGAACCCGGCTGGCTGTACGAACGGCTGCTGCTGCAGAAGCGGGATGCCAAGTCTGTCCTCGCGGCCCCGCATCCCCTGGTGCTGGAGGAAGTGGCATATCCGTCGGACAGCGAGCTGCTGGCCCGCGCCGAACAGACCCGGGCCGTCCGCGAGCACTGACCCGGGCCGCGCCCTGATCTCCTAAAACGCCGGAGGCGGGCCCTCCGCCGGCAGCGTCACCGTGAAAGTGCTGCCCTGGCCCTCGCCGCTCTCGCACATGATGCTGCCGCCGTGCCGCTCCACGATCATCCGCGTGATGGACAGGCCCAGCCCCGCCCCGGGAATGGCCGCCTGCTGGGCCGCTTCCGTCCGGAAGAAGCGGGTGAAGACCTGTGCCGCGTCCTCGTGCGACATGCCCATCCCGGTGTCCGTGACGCTCAGCCTAACCCACTGCCTGTCCGCTGTGGCGCTGATGCTGATCCTGCCGCCGCCGGGGGAGTACTTGATGGCGTTTGAGACCAGGTTGTCCAGGACCTGCCCGATCCTGAGCGGGTCGGCGTAGGCCCAGAGGGGCGAGGGGACATCGGCGGCGATCTCCACGTTGGACCGCTGTGCCGAGGCCTGGGCCGAACTGAGGCTGGTCTCCACCAGGCTGGCCAGGTCGGTCCGTTTGGGGTGGACATTCAAAGTGGTGGAGGCGGAAGCCGTCAGGTCGGCCACGAGGTCCATCAACCGCTCCGCGTTCCGCTGGACCACCACGAGCCGCTGGGCCAGGGGCGGCGGCAGCAGGTGTGCTTCATCCAGAACCAGGTCCACGTTGCCAATGATCGAGTTCAGCGGGTTCTTGAACTCATGCGAGACATTGGAGATCAGTTCCTGGTTCGCGGCCACGGACTCCACCCAGCCGGTCACGTCGGTGTAAACCACCACCGCCCCGGTAAGCCGGCCATCCTCGCTGACAAGCGGACGTGCCGCCGTGGAGACGGCGCGCTGCTCCGGCCCCTCACCGGCCCACACCAGGTAGTCGGCGAAGGATTCCCCGGCCATGGCCCGGCTGATGGGCCTGCGGTCCGGGGAAAGCAGGGTGCGCCGGTCCTGGCCGAAGATGAGCTGGTGCCCCTGGCCGGGGACGGCCTCGTCAGCGCCTGTGGCGCGGCGGAAGTTGCGCTGGCGGCTGTTGGACACCAGGAAGTGGCCGGAACGGTCGACGGCGGCAATGCCGACGTCAGTGGCGTCCAGGACGGTTTCGAGCAGCTTTTCCCGTTCCCGGCTTGCCGCCAGCAGGTCCCGGAGCTCGCGGTCCTTCTCCGCCAGTTCACGCTGCTGCAGCCGCAGGTTGACGCTCGCGAAGCGAATGGCGAGGGACACAGCGAGCATCATCACGGGGAAGAGGACCACCGTGGTGAGGTCCGACGCATTGACCGAGGGAAAATGGCCCACGGCCGAGGGAGCCATGATGAGGAACGGTCCCAGGAAGCTGAGCACCAGGCTGCTCCGTGCCAGCATCCCGGACGCGGAGAGCCAGATGACCGGAAAGACCACCAGGACGGCCAGGCCCGGGAGGAGCGGTGCCGCGCCATTGCGCAGGAAGGCGATCGCCGCAAAGTCCAGCACCGGGATCACCAGGTACGGCCTGTGCGGCAATCGCTCCCACGGCACCAGGAAGCAGGCAAGGAACAGGATGCCATGGAGTGCCAGTCCTGCGCCGTACAACGGGCTGTGCAGAAGGGAGGGCCACGCGAACGGTGTGATCACCGCCAGGACCAGCACTACAAGGGTCAGGGGGAGTTGGCACAACGCCACCTGGGCGCGGGTCCCCAGCCGGCGGAAGATCCGGCCAGGCCCCCGGTGGAACAATGGCTCAGCCATGTTTCTGACTCGTACCCTTTCGCAACTGGATTACAGGCCCCGCCAGGGTCTTTGAATTGCTTTCCTTACCCCGGTACTTACCCTTTCCCATCCATAGTGCACATGTCTTGTCATAATAATTGACTTTTCAATTTTCCGGACGAATACAGATGTGATCAGCAGGGCTTACTAGTAGCGTATAAATGGTTGGAGCGGGAATGGCATTGGCGCTGGGCCAATGGGGGGCCATCTCCGCCTGGCGCAGGGATAGCAATGGACGATCTTGGTGTAGCTGTAGTAATCGAAGATGACGCGGATGTACGCAACCTCCTTGAAGGCGTACTGACCCAAGCGGGCTTCGAAGTGCATACAGCTGTTGATGGGCGGGCCGGGGTTGAGGTGGTCCGCAGCAAGCAGGCCAACGTTGTGACGCTCGATATCGGCCTGCCGGATATTGACGGGTTCGAGGTCTTACGGCGAATCCGGAATTTCAGTAATGCCTATGTGGTGATGCTGACGGGACGGACGGAGGAACCGGACCTGCTCTCGGCATTGAACACAGGCGCGGACGATTACATCGCCAAGCCCTTCAGGCCAAGGGAGCTCCGGGCGCGGGTAGCGGCAATGATGCGCAGGCCCCGGCATGAGATAACCGGGGAGGCGCCGGCCCGCTTGGGACAGTCGCCGGTTCCTGACACGCACGGCGAGTCCGGCGTTTTGCGGCACAACGGCCTGCTGCTGAACCACCGGACACGCACCGTGGAGGTCAAGGGCGAGCCGCTGGGACTGACCCGCAGTGAATTCGACCTGCTGCATGTGCTGCTCAAGGGCGGCGGTGCCGTCTGCACCCGGGCTGACCTGGTGAGGGCCGTGCGGGGCGATTTCTATGAACGGGACACGTACATCAGCGAGGCGGACGAGCGGGCGGTGGAGGTCCACGTGGGAAACCTGCGGCGCAAGCTCAAGGAGGACCAGCTGTCACCGCGCTGGCTGCAGACGGTCCGCGGGGTGGGGTACCGGTTGGCGCCCCGCCGTCCCGATGACGCCTAGGGGTCAGCCCTTTTCCAAAATGTAGGTCGACTGCAGCTCGGACACCGTCCGTGCCCCGTCCTGGGCCACGCCGGCCATCATGGCCTGGCCCCGGACGAAGTCGCCCTGCCGGATCAGGCCTTCGAGGAGTTCGGCGAGCCTGGCCAACCGGAGTCCGCCCACCATGGCGGAGCTGATCTTCAGGCTGATGACGGCATCCAGGGCCGAGGCCTCGTCCTGGCTGTCCACGGCTGTTCCCAGCCGGGCCAGGCGCAGGTCCCACATGGCGGCGTAGTCACGGGCAAAGCGTTGGGCCAGTCCGGATCCGGCCAGCTCGTCCTCGAGCTCCTCCAGCACGGCTGCGTCAATGAGCGGCAAGAGCGCAGCCGCTTCCAGTGAGAGGGCCGCGCCTGCGGCCGGGCCGGGGGCTGCAGGCAACGTGACCCCGGCCAGCGGGGAGTCCGCAGCGGGGCTCTTTCCGCTGGAACCGGGATGTTGACTCTGCATTGTTCAAGGCTACTTCCTGGAATTCCTTCGGCGTCCAATTTCTTATCATTCTGTGTAAACCTTGAGGTAACCTTGCCGCCGCACTGAGTATCGTCTATTGTGCGCTGAAGGTCACCACGGTGTTGATCACGGCCGGTCCCAGGATGGCAATGAAGAGGACCGGAAAGATAAAGAACAGCAGCGGGAAAAGGATCATGACCGGCAGCTTCATGGCCTTTTCCTCGGCCCGCTGGCGGCGCTTTACCCGCATGACCTTGGCCTGGACCCTAAGGACCCGGCTGATGGCGATGCCGTACGTGTCGGCCTGGACCACGGCCTGCACGAAGCTGCGCAGTTCCGGGATGCTGGTCCGTTCCGCCAGCGCGATGTAGGACTCGCGGCGGCTGCGTCCCACCTGCATGTCCTGCAGGGTGCGGACCAGTTCCTCGGCCAGCGGGCCCTTGCCGTTCTCACCGGCCCGGGCCATGGCGCCTTCGAAGCCAAGCCCTGCTTCCACGGAGATCAGCATCTGGTCAAGCGTGTTGGCCAGTTCAAGCTGCATGGCCTTCTGCCGCTCCTGCCCCTTGCTGTAGAGGAGCAGGTCCGGGATGAAGTAGCCAAGGAACAGGACGAAGATCCCGGCGAGTTTCATCAGGGGACTGCTGCCGATTGCGGCCAGGTAGCCGCCCATGGCCACCCCGGCCAGGCCGAGGGCGAGCTTGGATCCCAGCACCTTTCCCAGCGGCATGGAGGCCGGGCGTCCGGCGAGGGACAGGAGGCGGTCCAGGAACGCGACGTAGGCCGGGGGAGTAAGGCGCCGGCCCAGGGCTTCGAGCCGTGCGGGCGCTCCGGTGGGTGCAACTGCGACGGGCGGGGCGCCACGGGAGAGCAGGTCGGTGACCGCCGCGCGGCCCTGCTTGTCCACCGTGAGGACGGACCAGGCCACGGCCCCCAGGGGGAGGCAGACCAGCAGGACTGAGAGCAGGACGATGAGGTTCATGGGGTCCTCAGAACTTCAGGTCGATGATCTTGCGCATCCACAGCGCACCGATGGTCATCAGGACAAAGGAAGCACCGATCATCACCCACCCCAGCGGATGGGTGAACATCGAGTTCATGTAGCTGGGGCTCACGGCCAGCAACATGGCCACGATGCCGAACGGCATGGCGATCAGGATGTAGGCGGAGAACTTGCCTTCCGCGGCCAGCGCCTTGATGTGGCCCTTGATCTCCGCGCGCTCGCGGATGGTCTCGTTGACCTGGTCCAGCACCTCGGCCAGGTTGCCGCCCACTTCGCGGTTGATCTGGATGGCCTGTGAGATCCAGACGAAGTCCTCGTTCTTCATCCTGTCGGCGGTGTCGTTGAGGGCGGCGAGCAGGTCACGGCCGAGGCTGGTCTCGGTGATCACCCGCCGCATCTCCTCGGACGTTGGCTTCTGCGACTCGTTCGCGGCGGCATCGATGGCGCGCAGGATGCTGTGGCCGGCGCGCAGGCCGCCGGAGAGCAGCTGCAGCGTGTCGCCCAATTGGCTATCGAAGGCGGTGCGGCGCTTGCCGGCCAGGAATCCGAGGACCAGTTTGCCCACGAAGGGTGCCAGCAGGGCGAGCAGCAGTCCCATGAAGGGGCCTACTGTCACCAGGCCCACCAGCATGCCGACGCAGGCGCCGATCCCCACCAGCAGGAAGAACTCGGCCTGGCTGAGCCGCAGGCCTGCGTTTTCCAGTTCCGCGCGGGAGAACAGCTTGACGTTCCGGCCGGCCAGCAGCCGCTCGAAGGACTTCACGCCGGAGAGTGCCAGGCGGGACAGGGAGGAGGGCGGCTCGGGTTCAAAGGGACGACGGCGGTCCAGCGGCACCGACGGGGCGCTGGGCAGGAGCACGGCCACGCCCAGCAGGCAGATGGCTGCGAGGAGGATGACGCTTCCGATGGTGATGATCACGGGCCCGTCCCTACTTCACGCCCGGACCCAGCGGGGTGGCGAACACCGCGGGGGAAACATGGATGCCGAGGTCCTCGAACCGGTCAATAAAGCGGGGCCGGATTCCGGTGGCCACCGGCCTGCCCAGGAACCGGCCCTGCGCGTCCACGCCTGCCGAGTAGTCGAACACGAAGGCGTCCTGGAGGGTGACGATGTCGCCTTCCATGCCCTGGACCTCCGTGACGTGGGTGATGCGGCGGGAGCCGTCGCGGAGGCGGGAGATCTGGACGATGAGGTTCACGGCGGAGGCAATCTGTTCCCGGATGGCCCGCAATGGAAGGTCCATGCCGGCCATGAGCACCAGGGTTTCCAGGCGGGCCACGGCGTCACGGGGGGAGTTGGAGTGCACGGTGGAGAGGGAGCCGTCGTGGCCGGTGTTCATGGCCTGGAGCATGTCCAGCGATTCACCGCCACGAACCTCGCCCACCACGATCCGGTCCGGGCGCATGCGGAGGGAGTTGCGGAGGAGCTCGCGGATGGTGACTTCGCCTTTGCCCTCGGTGTTGGGCGGGCGGCTCTCCAGCCGCACCACGTGGTCCTGCTGGATCTGCAGTTCCACGGCGTCCTCGATGGTGACGATCCGTTCGTCGTGCGGCAGGAAGGAGGACAGGACGTTAAGGAGCGTGGTCTTGCCCGTACCCGTACCGCCGGAGACGATGATGTTCAGCTTGGCTTTGACGCAGGCGTTCAGCAGCTCGGCCATCTCCGGCGTCAGCGTGCCGAAGTCGATGAGGTTGCGGACGGTCAGCGGGGTTTTGCTGAACTTTCGGATGGTCAGGGAGGAGCCGCCCACGGCCAGCGGCGGGATGACCGCGTTCACACGGGAACCGTCCTCCAGGCGGGCGTCCACCAATGGCGAGGATTCGTCGATGCGGCGGCCCACCTTGGACACGATCCGTTCGATGACCTTGCGCAGGTGCTCTTCGGAGCTGAACCGGGATTCGGTGAGCGTCAGCTTGCCTTTGCGCTCCACATAGATCTGGTCCATGCGGTTGACCATGATTTCGGTGACGGCAGGATCGTCGAGGAGGCGCTGGAGGGGGCCGTAGCCCAGCACGTCGTCGGCGACGTCCTGGACCAGGCGGGTGCGTTCCTCCGGGGTCAGCGGCACCTGCTCGGCGTCGACGATGCGGGTGAGTTCCTCCTTGGCGGTGCTCCGCAGCTCCTGTTCACTTACGGCGCCGTCGTTGAAGCGCGTCCCCATGCGTTCGAACAGGGCGGTGGCTGCCCTGTCCTTCATGGCTGCGAAAACGTCCACCCTGGGTGCCGTGGGCACCTGCTGGGTGCCGGCGTCGTGCGTTGAATGCACGACGGCGGCGTGCGCCGGGTGCCGTTCCATGCTGTCCGCGGGGGCCGGCGAGGGCGCGGGTGCGGGGAGGGGCGGCTCCAGCAGCGCGGTGCCGGCCGCCTGGTTGCGTGACTGGACCGCGTTGATGCGTTCGGAGAGTTTCATCAGATGACCACCCTTCGGTGAAGTTTCCGCTGGGCCTGCGTGCGCCATGCCGGGTTGAAGCGCTCCACCAGCTGACGGAGGCTCTTCACGGCGGGGTCCTTCTTGGATTCCTGGAGGATGGGGATGCCGCGGTTGGTGGACAGGGCCACGGCGCGGGAGCGGGGGACGCTGACGTCCACGGGCGCGCCGATGGTGGACTCGACGTCCCGGACGTTCAGACCGGATTTGGCGTCGGCCATATTCAGGACCACGTGGCGGGATTCGGGCATGATGTCCAGCTGGCGGAGGACTTCCAGGCCGGAGCGGAGGCCGCGCAGGCTGGGGATGTCCATGGCGCTGACCCAGACCACGTCGGTGCACCGTTCCATGGCGGCGAGGCCGATTTCCGGCATGCCGGGGGCGGTGTCGATGACCACGTACTGGAACTCGTGGGCCAGCTGTTCCAGCAGGTGGCCGATCTGTTCCGGAGTGATGTGGTCCGCGTCCACCGGGTTGGGCGGGGCGCAGAGCGCGTAGATGCCGGCCGGGTGGACCGTGAGGAAGGCCTTCAAAACCAGGGAGTCCTGGGCGGCGGCGGGGGTGACGGCGTCAGTGACCGTGTGCTGCGGGTTGAGGTAGAGGCCGGAGGCGACGTCCCCGAACTGCAGGTCCAGGTCCACGATGACCACGCTCATGGGCGCGATCTGGCCCAGGCCAATGGCGATGTTGGTGGCCAGGGTGGTCTTGCCCACGCCGCCCTTGGGGGAGAAGACGCCGATGACCAGGCCGCTGCCGTTCTCCGCCTGCTGGGTCTCCGGACCGCGGTGGCGGGTGGCGAAGGACTGGCAGGCACGTTCCAGCAGCACCCTGATTTCCGCGGCGTCGGCCTGCGGGCTGAGGATGTCGCGGATGCCGGCGCGCATGGCGTAGAGGAGGTAGTCAGGGTCCACATCGCTGACCAGGACCAGGCTCAGGCCCGGGAGCTGGACGTCGAAGACCTTGGCGAACCTTAGTGCTTCTTCATACGGGACGTCGGGACCGATGATCAGCACTTCCGGCTGCTCCTGGTTGAGGAGGGCGAACAGTTCCGCCGGGCCCGCGGGAAGGATGTCACTCGCGATGGTCTGGACGGTGCCGCGCAGGCCGTGGGCGACGGCGGCGCGCAGCTTCTGGTCGAACTCGGCGCTGGGGGAGAGGAGGACGAAGCGGCTCATTTGTACACGTTGTCCTTCCTGGCGATGAAGCCGCCGTTGTCCTGGGCATCGAGGGGTTCCTTGGTAAGCCAGAGACTGCCATTGATGGTGGTGAAGATGATTTTGCTTGCGTCCACGTCACTCACTGCCACCGTCACGATGAAGGATCCTTGGGGAAGGGTGGTGTCCTGCGGGTTTGTGCCGTCGGTGGGCTTGGCAGTTGGTTGCGCGGCCCGCTGGACGGCCGTGACGAGGACTTTGCGCAGGGAGAGCTGCGTGGTGGGCTCGGCTGGCTTGGACTTGTCAGCCCCGCCCGCGAAGTTAAATCCAATGGCCACATGGTCCCCGGCTTCGAGACGGCCACCGACAACCATCTTGGGTTCCAGCTCGAAGGTAACTTCCTGGAGTCCCGCGGGTACCTTGGGGGCGCCGCTCGTCTTGGCATCTGCTGGCGCGACGAGGCGTTCTGCGAGGAGCTGTTCGCCGGGAACCAGGTCCACGGCGGCTACCTTGCCAGCTGATTGGTCGAGATCCTTCAGGGCGGTTTTGGAGACAGCCGTAGCTGGCACTTGCTGCACGACTACGGATGCCCTGACAATATCGAGGGAAGAACCTGCCGGCACGGCCTTAGTCACCACAAGAACGCCAGTCGGGTCCATGTCTTTCATGGCGCGCTGGTCGGCGCCCTGGGCGTAGGTGACTATGAGAACCGCTCCGATGATGGCCAGCACTACTGCTGCTGCACCGGCCAACATGCGTGACTTCACTTTTTCTCCTGAAGGGGGTAGCGCTAGAGGGTAGGGCGGACGATTGTGGCGCCGTAAGGGTCCACGGGGCCAAGGGTGTACCCGTCGGCAAGTGAGACGTAGGTGACGAACTTGCCGATAATGCCACGGCAGTTTCCGGTGCATTGGGTAGCTGTGGTGACTCCGGTAGTTGTGGACTTGGTGCTTTGAAATTCATAAGGGAGGCCTGTGCCGCCGCTGAACTTCCAGCCCGCGACGTCGAAGGCTGCAAAGGCAACCAAGCTGTAAACCGCCCCGGAGCCAGTACCGGTAATTTTGTCGAAGACCGGGAGCAGCACGATAACCTTCTTGCCGGCCGCGATGTCCTTTCCCCAGCCGTTCAGGGTGGCATCGCAGTTGCCGGGAGCGTTGTTGCCCGGGTCGCTGCCACCCTCGCTCACGGCCAGGTCAATCGTGCCGCCGCATTTTCCGGCGTCTTGGACCAGCCATCCGTAGCCGCCGGATACCGCCGCTCCTGAGGGGCCGTAATTGCAGGAGGCATTGGCATTCTGGCCGTGGTCCTGCAAAAGCTGCAGCGCGCCATCGATGTTGTCCTTGACCTGGCAGATTGAGAAAGCCAAGGGAAAAGCCGTGCGACCCGCCTTTGGGCTGCCCCATACGGCCGAGGCTTTGGCGCCAACCTCTTTCGATGGAATGCCCAGCACTCCGGCGAAGAAGAGGGAGACCGAGTTGTCCGGCGCTCCCTTCTCCTTGGCAGTTGTGGTGACCGAAACAGTCCTGGCCTTTGTGTCCAGCTGGATGTTGTTCACGTTGCTCATGCCGTCCAAGGCATTCTGGTTTGCAAGGCTTGCGGCAAGCGTCGACGTCGGTGAACACATCGTTGTATCGGCACTGTTCCTTGCGCATTTTTGCGCCAAGGCGATTGCAGAAGCATCGGCCCCGTTCTGGAGCTGCGCACGTTCGGAATAAATCAGACCCACGTCCACAGCGATTGCCACGAACCCTAGGAGAGCCACCATGAGAATAGCGACGATGACGCTGATGGCGCCGCGCTCGCGGTGCAGCGTGGCGCCCCGATGGCTCCAGCTCAACCGCCGCACAGCATGACTCCCTTGCCGGTCATCGGGAATGGGCCGGCGATGCCGGTGATGGTGGACAGCGTGTAGTTGATGGTCAGCGTTACCTGGTTCCCTGGGCTGCACGTGGTGGTGCTGAGCGTGATGTTTGAGACGGGGATGGTGCTGACCGATGCCGCCGCGTTCTGGGCTGCTGTCTTGGCGGCGGCGGGATCGTTGTTGATCGCCATGACGCGCACCCCGTCGCGGGCTGCGTTGGTCAGGGTGATCTGGGCGTTGTACGCCCGGCCAAATTCGATGGTTCCCAGCACAAGCATCAAGAGGAGGGGCAGCAGGATCGCGAATTCGACGGCGGCCGCGCCGCGCTCCGAATCACGTTTCACCTGCTGCACCTCCTCTTGTTTTGCTTGTTTCCGCCGGGCAGAGTGCCGCCGTTTCGATATGGGGTCCGGAACGGCGGTCGGGGCGTTGTTAGCCGGCGGGGGTGGCTGCGGTCGTCGGTACCGGAACCTTTCCGGCGACACCGTTGAACATGGCCTGCAGGTTGTTGCCGAGAAGGGTGACGGCGACGATGATGACCACAGCGATGAGGGCAACCATGATGCCGTATTCGACGGCGGTTGCGCCCTTTTCGCTGCGAAGGCGGATCATGAGGTTGGTGTAGAGAGAAAGCATCTGAGACTCCTGTGCGAGACGGATTGGCTGGCCCTGCACCAGCACTGAATCGAAGTTAGCAACGCTTGATGTGACGTTGACCGGATCTTGCAGCATCCTGCGCAAAGCCTTTACGCCGTGCACTTTTCATGGGCTTTTCCTTGGCTTTTACTGGGCCGAAGCTAGGTTTACTCTTCCTGTAAGCATGCAAAAGGACCCCCTCGGTTCTGGGTGCCGAGGGGGTCCGGTCTTTGCAAGAGACGCAGTTAGATCAGCTGAAGGCTTGAATAATGTTGATCACTGCCGGGCCAAGAATGATGATGAAAATCACCGGGAAGATGAAGAGCAGAAGTGGAAACAGGACCAAAACGGGGAGTTTCATCGCTTTGTGTTCTGCGCGTTGGCGCCGTTTAACACGCATGTCGCCCGCCTGGGCCTTAAGAACCTTTGCGATGGCGATCCCGTAGGCGTCTGCTTGCACGACAGCTCGGACAAAATTCCGCAGATCCTGGACATTGCTGCGTTCGGCCAAGGCGAGGTATGAGTCGCGACGGCTGCGGCCCACCTGCATGTCTTGAAGGGTACGGATCAATTCCTCTGCAAGGGGGCCCTTGCCGTTGTGACCGGCCCTTGCCATAGCCGATTCGAAACCCAGCCCTGCTTCTACCGAAATCAACATCTGATCCAAGGTGTTCGGAAGTTCAAGCTGAATCTTTTTTTGCCTCTCGGAGCCGCGGCTATAGATCAGTAAGTCGGGGACGAAGTAGCCGAGCACCGTGGTGAACACTGCCAGCAGTACCAGTTGGGGAGATGCTCCCCGGCTGAGGAAGAGCATCATGATGATTGCTGCGAGGAGTGCTATGGCGGGCTTTGCTACCAGAAGCCGCGGAAGAGGCATAGCGGCAGGCCGGCCCGCCAACGCAAGTAGTCTGTCGAGTTTGGCTGCGTAGCCCTTTGGGGTGACGCGTGCGGCGAACCTCTCCAGATCCATGTTCTGGCTGGATACGGTGCTGGCAGATGCATCTATTCCCTTGCTCAGGTTGCCCTGGATCAGCACACGAGACTTGCGGTCCGTAACGATCAAGGACCAAACGAGGAACGACACTGGTGTTACTGTCAGGGCGATTATGCCCCAGGTTATCGGTTGCACTGTTCACCCCTCAAAATTTCAAATCGCTAATTTTGTGGACCCAGATTCCGCCGATCGTCATCATTACGGCAGCGATGCCCAGTAGTATCCAGCCCACGGGATGGCCGGTCAGCTGCCCCATATACTTGGGGTTTGCCAGTCCGATCAGAATGAACAACAGGACTGGGAGTGCCATGAGAATGATGGCGCTTAGTTTGCCTTCTGCACTCAGCGCCTTGACGGTCCCCTTTATCTGAGTCCGCTCACGAATGGTTTCACCGACCTGATCAAATACCTCCGCCAGGTCTCCGCCGACTTCCCGATTGATTTCAATAGCTTGGGCCATCCAACTGAAGTCCTCGCTTCTCATGCGTGCAGAAACTTCATCAAGGGAATCCTGTAGGTCCCGGCCAAGCCGTGTCTCGTTGACGACGCGAGAGAATTCAGTAGCAGTTGGTTCGCTTGCCTCCTGCGCAACTGCATCAATGGCGCGCAGGACGCTGTGCCCCGCTCGTAGGCCACCTGAAATCATCGTGAGGGTCTCGCCGAGCTGCTCTTCGAATGCGGCCCGTCTCCGTTGAACAAGGACCGATAAACCAACTCTGGCAATGACTGGAATTGCCACCAGCATTAGGACGCAAAGGCCAATTCCCTGAAGGATAAGACCGGCGAAGCCGGCAACCGCTGTGGCGGCCGCTACAAGCACCACGAAGTCCGCTTGAGGAAGAGAAACTCCGGCAAGGCTGAGGAGACTGTTCGATTGGAGGGTTGTGCTTCTTTTCCCTGCTAATGCCTTCTCAACAAATTGCACCACCGACGACGCCACACGGCTAATTGCCGTTTGTTCTGGTCCACCGAGAGGGCGTCGCCTGTTCAGCGGTAGTGACCCGTTGGCAGGTTTCAAAACAACGAGTACAGCAGTTGCTAGGGCTGCTCCCAAGAGGGTCACTCCGGCAAGAAAGATTTCTTGACCCGGCATGATCACCGCCTCCCTAACTGAGCCGCGGCGCCAGAGAAAATCCCGGGCGATACAGAGATTCCAACTTCTGCAAAGTGGTCTACGAAACGAGGGCGGATTCCGGTGGAAACAGGTTGGCCGAGGAATCTTCCATTCCGGTCAACCCCTGCGCTGTAGTCGAAGACGAAGGCATCCTGGAGGGTTACCACTTCACCCTCCATTCCTTGAACCTCGGTGATATGGGTGACCCTGCGCGTACCGTCCCGCAACCTCGAAAGGTGAACGATGAGGTTGACCGCGGAAGAAACCTGTTCGCGTATGGCGCGCAATGGCAGGTCCATCCCAGCCATGAGGACCAAGGTCTCCAGCCGGGCGATGGCATCCCTGGGTGAGTTGGCGTGCACCGTTGAGATTGAACCGTCGTGTCCAGTGTTCATAGCCTGCAACATGTCGAGGCTCTCTCCTCCTCGAACCTCGCCTACGACGATGCGGTCGGGACGCATTCGAAGGGAGTTGCGGACCAGTTCTCGGATTGTGACCGCACCCTTGCCTTCAATATTCGGCGGCCTGCTTTCGAGTCTCACCACGTGACTTTGCTGCAGCTGCAACTCGACAGCATCCTCAATGGTGACTATTCGGTCGTCCCCCGGAATGAATGACGACAGCACGTTGAGTAGGGTCGTCTTCCCCGTGCCGGTGCCGCCCGAAACAATGATGTTGAGCTTCGCTCGGACGCAGGCATCGAGGAGTTCCGCCATCTGTGGCGTCAGCGTGCCAAACTCAATGAGATTCTGAACCGTTAGCGGGATTTTGCTGAACTTCCTGATGGTCAGGGAGGAACCATTTACGGCCAACGGGGGAATGATGGCGTTAACGCGCGATCCGTCCTCCAGCCGCGCATCTACCAGAGGCGAAGACTCGTCGATCCGTCGGCCCACCTTGGCAACGATGCGCTCGATGACTTTACGAAGATGCTCCTCGCTGCTGAAGCGACTGTCCGTCAACAGCAACTTGCCATCCCGCTCAACATAGATCTGATCGAGCCTGTTGACCATGATCTCTGTGATTGAAGGGTCGTCCAAGAATCGTTGGAGGGGGCCGTAACCAAGAACGTCATCTCCCACGTCCCTGATTAACCGCCGGCGTTCTTCCGGGGTAAGTGGTACCTGCTCGTCGTCGATGACGGTGCTGAGTTCGTCCCGTGCAATCTTGCGGAGTTCCTCGTCGCTGAGTGAAGAATCAGTGAGCCGGCCGCCGAGCCGTTCAAACAAGGCCTTCCCCGCGCGTTGCTTAAGTCCGGCCAGAGCGTCTACGGGTGCAGCAGTGGCACTTGTTGTCTCAAGTGTAGGGGCGATCGTTTCCTGCATAGGAGCGCCTTGGAGGGGCGCGGGACCACTACGCGCAGCTTGAAGTCGTTCTGCAAGGCTCATGAGATCACCATCCGACGATGTACTTTTCTCTGGGGTTGTGCGCTTCGCTTTGGATCGAAGCGTTCGACGAGCTTTCCGAAGGCTCGTGCGGCCACGTCGCGGGAGGACTCCTGGAGAAGAGGCACACCCTTATTCGTAGAAAACGGGACAGCGCGGGAACGGGGAATGACCGTATCCACTGGAACTCCGATGGTCGCCTCGACATCCTGTATGGTCAGCCCGCTCCTCCGGTCAGCAAAATTAAGCACCACGTGCCTGCCTTGTGGCACAAGCTGCAGCTCGCGCAGGATGGAAAAGCTCGTGTGCAGTCCCCTGATGCTTGGCACGTCCATGCCACACACCCAGACTGCATCCGTGGCTTGTTCCAGAGTGGCCAAGACATGTTCGCCGAGGCCTGGAGTTGTGTCCACGACGACGTACTGGAACTCCGCGGCCATTTGGCTGAGAAGGTGACTGACTGCCTCCCCACTGATGTGATCCGCTTCGCTGGGACTTTGGGGTGCACAGAGTGCGTAGATTCCGCCCGGGTGGACTGTGAGGAAGGCTTTAAGGACCATTGAGTCCTGAAAAGCCGCGCCGCTGACAGCGTCTTTCAAGGTGTGTTCAGGTTCCAGCAGGAGACCGCTTGCGACATCTCCGAATTGGACGTCCAGGTCGACGATTACTACGCCCATGGGGGCGATCTTGCCCAGGCCTATTGCCAAATTGGTGGCCACCGTTGTTTTGCCGACTCCCCCTTTCGGTGACATGACGGCGATGACGCGGCCGGGAGCGCGTTCTGGTCCCGCAGCAGCTACCAGTCCCCGGCGTCTTCCCGCTGAGGCAAGGCACGCACGTTCAAGGAGGATCCGGAGTTGGTCTGTGTCAGCGCTGGGACTGACGATATCCCTGATGCCGGCGCGCATAGCGGTGATTACTTGCTCGGGTTCCCTGTCTTCGACAAGAACCAGACTGATCTCCGGAAACTGGAGATCGAACACGGTCGCGAGTTTGAGGGCATCGTCCTCCGGCAGGCCGGGGCCCAGGATCAACACTTCCGGTGGTTCTCCTGTGAGCCGGTCAAAGAGCTCCTGGGGGCCGCCCAACAAGACTGAGGGCGGCAGCACTTGAACTGAACCGTGAAGAGCTCCGCGAACGGCCTGGGACACCTTCCGCTGGAAATCCTGTGATGCGGTGACGAGAACGAAGCGGCTCATTGCGAGACCTTTCCGAGGGTTATCACGCCTGGGTTGCCGTCCTTGGAGTCACTGTTCTCCTTTGACAGCCAAACTTTCCCAAACTCAGATGCGAACACAATTTGTGTCGCGTCGACGTCTTCCCGAGCCAGGGTTACGTATACCGACCCTGAAGGAAGGGCCGGCCCCTCCGAAGAGGAGTTGGAGTCCTTTTTGGACGTATCGGCAGGGGCTTGCTGGACGCTGGTCACCAGCACCTTTTGGAACGCCAGCTTGGTGAACTCCTTGAAGCCCTTGACGTCGCTCCCGACGGGGGCGCTTCCTGCGGCTGCATCATCGAGTTTGTAAGACGTATAGACGCCAACGGTATCTCCGGCTTTGAGCTGTCCACCCAGGATGCGTTGCGGTTCCAAAAGCAAGGTGAGTTCTTCCATGCCCTTAGGGACCGGTACGGTACCAGGAGCTGCCAGCGTATTGGGGTCTACCAGGCGTGCCGCCAGCAACTGCTCGCCGGGTTCAAGGGAAACAGAGGTGACCTTTCCGGAAAAGTCTGAGAGAGATTTGACAACATCCTTTGGTACTGCGGCGCCTGGAAGAGAAGTCAACTTGACGGATTGGGTCAAATCTGCGACGGGTGTTCCTGCGGGAATTGTCTTTTGAACGACGAGAACTTCAACGGGATCTAGGCCTTGCTGTGCTCGGCTGTCGGCTGCCTGTGCGTAGTTGAACATGAGTACAGATCCGACAATTGCCAATAGCAGTGCTGCTAGGCCCCCCAGCAACCTGGTTTTCACGGGATTCTCCTTTGCTTCCTATTTAGTGAGCTCTACGACGTTTCCGCCGTAATCGGTGGGCCCGCCTACGTCGAACGCCTCATCCAATGCGACGTAGCGCACGAACTTACCGACGATGCCGAGGTCGCTGCTCTTCCAACCACCCGCATCCTTGAATGCTTGTGCAGAGGCGGGCATGTAATGGAACGGGTCTTGATTGGCCAAGTCCCAGCCGGCTATGTCAATGGCCGCAAAAGCTCGGAGGTGAAATTTGGAGCCAGTGCCTGTACCGCTGGTTTGATCGAAAACGGGCAACAAAGCGATTACCTTTTGCCCGGCGATGAGCTTGTCCTTCCAGCCTTGAAGGATGTCACCGCAACCGGTTTCGGGATTATTGCCGGTGTTGCTTGCCACCCAAGGTGATGCAAGGTCAACCTTGACGGTGCAGGTGCCACTAGTAACTAGCCAGCCGAAGCCGCCGGGAATTTCGAGTCCCGAAGCGGCGCTGTGACAGGTATCCTTTTTTCCCGCCCCTGTGCCATGGGAGAGCAGGAACTGCATCGCGCCGTCGCCCGATGTACTGAGATCAACTTCGCATTCGGAAAAGGCAATCGGGAAGATATCTCCGGATTTGGCGCCTCCCCATTTCGCTTCGGCGACCGCGCTGATGTTGGTTGTGTCCGTGCCGAAGATCCTCGCAAAGAAGGTAGAGAAATGAACCCCGGTGGAGTCCTGGGCATTGGTTGTGACCGTGACCTTGCCTGCAGTCTTATCCACCACGGTGGAAGCGACGTTCGTGAGGTTGTCTTTAGCATTCGCATTGGCCAAAGTGCCTGAAAGGGCCGAGCCCGTGACGCACGCAGGGTCAGCCGTGTTCTTAGAACACTTCTGGGCCACCGCCAGGGCAGCAGCGTCCGCTCCGTTCTGTGTCACAGCCTTCTCGGCGTACATTCCGCCGACGTCAACGGCGATGGCGCCGAAGCTCAGGAGCATCACCATCATGACCGCCACCATTACGGCGGTGGCTCCGCGTTCCTTTTCGGAATTCCTGTTCAACCCCCGCATGACATCGTTCCTTTGCCTGTCATGACGATGTTGCCTGTGAACGCGTCGAGGAAACCGGTGACCGTGGTGAGTGTGTAGCTGGTTGTGGCAGTCACCTGCTTTCCGGCGGAACACGTTGTCCCTCCGCCTGTGACAGTAAACGTCGTGGTTACTGAGGCTGGTGCCAATCGGCCGGCAGCATTACTGGCCGCGGTGGCGGCGTCTCCCGTGTTGTTGTGGATGGCCATGTACCGGGCCCCTTCGCGAGCTGCTTGGTTCAGCGACAGTTGTGCGTTGAAGGCCAAGGAGAACTCGATGATGCCAATCAAAATGAGTAGCAGCACCGGAAGTATGAGTGCGAACTCGACGGCGGCAGCGCCCTCTTCGTTCCTCTTGTGCATCTCTCGATCCTTCGTCCTAAAGAACAATGGCGGCTCCCAGATGGCCTGGGAGCCGCCATCAGTTCGGCGAGTTCTGTTGGAGGTTCCTACAGACGCCCAGCGATGCCGTTCTGGAAGAGATCCTGAAGCTGGGTACCGACGGCAGTGATGCCGACGATTGCGGCGATAACGATGAGTGCAACCATCAAGCCATACTCGACGGCAGTTGCACCCTTTTCCTCGGTCTTCAGGCGATCCGTGATGCCGGCGATGAAAGCAGTCATTGAGACCATGAGAGAAGTCATTGTATTTTCCTTTAATTCGGTGAAATTGAGCTATTTGATTTCAACGAATTTCCAGCTGCCCCCATAAATCTTTAGCGGCTGGACTTCGCTAATAAGAGATTGTCACTGAGGGCTGGGGGCAACAATGCGTAGTGGTACTCGACTTTTTGGAAGAGTGCCAAAAGCACGTACTCGAATGAAGCGGGCAGTACTCAGTCGGTGTTTTCAAGAACGCGGCGGACTACTTGGTAGGGCCGCAGAGGGCGTGCGGAAGAGGCTTGGCGCCTTATTGGCCGATGAAGATCGTGACGGCCGCGAGGGCGCCGAGCATCGAGGGGCCGTGGGGTACTTCGGTGGCTTTATTCCGGCTTTTTCGGCTGAGCACAAGCACGGTGACGACCCCATTCAGGGCGAAGCCGATGAGCCCCCCATAGAGGAGGTGGCCCCAACCTAGGTACCCCAGGTAAAGGCCGACGGGTGCTGCGAGCTTCACGTCGCCCATTCCGATGCCGCCGGGGGAAATAAGTCCCAAAATCAGATAACCAGCAAACAATATGAGGGCGCCCAGGGCTGCGCGGAGCAGATCGTCAGATTGCTTACCAAATAGTCCCGGCAATAAGAACAGCAAAAGACCGCCGGCGAGCAGCGTTAGGACGAGGGGGTTTGGCAGCAGGTGGAGTGCTATGTCGATCCTTGCCAGCTGAACGCCCAGTACGGAAAGTAAAAGGAAGGCTGGAAGGCTCAATGCGTTGCCGAAATGCGCGGCAAAGGCCGCGCATGCGATGCCGGTGAGCGCCGCCGTCGTAATTCTTGCGTGCAGTCCCGGCGTCTCGCCGAGCCTCGGAAGAAGCTTCGCAATCAGGAGTTCGGCGATGGGGGAGAGGCTGCCTCCCAGGACCCCGGCGCCAACTACTAGCAGTGCGCTGGTGGGATCCCCGTACGCCGCTGACAACACTGCATCCCCCTGCATTGATTGGACCGGCATGGCCCCAGTGGCCGTCGGCTACCTCATTTTGACCCCGAACCACCTGACGCGCTAATCTTGGTAGTCGTTGTGCGTGTCCTATTCCGATGGTGCGTGCCCGCTTGAGAATCCGGTTGCAGGATAACTACTCAACGTGCACATTCGGAACTTCAGGATGACTGGTTACATGGAGCCCTCACCTCTGTTCCGGTAGCGCGCAGACAGTAGGTGCGCGAGCTAGCGACACCTAAACAAGAACGCCAGAACAAGAACGAGGCAAACACCGTGCGTACGTACACCCCGAAGCCCGGCGATATCAACCGCCAGTGGCACGTCATTGACGCCACCGACGTTGTCCTTGGTCGTCTTGCAAGCCAGACCGCAATCCTGCTGCGCGGCAAGCACAAGGCCACTTTCGCATCCCACATGGACATGGGCGACTTTGTCATCATCATCAACGCCGAGAAGGTAGCCCTGACCGGCGCCAAGCTGGAGCAGAAGCGCGCATACCGCCACTCCGGCTACCCGGGCGGCCTGACTTCCGTCAACTACGCGGAACTGCTGGAAAGCAACCCGGTTCGCGCCGTTGAGAAGGCCATCAAGGGCATGCTCCCCAAGAACTCCCTCGCTGCCCAGCAGCTGGGCAAGCTGAAGGTGTACCGCGGTGCCGAGCACCCGCACGCCGCCCAGCAGCCCAAGACTTTCGAAATCACCCAGGTCGCCCAGTAGTCCTGGCCACCAAACAACTTATCTATACAAGGAGAATCGTGGCTCAGAACGAAGAGACCACCGAGGCTGTAGAGGCCGAGGAAAACCTGACCAGTTACACCTCTGAAAGCTCAGCTGCCGAAGCTGCGCCGAAGAAGGAGCGCCCGGCCCTGACCGTTGCCGGCGCAGCTGTTGGCCGCCGCAAGGAAGCCGTTGCACGCGTCCGCGTTGTGCCCGGCTCCGGCAAGTGGACCATTAACGGCCGCGAGCTGGCGAACTACTTCCCGAACAAGCTGCACCAGCAGGACGTCAACGAGCCCTTCAAGATCCTTGATCTCGAAGGCGCCTACGACGTCATTGCCCGCATCCACGGTGGCGGCATCTCCGGCCAAGCCGGCGCCCTGCGCCTCGGCATCGCCCGTTCGCTGAACGAGATCGACGTCGAGAACAACCGCCCGACGCTGAAGAAGGCCGGTTACCTGTCCCGCGACGCCCGTGTCATCGAGCGTAAGAAGGCCGGTCTCAAGAAGGCCCGTAAGGCTCAGCAGTACTCCAAGCGCTAAATCCGTTTGCTCAGAAGCCCGTCCCACCGGTGGTGGGGCGGGCTTCTGCCGTTAAGCGAGACCGCCATCATTCCCGTGTGCCCTCGTGTGCCCTCGTGTCCCCGCAGGACGGACGTATAAATGACAGAAACAAGCCGCTGGCCAGCCGTTTCGAGGCGCAGCAACACCATCCTCTACACTTGACCGGTGTCTAGATTATTTGGAACTGATGGTGTCCGGGGGCTGGCCAATGGCCTGCTGACAGCAGAGCTGGCCCTGCAGCTGGCCCAGGCGGCCGCCGTCGTGCTTGGTCACGACCGCAACTCCAACGGCTCCCGGCCCCGCGCCGTGCTGGCCCGGGACCCGCGCGCCAGCGGTGAATTCATCGCCGCGGCCGTGGAAGCCGGGCTCTCCAGCTCCGGCATCGACGTCTATGACGCCGGCGTCCTGCCGACCCCCGCCGCCGCCTACCTGGTAGCGGACCTGGACGCCGACTTCGGCGTGATGATCTCCGCCTCCCACAACCCGGCGCCGGACAACGGCATCAAGTTCTTCGCCCGCGGTGGCCAGAAGCTGCCCGACGAGGTGGAAGATGCCATCGAGGCCCAGATGAGCAAGGAAGCCGTCCGCCCCACCGGGCCCGACGTCGGCCGCATCCAGCGTTTCTCCGACGCAGAGGACCGCTACATCGTCCACCTGCTCCGCACCCTCCCGCACCGCCTGGACGGCCTCACCGTGGTGCTGGACTGCGCCAACGGTGCCGCCAGCGGCTGCTCGCCCCAGCTCTTCAAGGACGCCGGCGCCGACGTCATCGTTATCGGCGCCGACCCTGACGGCCTGAACATCAACGACGGCGTGGGCTCCACGCACCTGGGCCCCCTCAAGGAGGCCGTGGTCAAGTACGGCGCGAACCTGGGCATCGCCCACGATGGCGACGCCGACCGCTGCCTGGCCGTGGACCACGAGGGCAATGAGGTGGACGGTGACCAGATCATGGCTATCCTCGCCATCGCGCTCAAGAAATCCGGCAAGCTCAAGGACGACGTCCTGGTGGCCACCGTCATGAGCAACCTCGGCCTGAAGCTCGCCCTCCGCGACGCCGGCATCACCATCCTGGAAACCGCGGTGGGGGACCGTTACGTCCTGGAAGGCATGCGCGACGGCGGCTACAACCTGGGCGGCGAACAGTCCGGCCACGTGATCTTCTCCGACCACGCCACCACCGGCGACGGCCTCCTCACTGGACTTCAGCTGGCCGCGCAGGTGGCCTTGACCGGCAAGCCGCTCAAGGAACTCGCCACGGTCATGACCAAGCTCCCGCAGGTGCTCATCAACGTCAAGGGTGTCGACCGCAGCCGCGTGGGCAGCAGCGACGTCCTGGCCCAGGCCGTGGCAGCGGCGGAAGCCGCCCTCGGAGATACCGGCCGTGTCCTGCTCCGTCCCTCCGGCACCGAGCCGGTGGTCCGCGTGATGGTGGAAGCCGCCGACGAAGAGACTGCCCAGTCCATCGCCGAACACCTGGCCCAGGTGGTCCGGACCGAACTCGCACTGGAACTCGCCTCAAACTAGGCACAGCAAGAAAAGTGGCCCGCCTCCCAGCAGGGAGACGGGCCACTTGCGTTTGGGAAAAATTAGAGCGCGCGCTCCTTCAGCGCATCCCGGATTTCGGTCAGCAGCGCAACCTGCGGGTCCTCGGCGGCATCCTTCTTGACGTCCTTGTTGATCCCCAGCCGGCGGTTGCGGCGCTCGATCATCATGTTCATCGGCATCACCACCACAAAGTAGATGGCCGCCGCGATCAGCAGGAAGTTCACCACCGCGGTCAGCAGCACCCCGAATTCGATGGCATTGCCGTTCAGCTCCACCTTGGCAAAGCTGTCGAAGTTGGGCGCACCCACCAGGCCCGAAATGAACGGCATGAGCACCTTGTTCACCAGCGCCGTGACAACAGCTCCGAAGGCAGTACCCATGACAACGGCGACGGCAAGGTCAACCACGTTGCCCTTCATGATGAAGTTCTTGAATCCACTAAGCATGGAAACCAACCTAGCGCACGGGCGTTACAGGTATGCCGGTGCCGCCTCCAAGCCGAAGTATTCCTCCAGCGTGCCGATGCCGCGGTTCAGCATGTCCGTGGCCGCCTCCACGCCTACGTACCGCAGGTGCCACGGCTCGTAGTAGTACCCCGTGATGGGGTGCAGCATCCACGGGTAGCGCACCACGAATCCGAACCGGTGCCCGTTCGCTTTCGCCCACGTGGCGGCAGGCTGCTCCGCGAAGCACGGCTGGAAGCTGCAGGCACCTCCGCCGTCCCCCATGTCGAACGCCCACCCGGTCTGGTGCTCCGAGTGGCCGGGCCGCGCACTGGCGGTGTCGGCGTCGGCCTGCCCCCGCGCCGCGACATACCCGTTGTACGTGGTCACCTGCGTGCTGTATGAGCGGTAGCCGCTGGCCAGGACCATCGTCACACCGTCCCGCGCGGCCGCCGCGAACATCGCCTCGGCCGCTGCCGCCGTGGTGCTGTTCAGCAGCGACGCCTCACCAGCGGCCGAGATCGCGACGGCGGGACGCACCAAGTCAGCCGGCACATAGTCCGCCGGCTTCAGCGCCCGGTGCTTGTTCACGATGACCCAGGGGCTCGCCGGATCATCGAGCGAAAACTGCCGCGCCAAGGCCGCCGACGGCGACGGTGTGGGGGCCGGCGCCTCAGGCGGCTGGCCCACTGTGGCCGCGTCCGCCGTCGGGCCCGCTGACGCGGTAGCGGCCACAGGGGAGGGGGAAGGGGAAGGGGCAGCGGACGACGACGGCGCCGCCGCCTTGGGTGCCTCCGGTGTGCAGGCAGCCAGGACGGTCAGCCCGGCCCCCGCCGCGAGGAAGCGCGTGAAGCTGCGCCGGCTGGCGGACCCGCATTGGTAGCACACCTGTGCTACACCTTCCGGAGCAGCATGCGGCGGATGGAGTGGTCCGCCTCTTTGGTCAGCACCAGCTGGGCCCGGCCGCGGGTGGGCAGCACGTTCTCCTCCAGGTTGGGCTCGTTAATCCGCTTCCAGATGTCCCTGGCGGTGTTCTCCGCCTCTTCATCGGACAGCGTGGCGTAGCGGTGGAAGTAGGACTCCGGCTGCGCGAACGCGGTGCTGCGCAGCTTCCGGAACCGGTCCACGTACCACTCCTCGATGTAGGAGGTCTTGGCGTCCACGTAGATGGAGAAGTCAAAGAAATCGCTCAGGGCCAGGCCCTGGCGGCCGTCATGCCGGGGGCGGGCAGGCGCCAGCACGTTCAGGCCCTCAACGATCAGCACGTCCGGACGGCGGACCACCACTTCCTTGCCGGGCACAATGTCGTACGTGACGTGGGAGTACCAGGGCGCGCGCACTTCCTCGGCACCGCCCTTGATCTCGCTCACGAAGCGTAGGAGCGCCCGCCGGTCATAGGACTCCGGGAAACCCTTCCGGTCCAGCAGTTGACGGCGTTTGAGCTCGGCCAGGGGGTAGAGGAACCCGTCGGTGGTGATGAGCTCCACGTTGGGGGTGCCCGGCCAGCGGCGAAGCATCTCCCGCAGCACGCGGGCGATGGTGGACTTGCCAACGGCAACAGAGCCGGCGACGCCGATCACGAACGGGGTGCGCTGGGTCTGCTCGCCCAGGAACGTGGTGGTGGCCGCGTGCAGCTGCCCGGCAGCCTCCACGTACAGGTGCAGGAGCCGTGAGAGCGGCAGGTAGACATCCCTGACTTCCTTGATGTCCAGGGGGTCGCCAAGCCCGCGAAGGCGCAGCACATCCTCTTCATTAAGGGGCTGTTCCATCTGGGCTGCGAGCCGGGACCAGGTATGCCTGTCCAGCTCCACGAACGGCGAGGCACCCTCCCCGTTCGCTTCATTGCGTTGCGAAGTCACGCTAAAGATTCTGCCCCGCTCCCGGCCCATCGCGAAATGACACCCCTGTTCAGTGCGGCGGCACCCGTCACGGAGGCGCCGCCCGGAGGCCTCCCGGTTTAGAGCAAGTGGCACGCTGCCGATAGTCTTGTGCCTATGTGTGGAATCGTGGGATACGTAGGCCGTTCGGTTGACGGTGCAATTAATGGTCACAGTGCGTTGGATGTTGTCCTGGAGGGGCTGCGGCGCCTGGAGTACCGCGGTTATGACTCTGCCGGTGTGGCTGTGGTGTCCCAGGGGGCTATCGAGTCGCGGAAGAAGTCCGGGAAGCTGAGCAACCTGATTGGTGAGCTGGAGGCCCGGCCGTTGCCGGAGACCCTGACCGGTATTGGCCACACGCGGTGGGCGACGCACGGCGGCCCGACGGACCGCAACGCGCACCCGCACCTGGCTGACGGCGGCAAGCTCGCCGTGATCCACAACGGCATCATTGAAAACTTCGCCGAGCTCAAGCTTGAGCTGCTGGAGAAGGGTGTGACGTTCCTGTCCGAGACGGACACGGAGGTCGCCGCGGCGCTGCTGGCGGACATCCTGCGGAACAAGCTGGGCGGGGATACCGCCAACGGTGGCCTGACCCGGGCCATGGAGCTGGCATGCCAGCGCCTTGAGGGTGCTTTCACGCTGCTGGCCGTGCACGCGGACCAGCCTGACGTCGTCGTGGCCGCGCGCCGTAACTCACCGCTGGTGGTGGGCCTGGGCGAGGGGGAGAACTTCCTGGGCTCGGACGTGTCCGGGTTCATCGATTACACCCGCCGCGCGGTGGAGCTGGGCCAGGACCAGATCGTCACGATCACCGCTGACACCGTCACGATCACCGATTTCTTCGGCAACCCGGCCCAGGGCAAGGAATACCACGTGGACTGGGATCCGGCCTCGGCGGAAAAGGGCGGCTTCTCCTCGTTCATGGAGAAGGAAATCAATGACCAGCCCGACGCCGTCGCCCAGACCCTGCTGGGCCGGTCGGACTTGGACGGCAAGCTGACCCTGGATGAGCTGCGGATCGACCCGGAGCTGCTGAAGCAGGTCAACAAGATCATCGTGCTGGCCTGCGGCACCGCCGCCTACGCGGGCATGGTGGCCAAGTACGCCATCGAGAACTGGTGCCGGATCCCCACCGAGGTGGAGCTCGCCCACGAGTTCCGTTACCGGGACCCGATCCTGGACGAGAAGACCCTGGTGGTCTCCATCTCCCAGTCCGGGGAGACCATGGACACCCTGATGGCCGTCCGGTACGCCCGGGAACAGGGCGCGAAGACCATCTCGATCTGCAACACCAACGGCTCCACCATCCCGCGCGAATCCGACGCCGTGCTCTACACGCACGCCGGCCCGGAGATCGCCGTGGCCTCAACCAAGGCGTTCCTGGCCCAGATCACGGCCGCGTACCTGCTGGGCCTGTACCTGGCGCAGCTGCGCGGGAACATCTTCTCGGGCCAGATCAAGGACGTCCTGGCGGACCTGAACAAGATCCCCGCGAAGATCCAGAAGATCCTGGACAACGCCGGCCCGCTGCGCGAGCTGGCCCGGTCCATGGCCAACGAGAAGTCCGTGCTGTTCCTGGGCCGGCACGTGGGCTACCCCGTGGCCCTCGAAGGCGCTTTGAAGCTCAAGGAAATCGCGTACATCCACGCCGAAGGCTTCGCCGCCGGTGAGCTCAAGCACGGCCCCATCGCCCTGATCGATGAAGGCCAGCCCGTGTTCGTCGTCGTCCCGTCCCCGCGCGGGCGTGACTCGCTGCACGCCAAGGTGGTCTCCAACATCCAGGAAGTCCGCGCCCGCGGCGCCCGCACCCTGGTCATCGCCGAGGAAGGCGACGAAGCCGTGAAGGCTTACGCCGAGTACGTCTTCTACGTCCCCGAGACCCCCACCCTGCTGATGCCCCTGCTGACTACCGTCCCGCTGCAGATCTTCGCCGCGGAACTCGCCGCAGCCAAGGGCTACGACGTGGACCAGCCCCGCAACCTCGCCAAGAGCGTCACCGTCGAATAAGCGGAATATCGCAGGACAGCTGAAGCCCCGGGCCCCACGGCCCGGGGCTTCTGTTTTGCCTACCGGTTCTTGATGCTGCTTAGCCGGAACTGGATGATCCGTTCCGGGTCGTCCCGTGCCAACTTCAGCACCCGAACCTCAACGTCATAGCCGTCCAACACTCCGGCTGCGCTGCAGGCCATATACATTCCGGTGACGTTCGGAGGAAGGGGAGACGTTTCACAGTCCCCGTCCACTTTCCCGTCCAGCCCCGCCGCCACGGTTAGTTGGCGGATATCGGCGGGACTAGGGGGTTGCTGGGTCCTGTACTGGCGCCACATGCTGTCACAGGGCACAGCGACGGGGACGCAGAAGAAACCGCCGCTGACGTTTTCACCATCCGGTTTCCACCCGGCCAACGGGTGAAGCCTGTCGGCGAGGGACACCATCCGGGCCGTTCCCATTACATACGACGCCTGAAACAGAAGAAGCGGAGCAGCGATGACGGCGAGTGCGATCAGGACTCCTTTGAAAACCCTTCGCCAAGGTCTTCTCCTCCGTGGCGGCCGGGAGCCTGTCGAGTTGTCCATAGGGCATTATCTCCAGCGAATGGAAAAACAGTAATACCTGGGACCGAGCGGATTTGCGTAACTTTTGGCCCGCCCTGGCCACCGAAGCCCCGGGATGTCGGAGTGCGCTCCGCACGGTCAGCCTGAAAGTCACGCTTTTCCGCTGATGGCGGACAGCCCGAATGACCGGCGCGCGCCGGCTTCCCGCAGGGGGCCTCGCCGTAGAATGGCACCCATGATCGTTGGCATTGGGGTAGACGTAGTAGACATCGAGCGGTTCGGCCGCCAGCTGGAACGGACGCCGGGCCTGAGGGACCGCCTGTTCGTGCCCGCGGAACGCGAGCTGAACACCCGCTCCCTCGCTGCCCGGTTCGCCGCCAAGGAAGCGGTGGCCAAGGTCCTCGGCGCGCCCGCCGGCATGAACTGGCAGGACTGCTGGATCGGCCTTGACCGGAACGGGCCCACCGTCCAGGTGAAGGGCACCGTCCTTGCGGTAGCCGAGGCCAAGGGCGTCAAGCGCTGGCACCTGTCCATCAGCCACGACGGCGGCATCGCCACCGCCACGGTGCTGGCCGAGGGCTGACCAGGCCTCCGCCGCATGATCAGCGCCTACACCGGAACGCAGGTCCGGGCCGCCGAGGAACCCCTCCTGGCTGCCGGCCAGGGGGACGTGCTCATGCGGCGCGCCGCGCACGGGCTGGCCGGCGCCGTCGTCAATGAACTCAAGTCCCACGGCAGCCGCCTGAACGGCTCGCGCGTGGTGGTGCTGGCAGGCAAGGGCAACAACGGCGGCGATGGCCTGTTCGCCGGCGCCTTCCTGGCCGCCCGTGGAATGCGTACGACGGCGGTGCTCACCGGGGATGCGGCCCATCCGGCCGGACTGGCCGCCTTCGAGCGCGCCGGCGGCCGGGTGCAGCGGCTCTCCGAAGAAGCACTGCCCGGACTGTCCGCCGAAGCCGCCCGCGCCGACGTCGTGATCGATGCGGTGCTGGGGACCGGCGCCAAGGGCGGGCTGCGGGGGAATGCCGCGGACCTGGTCGAGGCTCTCGCCGGCGCACACCGTCGCGGACTTGTGGTGGCCTGCGACCTTCCCAGCGGCGTGGACGCGGACACCGGCGAGGCCACCAATCCGGTCCTGCCGGCCGACCTGACCGTCACGTTCGGGGGAGCGAAGAACGGACTGCTGGCCGACCCCGGCGCCGACTTCGCCGGCCGCGTGGTGGTTGTGCCCATCGGGATTGAGGAGCACCTGCCGGAACCATCCCTGCGCCGGCTCGAGGACGCCGACTTGGCCCGACTCCTGCCGCACCCCGCCCGGCGCGCCCAGAAGTACTCCCGCGGCGTCCTGGGCGTAGTGGCCGGATCCGAGGACTACCCCGGCGCTGCGGTCCTCGCCTGCCGGGGAGCACTGGCAGCAGGAGTGGGCATGGTCCGGTACCTCGGTCCGCCGTCCGTGGCCAACCTGGTTCGCCAGTCCTGTCCCGAAGTTGTCTGCAGCACCGGAACCGTTGCAGAGAACCGCGTGCAGGCCTGGCTGGTGGGCTCCGGGATGGGCCCGCACGACCATGAACAGCTGACCCGCGCCCGGGACGCCATTGCATCGGACCTTCCGGTGGTGGCCGATGCCGGCGCGCTGCCCGCCCTGCCTGCCATGCTCGCGCCGCACGTGGTGCTGACCCCGCACGCCGGTGAGTTGGCATCCCTGTTCCAGCGCCTGGGCCACGGGGAGGATAGGGAAGCCGTGGAAGCAGGCACGCTTGCCGCAGTCCGCCAGGCGGCTGTTCGCACAGGGGCCACCGTCCTGCTCAAGGGCGCCACCACGCTCGTGGCCGCACCCTGGGGCACCACCTTCAGCCAGGCGGACGGCACGCCCTGGCTCGCCACCGCCGGCAGCGGGGACGTCCTGGCCGGCGTCATCGGTGCGTTGCTCGCCCAGGCCGGGCCCGACGTCGGGCGCTTCAGCGAGGTGGGCATCAAAGGGGACAGCCGCTGGGCTGCCATTGCCGCGCTGGGTGCCGCGTTGCACGGCCGGGCCGGGAGGGCTGCGTCGGAGGCGGCGTCCGGCGGGCCGATCGCCGCTGGCGGAATTGCAGATGCCCTACCCGAAACCTGGGGTAAAGTCAGCATGCTTAGTAACTATGAAGCCTGGAAACGTAATAGTCACAGCCAACCACTACGGTAGGCATTAGTTCGCACCAGCAGCAGGGGCGTTCCAATGCCGTCTGCTGCTGACCAAATAATGAGGAGCACGATGGAAGTCTGGCCTGGAACTGCCTACCCGCTGGGAGCTACCTTTGACGGCACCGGCACCAATTTCGCCCTGTTCAGCGAACGGGCGGAGCGGGTCGAACTCTGCCTCCTGGCCGATGACTTGACCGAAACCAAGATCGAGCTGACCGAAGTGGACGGCTATGTGTGGCACTGCTACCTGCCCCACATCCAGCCCGGCCAGAAGTACGGCTACCGGGTGCACGGGCCGTACGACCCCGCCGCCGGCAACCGCTTCAACCCGAACAAGCTGCTGATGGACCCCTACGCCAAGGCCATTCAGGGCCAGATCGACTGGGACCCCGCGCTGTTCTCCTACGAATTCGGCGACCCCGACTCCCGCAACGACGCCGATTCCGCGCCGCACACCATGCACGGCGTGGTCATCAACCCGTTCTTCGAATGGGACGGCGACCGCCAGCTGAAGATCCCGTACCACGAATCGGTGATTTACGAAGCCCACGTCAAGGGCCTCACCGAGCTCCACCCTGAGATCCCCGAAGAGCAGCGCGGCACCTACGCTGGCGTTTCCCACCCCGCGGTCATCGACCACATGAAGAAGCTCGGCGTCACCGCCATTGAGCTCATGCCCGTGCACCAGTTCGTCAACGACGGCACCTTGGAAGAGAAGGGCCTCAACAACTACTGGGGCTACAACACCATCGGCTTCTTCGCCCCGCAGAACACCTACAGCTCCACGGGCGATGTGGGACACCAGGTCCAGGAATTCAAGGCCATGGTCCGCGACCTGCACCGCGCCGGCATCGAAGTGATCCTCGACGTCGTCTACAACCACACGGCCGAAGGCAACCACCTGGGCCCCACGCTGTCCTTCAAGGGCATCGACAACCAGGCCTACTACCGCCTGGTGGACAACGACCTCAAGCACTACATGGACTACACCGGCACCGGCAACTCGCTGAACGTGCGCCACCCGCACTCCCTGCAGCTGCTCATGGATTCCCTCCGCTACTGGGTCACCGAGATGCACGTGGATGGCTTCCGCTTCGACCTCGCCTCCACCCTGGCCCGCGAGTTCTACGACGTGGATAAGCTCTCCACCTTCTTCGAACTCATCCAGCAGGACCCGGTAGTTTCCCAGGTCAAACTGATCGCCGAGCCGTGGGACGTTGGCCCCGGCGGCTACCAGGTGGGCAACTTCCCGCCGCAGTGGACCGAATGGAACGGCAAGTACCGCGACACCGTCCGTGACTTCTGGCGCGGCGAACCCTCCACCCTGGGCGAGTTCGCGTCCCGCCTGACCGGCTCCGCGGACCTGTACGAAAGCTCCGCCCGGCGCCCGGTGGCCTCCATCAACTTCGTCACCGCCCACGACGGCTTCACCATGCGGGACCTGGTCTCCTACAACGAGAAGCACAACGAGGCCAACGGCGAAGGCAACAACGACGGCGAATCCCACAACCGTTCCTGGAACTGCGGCGTGGAGGGGGACACCGACGACGAGAAGGTGCTGACCCTGCGTGCCCGGCAGCAGCGGAACTTCATCGCCACGCTGCTGCTCTCCCAAGGGGTCCCCATGCTGCTCCACGGCGACGAGCTGGGCCGGACGCAGCAGGGCAACAACAACACCTACTGCCAGGACTCCGAGCTCAGCTGGGTGCACTGGGAAGCCATGGACCAGCCGCTGGTGGAGTTCACGGCCTTCGTGAACAAGCTCCGCCACGACCACCCGACCTTCCGCCGCAGCCGCTTCTTCGACGGCCGCCCCGTACGCCGTGGCGAAGGCGAGAAGCTGCCGGACATCGTCTGGCTCAAGACCGACGGCACCGAAATGCTGCCGGAGGACTGGGGGAGCGGCTTTGGCCGGACCATCGGCGTGTTCTACAACGGCGACGGCATCCAGGAACAGGACTCACGCGGCCGCCGGATCACAGACGACAGCTTCCTCATGGCCTTCAACGCCCACGATGATGAGGTGGACTTCTGCGTTCCGTCCGACGAGTACTCGCAGTACTGGGAAGTCCTGATTGACACTGCCGCCCAGGCCGACGCCTACGAACCGCTCAAGGCCGGTGCCACTTTGACGCTGGACGCGAAGTCCATGGTGGTCCTGCGCGCCTACTCCGGCCCCGAAGCCGAAGTGGATACGTCCGCGGCAGCGTCCCTGGCCTCCATGGCCGAGCACGAGGAGGCCCAGGAGGAGATGGCGGAGGCCCAGACCAAGGCCGCGGAAGCGAGCGAGGCGAGGGCAACGGGCGCTGCCAAGAAAGCCAAAGCATGAGGACTCCGGTCTCCACATACCGTTTGCAGATCCGCAGCAGCTTCACCTTGTTCGACGCCGCCGACAAGGTTCCGTACCTGAAGGACCTCGGCGTGGACTGGGTGTACCTGTCGCCCATCCTCACCGCGGAGAAGGGCTCGGACCACGGCTACGACGTGACCGACCCTTCCGCGGTGGACCCGGACCGCGGTGGCCCGGAAGGCCTGCTGGCCCTCTCCAAGGCTGCGCGCGAGCACGGAATGGGCGTCCTGGTGGACATCGTGCCCAACCACGTGGGCGTTGCCACCCCGGCGCAGAACCCGTGGTGGTGGTCCCTGCTCAAGGAAGGCCGCGGGTCGCCGTACGCTGAAGCGTTCGACGTCGACTGGGACCTTGGCGGCGGAAAGGTACGGCTGCCGATGCTGGGCTCGGACTCCGACCTGGACAAACTCGAGGTCAAGGACGGTGAACTGCGCTACTACGACCACCGGTTCCCGCTGGCCGAGGGCACGTACAGCGAGGGTGACTCCCCGCAGGACGTCCACAGCCGCCAGCACTACCAGCTCATGGACTGGCGCCGGGCCGATGCCGAGCTGAACTACCGGCGCTTCTTTGCGGTCACCACCCTCGCCGGCATCCGGGTGGAAGAGCCGTCGGTCTTCGAGAAGGCCCACGCCGAGGTGGGCCGGTGGTTCACCGAAAGCCTGGTGGATGGGCTCCGCGTGGACCACCCGGACGGTCTGGCTGACCCCGCCGGCTACCTCCGCTGGCTCAAGGACCTCAGCGGCGGCGCGTACGTCCTGGTGGAGAAGATCCTCGAACCGGGCGAAGTGCTGCCGCAGGACTTTGCCTGCGAAGGGACCACCGGCTACGACGCCCTGGCGGACGTGGACCGGGTCCTCGTGGACCCTGCCGGGCAGCAGGCCCTGGATGCCCTTGACGCATCCCTGCGGGGAACGTCCGGGCCCGCCGATTACGCGGAGATGATCCGCGGCACCAAGCGCATGATCGCCGACGGCATCCTGCGCTCCGAGGTGCTGCGCCTTGCCCGGCTGGTCCCCGAGTCCCACGGCATCACCGTGGACCAGGCGGCCGACGCCATTGCCGAGATCATCGCGTCCTTCCCGGTCTACCGGTCCTACCTGCCGGTGGGAGCGGACGTCCTCAAGGAAGCCTGCGAGTCCGCCGCGGCGCACCGGCCGGACCTGGAAGTGGCGGTGGGAACCCTCCTGCCGTTGCTGCTGGACCCCGCCAATCCCATCGCCGTCCGCTTCCAGCAGACCTCCGGCATGGTCATGGCCAAGGGCGTGGAAGATACCGCGTTCTACCGCTACACACGCCTGGGCACGCTGACCGAGGTGGGTGCCGAGCCCACCGAGTTCGCTGTGGCGCCCGAGGAATTCCACCGGCGGATGCAGCGGCGCGAGCAGGAGTTGCCGCTGTCCATGACCACCCTGTCCACCCACGACACCAAGCGCAGCGAGGATGCCCGGGCGCGGATCTCGGTTATCGCCGAACTGCCGCAGGAATGGGCGGAAACACTGGAGACGCTCCGCGGACTGGCGCCGATTCCGGACGGTCCGTACGAGAACCTGCTGTGGCAGGCAATCGTTGGTGCGTGGCCGGCAAGCCGGGAGCGGCTGCAGGGCTATGCGGAAAAGGCGGCCAGGGAGGCCGGCAACTCCACTAAGTGGACCGAGCCCAACGAGGATTTCGAGGCCAAGGTCAAGGCTGCCGTAGATGCGGTCTTCGACGACGCCACGGTGGCCAAGGTGGTTGTGGACTTCGTGGCCCGCATCGACGCCTACTCGGCTACCAACTCGGTGTCCGCCAAGCTGGTCCAGCTGACCATGCCGGGCGTGCCGGACGTCTACCAGGGCAGTGAGTACTGGGAACGGTCACTCACGGACCCGGACAACCGCCGCCCCGTAGACTTCGCCGCACGGCAGGCAGAGCTGGCAAAGCTCGACGCCGGCGCCTTGCCGGACGCGGGCACAGAGGCCAGCAAACTGCTGGTCACCTCGCGGGCACTGCGCCTGCGCCGCGACCGTCCGGAATTGTTCCAGGGCTACACTCCGGTGTCGGCCACCGGCGCGGCGGCCGGGCACCTGCTCGCGTTCACCCGCGGAACCGATGCGACCCCCGGTGCGCTGACGCTTGCCACCCGGCTCCCCGCCGGACTGGAGGCTGCCGGCGGGTGGCGGGACACCGCCGTCGACCTTTCCACTGCCATGCGTGACGAACTGACCGGAGCCAGCTTCGGCCCGGGCCAGGTTTCGGTGGCAGAGGTGCTGGGTACCTACCCCGTGGCCCTGCTGGTACCTGTGGATGGAGAAAAGGCATGACCCTGGTCAACGTAGGACCCGAGCGTTTCGATGTGTGGGCCCCGGACGTTTCCTCGGTGGTTTTGCTGGCCGACGGCCGGCAATATCCCATGCGGAAGAAGGATACGGCGCCTGGCTCCGAAGGGTGGTGGACTGCCCCTGACGCCCCTGCCGACGGGGACGTGGACTACGGCTACCTGCTGGACGGCGACGCCACCCCTGTTCCGGACCCCCGGTCCCGCCGGATCCCTTCCGGCGTGCATGAACAGTCCCGGACCTACGATCCCGCCGCCTACGCGTGGCGGGATTCCGGCTGGCGCGGCAAGGACCTGCAGGGTGCCGTCATTTACGAACTGCACGTGGGCACCTTCACCCCTGAAGGCACCCTCGACGCCGCCGTGGAGAAGCTGGGCTACCTGGCGGACCTGGGCATCGACTTCTTGGAACTGCTGCCGGTCAACGGCTTCAACGGCACCCACAACTGGGGCTACGACGGCGTCCAGTGGTACGCCGTGCACGAAGGCTACGGCGGTCCTGCTGCCTACCAGCGGTTCGTTGACGCTGCGCACGCTGCAGGACTGGGCGTCATCCAGGACGTGGTGTACAACCACTTGGGACCCAGCGGCAACTACCTCCCCAAGTTCGGCCCGTACCTGAAACAGGGCGACGCCAACACCTGGGGCGACTCGGTGAACCTGGACGGGCCCGGCTCGGACGTTGTCCGCGAATACATCCTGGACAACGCAGCCCTGTGGCTTCGCGACTACCACGTGGACGGGCTCCGCCTGGACGCCGTGCACGCGCTGCGGGACGAGCGGGCCGTGCACATCCTGGAGGACCTCGGGGCCCTCGGCGACGCCATTTCAGCCGAAACCGGGCTGCCCAAGACCCTCATCGCGGAATCGGACCTCAACAACCCGCGCCTGATCTACCCCCGTGACGCCAACGGGTACGGCCTGGCCGGCCAGTGGAGCGACGACTTCCACCACGCCGTCCACGTCAACGTCAGCGGCGAAACCACCGGCTACTACTCGGACTTCGACTCCCTGGCCGTGCTGGCCAAGGTCCTCAAGGACGGGTTCCTCCACGACGGCAGCTATTCCAGCTTCCGCGGCCGGCACCACGGACGCCCCATCAACGGCTCGCTGGTGCACCCCGCGGCGCTGGTGGTCTGCAACCAGAACCACGACCAAATCGGCAACCGGGCCACGGGGGACAGGCTCTCCCAGTCACTGTCCTACGGGCAGCTTGCCGTCGCCGCAGTTCTCACGCTGACCTCGCCGTTCACGCCCATGCTGTTCATGGGCGAGGAATACGGGGCCTCCACCCCGTGGCAGTTCTTCACCTCGCACCCCGAACCGGAGCTCGGAAAGGCCACCGCGGAAGGGCGCATCAGGGAATTCGAGCGCATGGGGTGGGATCCCGCCGTCGTGCCCGATCCCCAGGATCCGGAAACCTTCCGCCGGTCCAAGCTGGACTGGGCCGAGGCTTCGACCGGCGACCATGCGCGGCTCCTGGACCTGTACCGGTCCTTGACGGCGCTGCGCCGCTCCCATCCGGATCTGGCCGGGCCTGGCTTTGACGGGACAGACGTTTCGTTCGACGACGACGCGGGCTGGCTGCGCTTCCGGCGCGGCCCCGTTGAGGTGCTGGTGAACTTCTCCGACTCAAAGGTCCGGCTTGACGGCGCCTCCGGCAGCGTCCTGCTGGCTACGGACGACGGGACCGGCC
Source organism: Arthrobacter sp. NQ4 (assembly GCF_029077345.1). NCBI lineage: Bacteria > Bacillati > Actinomycetota > Actinomycetes > Micrococcales > Micrococcaceae > Arthrobacter > Arthrobacter sp. NQ4. Next base: position 253,018 of record NZ_JARETC010000001.1, on the reverse strand, counting down.
TGGACGGCGGGGCCCTCGCCATGGCGCCCTGGAGTGCCGCGATCATCGCAACCCAACAGGAAGGACAGAACGCATGACCTATTCAGCAGCGGACAACCGCTATGAAACCATGCCCTACCGCCGGGTGGGCCGCAGCGGGCTCAAGCTCCCGGCCATCTCCCTGGGCCTGTGGCACAATTTCGGCGACGACAAGCGCTTCGAGGAACAGCGGGACATCCTCCGCCGCGCCTTCGACCTGGGCGTCAACCACTTCGACCTCGCGAATAACTACGGTCCTCCGGACGGATCCGCGGAAACGAACTTCGGCCGGCACCTGCGGGACGACTTCAGGCCATACCGTGACGAGCTGGTCATCTCCACCAAGGCCGGCTACTACATGTGGCCCGGCCCGTACGGAGAATGGGGCTCCCGCAAGTACCTGATCTCCAGCCTGGACCAGTCGTTGCAGCGGATGGGCCTGGACTACGTGGACATCTTCTACAGCCACCGCCCGGACCCCGAGACGCCCATGGAGGAAACTATGGGCGCCCTGGACTACGCTGTCCGGTCCGGCAAGGCATTGTACGCGGGAATCTCCTCCTACACCCCCGAACAAACCCTCGAGGCCGCCCGGATCCTCAAGGAACTCGGCACGCCGCTGCTGATCCACCAGCCCAGCTACTCCATGCTCAACCGCTGGACCGAGGACGGCTCGCCCAACCTGTACGAGGTGCTGGACCAGGTGGGCGCCGGGTCCATCGCCTTCTCGCCCCTGGCGCAGGGGATGCTCACGGACCGCTACCTCCACGGCATCCCGGAAGACTCCCGGGCAGCCAAGGCACGCTTCCTCTCCGAGGACTCCATCACGGAGGAGAAGCTGGACCGGGTCCGGGGACTGCGGAAGATCGCCGAGGGCCGCGGGCAGTCCCTGGCCCAGATGGCCATTGCCTGGATCCTGCGGGACCAGCCGAAGGGGTCACCCGTCACATCGGCACTGGTTGGTGCCTCAAGTGTGCGGCAGCTGGAGGACACTTTGTCCGCCATCAACAACCTCAACTTCACTGATGAGGAGCTCACGGCGATCGATGAATTCGCCGTGGAATCGGACATCAACCTCTGGAAGCAGAACGCCTAAGGAGCTTGTTTTCATTACACAGCGGGACCGGCGGAACAACTGCCGGTCCCGCTGTGTTGGGTAGTATGAAAAGGCGCCGCGCGGCGCCAAGCCAGCCGGCCGCCGTCGTCCATTCCTCGGAGGCCAACCAGGCCGGCTGACGTTTGTCCCCAAAGGAGTTCTGTGTCTTCACATCCCATTCGTGTTGCAATCGTTGGCGTGGGCAACTGCGCCGCCTCGCTGGTGCAGGGCGTCCACTACTACAAGGATGCCGACCCGGCAGAAACCATCCCGGGCCTGATGCACGTTGAGTTCGGCCAGTACCACGTGGGCGACGTCGAGTTCGTCGCCGCGTTCGATGTTGACGGCAAGAAGGTCGGCGTTGACCTTTCCGATGCCATCCTGGCCAGCGAAAACAACACCATCAAGATCGCCGACGTTCCGCCGACGGGTGTCACGGTCCAGCGCGGCCACACCCTGGACGGCTTGGGCAAGTACTACCTCGAGACCATCGAGCAGTCCACCGAAGAGCCCGTGGACGTGGTCCAGGCCCTCAAGGACGCCAAGGCTGACGTCCTGGTCTGCTACCTGCCCGTCGGTTCCCAGCAGGCTGCCGAGTTCTACGCCCAGGCTGCGATCGACGCCGGCGTAGCGTTCGTCAACGCCCTGCCCGTCTTCATTGCCGGCACCAAGGAATGGGCTGACAAGTTCACCGCCGCCGGTGTTCCGATCGTCGGCGACGACATCAAGAGCCAGATCGGTGCCACCATCACGCACCGCGTCATGGCCAAGCTGTTCGAAGACCGCGGCGTCACCCTGGACCGCACGTACCAGCTGAACGTCGGCGGCAACATGGACTTCAAGAACATGCTGGAGCGTGACCGCCTGGAGTCCAAGAAGATCTCCAAGACCCAGGCCGTGACCTCCAACGTGGAAGCCGAGCTGGCTGCCAAGGACGTACACATCGGCCCGTCCGATTACGTTCAGTGGCTTGATGACCGCAAGTGGGCGTTCGTGCGCCTTGAAGGCCGGAACTTCGGCGACGCCCCGGTGTCCCTGGAGTACAAGCTGGAGGTCTGGGATTCGCCGAACTCCGCCGGCGTGATCATCGATGCGATCCGTGCCGCCAAGATCGGCCTGGACCGCGGCATCGGTGGCCCGCTGCTCTCGGCGTCCAGCTACTTCATGAAGTCCCCGCCGGAGCAGTTCAACGACGACCTCGCCCGCGAGAAGGTCGAAGCATTCATCCGTGGCGACCTGGAGCGCTAAACCGTCTTTTCCCGGTGCCCGGACGCTCCCTCACCCTTACCGGGTGGGGGAGCGTCCTGCGTTAACACGCGCCATCACTTCCGGCCGGCTTTTCCGGGACGCCCCATCACTTTTTGCCGGCTTTTCCGGGACGCCCCATCACTTTTTGCCGGCTTTTCCGGGACGCGCCATCACTTCCGACGTATTCTCCCGAAACGCGCCATCACTATTTGTCCCCTGAGGAGCGTAAACCCCGCGGCCGCGTTTTTGGAGGCGGTGGTGGTGTTTTGGTCACCCGTTTCCGGCAAAACCGGCCGAGTAGGAATGGTCAATCCACGCCGTGCGAAGGTGCCGTTTGATTGCCGCTACAGCTCGTTGAAAACCGTCCGTGGCATCGTCCTTGGTGAATACCAGAACCGTCCACCCAGCTGACTCGAAGGCCTTGTCGCGCCGTCGATCACTCAGTCGCTGAGCCTCAAGAAGATGGTGACCGCCGTCGTACTGGACTGCAAGGCGCCGGTGACGGTAGCCCAGGTCGGCAGTAGGGGAAGCTGCGTCATTCGGTCGAAGTGCGATTTGCAGGTCAGGTTCTGGCAGGTTCGCGTCAAGCATGGCCAGCCGCAGCATCGATTCCGGTGCCGAATCAGCGCCGACCCGCATCAGCTCCAAAGCTTCCCGGGCACGCACGACCCCCTGAAGATTAGGGTGCCGGCTGACCAAAGCGCTGAGACCCTCCAACGTGTCGAAGGGCTGCGACCTGGCCTCAAACTCCGCTCGAGGGATGCGAATGATTTGGTCTCCAAGGCAGACCAGCTCAGCCAGCGACAGCCGCCGGGCCAAGTCGAGCCAGGTTCGGGAACGGGTACTGATGCGGATACCGTCGACAGTTTCGATTTCGTCGGCACTGGCTATGACCTTATGGGCAACCACACCTTTCCGGCGCACCTGCGGTAATTGCTTCGGTTTGCTCATATGCAGTTCAGTTGAATCCGACAGCCACGCGGGGAGCAATTGACAGTGCAAACGTGCAGCTGTGACGTGTGAAATCCACGCGCCTGGCGAAACTTCGGAGAGGACCCGTGCCGCGGCTTCCAACTCGAAGCTCCAAGTCGACGGGCGGTACAACCGCCTGCTGACGTGGACCACGTCATCCTTCCGCAGCCGCTTCGCTGACACACCGGCAGTCACCGCCGAGTCGTATGTGAACGGGGAGCTTGCCAGGGTCGACGGTAGGTCAGCGCGCTTATGCATGCTGGCATTCTGGCGTAGAAGGCTAGACCACTGCAGGAGTTATCCACAGGAACAGGCCTGGATGGTTCCACGGTGATCGGGCGTTGCTGGATTGGGGGCTGAAGGTGATCGGGCGTTGGTGGATTGGGGGCGGAAGGTGATGGGGCGTTGGGCTAGGTGAGGCCCACGGGGTTGCCGTCCGCGTCGACGTCCATGCGCAGCGCAGCCGGGACGGCCGGGAGGCCGGGCATCGTCATGACAGCTCCGGTAAGGGCAACGATGAAGCCCGCACCGGTCTTGGGCAGCAGGTCGCGGACGTGGATGGTGAACCCCTTGGGGGCGCCCAGACGGGAGGCATCGTCAGTGAACGAGTACTGGGTTTTGGCCATGCACACGGGCATCGAACCCCACCCATTCCGCTCGATGTCGGCAAGCCGCTTCAGCGCCGGCACGGAGAAGTCCACGCCGTCGGCTCCGTAAATCTCCTGGGCGATGGTGCGGATCTTGTCCTCCACGGACAGCTCCAGGGGATACAGGTGGCGGAAACTGCTGGGCGCCTCCACCGCCTGCGCAACGAGGGCCGCGAGTTCGTCACCGCCGTCGCCCCCGCCGCCCCGGCCCCACACGTCGGCGACGGCGGCGCGCACGCCCTCGGCTGCGCACCACTTCAGCAGCCAGTCGAGTTCCTCCGGCGCATCGGAGGAGAACTTGTTGATGGCCACCACGGGGGTGACGCCGAACTTCTTCACGTTGTGCACGTGCCGCCGCAGGTTAACCACCCCGGCCTCCAGGGCAGCGACATCCGGGCGGGCCAGCTGGTCCTTGGCCACCCCGCCCTGCATCTTCAGGGCGCGCACCGTTGCCACCACCACGACGGCGGACGGGGCCAGGCCGCCGTACCGCGCCTTGATGTCCATGAACTTTTCGGCGCCAAGGTCAGCCCCGAAGCCAGCTTCGGTCACCACGATGTCCGCCAGCCGCCGGGCGGTCTGCGTGGCAATGAGCGAATTGCAGCCGTGGGCGATATTGGCGAAGGGACCGCCGTGGACCAGTGCGGGGGTGCCGGCGATGGTCTGCACCAGGTTGGGCTTGACCGCCTCCTTCAGGAGCAGCGTCAAGGCTCCCTCCACGCCGAGGTCCGCCACCGTCACCGGTGCCCGGTCATAGGTGTAGCCGAACGTGATCCGGCCCAGCCGTGAGCGGAGGTCCGCCAGGTCCGTGGCGAGGCAGAAGACAGCCATGATCTCGGAAGCCACGGTGATGTCGAACCCGTCCTGCCGCGGCACGCCCTGCGTCGGTCCGCCCAGTCCGATGACCACCTCCCGCAGGGAGCGGTCGTTCATGTCCAGGACGCGTTTGAACGTCATCCTGCGCGGATCGATGTTCAGCGCATTGCCTTGGTAGATATGGTTGTCCACCAGTGCCATCAGGGCGTTGTTGGCCGACGTGATCGCATGGAAATCGCCGGTGAAGTGCAGGTTGATCTCGTCCATGGGCAGCACCTGCGAGTAGCCGCCGCCGGTGGCTCCGCCCTTCATGCCGAGCACCGGGCCCAGGGACGGTTCCCGCAGGGCGATCATCACCTTGTGGCCGGCGCGGGCCAGCGAATCCGCCAGCCCCACAGTGGTGGTGGACTTGCCCTCGCCGGCCGGGGTGGGCGACATGGCCGAGACCAGCACCACTTTGCCGTGCGGAGCCGGGGCCGCAAGCCGGGCGGGATCGATCTTGGCCTTGTACCGTCCGTACTGTTCCAGTGCATCGGCATTGATCCCGGCTGCAGCCGCGATTTCCCCGATGGGGCGGATGCGGGCGGCGCGGGCTATTTCCAGATCAGAGGGGAGAGCAGACATCCTTGTCCTTTCCTGCGCTGTCTTTCCTGCACCGGCCGGCGCCGGAGACCTGCCCCTAAGCTAACAGCACCCGGCTCCAACGGCACCCCATACCAGCAACGCACAAGCCAACGACCGTCAGGAAGCCGGCACCACCGGGGCCAGGCGCCGCCCCACAAAGTTGTCGACGGCGGCATGGTAGCTTTCCAGTGTGATGGCAGCAGTGCGCTGCCAGCCGGAGTTCTGGGCACGGATGGCGGCAGCGCGGCCCAGGTCCTCGCGGGTGACAGGGTCGTCATACAGGGCCTCCAGGGCATCGGCCCAGTCGGCAGCATGGTGGCCGTCCACCAGGAGTCCGGTCCGGCCGTGGAAGATGGCGCGGGACAGCCCGCCAACCCGGGTAGCCACCACGGGGGTCCCGCAGGCCTGGGCCTCGAGTGCCACGAGCCCGAAGGATTCGCTGAAGGAGGGCATCACCACGACGTCGGCCGCACGGAACCAGGACGCCAGCTCAGGTGCCTTCACCGGCGGAAGCTGCGTGACGACGTCGTCCATTCCCGCCTCTGCCACCAGGCAGCGGAGGTTGAACTCCTTGTTGCCGCTCAAAGCGCCCAGGATGGTGACGCGCAGGTCGATGTCCGGGCGGCGTTTCCGCAGCAGCGCCGCGGCCTTGACCAGGACCTGGGGGCCTTTCAGGCGCTGGATGCGGCCGGCGAACACCAGATGGAACGTGTCGGGGCTGACGCCGTGCTCCGCCCTGGAGCGTGCCCGGAACGCGGGGGTGAACGTGGCCAGGTCCACGCCGGGCGGCGCGATGTCGATGCGGTCGTAGGTGGCGCCGTAGTGGGACACGAGTTCGGCGGCCTCGGAGCTGGTGTTGGCGATGAGCCTGGCAGCGCCGTCCACGATGCGGTGCTCGCCCAGTTCGCGGCGCCGGGGCTCGGGTTGCTCACCGGATTCCAGCAGCAGGTTCTTGACCTTGGCCATGGTGTGCATGGTGTGCACCAGCGGCACACCCCACAGTTCGGACAGCTCCAGCCCGGCGATCCCGGACACCCAGTAGTGGGAGTGGATGACGTCATACCGGCCGTGCGGCTGGCGGCGGCGGATCTGTTCGATTTCCGCGACCATGGCGTGCAGCAGCCCGGGAAGTTCCTCTTTGGGGACCTTCCTGGGCGGCCCGGCCAGGACGTTGTGCACGCACACGCCGGGGTCGGGATGCTCGACAGCGGGCTGGTCGGCTGAGGTGGCCCGCGTGAAGATCTCCACCTCCACGCCTGCCTCGGCCAGTGCCGAGGCCAGCTCGCGGATATAGACGTTCATTCCGCCGGCATCCCCGCACCCGGGCTGTTCCATGGGGGAGGTGTGGAGGGAAAGCAAAGCGACCCTGCGGATCAGTGCCACGGGACCTCCTTCCGGCCGCCGGCGCGTGTCAGGGGAGCCGGCTCAGTGCGCATCCGATAAAACATTACTCCTTCCCCTAACGCCCACCGCCCTCCCACATCTTCCCCAGGTCCGGAAACGCCCGCTCATAACCGGCCATCAGCTTCGCGGCCAGGTCCGCCGAATCCACGAGCGGGTGCCGGGCGAAGGCCTTGACGCCGGCATCCCGGTTGCCGGTGCCCGCGGCCAGGACAACGAGCCGTTCCACCTCCTTGACCTGCCGGAGCAGGCCCAGCTGCGGTTCCGCCGGCTTCTCCTGGGGCAGCGGGACGGCTCCGGCCGGGGTGACGGTGCAGGGGACCTCGACGACGGCGTCCGCCGGCAGGCCGGGAATGGCGGGTTGGGGAGGGGCAGGGGCAGCGCCGGTGGGCCCCGGTGCCCGGGCCGCCGGCACTGCGTTGACCGTGTTGAGGATCAGCTGCGTATCGCCGCCGCCGGCCAGTGCCTGCATGGCCGCCAGCGCCACCCGTTCGTAGCCACCGCCGGCCAGGTCCTCCTCGTTCCGGCGCTCGCCGTCGTGCCGGGCCTCCGCCAGGTACCCCTCTTCGCGGGAACGCCGCGCCGCCTCCCACAACCGGTATGCGTCCGGGCCCGCGGCAGCCAGCTGCGGGTACAGCTCCCGCTGCTGGCTATGGATGGTCTCCCCGCGGGTGCGTGCCATGGCCTGCATTGCCTGCCGGGCGGCCTGGCCCTGGTAGTAGTAATACAGGTACTCGTTGGGAAGCAGGCCCAGCCCGGCAAGGAACGGCTGCGGGAACAACCGGCCTTCCTCGAAGGACCGCAGCGCCGCGGCGTCCGCCAGCAGGCCCGGCAGCATGTCCCGTCCGCCGGACTCCAGCCGGTACAGCCAGCCCAGGTGGTTCAGCCCGTAGTAGCCCACGCCGTCGAGCCGTCCCTCCGGCAGCGGGACACCCGCAGCCCATGCCGCCCGGTGCACCAGCCCTCCCGCGGAGTCGCAGATCCCGATCACCCGGTTCCCCAGGACAGGGCGCACGGCCTCGGTGACTATTCCGGCCGGATTGGTGAAGTTGACCAGCCATGCGTCCGGGCAATGCCTGCGCATCAGCCGGGCAAGGCCCACCATGTGCGGGATGGTCCGCAAAGCGTAGGAAATACCGCCGGCCCCGGTGGTCTCCTGGCCCAGCAGCCCGAGGTCCTGCGCCACTTCTTCATCCGCGACGCGGCCTGCGGTGCCGCCGGGCCGGATCGCAGCGAAGACCATGGAGGTGCCGGACAGCGCTGCGGAAAGATCTGTGGTGGCATGCACCGGAAGGTGCGCACCCTGGCCTGCCGGCATGCTGCGCAGCACGGCGGTGACGGCGTCAAGGCGTGCGGGATCGACGTCGTGCAGCACCAGCTCCGTGACCAGCCCGGAAAAGGGCCCGGACACCAACGCCCGGTAGATGAGCGGCACCCTGAAACCCCCGCCGCCGGCAATCAGAAGCCGCATGCATGCAGTCTAGGACCAGCCTCCGACACCGTGTCCATACCGTGTCCAAAGCCCCTACCGGAGCACTGCCGCGCGGCGTATCCTGCGCACTATGGACGCGATGCCAGCCCGCCCCTTCGATCCGCTGGCTGGCGTCCGCTCGCCGGGGGAACCCGGATTCGACCTCCTGTTGGCCGGGACCGTTTTCCAGGACATCATCTTCACCGGCCTCCCGCACGGGCCCGAACCCGGCACGGAAATCTGGAGTGACGGCATGGGCAGCTGCCCCGGCGGGGTGGCCAACCAGGCCATCGCCGCCGCGCGGCTGGGCCTGCGCACCGGCCTGGCGGCGGCGTTCGGGGACGACGGCTACGGCGACTTCAACTGGAAGATCCTCTCCGGCCAGGAACATGTGGACCTCAGCCTCTCCCGCCGCGTCCCGGGCTGGCACTCCCCGGTGACCGTGTCCCTCTGCGTGGACCAGGACCGCTCCATGGTCACGCACGGGCATTCAGCGCCGGTGACCAACTCCGAGCTGATCGGGAGCCCGCCCAAGGCGCTTGCCGGCATCGCGGAGGTGGGCATGGAAATTGAACCGTGGGTCCGGGCCGCCCATGGGGCCGGGGTGCGTTTGTTTGGGGATGTGGGGTGGGATCCCAGCGGGGAGTGGGCGCCGGTGCGGCTTGAAAACCTGCAGTACTTTTACGCCTTCCTGCCCAACCAGCGCGAGGCCATGGCGTTCACCGGTAAGGACAATCCGTGGAGTGCGCTCTACGCTCTGGCGGACCGCGTACCGGTGGCCGTGGTGACCCTGGGAGCGCAGGGGGCCATGGCCGTTGATTCGGAAACCGGGGAGGAGGAGTGGGTCCCGTCGCTTCCGGTCAAGGCACACGACCCCACCGGAGCCGGTGACTGCTTCGACGCAGCGTTCATCGTGGGCACCCTGGCCGGATGGCCGCTGGGGGACAGGCTCCGGTTTGCCAACCTGTGCGCCTCCCTGGCCGTGCAGGAGGTTGGCGGATCCCTGGCCGCCCCTGGCTGGGGGGACATCGCCGACTGGTGGAAACGCGCCAACGCCCGCCCGGAACGGCAAATGAGCCAATGGCTGCGGCGCTTCGGATTCCTCGCGGACATCATCGAGGACGTGCCGCTGGCGGCGCAGCGCCGGGCGGCGGCCACCATCGCGCACCTGTCGGACGCCTGAGGGGTGCCGGACGCCCCGATTATTCGGCGCGAAGTGCCCGCACTAGAATCAGTTAGGTGACCTACCCCGCAACAACCGGTGAATTCAGCGCTGCCCCCGGGCCGGACCCCCGCAATGAGCGGTCCGCCGTGATCGACCTGGAGGCCATCCGGCACAACGTCCGCCGGCTCGCCGGCGCTGCTTCCCCCGCGAATGTCATGGCCGTGGTCAAGGCCGACGCGTACGGACACGGCGCGGTTCCCGTGGCCCGTGCGGCCCTGCAGGCCGGCGCGTCCTGGCTGGGCGTGGCGCACATTTCCGAGGCCCTCGCGCTCCGCGCCGCCGGCATCGACGCGCCCCTCCTCGCCTGGCTGCACACCACCGACAGCAACTTCGGCGCCGCCGTGGCTGCCGGCGTCGACATCGGCTGCTCGGGCTGGGAGCTGGAACGCATCGTGGCTGCCGCCCGCGAACAGGAACGTCCCGCACGGATCCACCTCAAGGTGGACACCGGGCTGGGCCGCAACGGCGCAACCCCCGAGGCCTGGGACCGCCTGGTGGGGGAGGCCGTGGAGTACCAGGACCAGGGCCTGCTGCGCGTGGTGGGCATCTTCTCGCACCTGGCCGTGGCCGATGAGCCGGAGCGGCCCGAGACGGACCAGCAGGTGGCCGCATTCCGGGAGGCCCTGGCCATCGCCGAGGACGCGGGCGTGGACCCTGAGGTCCGGCACCTTGCCAACACCCCCGCCACCCTTTCCCGGCCCGACACCCACTTCGACATGGTCCGTGTGGGCCTGGGCATCTACGGGCTTTCGCCGTTCGACGGGCAGACCTCCGCCGAGCTCGGCCTCCGCCCCGCCATGACGCTGCGCACCCTGGTGTCGCAGTGCAAAGAGGTGCCCGAGGGGCAGGGCGTCTCCTACGGGCTGCATTACCGCACCAGGACGGCGAGCACCCTGGCGCTGATTCCGCTGGGCTATGCCGACGGCGTCCCGCGCGTCGCCACCGGCGGCCCCGTCCGCGTGGCCGGGAAGACGTACCCCGTAGTGGGGCGGATCGCCATGGACCAGATGGTCATCGACCTGGGTCCGGAGGCCTCCGGTGCCGCGTTGCAGGGGGCGGAGGCGGAGCTGTTCGGTAACGGGGCCGACGGCGGACCCACGGTTGACGAGTGGGCGCGCGCCGCCGGGACCATCAATTACGAGGTGGTGACCAGGATCAGTCCCCGTGTTCCCCGCCGCTTCATCAACGAAGACGAGCGCGCGGAAGCCGGCAATAACGTGGTGGGCGTCCCCGGCAAGGGAGCGGCATGAGCACGCCCGGAGACCTGCCCGCCAACTGGGAAAAGACCTTCACGGCGACGACGGCGGAACAGACGCACGGTTTCGGCGCCCGCCTGGCGGAGGTGTTGCGGGCCGGGGACCTGCTGGTGCTGTCCGGCGAGCTGGGTGCCGGGAAGACCACCTTCACCCAGGGCCTGGGCGAAGGCCTGGGTGTCCGCCCGGGCATCATCTCGCCGACGTTCGTCCTGGTCCGGATCCATCCCAACCTGCCGGACGGCCCGCGTCCGGGCGGCCCGGACCTGGTGCACGTGGACGCCTACCGGCTTGGCTCGGCGGCGGAGATTGACGACATCGACCTCGAAAACACCATGGATTCATCGGTGACGGTGGTCGAGTGGGGACATGAGCGCGTGGAGCACCTGAGCGACAGCCGGCTGGAGATCGACCTGCACCGTGCGATCGGCCTGGGCGGCGCCGCGGCGTCCACCTCCTCAAGCCTGGATTTCGACGCCGAAGACACCGACGAGCCCCGGACCATCGTCATGCGCGGCTACGGTCCCCGCTGGGCGAACTTTCCTGAACTGGCTGGACCCGACGGGGGAGCGGCATGCTGATCCTCGCCATTGACACCTCGGCCGTGGCCAGCGCTGCGCTGGTCACCGATGATGCCCCGGAAAGCGTGCTTGCCAGCTTCGCTACGGAGGACACCCGCAGCCACGCTGAGGTGCTTGCGCCCGGAATCGACGCCATGCTGGAGTCGGCGGGTGTGGCCGGGCAGGACGTGGACGCCCTGGTGGTGGGCGTTGGTCCGGGCCCGTTTACCGGGCTGCGCTCCGGCATTGCCACCGCCCGCACGCTGGCCTTCGTGTGGGGCAAGCCGCTGCATGGCCTGGTGAGCCTGGACGCGATGGCCCTGGAAGTTGCGGAGTCCACCGCAGCCGCTTCCGAGTTCCTGGTGGTGACGGACGCCCGCCGCAAAGAGGTCTACTGGGCCCGGTACAGCCTGGATGACGGCCAGCTGCCCGTGCTGGAGGACGGCCCCCACGTCGGGTTTGCGTCTGCCCTCCCGGACCTGCCTGCGTTCGGCGCCGGCGCGGGACTCTACGGCGACGTGCTCCGGGCCCACCCGGATTTCGCCGGGGAGCAGCCGGACGCCCTGTACTTAGGCCAGTTCGCCCTGGCGCGGCTGGCGGCAGGAGACACCCTGTTGGACTCCACCCCCCTGTACCTGCGGGAATCCGACGCGCAGGTCCCCGGACCACGGAAGCGGGCATTGTGAGCAGCGCCCCGGACCCGCGCGCGGCGGACGTGACCGTCCGCGACATGACGCTGGACGATGTGCCTGCCGTCGGTGCGCTGGAACACAGGCTCTTTCCCATTGACGCGTGGCCCGTCCAGATGTTCCTGGACGAACTCTCCCAGCCGGAGACCCGCCGCTACCTCGTGGCGGAGACCAGCGGCGGGATCGTGGGCTACGCCGGCCTGATGTGCATTGAACCCATCGCGGACGTCCAGACCATCGCCGTCGTCCCTGAGCACGAGGGGCGGGGCATTGGCAGCACCCTGCTCACGCAACTGATCGAGGAGGCCCGGCACCGCGGCGCCGCCGACGTCCTGCTTGAGGTCCGGGCCGACAACCCCCGGGCACAACAGCTCTATGTGCGGTTCGGATTCGAACAGATCCACGTCCGCCCCCGCTATTACCGGGACGGCGTGGATGCCCTCATCATGCGGCTCCAGCTGCCCGCGGCACACCCTGAAGGACACGAAGCAACGGACGCAGGCCAGGTATGAACCGTACGCAGCCCCTGGTACTGGGCATTGAATCATCCTGCGACGAAACCGGCGTCGGCCTGGTCCGCGGAACCACCCTGCTGACCAACACGGTCTCTTCCTCCATGGACGAGCATGTCCGCTTCGGCGGCGTCATCCCTGAGATCGCCTCCCGGGCCCACCTGGACGCCTTTGTTCCCACCCTCGAGCAGGCCCTCGCGGATGCAGGGGTCACCCTGGACGAGGTGGACGCGATCGCCGTCACCTCCGGACCCGGGCTTGCCGGCGCGCTCATGGTCGGGGTGTGCGCTGCCAAGGCGCTCGCCGTGGCCACCGGAAAACCCCTGTTCGCCATCAACCACCTGGTGGCGCATGTGGGCGTCGGACTGCTGGACGACCGTGGTACCGGCCGCAGGCAGGAGCTGCCGGAGAACCTGGGCGCCCTGCTGGTCTCCGGGGGCCACACCGAAATCCTGCGGATCAACAGCATCACCAGTGACGTGGAGCTCCTGGGCTCCACGATCGACGACGCCGCGGGCGAGGCCTACGACAAGGTGGCCCGCATCCTGGGACTCGGCTACCCCGGCGGACCGGCCATCGACAAGATGGCCCGCTCCGGCAACCCCAAGTCGATCCGCTTCCCCCGAGGCCTGACCCAGCCCAAGTACATGGGCACGGCCGATGAACCCGGCCCGCACCGGTACGACTGGTCCTTCAGCGGCCTGAAGACGGCCGTGGCCCGTTGCGTGGAGCAGTTCGAGGCCCGTGGCGAAGAGATCCCGGTGGCCGACATCGCGGCAGCGTTCCAGGAAGCAGTGGTGGACGTAATCTCCTCCAAGGCGGTCCTGGCCTGCCGCGAGCAGGGCATCAAGGACGTTCTGCTGGGCGGGGGCGTGGCGGCAAACTCCCGCCTGCGTGAACTGACCGGGCAGCGCTGCGCCTTCGCCGGCATCCGCCTGCATGTTCCGCCGCTGGACCTGTGCACGGACAACGGCGCCATGGTGGCCGCGCTCGGCGCCCAGCTGGTGATGGCCGGCACCGACCCCAGTGGCATCGGATTCGCCCCGGACTCCTCGATGCCCGTCACCTCGGTGTCGCTCCCGGCCTGACATCCGGCAAACCCCACGATGCTCCATCAGATATGGCTCCTAAACCGGCGGTTTAGGAGCCATATCTGATGGAGCAAGCAAGGGGTCAGGCGGTGGGGCCGTTCCGCATCTGCTTGACCAGGTCCAGCACCACAGCCTGCAGGTTTCCGCCGTTCTCGGCAGCCACCCGGCGCTGGCGCTGGTACCCGGCGCCGCGGCGGATGATCTTCTCGACGTCGGCAAGCTCGTCGGAGCAGCGCAGCTTGGCGGCAACCGGTTCAAGCCGGTTCAGGGTCTCCAGCAGGTGGTCGGTGACCAGCTGCTCCTTGCCCGCGGCGTCGAGGATGATGATGGCGTCCAGGCCGTACCGGGCGGCGCGCCACTTGTTCTCCTGGACGTGCCACGGCGGCATGGTGGGGATGGTGCCGCCGTTGTCCAGGGTGGTGGAGAACTCGTCCACCAGGCACTGGGTGAGCGCCGCAATGGCCCCCACTTCCTCCAGGGTGGCCAGGCCGTCACAGATCCGCATCTCGATGGTGCCCAGGGCGGGCACCGGCCGGATGTCCCACCGGATTTCCGAGATGGTGTCGATGACGCCCGTGGTGAACATGTCCTGGACGTAGGACTCGTATTCCTCCCAGGACTTGAACTGGAAGGGCAGCCCCGCGGTAGGAAGCTGCTGGAACATCAGGGCCCGCTGCGAGGCGTACCCGGTGTCCTCGCCGCCCCAGAAGGGGCTGGACGCGGAAAGCGCCTGGAAGTGCGGGAAGTAGTTGACCAGGCCGTCCAGGACGGGGAGGGCTTTGTCCCGGCGGTCCAGCCCCACGTGGACATGGACGCCGTAGATGACCATCTGCCGGCCCCACCATTGGGTCCGGTCAATGAGCTTGGCGTAGCGTGCCTTGTCCGTCACCGGCTGCAGCTGCGGAGGGCTGAACGGGTGGCTGCCGGCGCAGAACAGCTCCACGTTCATGGGATCGGTGATTTCACGGACGGCTGCGACGGACCGGCTGAGGTCCTCCTTGGCCTCGGCTGCCGTTTCGCAGATCCCGGTGACCAGTTCCACGGTATTGAGCAGCAGTTCCTGCTTGATGTGCGGATGTTCGTCGTCTTCGTTGAGTTCGGGGTGGCGGGACGCCACGCCGCGGAGCACCTGGTTGGCCACGGAAGCGAGCTCGCCCGTCTTCCCGTCCACCAGTGCCAGCTCCCACTCAACACCGAGGGTGGATTGCCTCGATGACGCGAAGTCGATCTTCACACGTTTCCTTACTGTCCGGTTTGCCGCTGGCTGATGCCGCTCACAGGCTGCAGCCGGCAGGCGAACGGATGGTTCAAGTCTAGTGCAGGGGTAGCATCGTACTGATGGCACCGTTCCCCCTGCGTCACAGTCCTGCCAAATCCTTCCCCCTCCTCCTGGCCCTGTCCGCAATGGCGCTGGCCTCCTGTTCAGCCGCCCCAAGCGCCGCACCGCCCTCATCCTCCGCCCCGCCCGCCGACGCGTCCCCCACCGCATCAGCAAGTACGACGCCGGCGCCTCCTCCGGCTTACCCGTCGCCTGACCCGGGTTCCCGGCCTTTGGGGTGGGGCCCGGAGCAGCGGGACCAGGACGCCGCCGTGGCGGCCGTTGCGGCGATGTCGCCGGAACAGAAAGCCGGGCAGGTCCTGCTCCCGTTCTTCAAGGGCAGCCAGGTAGAGGCCCATGCGGCGCTCATCCAACGCCTCCACCTGGCCGGATCCATCATCATGGGCGACAACGTGCCGCGCGACCCGCAGGGAAAGGTGGACGTGGCCGCCATGGGCGCCGTAAACCAGCGGCTGCAGCAGGCTGTGGCCGCCGACGGACGGCGCTGGCCCGGGATCATGAGCGTGGACCAGGAAGGCGGCGCGGTGGCACGCCTGGGGCCGCCCCTCACCGAGTGGCCCGCTCCCATGAGTTACGGGGCCGCCGGCAACCTGGACCTGACGCGCAAGGCCGGCAAGGGCCTGGCAAGCGAGTTGGTGCCACTGGGCTTCGACCTCGACTTCGCGCCGGACACGGATGTGACCGTCGGTCCTGCAGACCCCACCATCGGGGCGCGTTCCATGTCCGGCGACCCGGCCGCGGCGGCGGCCCAGGGCACCGCCTTCTCCCAGGGCATGCTGGACGCCGGCGTGCTCCCCACCGTCAAGCACTTTCCCGGACACGGCTCGGTGACGGCGGATTCCCACCTCAGCCTCCCCGTCCAGCCGGCAGGCATCGACGTGCTCCGGGGCCGGGACTGGAAACCCTTCGAGGCTGCCGTCGCAGCGGGCCTCCCCGTGGTCATGACCGGGCACATTGCCGTACCCGCGCTGGAACCAGGCGTCCCGGCGTCGCTCTCTGCCCCCAGCTACTCGGCGCTCAGGGGTTTGGGCTTCAAGGGCGTGGCCGTGACGGACGCCCTCAACATGGGCGCCGTTGACAAGCAGTACCCGGCCGGCGCGGCTGCAGTGAAGGCATTGGCCGCCGGTGCCGACCTGCTGCTGATGCCCACGGACGTGGAGCAGACGCACGCCGCCATCGTCCAGGCCCTGGCTGCCGGCACCCTTCCCGCCGCACGCCTGGATGAAGCAGCGCAGCGCGTGGCCACCATGATGATCTGGCATGCCCGGACCACCCCGCCTGCCGGAACAGCGGGCTCAGGTGCGCCGGCCGGAAGCGGGGCCGCCCTGTCCGCCCAGGTCTCGGCGTCGGCCGTTACCGTTGTTTCCGGTCCCTGCAGCGGACCCCTGGTGCCCGGTTCCGTGCGGGTGGCCGGCGGGGGACCGGGGGACCGGGAGCGCTTCGAAGCCGCCGCAGCGCGCGCCGGGCTCACCGTGGGATCAGGCCCGCTGGTCAACCTCATCGGGTTTGGTGGAAAACCGGCCGGTGGGGACATCGCAGTGTCCCTCGACGCTCCGTGGCCGCTCCAGGGGTCCAGCGCGCCGGTGAAGGTGGCCCTCTATGGCCGGACCGACGCCGCCTTCGACGCGCTGGCCGCCGTGCTGGCAGGGAAGGCGCCCGCTCCGGGAAAGCTGCCCGCCGCCGTCGGGCCTTTCCCCGCGGGAACCGGCTGCCCCCGACCCAACTAAGTAGCGCGAACTGTCGTTTTGAGGCGTCAAAACGACACTTGGCGCTACCCAGTTGGGCTGGAACGCGTTTAATGGTCTGGTGCCCATTCTGAATAAAGACATGACCCTCTGCATCTCGCTCTCGGCCCGTCCCAGCAACAACGGGACCCGGTTCCACAACCACCTTTACGGGCAGCTGGACCTGAACTGGATCTACAAGGCCTTCGCGCCCACCAACCTGGAACAGGCCATTGCCGGTGTCCGTGGGCTGGGCATCCGCGGCTGTGCCATCTCCATGCCGTACAAGGAAGACGTCATCGCCCTGGTGGACGAGATGGACCCCTCCGCCAAGGCCATCGACTCGGTGAACACCATCGTGAACACGGACGGGCACCTCAAGGCGTACAACACCGACTACACCGCCATCGAACAACTCCTCGCCACCAATGCAGTCCCCACGGACTATTCGGTGCTGGTGCAGGGCGCCGGGGGCATGGCCAAGGCCACGGTTGCCGCCCTCCGGGACGCCGGATTCACGGACGTCACCGTCCTGGCCCGGAACGAGGCCGCTGGGCGTGCGCTCGCGGACCAGTACGGCTTCCAGTGGCGGGCAGCGATCGACGGCGGGACGGCCGGCTTGATCATCAACGTCACCCCGCTGGGGATGGCCGGCGGGGCGGAAGCGGACACTGTGGCTTTCCCGGCGGAGGCCATCGAGGCGGCCCGTCTGGTGTTCGACGTGGTGGCGCTGCCCGCTGAGACACCGCTTATCAAGGCCGCCCGTGCGGCCGGCAAGCCGGTGATCACGGGGGCCGAGGTGGCCACCATCCAGGCACTGGAGCAGTTTGTCCTCTATACGGGCGTCCGGCCCACCCCGGACCAGGTGCGGGCCGCCGAGGAGTTCATGCGCGCCCAGTAGGGGCAGCTAGGCGGGTTCCACCACGATGGCCACCCGGTCCTCACCGATGCGCGTCAGGACCAGGGTGCCCGTTTTGCCGCCCTTCCTGGCGTTCTTTCCGCCGGGCAGCAGCTGTTTCCGCAGCTCTTCGGGGGTGACGGCGGTGCCGCGCTTCTTGATGTCCAGCACGGTGATGCCCTCCTGTTTCACCCAGGCCTTGAGCGCCTTCACGTTGTAGGGCATGACCTGCAGGACCTTGTAGGCCCGGGCGAACGGGGTGGTCAGGAGTTCGGGAGCGCAGATGTAGGCAATGTGTTCGTCCACCAGGTGGCCGCCGAGCTGCAGTGCTACGTCCGCCACCAGTCCGGCGCGGATCACGGCGCCGTCGGGTTCGTACAGGTGTCCCTCCACCGGTCCCACCGGCGCTGACGGGCCGTCGCCGAAATCCTCCGGGCTGGTCAGCTCCGCCGGAGCCTTCGGCCCCAGGACCAGCGCGGCGCGGCGGACTCCAGGCCGGCGCACGGCGTTGAACCACAGGGTCACCTCGGTGACGTCACCGGCCACCGACACCCATTGCGCCTCGCAGCTTGCGGGCACGGATTCATGCGGCATGCCCGGGCCCATCTTCACGCCCACTGCCTTGCCCCGGGCGGCCAGTGATTCCACGAAGGACAACGGCGGCGAAAATGCCTCGGGGTCCCAGATCCGCTTGGTGCCGGAAGTGGAGGTGACCCGACGGGCAGGGTCCAGCCAGACGCCGTCCACCCCGTCCAGCGGAACCGATTCCGCATCCGCATGCACCACCGTGGCGTTGGGGAACGGGATGAGGTTCACCGTGGCGCACGCCGCCGTGGTTTCGTCCATTTCGACGGCGGTGACATTGATGTCCAGCGAGGCCAGCGCCAGGGAATCGGCGCCGAGGCCGCACCCCAGGTCCGCCACGCGGCTGATCCCCGCGGCAGCGAACCGCTGGGCGTGGTGGGCGGCGACGTTGAGGCGTGTGGCCTGCTCCAGGCCCGCCTGGGTGAACAGCATCTGCCGGGCGAACTCCCCGAATTTCCCCTCTGCCTTGGTGCGCAGCCGTGACTGCGTCAGGACGGCGGACACGAGCCCGGCGGGGTGTCCGGCTTTCCGGAGAGCGGAGTTCAGCTCGAAAGAGTCCTCGTCCCGGTAGGGGCCCAGGGACGCCAGCAACTCCCAGCCTTCGGGGGTCAGCAATGGTGCGATCTGGTCCTGTGCAATCTGGTCCTGGGGAGCGTGAGCCATGGGTTCCAGCCTAGTGGAGGAGCGCGTGGCCGGGATGCGGATAGTGTTGAATCCATGGATGAGAGCGCAGCCCCCCGCGAGACCGGCGACCACGAGTCCGGGGACCGCCATCCGGGCAGGTTCGCCCGTCCTGTGCTGATCGCCGCCGCCGTCGTGGCCGTGGTCTGCATCGCGCTGCTGGTGATCATTTTCCTGCTCGATACGTTCAACGCCACCGTTTACTCGGTGGGCGGCAGCGACGTCCAGGACAACACCCAGGAGGCCCGGGACATCCGCGGGCTGTACGACGGCGCGCGGGCCGGGAGCATTTTCTTCCTCGTTGCCGCGCTGCTCGCCGCAGCGGTGTCCGGCTGGGTGCTCTTCCGGGGACGGAAGCAGGGCGGCAGCGACACGGAGGGCGGCGAGGACGTGGACTTCGACGACCTGGGCCGGTAGGGACAGGGCGTCCTTTCGCGTCCCCGGCCACCCGCCGTCGTCCGCCCCGGTCTGTACGCCCACGACGAAACGTTGGCACTCACCTTGACCGAGTGCTAACTCATACATAGAGTCTTCATTAGCACTCTCCCTAGGAGGGTGCTAACACATGAAGAGCTGCCAGCCAGGCTGCTGCCGGCACCGCGACGACGGTTTGCCAGCTACGGCGGAAAGCTTTCCAGTCCACGAATTTGCTGACGAAAAGGAGAGGTCCGAGTGTCGGTCTCTATTAAGCCTCTTGAGGATCGTATTGTTGTCCGCCCGCTCGAAGCCGAGCAGACCACGGCTTCCGGCCTGGTCATCCCGGACTCCGCACAGGAGAAGCCGCAGGAAGGCGAAGTTGTCGCCGTAGGCCCCGGCCGCTTCGAAGATGGCAACCGCGTTCCCGTTGACGTAGCCGTTGGCGACGTCGTCATCTACTCCAAGTACGGCGGAACCGAAGTCAAGACCGGCGGCACCGAGTACCTCGTGCTGTCCGCCCGCGACGTCCTGGCAATCGTCGTCAAGTAACTCTTCCGGATCCCCGTGCTGCCGGCCATGCTCACGCTGGCCGGCGGTGCGGGGTTTCTGTCTTTGAAAGGACAAAACCATGGCAAAGCAGCTTGCGTTTAACGACGCTGCCCGCCGGTCCCTTGAGGCCGGCATCGACAAGCTCGCGAACACCGTCAAGGTGACGCTCGGCCCCCGCGGCCGCAACGTCGTCCTGGACAAGAAGTGGGGTGCCCCCACCATCACGAACGACGGCGTCACCATCGCCCGCGAAGTCGAGCTGGACGACCCCTACGAGAACCTTGGCGCACAGCTGGCCAAGGAAGTAGCGACCAAGACCAACGATGTTGCCGGCGACGGCACCACCACCGCCACGGTCCTGGCACAGGCGCTGGTCAAGGAAGGCCTGCGCAACGTCGCAGCCGGCGCTGCCCCCGGCCAGATCAAGCGCGGCATCGAGGTTGCGGTTGAGGCCGTGGCCGCCCGCCTGCTGGAGAACGCCCGCCCGGTCGAAGGCACCCAGGTAGCCAATGTTGCCGCCATCTCGGCGCAGAGCGACGAAATCGGCGAACTGCTCGCCGAGGCCTTCGGCAAGGTGGGCAAGGATGGTGTCATCACCATCGAAGAGTCCTCCACCACCCAGACCGAACTGGTCCTCACCGAGGGCATGCAGTTCGACAAGGGCTACCTGTCCCCGTACTTCGTCACCGACGCGGAGCGCCAGGAAGCAGTCCTCGAGGACGCACTCATCCTGATCAACCAGGGCAAGATCTCCTCGATCCAGGAATTCCTGCCGCTGCTCGAAAAGGCGCTGCAGAGCTCCAAGCCGCTGTTCATCATCGCCGAGGACGTTGAGGGCGAGGCCCTGTCCACGCTGATCGTCAACCGCATCCGCGGCACCCTGAACGTCGTAGCCGTCAAGGCTCCCGGCTTCGGCGACCGCCGCAAGGCCATGCTGCAGGACATCGCCACCCTCACCGGTGCGCAGGTTGTCTCCCCGGAACTGGGCCTCAGCCTGGACTCCGTGGGCCTGGAGGTGCTGGGTACCGCCCGTCGCATCACGGTCACCAAGGACAACACCACCATCGTGGACGGCGCCGGTTCTGCCGAGGACGTCGCTGCACGCGTTGCCCAGCTGCGCGCCGAGCTGACCCGCACCGATTCCGACTGGGACCGCGAAAAGCTCCAGGAACGCCTGGCTAAGCTTGCCGGCGGCATCGGAGTCATCAAGGTCGGCGCTGCCACCGAGGTTGAACTCAAGGAAAAGAAGCACCGCATCGAGGACGCTGTGTCCTCCACCCGCGCTGCCCTCGAAGAAGGCATCGTTGCCGGCGGCGGCTCCGCCCTGATCCACGCCCTCAAGGCACTGGATGAGGACGCTTCCGTCAAGGCCCTCGAAGGCGACGCCGCCGCAGCCGTGGGCATCGTCCGCCGCGCACTGGTGCAGCCGCTGCGCTGGATCGCCCAGAACGCCGGCTTCGATGGCTACGTTGTCACCTCCAAGGTTGCCGACCTTGAGACCAACAACGGCTTCAACGCCAAGTCCGGCGAGTACGAGGACCTGATCGCCGCGGGCGTCATCGACCCCGTCAAGGTCACCCGTGCGGCCCTCCGCAACGCGGCCTCCATCGCCGCCCTGGTTCTCACCACCGAGACCCTGGTCGTGGAGAAGCCGGCCGAAGAGGACGAGCACGCAGGCCACAGCCACTAACGCTGCGCCCTGGCGGCTTACCGCTGAAAAGGCTGGTCCGGCATCTGCCGGGCCAGCCTTTTGCGTTGCTGCTTCTGGGGCGGTGGGGACTAGCCGGCGTCCATCTCCCGCGTCTCAACTTCTCCGGCACGCTCGTACACCAGCGACACCGCACCCTTGGGGAAGCTGCGGGCCTGCTCGGCCAGCGTGAAAGTGGAGGGAACCGTTCCCTCATCGAACAGGCGCTTTCCCTGGCCCAGGACCACCGGGTACAGCCAGAGGTGGAGGCGGTCCAGCACATTGGCAGCCAGGAGGGAACGGATCAGCATCCCGCTGCCGAACATGTGCAGCTGCCCGTACCCGTCCCGGAGGCCGCCGGCGGCCGCGGCATCCGGCAGGACGGTGGTGCCGGCCCAGTCCGGGTCCGCCAGCGTGCCGGAGACAACGAACTTGGGGACCCGGTTCAGGGCATCGGCTATGTCACCGGACTGATGCGGCCAGTAGGACGCAAAGATGTCATAGGTCTTCCGGCCGAGGAGGAGTGCATCCATCCGGCCGATCTCGTCCGCTATCGACGCGCCGGCCTCGTCGTCGGACACCGGCGCCTGCCAGCCGCCGAACGCGAATCCGCCTTCGGGGTCTTCTTCACGGCCGCCCGGCGCCTGGTACACGCCGTCGAGGGTGATGAACAGGTTCGCCACGATGATCCCCACGCGCACATTGTGGACCCGCGCCGGGGCTCTGTCCAGTGTCCCTGTCCGGGGCCCGTGGCAGGATGGTGCCATGCTGCTCCTTGAGCTCGTGGACACCACGAAAACCGTCGCATCGACCCGGTCCCGGCTCGCGAAAGTGGATGCTTTGGCCCACCTCCTGCGCCGGCTGGAACCTGCTGAGATCCCGACGGCGGTGGGTTTGCTCAGTGCCAAGCCCCGTCAGGGCCGGGTTGGCGTCGGTTGGAGCGCCGTGGCGGCGGCCAAGGAAGAACCCGCCGCGGAGCCAAGCCTCACCGTGGCGGATTTTGATGCCGCGCTGGACCGGCTCCTGGCAACGGCGGGCAGCGGGTCGGGTGCGGGGCGGGCCTCCATCCTCGGGACGCTGATGGGAGCGGCCACCGCGTCGGAGCAGTCGTTCATCGCCGGCGTGCTGCTCGGGGAACTGCGCACCGGCGCCCTGGAAGGAGTCCTGACGGATGCCATTGCCCGCGCCGCAGACAGGTCCGTCGAGGCGGTACGGCGCGCGGCAATGCTTTCCGGGGACCTCGGAGGAACCGCCCTCCTGGCGCTCACCGGCACCCCGGCCGAGCTTGACGCCGTCGGCCTGGTGGTGGGCCGCCCGGTGCAGCCCATGCTCGCGGCCACCGCCGGCAGCGCGGGTGCCGCCCTGGAAGCGACGGGGGAGGCCTCGGTGGAATTCAAGCTCGACGGCGCCCGCATCCAGGTGCATCGCTCCGGTGACGACGTGCGCATCTACACCCGGAACCTCGCGGAGGTGACGCACCGGCTGCCTGAGGTGGTTGACCTGGTCCGCGGGCTGCCCGTGCAGGACGTGATCCTCGACGGCGAAACGCTCGCCCTGGATGAGGACGGCGCCCCGCGGCCCTTCCAGGAAACGATGTCCCGCTTCGGCGCCGATGCAGTCCGCGAAACGCTGCTCCATCCCTGGTTTTTCGATGTGCTCCACATTGACGGACGTGACCTGCTGGATGAACCGCTGTCCACCCGCATCGACGTCCTGGAACGCGTTGCACCGGCACACCGGATTCCCGGGGAGGTCACGGCGGATCCGGCCGTTGCCGAACGGGTGTCGCGGGATGCACTCGCCGCGGGCCACGAGGGCGTGGTGGTAAAGGCGATCGAATCGACCTACGCCGCCGGGAGGCGTGGATCCAACTGGGTGAAGGTGAAACCGGTCCACACGTATGACCTGGTGGTGCTCGCTTGCGAATGGGGCACCGGACGCCGCACGGGAATGCTCTCCAACCTGCACCTGGGTGCCCTTGACCCCACCGGGGAGTTCGGCGAACCCGGCGGCTACGTGATGGTGGGCAAGACGTTCAAGGGACTCACCGATGAACTGCTGCGCTGGCAGACGGAGCGGTTCCAGGAGCTTGAGGTGCGGCGCACGGCAGGCACTGTTTGGGTTGAACCGGTCACCGTCGTCGAAATAGCCATCGACGGGGTGCAGCAGTCACCGCGCTACCCCGGCGGGATCGCCCTGAGGTTCGCTCGCGTCAAGCGCTACCGGGACGACAAGGCCCCGGCGGAAGCAGACACCATCCAGGCACTGCGCGCCCTGCTGCGCTCCTAAAGACGAGCGGTCAGCGGCCTGTTCCGGTCCGCTGGCGCTTCAGGCTGCGTGCCACCCCGTCGGGCAGGCGCCGTGCGACCACCCGGTAAAAGAGCAGCACCGCGAGGGCGGCCACCACGATGCCCACGAGGTTGAGCAGCAGTTGGAGCGCGGAACCGGCGGCCTTCTGGTACTCGCCCAGCACCAAGGCCACCGCCACGTATCCGGCGGCCGGCACCGTGGTCACGGAGATGAACACGCCGATCAGTGCCGCCGAACGCCGGCCAATGATGGAGAGCATTCCGGCGATTCCGGCCAGGAGGGCCACGATCAACGAATACGGGCCGGGATGGTAGATGAACTCGACGGCGGATCCCTTGTCCAGGGCATCCCGCGGGAAGAGGCCAAGCGGGATCGACAGCCACGCCGTCAGTGCCGCCAGCAGCATGGCAACCGGGAAGCCCACGGCCAGGGCGACTGCAGCCCGGCGGCCAAGCCTCCACTTCCGGGTGGCGATCGAAACCGCCAGCGCGGCCAGCGGTCCGAACTCAGGGCCCACCGCCATGGCGCCCACGATGGCGATGGGGGAATCGGTCACGATGCCGATCCCCGCGAGCTGCGTGGCCAGCACCAGGAACGCGAGGAAGTTCCACGTCAGCCGGGAGTCTTCGCCGGATTGGCGGGTGACGTCATCCCAGATCACCGCGTCGGCGCCATCCCCGGGGGCGTCCCGCTCTGCCCGGTCCGCATTCCTGGACAGCACAAATTCCGGTGTGGACATGGAAATGGAGCCAACATCGCGGACCTTCAGGATATTCAGCTTCTCCAGCAGTTCCTCCACTGCCTCCCGGGCGATCAGGACTTCAATAACATCGCCCTCTGGCACCACGGAGGCGCCCCGGACCACAGCGACCTCTGCCGTTCCGCGCTGGTCGCGGCAGGTCTGCCGGGTCACGTCGGACAGCTCCCCGGGCACACAAATCCGCAGCTGGACAACCACGCCCGCTCCCTTCCACGACTGGGGCCAGCATAGTCTGAACCGGCGGCGTGATTGGCTGTTGAACAGCGCGTTGGCTAGGCTTGGGGCTTTGGCTGGCGGGCATTGTGAGAGGTTCTAGTGTCGATAACGGAAACCCCGAAGGCACCCGAACCCGGCCCGGGCGCCGCGCCCCGCCAACGGAAGCCCACCTTCCGGCCCGAGGTCCAGGGGCTGCGGGCCCTGGCCGTCCTGATGGTTGTCACCTACCACGTCTGGCTGGGCCGCGTGTCCGGTGGCGTGGACATCTTCCTGCTGGTTTCGGCCTTCCTGCTTACGTTGTCCTTCGTCCGCAAGGCGGAATCAGGCAAACCCTTCGGGCTCCTGGCGCACTGGCTGCACCTGTTCAAGCGACTGCTGCCAGCCGCCGTCGTGGTGATTCTCGGAGTTCTCGCCGGCACCTGGCTGATCCTGCCGCAGGGCCGGTGGCCGCAAGTGCTCGACCAGGCCTGGGCGTCACTGCTGTACAGCCAAAACTGGCTCCTTGCTGATTTGTCGGTGGACTATTACGCGCAGGACCACGCCGGTGCCAGCCCCCTGCAGCACTTCTGGTCCCTGTCCATCCAAGGCCAGGTCTTCATCCTGTGGCCGCTGGTCTTTGCCGCCACGGCAGCCGTGCTGGCCGGGCTTCGCAGGGTACCCCGCCTGCATTGGCTGACGTACAGGGGCCTGCTGGCGCTGGTGTTCGGCACGGTATTTGCGGTGTCCCTGGCCTACTCCATTGACCAGACCGCCACCAACCAGGCTTACGCCTACTTCGATACCCGGGCCCGCCTGTGGGAGTTTGCGCTGGGGTCCCTGCTGGCACTGGCGCTGCCGTACCTCAAGCCCGGCCGCGTCCTGCGCGTGGCGTTGGGCTGGGTCGGCCTGGCGGCCATGGTTTCCTGCGGGCTGGTCCTTACCGTTGACCGTTCCTTCCCCGGCTATGTGGCCCTGTGGCCAACCCTTGCGGCAGCAGCGATCATCGTGGCCGGCCAGTCGGGCAGCCGGTACGGGGTGGACCGCCTCCTCAGCAGCCGGCCCGCCGTCGCACTGGGGGACAACTCCTACGCCCTGTACCTCTGGCACTGGCCCGTCCTGGTGCTGGTGCTGGCCGCCACCGGCGTCGACGCGCCGAACCTCAAGCAGGGTCTTGGCATCGTCGGGGCCTCCATCGTGCTTGCCGTGCTGACCACGCGCTTCGTGGAAAAGCCGTTGCGCGACTGGCACTGGCCCAAGCTCCGCGCCTGGCGGACCGCCGTCGTCATCGTCGCCTGCGGCGCCGTCCTGGCGGGGCCTGTCGCGGTCTGGCAGACGACGCTCACCGCAGAGGAAAGCGCGACGGCGGCCCAACCGCGGGAGCTGACGCCAGGTGCCCTGGCACTCACCCCGGAAAACGAAAACTCGCCCGCACCAAGGGCGCGGACCATCCCCGGGCCCACCGCACTGGACAACGACTGGGCCGGCATCGATTCGCCCTGCACAGGAGCCAACGCCACCGGCGATCCGATCCTTGAGGGCTGCCGGCAGGAGCTGCCGGAGGAACCGGCCACCCGGCGCATCGTGGTCTTGGGCGACTCCCACGCCCAGCAGTACCTCGCCGCGCTGGCGCCCGTGGCAGCGGCCCGTGGCTGGGAACTGGTAACGCTGCTGATGCCTGCCTGCCGCTTCGGCGCCGAATCGGACACCAGGAACGCCGAATGCAACGCCTATAACAGGGCCAGCTCCGCCTATGTCCTGGAACACCGGCCGGACGCCGTGTTCACGGTGGCGTCGCTGACCCACGAGGACGCTCCGTTCGAAACCGAAGTGCCGGGATACCTCGATGGCGTCCGGCCGTTCGCGGACGCCGGGATCGAAATCGTGGGCATCCGGGACAACCCGCGGTTCACCTTCAACATGCCCCCGTGTGCCCAGCGGAACGGTGCAAGCGCCCCTGCCTGCAACCCGTCCCTGGCGGAGTCCCTGGTGGAGCCGTCACCGCTGGAGAACTACCGCGGGAAACTGCCGGGGCTGCACCTGATGGACATGAGCGATTTCATCTGCGCGCGGGGCGTCTGCCCGGCCGTGGTGGGAAACGTGTACGTCTACAAGGACGACAACCACCTCACCAGGACCTATGTGGAAACCATGATCCCGATGTTCGAGCAGCGGCTGCTGGCCGCCACCGGCTGGAGCTGAGCCATTCCGCCTGCCGCGCCGTAAGGTTGCTCACATTGCCGGCCTGGAATAGGGGGATTGGCGCCGAGGTTCTAATATTTACTCAACACTTTCTGCCCCCGGAACGCCGTCCTGCACGGTGCTCCCGCAGGATCGTCTGCACAGGCCAGTTCCGTAATCACGGGCTGGTCATCGGCTGCAACCCCTACCCGTGACCCAGCAACCAAGGTAAGAGGCGCACTCATGACCGAGCCCGAACACAACCCCTTTGGCTTCATCGGCCTGACCTACGACGACGTCCTGCTCCTGCCGGGCCACACCGACGTCATCCCGTCCGAGGCAGACACGTCCTCACGAATTTCCAAGCGCATCACCGTTCAGACCCCGCTGCTCTCCGCGGCGATGGACACGGTCACCGAGTCCCGCATGGCCATCGCCATGGCCCGCCAGGGCGGCCTGGGCGTCGTGCACCGCAACCTGTCCATCGCCGACCAGGCGGACCAGGTGGACCGGGTCAAGCGGAGCGAGTCCGGGATGATCACCAACCCGCTGACCATCCGCCCCGAGGCAACGCTGCGCGAGCTCGATGATCTCTGCGCCCACTACCGCGTCTCCGGCCTCCCCGTGGTGGACGAGGACAACCGCCTGCTGGGCATCGTCACCAACCGCGACACCCGTTTTGTGCCGGAGTCCGATTTCCCGCTGCGGCTGGTCAGCGACGTCATGACCAAGATGCCCCTGGTCACCGGACACGTGGGCATCAGCCGCGAGGAAGCCTCGCACAAGCTGGCCACCAACAAGATCGAAAAACTCCCGCTCGTGGACGAGCAGGGCCGGCTCAAGGGCCTGATCACCACCAAGGACTTCACCAAGGCCGAGCAGTACCCCCTGGCCACCAAGGACGATGAAGGCCGCCTCCGGGTGGGTGCCGCCATCGGCTTCTTCGGCGACGGCTGGGAGCGCGCCATGACCCTGGTGGACGCCGGCGTGGACGCGCTGTTCGTGGACACCGCCAACGGCCACTCCCAGGGTGTCCTGGATATGATCCGCAGGCTGAAGTCCGATCCCGTCGCCGCTCACGTGGATGTTATCGGCGGCCAGGCTGCCACCCGTGAAGGTGCCCAGGCACTGATTGACGCCGGCGCCGACGGTATCAAGGTGGGCGTTGGTCCCGGCTCCATCTGCACCACCCGTGTGGTGGCGGGCGTGGGTGTCCCGCAGATCACGGCCATCTACGAATCCGCCAAGGCTGCCATTCCGGCCGGCGTGCCGCTGATCGCCGACGGCGGCCTCCAGTACTCGGGCGACATCGGCAAGGCCCTGGTGGCCGGCGCCGACACAGTCATGCTGGGCTCCCTCCTGGCTGGCTGCGACGAGTCTCCGGGCGACCTGATCTTCGTCAACGGCAAGCAGTTCAAGTCCTACCGCGGCATGGGCTCCCTCGGCGCCATGCAGTCGCGCGGCAAGAACACGTCCTACTCCAAGGACCGGTACTTCCAGGCCGACGTGTCCGGTGACGACAAGCTGATCCCCGAAGGCATCGAAGGCCGGGTGGCGTACCGTGGCCCGCTGTCCTCAGTGGCGTACCAGCTGGTGGGAGGCCTCCGCCAGACCATGTTCTACACCGGAGCGCCCACCATTCCCGAGCTGAAGGTCCGCGGCAAGTTTGTCCGGATCACCTCCGCCGGCCTGAAGGAATCGCACCCGCACGACATCCAGATGACCGTCGAGGCGCCGAACTACGGATCGCGTTAGCGGCGAAGGGTTTTTGACGCTGAGGCGTGTGAAAGAGGAGGCGGGATTTTCCCGCCTCCTCTTGTTGTTGGGTACCGGAGAACGCGGTCGGTTTGAATGTCGGACCCCCGTTGGATGATGTTCTTATGGGAATCGGCGGTAGTGCTGGGGTGGTTTTGGAGGGTGTTCGTGCCTCTGTTGCTGCCCTGAGCGCCCTGGAGAAAGAGGACGCTTTCCTGGCTTCCGGGGCTCACGCTGGTGCTGGCGTGGATGTCGGTGTCGGTGTGGATGTGTTGCAGCGGCGGTATGAGATCCGGCTTGCACGACTGGAAGCTGCATCCCGACTGGAAGCACAACTCGCTGCGATGAAAGCACGGGACGCCGCCGAGGCAGTGGAGTTCCAGCAGGCGATGACCCCGCCGGACGCTTCCGTTCAAGACCGCACCTACGCCTACGTCTCCGTTGTCGAGGAGGTCGCCGGGGTCCTGACCATCAGCTCGGCCGCAGCGGGCGCCCTCGTGGACCAGTCCCGCCGGATCTGTTTGTTCCCGCCCGTGTTTGAGGCCCTGTCGGCCGGGTCGTTGTCCTGGCAGCACGCAAAGATCATCGCCGACGAAACCGACGGCCTCGATGCCGCTGGCGCCGCCGGGTTGGTGGCACACTTCTTCGACCCCGCCGCTGCCAACCCCGCCCGGGGTGCGGCTCCCGGTGAGCTTGTCCCGTCCCGGTTCCGGGCCAAGGTCCGTGGGTGGAGGGAACGCCATCATCCGGACTCCATCGAGAAGCGGCACGCCAAGGGTGCGGCGGACCGGCGGATGGAATACACGCCTGACCGGGACGGCATGGCCTGGATCTCGCTGTACCTGCCCGGGGACACCGCGTGCGCCATCTGGAACCGGACCACCGCCACCGCCCGCGGACTCCAAGGGCCCACCGAAGAGCGCACCCTCACCCAACTCCGCCCCGACATCGCAGCATCGCTGCTCCTCGGTACCGGGCAGGTTGCGGGTGAACGTTCCTCTGGCACCACCGCGGCCACCGCAAGCACGACCGCGATGGGAAAGGTGCCCACCCCGCGGGCCGACGTCCTGGTCACTGTGCCGGTGTTCTCCCTCCTCGGAGCGACCGACGAACCAGCAGTGCTGGACGGTTTCGGCCCGATCCCGGCCTCCATGGCGCGGAGGCTCGTCGCGGACGGGGCGGATTCGTTCTACCGGGCCCTGGTCGACCCCCGCGACGGGGCACCGCTGGAGATCGGCCGGAAAAACTACCGGCTCACCGAAACCATCAAACGCTGGATCAGGATGCGCGACACCAAATGCACCTTCCCCGGCTGCACCAACCGCACCCCCGATAACGAAACCGACCACCTACAAGCGTGGCAACACGGAGGCACCACGGGAACCAGTAACTTGGCCCAACTCTGCCCCAAACACCATCGACTCAAACACCACAGCCAATGGACACCCGACCCGGCCACCAAGAACGAGCCGCCCGGCTGGACCTCACCCACCGGACGCCACTACAAACCCGAACACCCCGACCCCGAACCATCCCACTGGCCACAATGGCGTGGCCCGGAGTGGATGAGCGCGGCGTACCACAGCGGTGGAGCACGTCGATTGGCCGGTGGGCCGCCGGACTTCCACTACATGGCACACTCGCCAGGCGAAGATGCCCTGCTGCGCTGTCTCCATTCCACATCGTGACGGACCGCCCCGCATTAGGCTGATTCCATGTCCCAACCGCGCCATCCGGCGGAGCTGACCCCTAAACGCGACCCGCAAAAGCGGCTTGCCGTGCGCCCCTATGCCAAGGCCGTGGCCCAGGTGCTCCGGGTGAGCTTCCATGCCTCCCCGGGCGCCGTCGTCATGAAGGTGCTGGGTTCCCTGATTTCCGCGGTGTTGCCGCTGGTCACCACCTTCTACGCGTCCCTCACCACCACAGCATTGGCGGCAGCGTACGCGGGCGACGGCGGAGCGGGGCGGCTTGCCATCGTGTACGTCGTCGTCACTGCCGCGCTGGGCCTGTTCTGGGGCGCCTTCAACAGCGTGGACCGCTACATCCAGCAGCTGATGAGTTTCAAAGTAGGCGCCATCGTGGGGGACCAGATGTACGAGCGCTTCCTCTCCCTGGACTTCTGGCGCTACGACGACAAGGAGACAGTGGACCTTTACGACCGCGCCAAACGGTTCTCCGACTCCTACGCCCGCGTCCTGGACCGGATTGCCGCGATCTTCACCCAGCTGGTCTCGGTCATCCTGGCCGTGGGCGCCCTGCTGCTGGTCAGCTGGTGGATCGCCGTCATCGTGTTGGTGGCCATCGTTCCGAGCGTGTACCTGCAGTTCAAGCTGTCCAGGGAACAGATTGCGCACTGGAACACGCAGGTGGACTCGCGGCGCCAGCGCCGCATGATCGAGACCAACCTCCTCCGGCCGCAGCACATTGCCGAAATGCGGCTTTATGGCATCGTCGGTTTCCTCATGGACCTTCGGTCCCGGCTCCGGGACGCCGACGAACGGCGGCGCCTGGACTACCAGCGCCGATACATCCCCAGGCAGCTGGCGGCGGACGCCCTGCAGTACGGCGCGGAAGTGGTCTCGCTGATCTGGGTGGTGGGCCAGATCATTGCCCGCGCAGCCCCGGTGGGCCAGTTCCTCTACGTCCAGCAGATCGTCAGCCGTGCCCTGTCCACCGCAAACAGCCTGGTGTCCTCGCTCAGCTCCATTGATGAAGACCTGGCCAACCTGAAGGACTACGAGCTGTTCATGGCGATGCCCGTGCACTCGGAACATGCCCCACCCCTCCTGGAGGCGCCCAGGGAAGTGGAGCTGAAGGACATCCGCTTCACCTACACGGGCAGCGACATCGAGGTGATCAAGGGCATCAGCCTCACCATCCGGCAGGGCCAACACATCGCCATCGTCGGGGAGAACGGCGCCGGGAAGTCCACCCTCATCCGCATCCTCGCCGGACTCTACCGGCCCGACTCAGGGCAGATACTGCTCGACGGCGTGGACCTCGCCGCCGTCGACGTTAAATCCTGGCACCGCCACCTTGCCGTGCTCAGCCAGGAGTTCCTGAAGTACGAGTTCGCCACGGCGGCCGAGAACATCTACTTCGGCGACGTCGATTCACCTCGGGACGACGCCCGCGTCCGCAAGGCTGCAGCCGACGCCGAGGCGCTCGACTTCATCAATAGGCTGCCGAACGGACTCGACAACCACGTGAGCAACTGGATGGAGGATCCGCGCGGACGGAAGGGCAGTGGCCTGTCCGGAGGCCAGTGGCAGCGCCTGGCCATGGCACGGAACTTCTACCGCGACGCATCCTTCATGGTGATGGACGAGCCCACCTCGGCCATCGATGCCCTCGCTGAGCACCGAATCTTCACCAGGCTCTTCGCTGACCGCAGCAGCACCATCATCGCCATCAGCCACCGGCTCGCCACGATCGAGAAGGCGGACGTGGTGTACATGCTGGAGGATGGCCGCATTGTGGAGAAAGGCACCCATAAGGAACTGGTGGCCCTGCGCGGCCGGTACTTCAGGATGTTCGAGTCCCAGCTTTCCGTGGAGGAACCTGAAGGAGTCTGATGCAGGTTGGGGGAGCCCGCCCGCCGATCGGGCACTTCTGTTAGCGTCGCCGCAACCAGGCGGCGTACAGGCGGTCCCGGTGCTGGTGCAGATGCCGCGAGTACAGCATTCCTGTTCCAGTTGTCACGGGAAAAGCAGCCAGGAACGCAAGGATAGGCAAGACGTCGGGTGCGGTTCCGGGCGGCGTGGCCACCATCAGGAGTGAAACCAGCACCAGCAGCACAAGTCCGTTCCCGGGATTCTGGCCAGTGCCGGCCAATACAATCGCCTGAACCGCGCCGGGTACGGCGAAGACCATGCCCATCCACCAAAACCAGAAGACACGGGCCCTGCGATGGGCATGGCCCAGGGCTAGTTGCGGGACGGCCTCAGTGCTGGGCGAAGCCACGCCACCCCTCATGAATGCTCCGTCAGGGAACGGCGTTCGAGCCAGCGGGCGTAGAGTCCGGCGTTGTTGCACATCAGGCGGCGGGTGTGCAGCAGGCCGGCGGCCGAGCCGAGGGGAACCGTGACCAGCAGTCCGAGCACCGGCAAATTTTCCGGAGAGGCGCCGTTGGGGGTGAACAGGATCAAGGCCACAACGGCGGCCGTGGTGGCGACCAGGATAGTCCAGACCATCACTGGGGTGCCCCGGATCCCCCGCTCCACCCTCAGAAGGTTAGAAGCGGGGCGCGGTGGCCTGCGGGTGAACCGGAGCCAGGCGGTCAAGGCCCAACCCGTGGAAGCCAGCACTGCCCCCAGAACGGCCATACCGATGCCGGTTTCGGCGCTCTGGCCCAGTGCCAGCGCGAGCACGGCGTGAAGCAGGCCGGCGATGGCCAGCACTGCCGGGTACCACCAGGCAAAAAAGATCCAGGACCGGCGCTGGGCGTAGCCGTAAGCCGTCGCGTCCGGCACCCTTCTCAGATCCCTGATGCCGGAACAGGCAGGAGCCGATGCCGTTGATTCGTCGCCTGGTGCCACGCTGTTCCCCCCAAAATCAATTTTCCGGTGCCAAGGCTAATACAGGCCCGCGCATGCAGCGATGGGCAGATCTAGCCTCCGTGCCTGCCGTCCACCACGGTGGTACGCACGCGGGCGATGCTCGGGCGGGGAGGGACGCTGCTGAAGCCGAACGTGACGGCTGGCCGGATGGGGGCCAGCGCTCCGGCATCGGCACCATTCCAGCGGACAACGGCGGACGTCACGTGGTGCAGGTCCGTCACCCCATAGAACTCCGTCCTTCCGCTGCCCGCAGTTCCGTAGGTGCGGGCGCCGGGTGCCGCGAGGGCAGCGAACGGATTGACCGCGGCGAGCCAGCGGGGATGGACTGCAAGGCGCCGGGGTACTGTCCGCAGCGCTGTTCCCAGCAGGGTCCTGGCACCGGTGACGGCCTGGATTGCCAGCGGGCCGGCGTCGACCGTCAACGTGTGGTCGGTGAGCGAGGCAGCAACGTCCAGCACCCGCACTTCATCAAAGGTGTAGGTCGCGGCAATGAAGCCGGCCACCTCGGAAGTCGGAGCGAGCAGAAGGCGATGCCCAGGAGGCTGCTGCACCATGACGTCCGAGAAGGACCCAAAGGGGGAGTCCTGCCACATTCCAACTACGGCGCGCAACCCGGAGGCAGTGCCGATCCCGGCGATATGCCCGTCAAATGTCCACCGACTGCCCATCACAATCCTGCGCTTCCCGGATGTCAGAGGGGGCCGTAAGCGGCGTTGCCGTAGGGATCGCGCCAGACGGCCAGATCCTCCTCGAGTGCCCTCCGAAGCCTCGGGGTGGTTTGCACCCGCAGGCGGAACGACTCCCGGGCCCGGCCCAGGACCGCGGACGGGACGATGATGCACGCGACCAGGAGGGCCAGCATGAGTACGTAGCTGCCCACCAGGATAGTGACCTCACCGGCGCCCTTCGCCATGGCGGAGGGCAGGTACAGGTAAATGATCCCGCCGAGAACGACAGCCAGGAACGACACCATGCCGATGCCGCCGCGGGCAGATCCGGGGCCACGGGTGATCAGGGCCTTGTCAGTCCGGGGCAGGACGGATCGGACCCGTTTCCACCCGAAGAGGCCCAGCAGCACCAGGACGGCCCCCAGCGGGACCAAGACAAGCGCTGCCGCGGGATTCCCCGACATCACGGAGGTGAAGGCGCCTGCCAGGGCCAGGACGGGGCCGCCGGCGATCGCGCTGCTCCACCCGGCTGCCACGGTGCCCTGGGCATCCGCCAGTTGGCGCAGACGGGACGGTGCGTCCGGCGGGCTGACCCGGGCCAGTTCGGGGGAGAGCCAATGGTCGAGCGAATGGACAGGAGCGTCGGCGGGAAAAGGAATGGAGTGCGTCATATCGGAAGGAGGCCCAATCGTGGAAGCTATCGCGGGAGCATCCACCGAAGCCCCCTGCCCAAGGCTACGTGCTTGCCCGGGGCAGTTGCCAGGGCCAGCGATGACCTTCAGCGCCGGCCCAGGCCAGGCCAGCGGACCTGCTGGGATAACCTAGAGCAGTGACTTATGAGATCGAGATCGGCCGTGGCAAGCGTGGGCGTCGTGCCTACTCCCTGGATGACATTGCAATCGTCCCCAACCGTCGCACCCGCGACCCCAAGGACGTCTCCGTCTCCTGGCAGATCGACGCCTACCAGTTCGAGATGCCCGTGATCGCCGCGCCGATGGACTCGGCCATGTCCCCGGCCACCGCCATCGCCCTCGGCAAGCTCGGCGGCCTCGGCGTGCTGGACCTGGAAGGCCTCTGGACCCGGTACGAGGATCCGCAGTCCATCCTCGATGAGATCGCGGCGCTCCAGGATGAAACCAACAGCCCTGCCGTCACCACGCGCATGCAGGAGCTGTACCAGGCACCCATCCAGCCCGAGCTCATCACGTCCCGGCTCGCCGAAATGCGTGACGCCGGCGTCACTGTTGCCGGGTCCCTGACCCCCCAGCGCACGCAGGAACACTACAAGACGGTCCTGGCCGCCGGCGTCGACATCTTCGTCATCCGTGGCACCACCGTGTCCGCAGAGCACGTCTCCAAGGACCACGAGCCGCTGAACCTGAAGCAGTTCATCTACGAACTCGACGTCCCCGTCATCGTCGGCGGCGCTGCCGGCTACACTCCGGCGCTGCACCTCATGCGCACCGGCGCTGCGGGCGTACTGGTGGGCTTCGGCGGCGGTGCCACCACCACGACGCGGCGCGCGCTGGGCATCCACTCGCCCATGGCCTCAGCCATCTCCGACGTCGCCGCGGCACGCCGCGACTACATGGACGAATCCGGCGGCCGCTACGTCCACGTTATTGCCGACGGCGGCATGGGCACCTCAGGTGACATCGTCAAGGCGATCGCCATGGGCGCCGACGCCGTCATGCTGGGCAGCGCCCTGGCCAGGGCTGAAGAAGCCCCCGGCAAGGGCTGGCACTGGGGGCAGGAGGCCCACCACACCGAACTGCCGCGCGGGGACCGCGCCAACGTCGGCACCGTGGGCCCGCTGGAGGAAGTTCTCTTCGGACCCGGCCACCACACGAACGGAACGTCCAACCTTATCGGTGCGCTGCGGCGCTCCATGGCGACCACCGGATATTCGGACCTGAAGGAATTCCAGCGGGTCGACGTCGTCGTGTCGCCGTACGCCGGGAACTGACACGCCACGGCAGGGCGGGGCGGGCGCGCTCCGGCCCTGCCCAAAGCACGCCCCCAGCAAGTAGTGTGGATTTACTACCGGCACTAGAGGCACTGGAGGCGTTCAATGAAGAGTGTTCCTGCAAACGGCGGGGTCCTTGGCCCGGAAGCCAGGGAAGCATCCATCCAGCGGCTGCGCGCCACCACGGAACCCGGCCAGGAACTGGACATCCTGATTGTCGGCGGCGGCATCGTTGGCACGGGAGCCGCGCTCGACGCCGTGACCCGGGGGTTGAGCGTCGGCATCGTCGAGGCAAGCGACTGGGCGGCAGGCACGTCGTCACGGTCTTCCAAACTGATCCACGGTGGGTTGCGCTACCTGGAAATGCTGGACTTCGCCCTGGTCAAAGAGGCCCTGCAGGAACGCGGGCTGCTCCTCTCCGAGATTGCACCCCACCTGGCCCGGCCGGTGCCGTTCCTGTATCCGCTGACCAAACCCTTCATCGAGCGGCCCTACGTTGGTGCCGGCATCGCCCTCTATGACGCCATGTCAGTCTCCGCCGGCCACAGCAGGGGAGTGCCGTTCCACAAACACCTCAGCCGCCGGGGAACGCTCCGGGCCGCCCCCAGCCTCAAGAACGACGCCTTCGTCGGGTCCATCCGGTACTACGACGGCCAGGTGGATGACGCCAAATACTGCGCCAACCTGGTCCGCACGGCTGCCTACTACGGCGCACATGCCGTGAACCAGATGAAGGTGGTGGACTTCCTCCGCGAAGGCGAACGCGTGGTGGGGGCCAAGGTGGAAAACCGCGAGGACGGGACGCAGTTCAGCATCCGCGCCAAGCAGGTCATCAACGCCACCGGCGTGTGGACCGACGAAACGCAGGCCATGGTGACCGACCGCGGCCAGCTGAAGGTCCGCGCTTCCAAAGGCATCCACCTGGTGGTTCCCCGCGACCGCTTCCAGTCCACGGTGGGGCTGATCCTGCGCACCGAGAAGTCGGTGCTGTTCGTCATCCCATGGGGACGGCACTGGATCATCGGCACCACTGACACTGACTGGCACCTGGACAAGGCCCACCCCGCCGCTTCCAGCAAGGACATCGATTACGTCCTGGAGCATGTCAACCAGGTGCTCAAGCGGCCCTTGACCCGGGAAGACGTCGAAGGGGTCTATGCCGGCCTGCGGCCGCTGCTGGCCGGCGAAAACGACTCCACCGCCAAGCTGTCCCGCGAGCACGTGGTGGCGCACCCTGTTCCCGGACTGGTGGTGGTGGCGGGCGGAAAGTGGACCACCTACCGGGTCATGGCCAAGGATGCCGTTGACGAGGCCACCCGCACCATGGACGAACGCGTCCCGCCCAGCTGCACCGAAACCATTCCGCTCCTGGGCGCCAGCGGTTTCCGGGCCGCCTGGAACCGTCGGAACCGCACCGCAGAGGAATCCGGGGTGCACGTCGCCCGGATCGAGCACCTGCTCAACCGGTACGGGTCCATGACGCCTGAGGTCCTGGCCCTCATTGAGCAGAACCCGGAGCTGGCGGAGCCACTCCCTGGCGCCGACGACTACCTGCAGGCAGAGGCCGTCTACGCCGCAAGCCACGAAGGTGCCCGCCATGTGCAGGACGTCCTGACGCGGCGCACAAGGATCTCCATCGAGGCATGGGACCGCGGCGTGTCCGCCGCCCCCGTTGTCGCTAAACTGATGGGTGACGTCCTTGGCTGGAGTGACACGCAGCGTGAAAACGAAGTCCGCCACTACCTTGCCCGCGTGGAGGCCGAACGCCTCAGCCAGCAACAGCCGGACGACGAATCCGCAGACGCCGCCCGCCTGGGCGCGGAAGATATCGTGCCCTTGCGTTGAGGGGCCGTTCGCCCCACTGCTGACCGAAGGGAAACGCCTTGGCGGAACCACTGGACCCGTATGACGCCCACCTGACCACCGCCGACATGGTGATCCTGGAAATGGAGGCGAAGGACAAGACCGACGCCACCAACCAACTGGCAGAGCGGCTCCACGCCGCAGGGCGGATCTCGGATCTTGACGGGTTCCTGAAAAACGTCAATGCCCGGGAGCACCAGCTGGCCACGGGGCTCCCGGGCGGCATCGGACTGCCGCATGCCCGCAGCGAATTCGTGTCCCAGACCTCCATCGCCGTCGGCATCACCAAGTACGGCCACGCCCTGGACTTCGGTGCAGCCGACGGTCCAGCCACGGTCATCCTGCTGATTGCCACCCCGGCGAGCTCTTTCTCCGACCACCTGGAAGTCTTGGCCACCCTGGCCCGGTCACTCTCCAAGGAATCATTCCGCGAGTCGCTGCGGCGTGCATACGACGCCGAAGTGATCGCCGAGCTCATCAACTCCAGCCTGGTGTTCTTCGACCACTAGGCGCATCCCCGGTCCCGCCTCCGGGCCCGGACGCCCCCGGCGTTTAGTTGTTCTACAGAACTACGAAGTACGGTTAAGACGTGTGGAAAACAGCCCTTAAGCCCCGATGGATCGCAGGCTTTATCTTCGCGATCGCTCTCTCCGGGGTCTTCGTGCTGTTGAGCCAGTGGCAATTCGGCCGCTCCACCCAACCCGAGGTGCCGGTCAATCCCGCCACCGAACAGGTCCGGCCGCTTACCGGCACCCTGCAGCCGGGTGAGTTCTTCCACGGCAGTGTTGCCGACCAGATGGTCACTGCCCAGGGAACGTACAGTCCCGACAAGCAGGTCCTGGTTCCCGGGAGGCTCCACGACGGCAAAACCGGCTACTGGGTTGTTTCAGCCTTCGCCGTTAACGGTGCCCCCGCCCTGTCCGGAGCAGGTGCCTCACCACAGACGTGGATCCCGGTGGCACGCGGGTGGGTCGCCCAGCCCGGGGACGCGGCAGCACCGCCGTCGGGCCTTGTTGAGCTGACCGGCCGGCTGCTGCCGTCCGAAGCGCCGGTGGCGGGGAAAGCTCCGAAACCGGGGGAGGCCTCCGCCGTCTCCGTGGCGGAGCTCATCAACTACTGGGAGGTCAGCAGCTACCCAGGCTTCGTGTCTGCCACCGCGGAAGTGGTGGGGGGCCAGGACGTCAGCGCTGCCGCGGTTCCGGGAAACCTCCTTCCACTGGACATCGGTCCGCAGCCGCCGGCGCAGCACATCAACTGGCTCAACCTCTTCTACTCCATCGAGTGGGTTGTCTTCGCCGGGTTCGCCCTCTTCATCTGGTGGCGGCTGGTCAAGGACGACTACCACCGGGACCTGGAGGAGGCCCTTGACGACGCCGGGGACGACGGTGACGGGCACGACGAAAACCAACAGCTTCCACAGCAGGCCGAACAGCACCAGCAGCCTGAACAGCACCAGCAGAAGGTACAGCCATGATTGATCCGAAACCGGCCA
Organism: Arthrobacter sp. NQ4; assembly: GCF_029077345.1. Taxonomy (NCBI): domain Bacteria; kingdom Bacillati; phylum Actinomycetota; class Actinomycetes; order Micrococcales; family Micrococcaceae; genus Arthrobacter; species Arthrobacter sp. NQ4. Next base: position 213,769 of record NZ_JARETC010000001.1, on the reverse strand, counting down.
CCCCCTCATCGCAGGCCTCCGGCAAGACCTCCGGGAAGAAGCGCCGTTTCGGCGGTACCGAGGCGCAGATCCGGTCCGCCCTGAAGTTCTACAAGGTCATGGCCTACCTCACCGGCACCATGCTCCTGCTGCTGTGTGCGGAACTGGTGGCACGGTACGGCTTCGGGCAGTACCTGTTCGCCGGCGGAACCAACGCTGTGACCGGCCAGCCGTTCGGCTTCGGATTCGCCGACGCCGAGCCGGCGGGCGTGCTCAACGGCATGAACGTCTCCGTCACCGTCCTGATCGTGCACGGCTGGATGTACGTTGTGTACCTGATCTCCAACTTCCGGCTGTGGTCCCTGATGCGCTGGCCCTTCCTGAAACTGGTGCTGCTGGCACTGGGCGGCGTCGTGCCGTTCCTGTCCTTCATCGTGGAGAAGAAATTCCACGCAGAGGTGGAAGCCGAGCTTGCCGCCAATCCGCAGGCTCCCCAGCGCTACTGAAACGGGCCCGGCGCGCGCCGGCCATCCGCCGTCGGACGTCTGCTGCGTCACAGCGCGGCTTCTGAAGGTGCGCCGGTGCAATGGCGCAAAGTAGGCTATTACGGTGACTACTCCCACTGCATCCCAGACTTCCCAGAAGCCGGTGCTGGTTGTTGATTACGGTGCCCAGTACGCGCAGCTGATTGCCCGCCGCGTCAGGGAAGCGAATGTGTATTCGGAAGTGGTTCCGCATACCTACTCCACCGAGCAGCTCCTGGCCAAGAACCCTGCCGCCATCATCCTCTCCGGTGGCCCCTCCAGCGTCTATGCCGACGGCGCCCCCAGCGTGGGTGCCGACCTCTTCGAAGCCGGCGTCCCCGTCTTTGGGATCTGCTACGGGTTCCAGGCCATGGCCAACGCCCTGGGCGGGAAGGTGGACAAGACCGGCCTGCGGGAGTATGGATCCACGGAAACCACCATCCTCGGTGACGGCCGCTCGGTGCTTGAGGGCATGCCCCAGCACCAGAAGACCTGGATGAGCCACGGCGACTCCGTGCACGAAGCCCCTGCAGGCTTCGATGTCCTCGCCACGACGGCAGGCGCCGAAGTAGCAGCCTTCGCCAACGAGGAAAAGGGCCTCTTCGGCGTGCAGTGGCACCCTGAGGTCAAGCATTCCGCCTACGGCCAGCAGGTGCTCGAGAACTTCCTGTTCAAGGGCGCAAAGCTGGAGCCCAACTGGACCACGGGCAACATCCTGGAAGAACAGGTGGAGCGCATCCGCCAGCAGGTAGGGGATGCCCGCGTTATCTGCGGCCTCTCCGGCGGCGTCGATTCGGCAGTGGCGGCAGCCCTGGTCCAGCGCGCCGTGGGCGACCAGCTCACCTGCGTGTTCGTGGACCACGGACTGCTGCGTGAAGGCGAAGCGGAACAGGTTGAACGCGACTTCGTGGCCGCAACCGGCGTGAAGCTGTACGTGGCCAACGAACAGGAACGCTTCCTCTCGGCACTGGCCGGCGTCAGCGATCCCGAAACCAAGCGCAAGATCATCGGCCGGGAATTCATCCGCGCCTTCGAAGAAGCCGAACTGGCCATCATCGCCGAGGCCGCAGCCCACGGCGAGAAGATCAAGTTCCTGGTCCAGGGCACCCTGTACCCGGACGTCGTCGAATCCGGCGGTGGTGAAGGTGCAGCCAACATCAAGAGCCACCACAACGTGGGCGGCCTCCCCGAGGACCTGCAGTTCGAGCTCGTTGAGCCTCTGCGGGCCCTGTTCAAGGACGAGGTCCGTGCCGTCGGCGCCCAGCTCGGCCTGCCCCAGGAAATCGTCGGCCGCCAGCCGTTCCCCGGCCCCGGCCTGGGCATCCGGATCGTCGGCGAGGTCACCAAGGAGCGGCTGGACCTGCTCCGCAAGGCGGACGCCATCGCGCGTGCCGAGCTGACCGCGGCCGGGCTGGACAACGAGGTATGGCAGATGCCCGTGGTCCTGCTCGCAGACGTGCGCAGCGTCGGCGTCATGGGCGACGGCCGCACCTACGGCCACCCCATCGTGCTCCGTCCGGTCTCCTCGGAAGACGCCATGACTGCCGACTGGTCGCGCCTGCCCTACGACCTGCTGGCACGGATCTCCAGCCGGATCACCAACGAGGTGGACGGCGTCAACCGGGTGGTGCTGGACGTCACCAGCAAGCCGCCGGGAACCATCGAGTGGGAATAGCATCCTAGTGGCCGGCCTCCGTCAGCGGAGGCCGGCCACTGCTTTTTCCCAGCGAATTCCTCCGCAATTTCCGGTGCCCCAGTGTTGCGGTCGCTCAAGTCCGGCGCCGGAGCGGCTACTCTCGAATCTATGCCGGTATGGTCCAGGGCGTCACGTGCAAACGCAGAAAAGAAGGCAGAAGTGTCAGTTGGTCAAGGCCACCCGGAAGGCTCGGAAGAGCTTCGTAAATGGCTGTCCGGGCTCAAACCCGTCACCGGCGCGGACACAATGCTCCGCTTCACCAAGACGCCGGAAGGTTCCATCGACCTCACCTCGGCACACCCCTCGGGGCTGGCCCAGCTCATGGCCGGGCGCCGCACACGCCTGTCCACCCTGATCCGTGACCGGCAGCAGTATGTGGTGGCCGCGAGGGCGTCGCGCAACATCCGGTCAAAGATCTTCGAGCTCGCCAACGACCGCGGCATCGACGCCGGATACCTGTCGGCGGGCACTGTGGTGTGGACATCCGCCGTCGGGGGCAAACCCCAGCGCGTGTCAGCCCCGGTCATGCTGACCGCCATCTCCCTGACGGTGCGCCCCGGGGAGGACGACTTCGAACTGCAGCTGACCGAACAGGCGCAGATCAACCCGGCCCTGGTGCGGCACCTGAAAAACATCCACGGGATCGTGTTCGACGTCAACGCCGTGACCCGCCTGGCCTACAGCACCGCGCGGTTCGACCCCCAGCCCGTCCTGGACCGGCTGGCCACCCTGATCCGGCCCATCCACGGCGCTGAAACCCAGCACAACCTGCTGGTCTCCACCTTTGCGGATCTCTCCGGCAACCTCGACGACCCCTGGATCAACGATTCCCACCCCATCGTCTCTGCGCTGGCCACCGCCGCCGGAGGCGAAGTGGTGGACGTTGAGGAACCGGACCCGACCCGCTTCCCGCACCTGGACAACAGGCACCCCGAGGACGAGCTGCTGCTGCTGGATGCCGACACGGACCAGCAGTACGTGGTTGATGCTGCCCGCGCCGGAGACTCCCTGGTGGTCAGCAGCCCGCCCGGGACCGGCCAGACCCAGACGGCCATCAACACCATCGGCGCCCTGGTGGATGCCGGCAAGACCGTGCTGGTGGTGGGCGATCGCCGCGCCAGCCTGAACGAGGTTTCGGGGCACCTGGAGTCGTTGGGCCTGGAGTCCATCCTCTTCCAGCTGACCGGGAACGTCACCGCCCAACAGCTGAAAGGCCAGCTGGTCCGGGCGATCGTCCGCAATGAAAAGTCCCTGGAACCCCAGCTGGGGAACCTGCACGCCACCCTGACCGAACACCGGCACGCCCTGATGGACCACGTGGCATCGCTCCACAACGTCCGCGAGAGGTGGGGCTGCTCGCCGTACCAGGCCATGCAGTCACTCGCTGAGCTCACCTCGATCCATCCTGCCCCGGCCACCACCGTCCGGCTCAAGCGCAGCGTCCTGGACAGCATCCGGGACCGTGAGGAGCTGGCGGGCAGGCTGCGGCGCGCCGCGGAACTGGGCAGCTTCAGCAAGGCGGCCACCACCAGCCCCTGGCACGGCGCCCGGCTGCTGACCCGGAAGGAAACCGAGGAAGCCCAGGACCTGGTCCGCTCGGTGGCCAAGAGCCTCCCCGTCCTGCGCGACCGCATGGACGCCGTTGCCGAGCACGCCGAGATCCGCCTGGGCGAGTCCTTCGCGGAGTGGGGAGAGCAGCTGGAACTGCTGGTTGCCGTCCGCGGCAGCCTGGACAAGTTCACTCCGGACATCTTCGACCGGCCCGTGACAGACCTGATCTCCGCCACGGCGCCGTCCGCGTGGCGGCGGGAGCGCGGCATCGAGCTGACCGCCATGCAGCGCTCCAGGCTGCGCAGGGTGGCCAAGGAATACGTGCGCCCGGGCGTCCACATCGCGGACCTGCACTCGTCCCTGGTGCTGGTCCAGGAACAGCGTGCCCTCTGGGCTGGCTACGCCACCACGCAGCGCCATCCCGCTGTTCCCTCCGGCCTGGCCGAAATGAACGCCATGTACCGGTCACTGGACCAGGAGCTGGCACAGCTGGGCGAGGCGCTGCAGCACACCGAAGATGGCGGGGCTTTGGCCACGGTGCCCTACGCGCAGCTGATGGACCGGCTGGACCGCCTGGTGGCGGACACCGATACGCTCAAGACGCTGCCCGAACGCACACTCCTCATTGAGAACATGCGCGAACATGGCCTGGGTGAACTCCTGGCCGATCTCGCAGAACGGGAAGTTCCGGAAGGATCCGTCGCCGCGGAGCTGGAGCTGGCGTGGTGGCAGTCCGCGCTTGAGGCAATGATCAGCGGCGACGACTACCTGGCGATGTCCGACGGCGACGCCCTGCGCCAGCTGGAAGCGGAGTACCGGCTGGCCGACAACGCCCACATTGCCAGCGGCGCCGCCCGCCTGCGGTGGGACCTCGCGGAACGGTGGCGGACAGCCATCGCTGCCCAGCCGCGCCAGGCAGACCTGCTCCGCAGCCTGCTCAAGGACGGCCGGGTGTCCCTGCCTTCCCTCACCGCCCAGGCACCTGAGCTGATCGGCACACTCGTCCCGGTCTGGTCCGTCAGCCCGTACCTGATGACGGGCCTGCTCCCGGCAGAACAGCACTTCGACGCCGTCGTGATCCTCGACGCGGAGGCCACCTCCCTGCAGGCCGTCCTGCCGTCGATTGCCCGGGCACGGCAGGTGATCGCCTTCGGCGACCCGCGCATCGCCACGCCCCGGACGTTCACGGTTGGGGTGGAGCGGCTTGCACCCGGCGAGTCTGCCCACCACCGCGTCGAGAGCGCTTTTACCGCGCTCTCCGCAGTGCTGCCGGTGTGGCGCCTCAACGTGGTGTACCGCGCAGTGGACGAGGACCTGGTCCTGCAGCTCAGTAAGAACTTTTACGACGGCGGCCTGCGCCGGCTGCCCGAGGGCCAGTCGGCCACGGGGCTGGACCGGTCCCTGCTGGTGGAATACCTGCCGGACGGCACCGGCCTTCCCAGTGCCGACCACGAAGGCGTGGAGTCCGTGGTTGCCGAGGTCAACCGCGTAGTGGAGTTGGTCTTCGAGCACGCCCGCCTGCGTCCGCGGACCTCCCTCGCCGTAGTCACCGCCAGCCTGCGCCACGCCGCGAGGATTGGCGAGTCCATCCGGCTCCAGCTGTCCAACCAGCCGGGCCTGGCCGGATTCTTCGGCGCCGGCCCGGAGTCCTTCCGCGTGGTGGACCTGGAACGTGCCCAGGGCCTGGTCCGCGACCATGTCATTTTCTCGCCGGGATTCGGGCGGACCCCGCACGGCCGTGCCCTCCACAACTTCGGGCCGCTGTCCGCTGAAGGCGGCCGGGAGAAGTTTGCCCTGGCCATGACCCGGGCCCGGCGTTCCCTGCACGTACTTACGTGCTTCCGGCCCGAGGACCTGGACCACACCCGGCTTACCCACGGGGCGGTGGACCTGTACGCGCTGCTGGACCGGGAAATTTCCGGCAACACGGATCTTGGCACCCCCGCGTCCCGCGCCGCCGCCAGCGAACAGGCGCTGGGCGCGGACCCGTTGGTGGCGGATCTCGGTGACCGGCTGCGTGCCCGGGGCGCCAGGGTCTGGCACCAATACGACGGGGCAATCGATGTAGTGGCAGCCGCCGACCCCCTCAATACCATGGGCCAGGAGGACTCCGACATCCCGAGGCCGGTGGCCATCGAGTCCGACGGCACTGCGCAGTACCGCACCATGAGCGTGCGGGAACGCAGCAGGCTGCGTCCCCAACTGCTGGAACGCCTTGGCTGGCGGTACATGCCGCTGTGGACCATCGAAGTGTTCACGGACCCGTCGTCCTGCGCAGACCGCATTGCCGGCTACCTGGGCCTGGAAAAGATGGTGCTGCCGGGCAGGACCCACCAGTCTGCGGGCTTCCTTGACGACGACGTTGACCAGGCGCTCAATGGAATTGACGCCGCGCCGTCCGCCGGAGTTTCCTACCTGCCCGGGGATCCCGGCGCAGGCCGGACCGGTGACAGCGGACACCAGGAAGCGGGATCCATGACCGAGGAAAAGAAACCTGCTCACGGCAGGCTTGAGGAAGACGGCCGCGAGGAAGACATGCGCCAGGATGAGCTCCGGGACGGGCAGGCAGAAACAGTAACCGGCGGGGACGTTCCTGCAGGCCCGGCCGAAACGGCACCGGCGCCCCGGACGGTAACAGGCGGCACTGAAGAGATCCTCCCGAGCAAGGCGGCAGAGGATGACGCCCGCAGCTGGGGTGACCGGGAGGATGACCACGACACGTGGTTGAAGGAACAGAAGCCGCCGCACTGGGGCTGACCGGCGCAAGCTTACGGCGGGCCGACCAGGACGAAGAACAGCCGGCCATGGGTTGACGCTCCGGCCAGGCGTGATGCTTGTTCGGCGGTGGCTGCCACCACGATCAGACCGTCGGTCTCCGTGGTGCCCAGCCACTGGCCGCTCTGGCCGCCCTTGTTGGAGGTCCAGAGCACGCGGACGGCCGACGCCAGTACCTCCGACGGGCCTTGCTGGTCGAACCCGTTGGCCGATGTGAGCACAACGTTGACCAGTTGGCCGGGGGAGACCAGCTGAATCGACGAGGCATCCGCCATCCGCAGTGGAACTGCGGCTGAACCGGGCGGTGTACCCGCCAGGAGCCCGGGACCCACCAGCTGGGCATCGCTGAGGAGCTGGCCCTTGCGCATCGGTGCGGCGAGCTGTTTGCCGGTGGCGGCGGCGTCATCCCGGAGGAAGCCGTCGGCCACCATGCCAGGGGGCACCTGGACTCGGACCACGTCCGCGTCCGTCACGGCGGTCCCGGCAGGAAGATCCCGGGCTGCGGCCAGTGCGGTGGCGGTGGAGAGCGGGGCAGGAGTGAGCTGCTGGACGGCGATGGCGGCAGCTGCGCACAGCAACAGTGCAGCGGCGAGCCGGCGGTTCCGGCTCAACCAGGCGGCAACACGCGCGGGCAGGGGGCGGTTCCTTGGGCTGCGGGCAGCGCCTGCGGGGCCCGAAGAATACCGGAGGGCGGCACGGCGGCGGGGAAGAAGGGGCATGCGCCCACGCTAACTCCGGGCGCACGCGCAAGGGAGCCGGGATAAGGCCTATGTGGACAAAAGCGGCCGGACGCTGGAAAGCGCCGGCCGCCGTCGTGAAGTCTGTGCCGGATTAGCTCGCGGCGGCTGCGGGCGCCGGCGCGGCGGGGGCGGCAGCAGGCGCGGCCGGAGCCGCTGCAGGCGCGGCGGAAACGGAGCTGCCCTTGGAATCGCGCGAGTCCGTGCGGTAGAAGCCGGAGCCCTTGAAGACGACGCCGACGCTGTTGAACTTCTTGCGCAGCGTGCCCTCGCATTCAGGGCAGGACGTCAGGCTGCTGTCCGAGAACGACTGGACGATGTCGAAGGCGTGGCCGCAATCCTTGCAGGCGTAAGCATATGTTGGCACTGGTGCTCCTCCTCTTGGGCAAACGAGAGGTCCCGTGCTGCCTCCTGGTAAACCATTAGCAGTCGCAGGGCCTGAGTGCTAATTCTATCACTGTGCACGGAACGCCCGTGCTCAGTCGCCGCCCGCCAGGGGCCGGTACCCGGAAGGGACCAGGACGGCCGGGACCGGACGGTCGAACTCCTCGGCCGGGATCCGTCCGGCGGGCAGCAATTCATCCTCGTAGATAACAGCGGCCAGCGGGATTTCCTTCCCGGCCGTAGCGAGGTGCCCCAGGAATTTGTCGTAGTAGCCGCCGCCCTGGCCAATCCTGTTGCCGGCCAGGTCCACGGCTGTGGCGGGAATGAAAAGCACAGCGGCGTCGCCGGCGGTTTCGGGCCCGTGCCGGTGCCCCGTGGGTTCCAGGATGGGCGCGTACCTGCTGCGCTCGAAGCCGGTGTCCGGAGTCCAGAACACCCAGCTCAACTCCCTGGCCGGTTCGCACACCGGAAGCAGGACCTGGTGGCCGCTGCGGTGCAGGGCTTTGATCAGCGGGAGGGTAGGTGGTTCCTGACCCACGCCAAGGTATACGCATGCTATCCCGGGACGGCCTTCCGTCACCGATCCAGCCCAGGCTTCCCCATGGGTGGCCAGGGCCTGGCCGGCAGCTTCCAGTTGCGCCGGCGTCAGGCCTGCCCGCCGCTGCCGGTGGGTAGCCCGGATCCCGTCCTTGACGGCGTTTGTCTCCTGCAGCATATTGTCCTCCCTGAAGTCCGGTGTTCCGCGCCTTGAGGCCGCGTGCCGGCCTTCGGTGCCGGGGGTTACTGAAATACTTGACGCTGACGTTAGATTAGTCCGGTGAACACCAGTAAACCCAGAGTCCGCAAAGCCGTCATTCCCGCAGCGGGCCTGGGCACCAGGTTCCTGCCAGCCACCAAGGCCATGCCCAAGGAAATGCTTCCCGTCGTGGACAAGCCTGCCATCCAGTATGTGGTGGAGGAAGCCGTCCATGTGGGCCTCAACGACATCCTGATGATTACCGGCCGTAACAAGCGGGCCCTCGAAGACCACTTCGACAGGGTGCCGTCCCTCGAATCGACCCTTGAGGACAAAGGCGATACGGAAAAGCTTGCGTCCATCCAGGCCGCCAGCCAGCTGGGTGACATCCACTACGTCCGGCAGGGCGATCCCCATGGCTTGGGCCATGCCGTGCTCCGGGCGAAGCAGCATGTGGGCGATGAAGCCTTCGCCGTGCTGCTGGGCGACGACCTCATCGATGCCCGCGACGAACTCCTCAGCACCATGATCGACGTGCAGGCGAAAACCGGAGGGTCCGTCGTCGCCCTCATTGAGGTGGAACCCTCCCAGATCAGCGCCTACGGCTGCGCCGACGTCCAGGCCATCGACGGCGAGGACTATGTCCGCGTCAACCGGCTTGTCGAGAAGCCCTCGCCCGAGGAAGCACCGTCCAACCTGGCGCTGATCGGGCGGTATGTCCTGCACCCCGCCGTGTTCGAAGTCCTCGAGCACACGGAGCCGGGCCGCGGAGGCGAAATCCAGCTGACGGATGCCCTGCAGGAACTCGCCTCCGGTGACGGCGAGGGACATGGCGTGTATGGCGTGGTGTTCCGGGGCCGCCGTTACGATACCGGCGACAAGCTCAGCTACCTCAAGGCCTGCGTCCAGCTGGCCATCGACAGCGATGACCTGGGGCCCGGCCTGCGGGAATGGCTGCCGGGCTTCACCGCCGGCCTCTCCCGGTAGCGCCGTGCGCACAGGTCCCATCTGGCCGGCTACCCTCGAGTGCGGCGACCTGGTCCTGCGGCCCATCCGGTACCGGGACAAGAAAGAGTGGACAGAAGTCCGGTCACGGAACAGTGAGTGGCTGGCACCGTGGGAGGCCTCCAACCCGGACCCGTCCGGCGGACTTCCCGACTACCGGCACATGGTCCGCTCGCTCAACCTGCAGGCTGCACAGGCTACCGCCCTGCCCTTCGTCATCACGGAGTGGAGGCCGGGCCTGAGGAATCCGGCCATCGTGGGCCAACTGACGGTGTCTTCCATCGTCTGGGGTTCGGCCATGATGGCAACGTTGGGGTACTGGGTGGACCAATCCCGGGCGGGACGGGGGATAGCCCCCACCTCCGTGGCGCTGGTAACGGACCACTGTTTCCGTACGCTTGGCCTGCACCGGATGGAAATCAACATCCGGCCCGAGAACGGACCCAGCCTGCGGGTGGTGGAAAAGCTGGGGTTCCGGGACGAGGGGTACCGTCCCCGTTTCCTGCATATCAACGGCAAATGGGCGGACCACCGTTCGTTCGCCCTCACCTCCGAAGAGGTCCCGGAAGGCCTCCTGGGTCCGTGGCTGGCGTCGCGCCGGTCATAAATCCAACGGTTTGCCAGTGGGGGCACGACACACCGCAGCTAATGCGGCCTGAGCAGGCATGATGCTCATACGGTTTTGAGTGTGGACTTCCCCCTTAGCAGCTCAGTGATCCTTGTGGTTGCCGTCGCGCTCTGGATTGTATGGGTTGCCCCTTACGTCCTCCGGAACCGCAGGCATCAGTTCCAGCCCGCCGGCGAGTTCCTGGCAGACGCCCCCGCCGATGAAAGGCCGGATCCGCATGCCGGCCTGGTCCTGAACGTCGCCGCCCAGCAGGAGAAAGCAATGGAACCCAGGAAGAGTGCCGCATCCCTTGCCGGCACTGCAAGCACCCCACCTGCGGCGCCGTTCCGCATCCGCTACGGCCGCACTGGCCTGGCCCTTGTGGGACTCCTTTCCCTGGTGACTGCATTCATCTCAGGTGTGCTGCTTCCCTTCGGCATCGGCTCGCCCGCTCTGCCGCTCACCTGCACCCTGCTGACGGTTGCATCCGTGGCATTGCTGCGCTGGCTCGCCATCCGTGACCGCAAGGCGAAGGTGGACGCCGCCTTCCGCTCCGCGATGAGCGCCCCGGCGCGCCGTCCGGAAGACGCCGTCGCCCTGCCTGCGAAGCCCGAAACCGCCCCCGTGCTGCCGGAAAGCCGGCTTTTCGACGCCGAGGCGGGGGAGCCGAAGGTCAAACCGCTCACCGCCATGGAGCTTCGCGAAGCCGCCCTCGCCGTTGCCGTGGCTGCCGGCGACACCAGCGCACCGGCAGTTGCTCCGGCCGCCCCCGCCAGCACCCCCTGGGAGCCGGTGGAAGTCCCCAAGCCCGTGTACGTGGAAGCCCCAAAGGCGGAGCGTCCCGAGCCGAAGCCGCTTGAGCTTCCCGAAGCGCCCAAGGCGGTCGGCAAGCCGTCACTGAAGCAGGGCGCTTCCGCAGCGCCCGCGGCAGAGACGGCTGCTGCAGCGGAAGCACAGCAGTTGTCCAAGGCTCAAAGCGCCCTCAGCAACCTCGACGACGTCCTGCAGCGCCGCCGCGCATAGGGCCCGGCAGCGCCTTGCCTTCCTCCGCCGCCCACTGCGCGCGTCAATTGGCGTTGAGCCGGGAAAATTTGTAGCCTAGGGACACCGGTCTCGCACCGGCGGGCAGCAGTCCGCCAGGGCGCGGATACGTCCGGGGCTATAGCTCAGTTGGTAGAGCGCTTCGTTCGCATCGAAGAGGTCAGGAGTTCGAATCTCCTTAGCTCCACCATTTGCAGGCACCCGGCCGGTTCCGGCGGGTGACCGGCCCGCCCCCTCAGGACAGGGATGGAGTGCCGGGCCTTTCCCCCAGATAGCGGACAAGGTTGGACGGCCGGTAGGTGGGATCGCCATCATGCCGCTTCAGAGCGGACTCTGCCACCCGTTCGTGTGCCGGATCGGTTGACCCTATGGGCCTGACGTAGGCAGGCAGCATTCTCCAAAAACCAACGCGGGATTCCTGGATCGGCGCGTACTGGTTGTACGGCTCAACCGGCGCCCCTGCCGCGGCCCCGGAGGCATCGGGCCGGAAGGCAAGCCCTGCGCTCCGGGTGCGTTCAACGATCCATGACAAGGCAACGTCGGACAGCAGGGTGCTCCGATTGCCGCCGCCTACGTCCCCGTGCGTTCCGGTGAACCATACCTGTTCCAGTCTCTGGGTTCCCGCGTCGTCCTGCGGCTGCCAGAGCGTCGGAGCGAATGGTTTCCTTTTTTCATCAATTGCCAAGGCCTGGAACGCGTTGTCGACGGTAGTGGAGAGTGCCGTGTCGTGGAAGGCAAACCTGCGGTTGAACCTGTCAACGACAGGTACCCCGGTGAGCGGGATGCCGAGCGCCCCCACGGTGTCCCAGACCGCGATGCAGTGGATCCGGGTCTCGTGGGAGAAGGACCGGCGGAAGAGCGTGGCTTCGACCGAACGCGGGTTGGTGGTGGCAGTCCGGTCCCTGTAAAGGCTGAAGGCGGCGCCCAGCCTTCCACGGAAACGCCGGCGCAGGATGCCCGCGTTCCTGATCAGTCCAGCGGTACTGCGGGCTGTGTAGGCGCCGCGGCTGAAGCCCAGCAGGAACAGCTCATCCCCTGGCTGGAAGTTGCCCATGATGAAGCGGTAGGCGGCGAGGATGTCGTAGGAGAGCCCTGCGCCGAACGCGCCTCCACCGAGACGGCCCTGGCGTCCGGTGCCCACGCCGCGATGATAGAAGACCCTCTGTTCAATGTCGGTGCCGTCCTGGTCCTTGCCGGCCGCAGCGATGGCCAGGGCGAGCTTTGTGACATTGGTGGGGCACGGCTGCCCGTCGTCAGCCTGGTCCGGGGTTGCCCACGTTCCGTCGCAGCAAACTACTATGCGCTTGGCCATTTCGTCTTCCTGGGAATCCGACCCTCACCCCGCCCGCGGTCGCGGCTTCCATCGGTATACACCCGCGCCGGCTTCCCGTCCATACATGCCTAACGCCGGCGGCTGGGTTGTTGTTGTGTGCCCGGTCCGGGGGGCTTAGCGTGGAGTGAGCAGCGGGCGGAACAGTGTCAGGAGCCCCGGAATGAATGGGACGACGGTCGGCAACCTGGGGGATTTCGGTGCCCGCGACGTCGCCCTGGCCGGTGGGAAAGGCGCCAGCCTTGGCGAACTGGTCCGCGCCGGCTTTCCGGTTCCGCCCGGATTTGTAGTGACCACCAGGGCATACCTTGCCATGCTGGAGGAATCCGGGGTGGGCGGCGAGCTGGGCCGGTTGCTCAAGGCAGGCGCCCCGCCGGCGGAGGTCCGCAGTCTTTTCACGGAGGCAAAGATGCCGGACCGTGTCCGCAAGGACATTGCCGCGGCTTATGCGGGCCTGGGCGGGAGTCCAGTGGCGGTCCGTTCCAGTGCCACCGCCGAAGACCTGCCAGGTGCCACATTCGCCGGGCAGCAGGACACCTACCTGAATATCCATGGCGAGACGGCGGTGGTCCAGGCCGTGATGGGTTGCTGGGCGTCCCTGTGGACGGACCGGGCCATTGCCTACCGCGGCAGGCAGGGTGTGGACCCCGGCGGCGCCGCCATGGCCGTCGTCGTCCAGGAAATGGTGCGCGCAGACCTGGCGGGCGTCATGTTCACCGCCAACCCGGTAACTGGTGAGCGCAACGAAATCCTCATCGATGCGAGCCCCGGTCTGGGTGAGGCGGTGGTTGCAGGCGAGGTCATCCCTGAACGGTATGTCCTGGACCGGGCGGGCGGGATCCGCGCCTTCAGGCCGGGCCGGCATGAGGTGGTTATCCGGGCAGGGACCGAAGGCGGCACCCAGAGGTCCGTTGGGGCAGGGGAGCCCGTCCGCGGACTCGGGAGCGGCCAGGCGGCTGAGCTGGCACGGTTGGCGGTGGGCGTGCAGGACCATTTCGGCCGCCCCCAGGACATCGAATGGGCGATTGCCGGCCGCCGTATATTCCTGGTGCAGGCCCGGCCCATAACGGCCCTGCCCCCGCAGCCATTGCGGCTCAACCCGATCCAGCGCCTGCTGGCGCCCTTTTTGCTGGAGATGTTCCAGGTCCGCCCCTACCCCCTGGACGTCTCCGGATGGATGCAGCGCGGCATCCTGGCCATGCTCCACGGCATAGCCGGCAGCGTGGGTGTGTCATTCCCGCCCGTGGAGAAACTGTTGCCCGAAGAGGACGGTGTGGTGGTGCGGCTGGTTCCGCCGGTACCCCGGCCCACCCTGCGGACGCTGGCAGCGCCGCTGGCCCTTATCCGCCGGGCCAGGCGCTACGACCCTTCCCGGTGGACCCTCGACAGCAGGTTTACGGCCTTTCTGGACAACGTCAGCAGGCTGGCGGCCCAGGACCCGCGCACGCTCTCCTGGCAGGGAGTCGTTTCGCTCGCCACTGAGGCCTTCACCACAATGCGGGGGATCACCGAACTCAGGATCTCGTACTTTCCCGGGATACTCCTTCCCCAACTGGAATTGCGCCTGCTGCTCCTCCCACTGGGCAAACTGAAGCTTGCACCCGCACTCATCGCCGGTGCGGAGACCCGCACCAGCCAGGCCAACACGGCGCTCGGGAATCTGGCTGACCAGGTCAGGACCAGCCCGGCCCTGAAGCAGGCCTTCAGCAGCCTCGCACCGGGCGAACTGCTGGCTGCCCTTGAGCACCAACAGGAGTTCGCCGGCTTCCGGTCCGCGTTCGACGGTTTCCTGTCCGAGTACGGCCACCGCGAAACGGTCAGTGTGCTGCTCAGCAGCGCGCCCACGTGGTCGGACGCGCCCGAGGTGGTGCTCGGGCTCATCACGTCGATGATGGGCGATCGCCCGCCGGTCCGGGACCAGACCGGCGAGGCGCTCGCGGACCTGATGCGGCATCCTGCCCTCCGCGTGGCTGTCCTCCGCCGCCACGTCCTGTCCACTGTCCAGGCAGCCAAAACCGGGATGGCGTTCCGGGAGGACAGCCACTTCCATGCCACCAAGGTGCTGCCGCCCCTGCGCCGGGCGCTGCTGGAGCTGGGGCGCCGCCTGGTCATCGCAGGAGTTTTGGCGGACCCTCAGGAGGTCAACCACCTGCGCTTCGAGGAACTGGCCGCAATGCCCGACGGCGGGGCGTTGCCACCGGACGACCGGGAACGGTACCGCCGCCTGGTGCTGGCAAGGGCTGCCAAGCGCAGGGAGCTTGAGGGTATCCCGCTGCTGGACCCCGTTTCCCTGTTCGCGGACTCCCGGCGGCCGCACGGGGTCCTGGCCAGCGGCATGCCTGCCAGCCGCGGCCAGGCAACGGGGACAGTGCGGGTGATCCGCAGCCCGGAGGAATTCGGGTTGCTCAGGAGCGGTGAAATCCTGGTCTGCCCCTACACCAACCCGTCGTGGACCCCACTGTTCCAGCGGGCTGCTGCGGTGGTGGTGGATTTGGGCGGCGCCGGCTCCCATGCCGCGATCGTCGCCCGGGAGTACGGCATCCCGGCCGTCATGGGCACGGGGAACGGCACCAGCACCCTGGCCGACGGGCAGGCCGTCATGGTGGACGGAAGCACGGGGCGGGTCACCGCGGCCTGACCCAAGCCAACACTGCCGGCCGGAGGCAGACGCTGCGGGCAGTCCAGTGGGCAAAATGCCACGTGGCAAAACGCGGGACCGATGGGCGGCCCGATTGGATTGTGGGGGCCTAGAGTGGGGCCCATGGGAATCATCATCGGCCTGCTGGTCATCTGGCTCATCCTGTCCATCGTCGGCTTCGTGGTGAAGGGCCTGCTCTGGCTCGCCATCATCGGCCTGGTCCTCTTCGTCGCCACCGGCGTCTGGGGCTGGCTAAAGCGCCGAACCAACGCCTGACGGTACATCCGCCGGCCTGGCCAACGGCTGCCGGCCCGGCCGGCGGTGAACTCCTTACTGCCAAAAGGCCCTAGCCCTTCGGCCTCCGCGGCTCCACGCTTTCTCCATGAGCCTCACAGAGCCCGCCGCCGGTCCTTTGGCCTTGGTCCCGCCGGTCCGCCGGGATACCCCTGCCAACCGCGCCCTGCACCCTGACCGTCCCTGGATCCGGTCCGTCCGCATATCTGTCGGACTCTTCGTGCTCGCCGCACTGGTCCAGAAGACGTTCGATGCCACCCTCCCGGGTAATGACGTGGATGTTCCCCAGCTGTACTCGGAGTTCACCGTCCAGGGAAACCTTGCCTTGGGGCTCGTTTTGATTGTTTCGGGTGTCCGGCGGCGGGCCCGGCTGCCGCACTGGTGGGACCACCTTTTCGGAGCGCTGGTCCTTTATCTGGTGATGACGGGCATCATCTATGTGGTGCTGGTGGCTCCGCCGGGTGAACCGTGGTGGAGCTGGGATCTGTATTGGCCCCAGATGGTGCACCACCGCGTCGCCCCGTTGGTGACGGCGCTCGACTGGCTCCTGGTGACACGGACGTTGCGCGGGGCGTGGTGGCGGCCCCTCGCCTGGCTGGGCTATCCCGTGGCTTTCCTTGCGTTCTCCTGGATCCGCGGGGGCCTCGACGGATGGTACGTCTACGACTTCCTGGATCCCACGCTCGACGGCGGGTGGGCCAGGGTGTTTGTTTCCACGGCCCAGGTCCTGGTTGCGTTCCTGGTTGTCTCGGTCCTGGTCCACGCGGCGGGCAACGCGCGGGCGGCGCTGGCGGCCGGAAAGGCCGGAAAGGCCGGCAGGGCCCGCGGCGCCGAAGCCCCTAGATCCAGCCCTTCTTTTTGAAGATTCCGTACATGAGGGCCCCGGCGGCAACCATGAGGACCAAGGCGTAGGGATAACCACCGGCCCAGTGGAGCTCAGGCATGTTGTCGAAGTTCATCCCGTAGATGCCGGCCACAAATGACGGCGCGAACAGGATCGCTGCCCAGGATGAGATCTTCTTGACCTGTTCGTTCTGCTCGGCGCTGGCCTCGTTCTGCCGGTTGGCGGTCAGGGTTCCGTCCAGGGTCAGGGCATTCTGCAGTAAGTCCCGGAACGAGTCGGCCCGGGAAATCACCCGCTCCACGTGGTCCTCCACATCGCGCAGGTTGTGCCGCAGTTCGGTTTCCACCCCGTACTTCTCGAAGCCCCGCTTCAGCTGGTCCAGCATTTCCGGCAGGGGGTGGATGGCGCGCTGGAACTGGATGACTTCGCGGGCCAG
Organism: Arthrobacter sp. NQ4; assembly: GCF_029077345.1. Classification (NCBI taxonomy): domain Bacteria; kingdom Bacillati; phylum Actinomycetota; class Actinomycetes; order Micrococcales; family Micrococcaceae; genus Arthrobacter; species Arthrobacter sp. NQ4. The sequence goes on along the minus strand of NZ_JARETC010000001.1, from coordinate 197,192 downwards.
TTCATAGATCCGGCGTGACACCGAGGAATCGCCGCTGAACAGCTGGTCCTCAATTTCGTCAATATCGTTCTCCAGGCCCGCCACCACCGGCGCGTAGTCATCAACCACCCGGTCCAGCAGGGCGTAAAGGACAGCTTCAGGCCCGTGCTGGAGGAGGTCGGGGCGGGCCTCCAGCCGCTGCCGCACGCGGGCCACGCCCGCCGTTTCCGCATGCCGTACGGTCACTACGAAGTTCTTCCCGGTGAAGACGTGGAGCTCGCCGAACTCCACGGTCTCGTCCACATCCAGGTACCGGGCCGGACGCAGGACGGTGAAGAGGTTGTCGTCGTACCGCTCCAGCTTGGGCCGCTGGTGTGCCGAGACGGCGTCCTCCACCGCGAGGGCGTGCAGCCCGAACTCATTGGCGACGGCGGTCATTTCTTCCGCAGTGGGACGGTAGAGCCCGATCCATGCCATGCCGCCGTGCCGGGCCAGGGTCTCAAAGGTCTGTTCCAGGCTTTTGGGCTCGGCGTGGCGGACGCCGTTGACGTAGACGGCGTTATCGATGATGGTCATTCAGGAAATCCTAGCCGGGGCGGCGGCACTGCTAAGGCCACTGATGAGCGGCTCGGTGCGGTAGGGGATATGGGTGTGCAGGGCCAGGACGGTCTCTGTCCGGATGACTCCCTTGATCCTCAGGACCTGCCGCAGGGAGGACTGGAGGTTGTGGGTGTCGGTGGCAACCACCCGGCACCAGACGTCCCCGCGGCCTGAGATCTCATGGACCTCCAGGACCTGAGGGATGAGGCGCAGCGCCGCCACGACGCCGTCGAGCTCGCGGTGGGAGACTTCGATGGTGACGAAAGCAACCACGTCATAGCCCACCGCTTCGAGATCGACTTCGCGGCCGCCAGGGCGCAGTACGCCGGTGCGGAGCAGGCGGCGCACGCGCGACTGGGCCGTGTTGCGGGCGATGCCCAGGGAGTCGCTGAGCTCGCCGATCTGGATCCGGGGATCCCTGATGAGGGCTAGGAGGATCTTCAGGTCTGTGGTGTCCAACGTGTTCAAGATCGTCACTCTCCATCATGCGGTGATCCGTAAGTTGATGATTTTGCTCAATTATCCACCGCGTAACGGATGGATGGCGCAGCCGTGCCGCACTCTTGTATCAACACTGTTGTATCCGCGAAGGGCTCCCACAAGGACCACCCGCCGCGGCGATCCTTAAGGCGGCACAATGACGGTCTTCAGCGAACTGCGCATGCGTCCGGTACCGGCCACGCCCAGCGGGTGGAATGCCTCCACCACGGCGCGGCTGGTGATTTCCGGGGCCGCCATCTTCATGCTCCTGGTGGGCGCCAACCTTGCCACGCCGCTGTACCCGCTGCTGCAGGCCAACCTGGGACTGTCCAGCCTGGACGTCACAGCAGCCTTCGCCAGCTATGTCCTGGCGCTGGTGGGGACCCTGCTCCTGGCCGGGCACTGGTCGGACCATATCGGCAGGCGGGCAGCCCTCCTGGTGGCCGTGCTGACCGGACTGGCGGGCGGCGGGATATTTGCCGAGGCCCACTCGCTGGCGGCCCTGTGCGCCGGCCGGGCCCTGCAGGGTATCGCAGTCGCGCTTGCCACGGGGGCCAGCGCGGCTGCCCTGCGTGAACTGCTTCCCTCCCGGCCGGAATGGGCGTCGCGCTTTACCCTGCTGGCCTCTTCAGGAGGAGTTGCGGCCGGGCCTGTCATCGGCGGCCTGCTGTCCCTGCTTCCCGGCGCCACCACGGCTCCGTACGCCGTCCACTCGTTGCTGCTCGCCGGGCTCCTGGTGCCGCTGTACCTGATCCGTGCCCGCCCGGCCATCATGGTTCCCGCTGTGTCCCGGCCGCTGCATGCCCTTGCGCCGCGCAGGCCCTCCGTGTCCCGCCAGGCGAGGGGCGCTTTCTGGCTGGCATCCGGCGTCGGCTTCCTCAGCTTTGCCGTGTTTGGCTTCTCCCTGTCCCTGGCCCCGGGATACTTCGCCCAGGTCCTGGGCACGGACTCCCGGCCGCTGATCGGCGTTCTCGCCGGGCTGCCGCTTGGTGCATCGGCCCTGAGCCAGTTGGTGACCGTGCGCGGGCGCCTGACCGTGCCCGCCGGCCTGGCCGTGCTGGGCGTCTCCGTCATGCTGCTGGGCGCCGCCGGGACCTGGCACAGCCCCGTGATGCTGGTGGGCGCAGCCATTGCCGCCGGAGTGGGGCAGGGGCTGGCATTCCGTACCGTGTTCAACGATGTGGCGGCCAGGGTGGAACCGGCCCGCCACGCGCAGATCATCAGCACCGTCTACGTCATCACCTACCTGGGAAGCGCGGTGCCGGTCCTGGGCCTGGGCTGGGCCAGCGCCGCGTTCGGCATGGCAGCGGCCGTGCAGGGCTTCGTCCTGCTGTGCGGTGCGGCGGCCCTTGGCCTTGCCGCCGCGACGCTGGTCCAAACGGCGAGGCGGCAGCCCGCCGCCTGAACCGTGGCCGCCGGGGCTGTTTTCCTGCTAGTCCGGAAGCGGGCCGTGGTTGCCCTGGATGTGCTCGAAGACGAGGGTGGTTTCGGTGTGCCCCACCACGGGGTCGGTGGCCAGGTTGTCCAATACCCAGTCCCGCAGGTCTTCTGTAGTCCCGACGGCGATGTGCAGCAGGTAGTCGACCGAACCTGAGGTGTGGAAGGTGGACAGCACGGCGGGCAGGTGCGGCACGCGGGCGGTGAAACGGTCGATCTGGTCCCTGTCGTGGGCGCGGAGCCGTACAGCCACCAGTGCCTGTACGGACCTGCCGATGGCTGACAGGCTCAGCTTCGCCTCGTAACCCTGGACGATGCCCCGCTCCGAAAGGGCACGGGTGCGCATAAGTGCCGTCGAGGGCGCAATCCCCACCATCTCGGCGAGCTGTTTGTTGGAAATCCTGGCATCCGCCACCAGGGCCGCGAGGAGTCGCTCGTCGATGGCGTCCAGCGGCTCCAGGTGCGCCCCGGGCCTGGTGTTCCTTGCATTCGTGCTCACTGCGGTTCCTTCCAAGCGGTCCTAGTTCATCCTAGACCGCAGAATCGCCGCGAGCTGCGCAGCAGGCGCGCGTCCTGCCGAACATCCAAACCCTCCCAAGGCCTTGTGAAGTTGGTTAATTCGCCCGCGGCGCCCCGGCTCAGGACGCGCGTTCCGCCGGCGGATGGACGACGGCGACAGTTGCCGCAGTCAGGCAGGCCAGGACCATGACAGTTCCCGCAAGGGCGTTCCAGCCCCAGGCCTGGAAGACCAGGCCGCCGGCCCAGCCCAGCAGGCTGGAACCAAGGTAGTAGGCAAGGTTGTACAGTGACGCTGCCTGCGCCCGTCCGGTCCTGGCGATGGCACCCGTCCAGCCGGAGCCGATGCTGTGGGCTGCAAAGAAACCGCCGGTAAACACCACCAGCCCGGCCAGGATCAGGATCAGGGACTGGGTGAGTGTCAGGGCCAGTCCTGCCAGGGCCAGCGCAAGTCCTGCCAGCAGCACGTTCCGGCGGCCGTACCGCGTGGTCATCCCCGCCGCCCAGCGGGAGGAGAACGTGCCGGACAGGTAGGCAAGGAAGATCAGGCTGATCACTGTCGCCGGAAGCCCGAACGGCGCACCGGACAACCGGAAGCCCAGGTAGTTGTAGACCGCCACGAAGCCGCCCATCATCAGGAATGCCTGGGCGTACAGGGCCAGCAGCCTGATATTGCGCAGGTGGCCGCCCAGGGTCCCGATGGCACTGCGGAGCCCGGAAGCCGGGGCCGGGACGAAACCCCGGGCGCGGGGCACCAGGACAAGGAACGCGACGGCGGCAACGGTCGCCAGCAGTGACACGGCCAGCGCCGCGGACCGCCATCCCCAGAGCTCGCCAACCGGCCCCGCCACCAGCCGCCCGGACAGTCCTCCCAGCGTGGTGCCGGCCACGTAGCTTCCCGCGGCGAGGGCGGCGTGGGCTTTGCTGACTTCCTCGTTCAGGTAGGCGATGGCGATGGCGGGGATGCCGCCCAGGGCCATTCCCTCCAGCAGCCGCAGGGCCAGCAGCATAGGGAAGCTGGTAGCCATCGGTACCAGCAGTCCCAGCACGGTGGCCGCGGTGATGCCCCACATCATGGCCTTGACCCGGCCGATCCTGTCCGCCAGGAAGGACCAGGGGATTACCGTGGCAGCCAAGCCTACGGTCGCGAGCGAAATAGTGAGGGCGGCTTCGGCGGCCGTGATGCGCAGGTCCGCGGCCAGGAGGGGGAGGACCGCCTGGGTGGAGTAGAGCTGGGCAAAGGTGGCCACGCCGGCGCAGGACAGGCCCGCAAGGATCCGCCCGTACGCCCGGGATCCCTTGGCGTGGCCGGTCCAGAGGGAAGGTGCGTCAGTTCCGGCGCTTGCGTTCTGAGGCATCCAGCCAGCGTAGCCTCGGCGGATGAATGCATCCAATGCATGCTTTATGCCAAAGTGATAGCAATTATGGATTGTTTTCGCTTGGGAGGAACTGCCGATGGAGCCTGACCGGAAACAACTTGCGCAGTTGTTGCCGCTGCTGCCGGTGCTCGCAGAGCTGGGCCGGACGGAGCACGTGACGGAAACGGCCGAACTGCTCGGAGTACCCCAGTCAACGGTGAGCCGGGCGCTGGCGAGGGCCAGTGCCGCCGTCGGCACCGAACTCCTGGTCAGGGACGGCCGCGGAGTCCGCCTGACTCAGGCTGCCCGCACGTTGCTGCCGTACGTCGAGCAGGCGCTCGCAGAATTCCAGGCCGGACTCGATCTGGTGCGGAACGAGTCGCAGGTGGTCAGGGGCACCGTGTCCGTGTCTTTCCAGCACACCTTCGGCGAAGCCACCCTGCCGCTGCTGATCAGTGCCTTCCGTGCCCGGCATCCCGGGACCGGCTTCCGCCTTAGCCAAGGCGCCCGGGATACCTGCCTGGATGAGTTGTCAGCGGGGGAGGCGGACCTCGCCCTCACGGCACCCGTGGCGCCGCCGGGCAAGAACCTCGACTCGGCGCCGCTGTACCGCGAGCCGCTGCGCCTGGTGGTGCATCACGCCCATCCGCTTGCCCGGCAGCGGATGGCCCGGCTGGCCGACATTCGGATGGAGCCCGTCGTAGTGCTCGGGCCCGGCTATGGGCTGCGTTCCCTGACCGACGCGCTCTTCCGCGAGGCCGGGTACCGTCCGCGGATCGCCTTCGAAAGCCAGGATTCCCACACCGTCCGCGGCCTGGTCTCCGCCGGCCTTGGCGTCAGCATCCTGCCGCCGGGCGGCGACGCTCCCGGCCGGACTCCGCGTCCCGAAACCGGGGACCTGGGGTGGGTGGAGGTTCCGCTGGACTCGGCACTCGCCTTCCGGGAAGTCGGCGTCAGCTGGCGGCGCAGGAAACCGGAAAGCGAGCCGGTTCCGGCCAGGCTTTTCCGCGAGCTGGTGGTGGGGCAGGGGCCCGCGCTACTGGCCGGGCTTGTCACGAGGGCAGGCCGCTGAGCCGGGAAAATGTCCGACGGCGGCGGCTGGCTTCCGGTGCAGGGGCGGCGGGGTGCCAAACACCATGGGGCAAGTACCCTTGTGACGTGACAAACACCCAGAACTCCTCTGCCACTCCTTTTGACCAAGCGGCAGGCTCCGCGGCCAGTCCTTTGCACGGCATCACGATCGGGCTGGATATCGGGGGCACCAAGACCCACGGCATCCGTTTCGAGGACGGCCACCCCGTGGCCGACGAGTCGGCCGGAAGCTCCAACGTCCAGAATGTCAGCCGCGAGCAGGCGGCACGCAACCTTGCGGACCTGTTCGCCATGATCGGCGGAGGTCACGTGGACCGGGTATACGCGGGATCCGGCGGAATCGATACCGATGAAGACGCCGCCGCCCTGGCTGCGCTGATCCAGCCCCTGGCTCCCGAAGCACGCGTCACCGTTGTCCATGACTCCCGCCTCCTGCTGGCCGCGGGCCGCGCCGCCACCGGAGTAGCGGTCATCGCGGGAACCGGATCTGCCGCGTGGGGACGCAATGCCGACGGCGGCGAGGCCAGGGCCGGCGGATGGGGATACCTGCTGGGGGATGAAGGCAGCGGCTACTGGCTGGGCCGGGAAGCGGTGCGGCACAGCCTCCGCAGGATGAACCAGGGCCTGCCCGTCGACCAGCTCACGGCGGCGCTCCTGGCATCCTGCGGGCTGGACCACCCCAACAAGCTCATCGCCTTGTTCCACTCCCCGGACACCGGGAGGCGCTTCTGGGCGCAGCAGGCCAGGCACGTCGTGGAAGCCGCGGCCTCCGGGCACCGGGACAGCGCCATGTTGCTGGAGCAGGCCGGGCAGGACCTCGCTGCTTTGGCCGGCCAGGTGCTGGGCCAGCTGAAAATCGAAGGTCCGGTGATCCTGGGCGGCGGTCTGGGCATGAACGTGGCACCCCTGCAGGAGTCCTTCCGCCGGAACCTCGCCGAAACCGGCGTGACCGACGTCAGTGTGCTGGACCAGGAACCGGTGTTCGGCGTGCTGCAGCTGGTGGCCGAACCCGCCTAGCCCACGGAACGCTTCCGCGGTGTCAGCCGGACACCGGGGAGCGGGGGAGCCGGGATGCGGCCGGCTTCCGCCCCGGCATCCGGACCATGTCCATGGACCAGGCCGTAGCGGGCTGCTGCTGTTTCGGCGTCCGCCAGGCCGGCCTGCGCCTCCCAGTCCTCCCTGGCCTTTTCCACTTCGTCATGGGTGCGGCCCACAAAGTTCCACCACATCAGCAGTTCCTCACCAAACGGCTCGCCGCCGATCAGCAGGAACCTCGTACCGGGGAGAGCCTCCACCCTGAGTTCGCTGCGGCCGGTGCCCAGGTAGCCCAGCGGTCCCGCCGGCAGGTCCTGCCCGTCCACCGCCAGGCCGCCGTCGAGGACCAGGATGCCGTGCTCAAAGCCGGGCTTCAACGGCAGCACCGCCTCGCCCTCGCAGGAAACGTCCGCGCCGACGATCGGCGAAAACACTGTTGCGGGGGAGGCCACCCCTGCAAGCTCGCCCACCATGACCGTCGCCGTGAAGCCCGGCCCGGCAGCGCGTGGCAGCTCGCGGTGCTGTTCGAATGCCGGTTCCCGGTGCCGGTCCCCGTCGGGAAGGGCCACCCACAGCTGCAGGCCCCGTTGCAGCGGCAACTCCCCGCCGTCGGCAGGAAGCACGGCGAACTCGGAATGCGAGACGCCGTGGCCGGCTGTCATGATGTTCAGCTCCCCGGGGCGCACCACCACGTCGCTGCCCACGCTGTCCCGGTGGCGGATGTGCCCCGCCAGCGGCCAGGTGACCGTTTGCAGCCCGATGTGGGGGTGGGGAAGGACGGACATCGCGGTCCGGTCCGGGCCGAAACTGTCCAGGAAGCACCAGGCCCCGATCGTGGGAAGGCCGCGCTGGGGCAACGTGCGCTTGACGTTCATGGCGCGGACGCCGCCCAGGGGTACTTCACGTTCCGGCCATAGCTGCAGGCAGGGGCCGGACATCCCTCCTTCGGGTGCGGGTGGGCAAACTTCCTGCTGCGGCGAAACTTCCAAGTTGGTCACGCCTCCACTGTAGGCCCGGCCGCGGCGCCCGTGACAGGAGCCGCTGCAGGGCCGGATCCAGGGAATCCCATCCATCCCGGCCGGGGTTCCGAATGGTTACAGTAGGGATTCCTTTGTACGGATTAGGGCCCCAGCTGCTGAAGCCTGACCCGGTTTGGGTTACCGTAACTATCAGCGTGCTTATGGCAGTGTCGCGGTGCTGGGAACAGCCCGTCCAAGAGAACAGGTAAGTCCGCACCATGGACCAGGCGATGATCGAGTTCCAGAGCGTTACCAAGCAGTATCCGGGCGGCCAGCCTGCCGTGGACGGGTTGTCCATGTCCATCGCCAAAGGGTCCGTCACCGTCTTCGTGGGTCCTTCCGGCTGCGGCAAAACAACGTCCCTCAGGATGATCAACCGGATGGTGGAACCCACGTCCGGGACCATCACCGTGGACGGCCGGGATGTCACGTCGGTACCGGCGGCGGAACTGCGGCGGTCAATGGGGTACGTGATGCAGTCCGCCGGTCTCCTGCCGCACCGCTCCGTCCTGGACAACATCGCCACCGTTCCGCGCCTGAACGGGGTCTCCAAAGCGGACGCCCGGAAGCGTGCCCGCGAACTCCTGGATGTGGTGGGCCTGGCGCCGTCGCTGGGTGGGCGTTACCCGTCGCAGCTTTCCGGCGGCCAGCAGCAGCGCGTGGGCGTGGCGCGTGCCCTCGCTGCGGACCCGCCCGTACTCCTCATGGATGAGCCGTTCAGCGCGGTGGACCCCGTTGTCCGCGACGAACTCCAGCACGAGCTGCTGCGGCTGCAAAAGGATCTGGCCAAGACCATCGTTTTCGTGACCCACGATATTGATGAGGCCACCATCCTGGGCGACAAGGTGGCTGTCTTTGCCACCGGCGGCAAGCTGGCCCAGTACGCCTCGCCAGAGGAGATCCTGCGGGCGCCGGCCAACAACTTCGTGGCCTCCTTCGTGGGGCGCGACCGCGGCTTCCGCCACCTTGGTTTTTCCCCGTCCGACGGCGTGGCGATCCACCCGGTGCCCACGATCATCCGGGCCTCCGGAGGGTACCAGTCCGATTCCAGCGCTGCCGGCGGCTGGCAACTGGTGGTGGACGCGGACAAGCGTCCGCTGGGATGGTCGGCACCCGGCACGGAGACTGAATTGATTCCCGGCGGCTCGCTGTTCCGCCCCGGAGAGAGCCTCCGCCGCGCCCTGGATGCCGCTCTGTCCTCGCCCTCCGGCCTGGGCGTCGCCGTGGATGCCGACGGCGTGGTCCTGGGCGTGGTCCGCGGCGGTGAGGTCCTGGCATTGATCGAAGAAGCGCGCCAGGTGCGGCAGGCTGCCCTCTGATGGAATGGTTCCTGGCCAATACCGGCATGATCCTGGAGCGCGGCGGCCAGCACCTGGTGCTGGCGCTGGTCCCCATGGTCCTGGGCCTGCTCATTTCCATCCCGCTGGCACAGTTGGCGCGGCAAAACAGTGCGCTCCGCTCCGTGGTGCTGACGGCCTCTTCCCTTCTCTACACCATCCCGTCGCTGGCCTTGTTCATCATCCTTCCCACCATCCTGGGGACCCGGATCCTGGATCCCCTCAACGTGGTGGTGGCGCTGACCATTTATGCCGTGGCCCTGCTGGTGCGCGCGGCCCTTGATGCCTTCGACTCCGTGGACGCGGACGTCAGCCAGGCCGCGCAGGCCATGGGGTTCAAGCCCCTGGCCCGGTTCCTGCAGGTTGACCTGCCGCTCTCCCTTCCGGTCATGTTTGCCGGCCTCCGGGTGGTGTCCGTCAGCAACATCTCGCTGGTCAGCGTTGCGGCCCTCCTGGGCGTGGGCAACCTGGGCATGCTCTTCACTGACGGGCTCCAGCGCGACTTCGTCACCGAGGTGGTGGTGGGCATCATCGCCATCCTGGTCCTCGCGCTGCTGATGGACGCCGTCCTGGTCCTCCTGGAACGCGTCCTCACCCCTTGGGAGCGGGCCGGGAAGCTGAAGAACCACGGAGCCCTGGGCGTCCCCTCCGGAACCACCGCTGCTGAAGAGGCTGCTTCCACAGTGGGTGAGGCAGCATGAGCAACGTCTTCGCCGATACCTTCGCCTGGCTCGCCGACCCCCTGCACTGGGCCGGAAGCATGGGCATTCCCGCCCGGCTGGGGGAGCACCTCCAGTACACCGGCCTGGTCATGCTGATCGCCACCGCCGTTGCAGTACCCGTCGGGATGTTCGTCGGCCACACGGGAAGGGGACGCGTCGCTGTCGTGGCCCTGGCCGGCGCACTGCGCGCCCTGCCCACCCTTGGCCTGCTGATCCTGTTCGTGCTCCTGGCAGGCATCGGGCTGATGCCGCCCATCTGGGCCCTGGTAATCCTCACGGTGCCCCCGCTCCTGGCAGGGACTTACGCGGGCATCTCCAGCGTGGACCGGAACGTGGTTGATGCCGCCCGGGCCATGGGCATGACGGAACTGCAGGTTCTGTTCCGGGCCGAACTGCCCAACGCCCTCACCGTCATGTTCGGCGGTTTCCGGACCGGTGTGCTGCAGGTGATCGCCACCGTCTCGGTGGTGGCGTACATCAACCTCGGCGGACTGGGCCGGTATCTCTTTGACGGACTGGTCCTCAGCGACTTCCCCCAGATGCTGGGAGGTTCCCTCCTCATCGCAGTGCTGGCCATCGCCGTCGACCTTCTCCTGTCCCTGTTCCAGAGGCTGTTCCTGACACCAGGGGCCTCGAAGCTGTCCTTCCGCAGCCAGGAGGCTGCGGTTGATCTCACAGACCCCGTTGTTGCGGAGACTGTTGTACAAGGAGGTAAATCATGAAAGATAGCCGTCCCCAGCGCCTCGGCAGGCGGGCGTTCAGCGGCCTTGCCGCCGGGCTTGGCCTGGCAGTGGCGCTGTCAGCCTGCGGCGGTTCGTCCGATCCGCTGAAGAACGCGCCCGCATCCAGCGCCGGCGCTTCCGGCGGGGCCACATCCCTGGTGGTGGGTTCCGCGGACTTCCCGGAAAGCCAGATCATCGCCGAGCTGTACGCCGGCGCCTTGAACGCCAACGGAATCACCGCCACCACCAAGCCGAACATCGGCTCCCGGGAGGTCTACTTCAAGGCCGTCCAGGACGGGTCAGTGGATGTGGTGCCGGACTACAGCGGCAACCTGCTGCTCTACGTGAACAAGGAAGCCACGGAAGTCTCCGCCGGTGACATCGCCAAGGCGCTGCCGGGCAAGCTGCCGGATGGCCTTGGCGTCCTGGACGTGTCCAAGGCCGAAGACAAGGACGCCATGGTGGTCACCAAGGCAACGGCCGAGAAGTACCAGCTGAAATCCATTGAGGACCTGGCCAAGGTCTGCAGCCAGATCGTCGTCGGCGCCCCGGCCACCTTCGCCGAGCGCGCCTACGGCCTGCCTGGGCTGAAGAAGAACTACAACTGCGAACCCAAGAAGCTTGAGCCCTTCAGCGACGGCGGCGGCCCGGTGACGCTCAAGGCCCTCCTGGAGGACCAGGTGCAGGTGGCCGATATCTACACCACCACGCCGTCCATCGCGGACAACGACCTCGTGGTGCTGGACGATCCCAAGAACAACTTCATCGCCCAGCAGGTCCTGCCGCTGTACAACAAGGCCAAGATGACGGACAAGGCCAAGCAGGCACTCAACTCGGTCTCCAGCACCCTCACCACCGATGACCTGATCAACCTCAACCGCGCCGTCAGCGGCAGCCAGAAGCAGGACGCCAAGACGGCAGCAACCAACTGGCTCAAGGAGAAGGGCATCGTCAAGTAGGTCCGCGTTCCCTGCCCAGGGCAGGAACACGGAGGTGACAACGACGGCGGCTGCCGGCCTTTCGAAGGTCCGGCAGCCGCCGTCGGCCATGTGGCGGATGTCTCAACGGCCATTCATCCTTCCTGTGGCATATTTGAGGGATGGCAGAATTCAGGCAGTCCACGAAGCTCAACAACGTCCTATATGACATCCGTGGACCGATCCTCGAAGCCGCCCAGCAGATGGAGGCGGAGGGCCACCGGATCCTCAAGCTGAACATCGGCAACCCCGCACCGTTCGGCTTTGAAGCGCCCGACGCCATCCTGGTGGACATGATCCGCCACCTGCCCCACGCCCAGGGCTACAGCGATTCCCGCGGCATCTTTTCTGCCCGCACCGCCGTCTCGCAGTACTACCAGACCCGCGGTATCCAGAACATCCACGTTGACGACATCTACCTGGGCAACGGCGTCAGCGAGCTCATCACCATGTCCCTGATGGCGCTGCTGGACTCCGGCGACGAAGTGCTCATCCCCACGCCGGACTACCCGCTCTGGACGGCTTCCGTAGCGCTCGCCGGCGGAAAACCGGTGCATTACCTCTGCGATGAAGAGTCCGGCTGGCAGCCTGACCTGGAGGACATGGAAGCCAAGATCACTCCCCGCACCAAGGGCATCGTGGTCATCAACCCGAACAACCCCACCGGCGCTGTGTACCCGGAACAGACCCTGAAACGCATCGTGGCCCTGGCCGAAAAGCACGGCCTGGTGATCTTTGCCGACGAGATCTACGAGAAGATCCTGTACGAGGACGCCGTCCACGTGAACCTGGCCGGCCTCACCGGAGACCACGTCCTGTGCCTGACCTTCAGCGGGTTGTCCAAGGCCTACCGCGTCTGCGGTTACCGGGCAGGCTGGATGGCCATCTCAGGACCCAAGAAGGACGCCGCCGACTACCTCGAAGGCATCAACCTCCTGGCCAACATGCGCCTGTGCGCCAATGTCCCGGCCCAGCACGCCATCCAGACGGCGTTGGGCGGCTACCAGAGCATCAACGACCTCATCCTCCCGGGCGGCCGGCTGCTGGAGCAGCGCAACAAGGCCTACGACATGCTGAACGCCATTCCCGGCGTCAGCACGCAGCAGGCCAAAGGCGCCCTGTACCTGTTCCCGCGGCTTGACCCCGAGGTCTACCACATCCGGGATGACGAGAAGTTTGTCCTTGACCTGCTGAGGGAACAGAAGATCCTGGTATCCCACGGCCGCGCCTTCAACTGGGTGCGCCCGGACCACTTCCGCATGGTGACGCTGCCCAACGTGAAGGACATCGAAGAAGCCATTGGGCGCATGGGGGACTTCCTAAGCAGGTACCAGGGGAACTAGCCTGTGCTCACGGGCCACCGGGCCCGTGTACCCCCTGCGGAGAGGAACCCCATGGCCCGCGTCGTTGGCTTCGACCAGCATCCGTCTGAGACGCTCCGCGTTGGAAAGGGATTTTCCCTGGCAGCGGTGGACCCGGACGCCACCCCGGGCTACAGCGGCAACAAGGCGGACGGCGAGGCGTTGCTGGCTGAGATGGACGGGACGCTCTCCGAGCTGCAGGAACAGCTGTTCGCCGAATCCCGGGCCGGCGGAAAGAAACGGATCCTCTTGGTCCTGCAGGCCATGGACACAGCCGGCAAGGGCGGAATCGTCAACCACGTCATGGCAACCATGGACCCCCAGGGCGTCCAGTTCAAGGCGTTCAAGGCCCCCACCGAGCAGGAGAAGTCCTACGATTTCCTCTGGCGTATCGAGAAGGAGGTCCCCGGAGCCGGGATGGTGGGGATCTTTGACCGCTCCCACTATGAGGACGTCCTCATCCACCGCGTCCACAACTGGGCCACCCCGGAAGAAATCAGCCGGCGCTACCGGGCCATCAACGAATTCGAAGCCCGCCAAACCGACGCCGGCACCAAGATCATCAAAGTGATGCTCAACATCAGCAAGGATGAGCAGAAATCCCGGCTGCTGGCCCGCCTGGACAACCCTGCCAAGCACTGGAAATACAGCAGCGGCGACCTGAAGGAACGCGCCTTTTGGGATGACTACATGGCTGCATACCAGGCCGCGTTTGACGAGACCAGCTCAGCGATTGCCCCGTGGTACGTGGTTCCGGCCAACAAGAAATGGTTCGCCCGCATCGCCGTGCAGCAACTGGTGATATCGGCGCTGTCCGACTTCCGCCTGGAGTGGCCCAAGGCTGAATTCGACGTCGACATCGAACGGGAGCTCGTGGCCCGTTCCTGACCCGGGCCCCTGGGGCCGGAGCAGTATGCCCCGGTTTGACAGCCGCGGTCCCCAGGGCTGGACCGGTCCGGCGGTTGGTTACAGGGGCTGGTCCCGGGCAGCGGCCAAGCGCTTTCGTGCTCCCTCGAGCCACTCCTCGCACCGCGCGGCCAGTGCCTCGCCACGCTCCCACAAGGCCAGGGATTCCTCCAGGCTTGCCCCTCCGGCCTCCAGCCTGCCCACCACGGCGATGAGCTGCTCCCGGGCTTCCTCATAGCTCAGCGCGGCGACATCGGATTCTGGTTTCTGTTCGGTCATGCCTTCTCTTCCACTTCCTGGTGCTGGTCTGGGTTTCCTGGGTGCGGTGCCCTGGTGGACTCCGCAGGGCCGGTGGAGGTGGCTCCGAAGCGGCCCTCCGCGACACGGATGGACAAGGCGGCACCCGCAGGTGCTTCGGCGGGCCTGCGGACGACGGCGTGGCCGGCCTCGGCGATCCGTGCGGCCTGGTCGCCTGCCAGTTCGACGACGGCGTACCCCCGGTCCAGGGTCTTCTGCGGTGAGAGCGCACGGACCTGGGCTTTCAGATGCTCCAGCTGGTCCGCTGCCCGCACCACCGTGGAGCTCACCGCGGCGGACGAGCGCCGCAGCAGCCGTTCGATTTCCTCGCCCCGGACGGAGACCATGCCCTCGGGCGCCGCCATGACGGGCCGCGAATGCAGTGCCGCCAGCCGGTCCGACTCCCGGTCCACCAGCCGTTCCACGCAGCGCCGCAGCTGTTCCCGCGCCTGGCGCACCCCGGCAAGTTCCTCGGATACCTCCGGCACGATTCGCTTCGCGGCGTCGGTGGGGGTGGAGGCCCGCAGATCGGCGACGTAATCCAGTAGCGGGCGGTCCGCCTCATGGCCAATGGCGCTCACCACGGGTGTGTTGGCCGCGGCCACGGCCCGGATCAGCTCCTCGCTGTTAAAGGGCAGAAGATCTTCCAGTGCCCCGCCGCCCCGGGCGATGACGATGACATCCACCTCAGGCCGGTCGTCCAGTTCACGCAGGGCACGGACCACTTGGGACACGGCTGTGTTCCCCTGGACGGCCACCTCGCGGATCTCGAACTCCACCGCCGGCCACCGCAGGGCCGCGTTGCGAAGGATGTCCTTCTTGGCGTCCGAGTCCCGTCCCGTGATCAGGCCGATGCGGTGCGGCAGCAGGGGCAGCCGCTTCTTCCGGGAGTCGGCGAAAAGACCCTCAGCTGCAAGGGCCTGGCGCAGCCGCTCAATGCGGGCCAGCAGGTCACCCAGTCCGACCGGCCGGATGTCCCGCACCAGCATGTTCAGCCGGCCCGTCTTCAGCCAGAACTCCGGTTTCAGCAGGGCCACTACCCGTGAACCGCGCTCCAGTGGAAGGTTCTGCCGCTCCAGGACCTTGGTCCAGACGGAAGCCGGCAGCGACACCTCCGCATCCACGTCCCGAAGCGTGATGTAGGCGTTGGTCCCGCGCCGGTTCAGTTCAATGACCTGGCCCTCAACCCACGCCGACGGGGTACGGTCGATGTGCGCCTTGAGCTTCTGCGACAGCAGCTGCAGCGGCCACGGGTTGTCCGGGCTGGTTTCCGCCGCGGTGGCCGGCAGGGTGGTGGGGGCGGTACCCGGTAAGGAGGCCTGGTCAGACATGCGGACGCCGGTGGGAGGCTGGTGCTGCGGGCATGCGGTCCTTCAACTGTTGTGGGCGGTCAATCAACCTTATCCATAAGGTCTAGCACCGGGGACTGACAGGGGCAGCCCCCGGACCCTGCCTAGGATGGGATAAGGCCCCCAACCCCTAAGGACCTGTTGTGCGCACTTTTATCTCTGCCATCGCCACCGTGCTGGGCATCCTCCTCGCCGCCGTTGCCGTTCCCGCCATCTGGGTGGACCGGAACATCGTCCAGGAAGACGGCTTCGTCCGTCTCGCAGCTCCGCTTGGCAAGGACACGGAATTCCAAAAGAAGCTGGCTGCGGCCGCAGTGGGAACGATTGACACCGGGTCGGTTCCCGGGTTCCTCTCCGGGCTGGTGGAGCCAATGCTTGAAAAGGCGGCGGAGTCGCTGACCGGGTTGCCCGGCTATCCGGCGGCCTGGGAGGAGACCCTCCGCAGAAGCCACCGCCTCAGCTTTGCCGATCCGGCCGCGGCATCCCAGGGAGGAGCATCGGCGTCGTCCCTGACCCTCGACGTTGCCCCACTGGTTGCCCTGGGCTCGGAGGAGATCTCCCGCACAACCAGGCTTCCCCTCGATCCGCCGGAACAGACGCTGATCAATGTAGGCCAGCCTGCGCAAAGGGAATGGACTGAACGGCTGGCCACCTACGCGCCCATGGGCTACATCCTGGCCATCGGGTCGGCCGTAGCGTTCCTGCTGGCGCTCGTGGCGGCACGCCGCCGCGGGACGGTGCTGCTGGCCGCGGGCCTCGGCGGACTGGCGCTTGCCGGGCTGTGGGGACTGGGACTGCAGCTTGGCTCAGCCCGCGCCCAGGCCACGGACACCGGCAACGCGGTGGCCAATATGTTCCGCGACCATTTCCTTGCCGCCGCCGGCGCGGACTTCCAAACGTGGATCACCACGGCCGGGGTTGCCGGCGGCGTCCTGGTGGCGGTGGGCATTGTGACGTTGTTCGCATCCCGGAAACGGGTTGGGGCCAGCCGGTAGCATGGAGGCATGACCACCTCGGCTGTATCCCTTTCGATGCCAACCATTCCGCGCAGGCGCCGCTCCCCGGAGGAAGTAGCAGCTGCGGCCCCCGTGAACGGCACCAAGAAGGTACTGCTGGCCGCTCCGCGCGGTTACTGCGCCGGTGTTGACCGTGCCGTGATCGCCGTAGAAAAGGCGCTGGAGCACTACGGTCCGCCCGTGTACGTCCGCAAGCAGATCGTCCACAACGTCCACGTGGTCAGCTCGCTGGAGGAAAAGGGCGCCATCTTCGTGGACGAAACCGATGAGGTGCCCGAAGGTGCCCTGGTGATCTTCTCCGCCCACGGAGTGTCCCCGGCAGTGGTCGAGTCCGCCGAAACCCGGGGCCTGCGCACCATTGATGCCACGTGCCCCCTGGTCACAAAAGTGCACAAGGAAGCCGTCCGCTTCGCCAAGGACGATTTCGATATCCTCCTGATCGGCCACGACGGCCATGAGGAAGTGGAAGGCACTTCAGGGGAAGCGCCGGAGCACATCCAGATCATTAATGGCCCGCATGAAGTGGACCAGGTCACCGTCCGCGACCCCGAGAAGGTCATCTGGCTTTCGCAGACGACACTCAGCGTGGACGAGACCATGGAAACCGTCCGGCTGCTCAAGGAACGGTTCCCCACCCTGCAGGATCCGCCTAGCGACGACATCTGCTACGCCACCACCAACCGCCAGGTGGCCATCAAAAAGATCGCGCCCAAGGCGGACCTGGTGATCGTGGTGGGTTCGGCCAACTCGTCCAACTCTGTCCGGCTGGTGGAGGTGGCGCTCGAATACGGTGCCAAGGCCTCGTACCGGGTGGATTTCGCCAACGAGGTTGACGAGGCGTGGTTTGAAGGCGTCGCCACCGTGGGCGTTACGTCGGGGGCATCCGTTCCCGAGGTGCTGGTGCAGGACGTGCTGCGGCTGCTCGCTGATTACGGCTACGGAGCCGTGGAGGAAGTCGTGACGGCCGAGGAAGACCTCCTCTTCTCGCTGCCCAAGGAACTCCGGGCCACCCTGAAACAGGCCGGCGATGTCAGCCGTGCGCTGGGCGGACGACGGACCCGCAGCTAAAACCGGCACACAATTCCAACGGAATGGGCCGGGCAGCCACTGGCTGCCCGGCCCATTCTGCATTTCGGCGGCCGTGTCAGGCTGCTTCCCCGTCGCCCTGCAGCTCGGGTGCCACCAGCGCCCGCGGTTGCACCTCCACCAAGGGTGGTGCAACCAAGCCTGTTTCCTCCAGGCTGTTGAGTTTCCGCGCGGTGGGCAGGACCCTGGCTTCCAGCGTTCCCACCATGGCGTTGTAGCGGTCCACGGACGTCTTCAGCGAGGATCCGAGCTTGGTGACGTTCTCGCCCAGCGTGCCCATCCGGTCGTACAGCTGCCGCGCAAGTTCGAAGAGCTCGCGTGCACTGTCCGTCAGGACGTCCTGGCGCCACGTGAATGCCACGGACTTCAGCACGGCCAGCAGGGTGCTCGGCGAGGCGAGGACGACATTACGGGACAACGCGTGGTCCAGGAGCCCGGCGTCAGCTGTCAGCGCCGCCGCCAGGATGGACTCGGCCGGGATGAAACAAACCACCAGTTCCGGGGAGTTTCCGGGGATATCCCAGTACTTTTTGGTACCGAGCGCATCCACGTGCGCCCTAAGGGCCTTGGCGTGTGCCGCCAGGAGGGCCTGCCTGTTGCGGCCCTCGTTCGCCGACTGCGGTCCAGCCGGGGCCAGGCGCGGGTCCACCGAGCCGAGTTCCTGTGCCTCAAGGTAGGACGACAACGGCACCTTGGCGTCCACCACCAGCTGTTTTTCACCCGGCAGCTGCACCACCAGGTCCGGCCGCACCGTTGAGTCGTGGCCCGCACTGTGGACCTGCTCCACGAAGTCGACGTGGCGGAGCATCCCTGCAGCCTCCACCACGCGCCGAAGCTGCACCTCGCCCCACTGGCCCCTGGCGCTGTTGGAACGCAGCGCCGATTCCAGGGCGTGCGTGGAACGGATGAGCTGTTCATCGGACAGCCTGGCCTCCTGCAGCTGCTGGGCCAGTTGGCCGTACTGCTCAACCCGGTCCCGCTCCAGCAGCGCCACCTGCTGCTGCACCGCGGACAGCTTCTCGGCCACGGGCGCCAGGGCACGCAGCACGCTGCCGTCCTGTGTCCGGGCCTCACCCAGCTCACGGTTCTGTGCGGCCAAAAGCCGCCGCTCGGCGTCGGCCGCTGCCAGCTGCGCAGTGACCTCGGAAAGGCGTGACGACACCTGGTCGAAGTCCGTCTCCAGGGCGTGCGAGTTCCGGCGCAATGAGAAGTAGGTGGCTGCAGCGCCGGCAAGCGCACCCAGCAGCAGCATGAAAAGGGCCAGAATCAAGGCAAAAGCATCCATGGCTTCACTGTTGCACGGGGCTCTGACAATCATGGGCAGTGACATTCCCGGGTACTGGGCCGCGGGGTCCGGCGGGTAGAATCAATGCTCGTGGCTCTAACTATTGGCATCGTCGGACTGCCCAACGTCGGCAAATCAACCCTCTTCAACGCGCTAACCCGCAACCAGGTCCTGGCCGCGAACTATCCGTTCGCCACCATCGAACCCAATGTCGGCGTCGTGAACCTCCCGGACCCCAGGCTGCAGAAGCTCGCCGGGATCTTCGGCTCCCAGCGCGTCCTGCCCGCCGCGGTATCCTTCGTCGACATCGCCGGCATCGTGAAGGGCGCGTCGGAGGGGGAGGGGCTCGGCAACCAGTTCCTGGCCAACATCCGCGAAGCTGAAGCCATCGCCGAAGTTGTCCGGGTCTTCGATGACCCCGACGTGATCCACGTCGACGGCAAGGTGGATCCCCGCTCGGACATGGAGACCATCAACACCGAGCTGATCCTCGCGGACCTGCAGACCATCGAAAAAGCCATCCCGCGGATCGAAAAAGAAGTCAAGATCAAGAAGCGGGAAGCCGCCGAGCTCGCCGCCATCAAGGCCGCGCAGGCGGTGCTCGAGCGGGGAGACACCATCTACTCCTCCATCAAGAGCGACAAACTGGAGATGGAACACCTCAAGGAGCTGGGCCTGCTGACCGCCAAGCCCTTCATCTACGTGTTCAATGCCGACGAAGGCATCCTGGGCAGCCCGGAAAAGCAGGAAGAACTGCGCGCCATGGTTGCCCCGGCAGACTGCATCTTCCTTGACGCCAAACTCGAGGCCGATCTCGTGGAGCTCGACGAGGAAGAGGCGCGCGAGATGCTCGAGATGAACGGCCAGGACGAGTCCGGCCTGGACCAGCTGGCACGCGTGGGCTTCCACACCCTGGGGCTGCAGACCTACCTCACGGCGGGCCCCAAGGAAGCGCGCGCCTGGACCATCCGGCAGGGCGACACGGCACCGCAGGCAGCCGGCGTCATTCACTCCGACTTCCAGCGCGGCTTCATCAAGGCCGAAGTCGTCTCCTTCGACGACCTGGTGGACGCCGGATCCATGGCCGAGGCGAAATCCCGCGGCAAGGTCCGGATCGAAGGCAAGGAATACGTCATGGCCGACGGCGACGTGGTGGAGTTCCGCTTCAACGTCTGATTTCCGCAGGAACAGGCGCACTGCTGGTCCCGGAACGATGCTGGGGCACTGTCCGGGCGGAAAAATTGCCGGAGGTCTGCCCTGGCCTACGGCCCGGTCGGACCAGCGGGACCGGGCGGGTAGGGAGGCTGCTGCTGAGGCCAGGACGGGGGAGCGGATGACGCCTGCCCACGCTCCGGTGCAGGGTACTTGTCGAAACGCTGGCCAGACGGGTTCCCCCGCTGCGCGAGCAGCACGATGAGCGCAATCCATCCAAGTACGGGGATGAGGGCGAGCAGCAGCATCCAGGTGCTGAGGTTCACGTCGTGGAGGCGTCGGGACGCCACCGCGAGTGACGGGACAACGGTGGCGAGAAACCACAAGCCACCCAGGGCGCTGGACCCCGTCACCTGGCCGTTGACCACAGTGGGACTGATGGAATTCAGCACCGCTGAGGCCAGCCCGGAAGCGAGGAACCACCACCAATATTCGCTTCGGCTGGCGCGCCCCGAGAAGACCGCGTACTTCTGGAAGACGCGTTTGACCGCGTCCACCGGCGGAGCACCGTAGTACGGCAGTTCGAGGGGCGGGACTGCACTTCCGGGCACATTGGACGGTTGGGGGATGCTCATCGAGCTTTTCCTTCCTGAGGTTCCGTTGCCAGCATGCTACGGAACCGGCCGGGCCCGGGCTTGGGCCGTAGGTCCCGTCCGGCGGCCCGGACTACGTACCCCATTGCCAGGAGGTTCGGATTGGGTTGGCGGGCAGCAGCACCAAGTATCCTGAGTTTGTAGGGCGTGATTGAAGCGGCCCCAGTCCCCTCCGGAGAGGGAAAACCACAAGGAGGCGGCATGCCGGTCCGGCGTCTGATGCAGTTGCTCATCGCCGCGTTGGCGGCTGCCCTGGTTCTTTCCGGCTGTTCGGGCGGCAGCGCCCCGTCCGTGGTGGTGGGGGAGGCGAAGCGCGGCGGCAGCGTCACTGTGGCCGAGGTCAACGCATTCTCCTCGTTCAACCCCTACAGCGCCAACGGCAACACCGACATCAACTCGAAGATCGGCGCCATCACGCACTCGGGCTTCTTCTACCTGGACGACAGCTCCAAGGTGGTCCGCAACGACAAGTTCGGCCACTTCGAGAAGGTCTCCGACCAGCCGCTCAAAGTAAAGTACACGGTCAATGAGGGCGTGAAGTGGTCGGACGGGGCGCCCATCGGAGCTGCAGACCTCCTGCTGAGCTGGGCCGCAGGGTCGGGTTACTTCGACGACGTCGAACCCGCAGCGGGGAAGGGCACCAAGTACTTCTCGGTCGCCTCCGACACCACAGGCCTGGCGGGTACCCTGTTTCCCGAAATCGGGTCGGACGGCCGTTCCATCACCATTGAGTACGCCGCACCGTACGCTGACTGGGAAGTGGCGTTCGACGTCGGACTCCCGGCCCATGTCGTTGCTGCCAAGAGCGGACTCAACGACGAGGAGGACCTGGTCAAGCTCCTCAAGGACACGCCCCGGGGCAACCCGGACAAACCGGCGTCGCACCCGGCCCTCAAAAAGGTCAGCGACTTCTGGAACACCGGGTTCGATACGAAATCCCTTCCGGATGATCCTGCGCTCTACCTTTCCAGCGGCCCCTACATCGTCCGCGACATCGTGCCTGAAGTTTCCATGAAGCTGGTCCGGAACCGGGACTACGTGTGGGGCGCGGAACCGTGGCTGGACGAGATCAATGTCCGGTTCACGGGGGCCGTGCCGGCGGCGGTTGATGCCCTGCGCAACGGGCAGGCTGACATCATTTCGCCCCAGCCCTCGGCTGCCACAGACAATCTCCTCACCGGCCTGTCAGGTCAGGGCATCACCGTTGAACGGTACAAACAGTCCGGCTACGACCACCTTGACCTCAACTTCTCCGGGACGTTTGCCGACAAGGATGTCCGGGAAGCCTTCCTCAAGACGGTGCCGCGGCAGGCGATTGTGGACGCCGTGGTGGGCACCCAGGTGGCGGACAACAAGCCGCTGGACTCCCAGGTGTTCCTGCCCGGACAGCCAAAGTACGACGAGACCGTGAAGAACAACGGGTCGTCCGATTACGCCAAGGTGGACATCGATGGCGCAAAGAGGCTCCTCAAGGACGCCACCCCCAGCATCCGCATTCTCTATAACCGGGACAACCCGAACCGGGCCAAAGCCTTCGCCCTGATCCGCGACTCGGCCGCACTGGCGGGATTCCGGGTTGTCGACGGCGGCCAGGGGAGTGCAGACTGGGCGGCCGCGTTGAGCAGGGGTGGCTATGATGCCGCCCTGTCAGGCTGGATCGGGACTGAGGCGGGCGTCAGCAGGGTGCCGCAAATCTTCCGCACCGGTGCAGGCAGCAACTTCACGGGCTATTCCGACGGCGACGCGGACAAGATCATGGAACAGCTGGCCGTGACCACGGACCTGGGCAAACAGGACGAGCTCCTGGCCGAGATCGACAAGCACATCTGGGAGGACGCGTACGGCCTTCCCCTTTACCAAACACCCGGAACGACTGCGTTCAATTCGCGGGTGGCCGGCGTGAAGACCAGCCCCGGTCCCCTGGGCGTGTGGTGGAACGTTGCGGAGTGGCGGCTGTCCTAGCCGCGGCCACGTACTTTTTTGGGTCCTTTGGCTCTTGCGGCGCCGATTCGCCGTAGGGCCTACCGGCGAGTAGCATGTGACGTGCCTAACTATCGCCGCCGCCCGGGGCATTGAAAAGCCGCCGGTCACGGTTTGGCAACGGAGTACCAATATCTGGACTTCGTGCGGTTAGGCTAACTCGTATTGTGTAGGTTTCGTCACAGCGGTGAGCTGCGTCCGACCTGCGGGGAAGCACAAGATTCCCCTATACATCTCTCCCACAACTCATAGGAGGCGGAATGCGTTTTACGCGCACTTCCAAAGCACTGGGCATCGTGGCAATCGCCGCGCTTGCCCTGACCGGGTGCGGCGCCGGCGGCGGCGGCAGCACTGACGGGGCCAGCAAAGCTGCCGGCGATCCGAACAAGGTCATCACCGCCTACAGCAACGAGCCACAAAACCCGTTGCTGCCGGCAAACACCAATGAGGTTTACGGCGGCCGCGTGGTCGAGCTTCTCTTCGAAGGCCTGCGCACGTACGACGCCAGCGGCAAGCCGGTCAACGCCCTCGCTGACTCCATCGAGTCTTCCGACGCCCAGAACTGGACCATCAAGGTCAAGCAGGGCCAGAAGTTCACCAACGGTGAAGCCATCACGGCAAAGACCTTCGTCGACTCCTGGAACTTCGCCGCAAACTCCAAGAACCTGCAGAACAACGGATTCTTCTTCGAGTCCATCGCCGGTTACGAAGACGTTTCGGCTGTGAACTCGGAAAAGGGTGCTGACGGCAAGACCACCACCACTCCTGCTCCCAAGGCCGACACCATGTCCGGCCTGGCAGCAACCGATGATTCCACCATCACGGTCAAGCTCGCCCAGCCCGAAGCGGACTGGTCCCTGCGCCTTGGCTACTCCGCCTTCTTCCCGCTTCCGTCCGCCGCGCTGACCGACCCCAAGACCTTCGGTGAAAACCCCGTTGGCAACGGTCCGTACAAGTTCGAAAAGCAGGGTTCCTGGGTCCATGACCAGTCGATCTCCCTGGTCAAGAACGCCGATTACAAGGGCCCGCGCGAGGCAAAGAACGGCGGCGTGACCTTCAAGTTCTACACCGATCCGGGCCCCGCATACACGGACCTGCAGTCGGACAACCTCGACATCACGGATGTTCTCCCGTCGAACGCCCTGAAGACCTACGTCTCCGACTTCCCGGACCGCAACTCCACCAAGCCGGTTGCGACCAACTCCACGCTGAACATCCCGCCGTACAACCCCAACTTCCAGGGTGAAGCCGGCAAGCTGCGCCGCCAGGCACTGTCCTACGCCATCAACCGCGAGGAAATCGCCAAGGTTGTCTTCAACGGCACCCGCACCCCGGCCAAGGCATTCGTTCCGCCGGTCATCGACGGATTCAAGGAAGGCCTCAAGGGCAGCGAAGTCCTGAAGTTCGACGCCGCCAAGGCCAAGGACCTCTGGGCACAGGCAGAGAAGATCAAGCCGTACGACGGCTCCAAGCCGCTCCAGATCGCCTCCAACACCGACGGCGGCAACAAGGAATGGATCGATGCGGTAGCCAACGGCTTCAAGAACAACCTCGGCATCCAGGCTGAAATCCAGCCGTTCGCCAAGTTCGCTGAAGTCCTGAACCTCCGCAAGTCCCAGCAGCTGCCCGGCCTGACCCGCGCGGGCTGGCAGGGCGACTACCCGTCGCTGTACAACTTCCTGGGACCGGTCTGGGCCACCAACGCTTCCTCCAACTACGAGAAGTACTCGAACCCTGAGTTCGACAACCTCCTCAAGGAGGGCCTGGCTGCCAAGAGCACGGACGAGGCAAACACCAAGTTCAACCAGGCACAGGAAGTCCTGTTCCAGGACCTGCCCGGCCTGCCGCTCTGGGATCAGGCACGCCCGATCGTCTGGAGCAACAACATCGTGAAGGCCGAGACCGGCTGGAACGGCGGCATCCTGTACTACGGCATCACCGCCAAGTAGTCACCAGATCTAACTTGCCGTCAGGCTGATGGGGGTTCCGGTTGCGTCCGGGCCCCCATTGGCTTGCAAGCGGCAGGAAGGCATTCATGAACGCGTTTTCCCCTTTACCGGAAGGCAGGTGATCCTGTGATCCGGTTCATCCTGCGCCGACTCCTTCAGGTGATCCCTGTTTTCCTCGGCACTACCCTTTTGGTGTACTACATGGTGTTCGCCCTGCCGGGCGATCCCATCGCCGCGCTGTTCGGCGACCGCCAGCCCCCGCAGGCTGTCATCGACACCCTGCGCAGCCAGTACAACCTGGACCAGCCCTTCTGGGTCCAGTACGGCCTGTTCCTCAAGAACCTTTTCACCTTCAACCTGGGCAATGACTTCACGGGCCAGCCCATCGCGGCCAGCCTTGCCCGTGTCTTCCCGGTGACGGCGATGCTCGCCATCGAGGCGCTGGCCATCCAGGCTGTCTTCGGTGTTGCGTTCGGCGTTTTCGCCGGGCTGCGGCGCGGCGGCTGGTTCGACTCCACCGTCCTGGTGGCCTCGCTGGTTGTCATCGCAGTCCCCACCTTCGTCCTCGGCTTCGTTTTCCAGCTCGTCTTCGGCGTGCAGCTTGGCTGGGCCAAACCCACAGTGGGCGCGAACGCCAACTGGGGGACCCTGCTGCTCCCGGCCGTGGTCCTGGGACTTGTCTCCTTCGCCTACGTCCTCCGCCTGACTCGCGCATCAGTCAGCGAAAACATGAATGCCGACTACGTGCGGACCGCCACGGCCAAGGGCCTCTCCCGGCCGCGGGTGGTCATGGCGCACATCCTGCGCAACTCCCTGATCCCTGTGGTGACCTACCTGGGCGCCAACCTTGGCGGCCTGATGGGCGGTGCCATTGTTACTGAGGGCATCTTCAACGTTCCCGGCGTAGGCAACAAGCTCTACCAGGCTGTCCTCCGCAGTGAAGGCCCCACCATCGTCTCCATCGTCAGCGTGCTGGTGCTGGTGTTCGTCGTGGCGAACCTTCTTGTCGATCTCCTGTACGCCTGGCTTGACCCGAGGATCCGCTATGACCAGTAATAACAGCCACTTCGTGGCCCCCATCGACGAGACACCGCTGCAGGCAACGGACGCCGTCAAGACGGACCAGGCCCCGCTCAGCCTGTGGGCAGACGCGTGGCGCAAGCTCCGTCGTCGTCCGCTGTTCATCATCTCGGCACTGCTGATCCTTGCCCTGATCGTGATTGCCTTGTTCCCGGGCCTCTTCACGTCCACGCCCCCCAACGAGGGCTGCGAGCTTGCCAACTCCGAAGGCGCCCCCACGGCCGGACACCCGTTTGGCTTCACCTTCCAGGGCTGCGACGTTTACTCCAGGGTCATCCACGGCACGCAGGCTTCCCTCTCCGTGGGCCTGCTTTCCGTGCTCTGCGTGCTGGTCATCGGCGTGACGCTCGGCGCCCTCGCGGGGTACTACGGTGGCTGGATCGATGCCGTCCTCGCCCGCCTGGGCGATATCTTCTTCGCCCTGCCGCTTGTCCTGGGCGCGCTGGTGATCACTCAGCTGCCGCTGTTCCGGGAGAACAAGAGCGTATGGACCGTGGTGTTCGTCATCTCGCTCCTGGCCTGGCCGCAGATGGCGCGTATCACCCGTGGTGCAGTCATCGAGGTACGCAACGCTGACTTCGTCACAGCCGCGCGCGCGCTGGGCGTCTCCAAATTCGGCGCCCTGATCCGCCACGTCCTGCCGAACGCCCTGGCACCCATCATCGTCCTGGCGACGCTGGAGCTTGGCGTGTTCATCGTGGCCGAAGCCACCCTGTCCTTCCTGGGCATCGGTTTGCCCCAGAGCATCATGTCGTGGGGCAACGACATTGCAGGCGCCCAGGCATCGATCAGGACCCGGCCGGAAATCATGCTCTACCCGGCCGCGGCGCTGTCCATCACGGTGCTGAGCTTCATCATGCTGGGTGACGCCGTGCGTGACGCCCTCGACCCGAAGAGCCGTCAGCGATGAGAGATAAAGAGATGACAAGTCCAGACGTCCGCATTGATGAGGCCGGTGCCACCGGCGTCAGGCCGCTGCTCGAAATCCGCGACCTCGCCATCACCTTCAAGACCGGCGGCGGCGACGTCCAGGCGGTGCGGAATGCACACCTGACCATCATGCCCGGTGAAACGGTGGCCATCGTGGGGGAGTCCGGCTCCGGCAAGTCCACCACCGCCCTGGCCGCCATCGGCCTCCTGCCCAACAACGGCAAAGTGTCCGGCGGCCAGATCCTGCTCGACGGCGAGGACATCGCCCACACCTCCGAGCAGCGCATGATCGAGCTGCGCGGCAACACCATCGGCATGGTGCCGCAGGACCCCATGTCCAACCTGAACCCGGTATGGAAGATCGGCTACCAGGTCCGGGAGACACTGCGTGCAAACGGCCGGCCCAGCGGTCCGGACGATATCGCCAAGGTGTTGTCCCAGGCCGGACTGCCGGACGCCAAGCGCCGGGCCAACCAGTACCCGCACGAGTTCTCGGGCGGCATGCGCCAGCGTGCGCTGATCGCCATCGGCCTCTCCTGCCAGCCGCGCCTGCTGATCGCGGACGAGCCGACGTCGGCCCTTGACGTCACCGTCCAGCGGCAGATCCTGGACCACCTGGAAACCATGACCAACGAGCTGGGCACCTCGGTGCTGCTGATCACCCACGACCTTGGCCTCGCAGCCGAGCGTGCCGACAAAGTCGTGGTCATGTACCAGGGCCGCGTCGTTGAGGCCGGGCCGTCGCTGGAACTGCTGCGCAACCCGCAGCACCCCTACACCAAGCGGCTCGTAGAGTCCGCGCCATCCCTTGCCAGCCGCCGCATCCAGGTGGCCAAGGAACAGGGGGTGGAGACGTCGGACCTGCTGGCACCTGCCGCCGCAACGGTGAAGCCGGACACTTTCCTGCAGATCCAGGACCTGCGGAAGGTCTACAAGCTCCGCTCGGGGCTGGGCAAGGCGACGGACTTCGCGGCCGTTGACGGCGTAAGCTTCGACGTCCGGCGGGGAACCACGACGGCGATCGTGGGGGAGTCGGGTTCCGGCAAGTCCACAGTGGCCAAGATGGTGCTCCAACTGGAGAAGCCGACCGAGGGCAGGATCCTGTTCGACGGCGTCGACACCTCGGCCTTGAAGCCTGCCGAGCTTTTCAAGTTCCGCAGGCGGGTCCAGCCCATCTTCCAGGACCCGTACGGCTCCCTCGATCCGATGTACAACATCTACCGCACGATCGAAGAACCATTGCGGGTCCACAAGATCGGGGACCAGGCCAGCCGGGAGAAGAAAGTCCGGACATTGCTGGACCAGGTGGCTCTGCCCCAGTCCGCCATGCAGCGGTATCCCAATGAGCTGTCCGGCGGCCAGCGGCAGCGCGTGGCCATCGCGCGGGCACTGGCGCTGGACCCCGAGGTCATCATCTGTGATGAGGCAGTCTCCGCGCTGGACGTGCTGGTGCAGGCGCAGGTGCTGAACCTGCTCGCCGACCTGCAGGCCAACCTTGGGCTGACGTACCTGTTCATCACGCACGACCTTGCCGTGGTGCGCCAGATCGCGGACCACGTCTGTGTGATGGAGAAGGGCCGCCTGGTGGAGACCGGGTCCACGGACGACGTCTTCGAATCGCCCAAGCAGGAGTACACCAAGGCCCTGCTCAACGCCATCCCCGGCGCGAAGCTGATGCTTCCGCCTGAGGTGGCATAGCGGGACGTTTTCCCTGAACGGGTGGAGCCGGGACCTTAGGGTCCCGGCTCCAGCCGTTTAAATTGACCGGTTTGAATTGGCCGAGACTGTCTAGGTGGCCGGCGGAACCAGCCCGGTTCGGCTGTCAGTCCTGGAAGGTGCTCCCGGCTGCAGGCACGGCGGCGAGGGCGCCCTGCTCCGCTGCGGCTTTCCGGTCCAGTCCAAGTTCCCTTAGCCTGTGCTCAAGAATCCCGCCCAGTGCCGTGCGGCCTTCGTGGTTCATATGCACCGCATCAGCGAGGTCCTTTGCCAGTCCGTACCTGGTGAGCCAGTCTCCGGTGGAGATAAAGGGCAGTCCATTTGCTGCCGCCACGGCACCGAGCAAAGCATCAACCTCACTCCGCCGGCCGCCGCCGTCGTTCGATCCCCGGGCCAGGGTGCCGATCATTGCCAGCCGTGTGCCGGGATAGCGGCTCCGCAGCACAGCGATCAGCCGCTCGGCGTTCCGTGCGATCTGCGCGTTGCTTGCGCCTCCGGCGGCGTCGTTGCCACCGCCCTCGACCACAATGAGGGCGGGGGTCCCGGAGGGGAGCTGCCAGTCCCCGCGCTGCAGGGCGTCCACGTAGTTACCGGTGGCACCGTTCGCCGCGACGTAGCCGGTGCCCCCGCGGCCGCAAAAGTACACGTTGTACCCGGCGGCGGCCAAACCCAGGCGGGGCCAGCCGTCAACGGGTTCCGACTGCGAATCCCCAATCAGCAGGACAGTCTTGCCCACATCGGGCACAACTGCTTCCAGCCGGCCGTTGCCCGTATTCAGGACGTGGGCAGTGGCTGCCACCGACACCTTCGCGGCGCCCGGCTTCACGGCTGGCGCCTGGTTGTTGGCTGCCTGGCCTGCGGCTGCCCGCGACAGGCTGCTGCCGCCCGGACCAGCGGAAAGTCCGTCTCCACCGGATCCCGCGACCACGAGACCGGCGACCACGAGACCGGCGACCACTCCGGCCACAGCCCACGCGGCACCGCGCATGGTGCTGGCCTTGGCAGGGGGCATCGTTGTCTCCGGCGTGCTCAAAGGATGGGCTCTTGGTCACAGACATCATGCCATGCACACGCAGGCGGCAGTGAACTTGGTCACACCAAGTGCGGGACGGTGGCTGATCTTGGCTCAAGCGGCGGCGGTCAGTCCCGCTGGAATTTAGGCCAACAAATGGCTCAGCGGCTAGAATAGAGGAAGGCGCCCTGTGCCAAGGGCCTTGTCCGTCGTGCGTTCCGGTTGGAAATGTCGCGATACCTCAGCTGACTTCACCACTGAATCGAGCAATAACGCATGTCTGAAACCTCCACCAACACTGCGGTAGCCACTGCATCGCGCAGTGACCTGCGCAACGTAGCGATCGTGGCCCACGTTGACCACGGCAAGACCACCCTGGTCGACGCCATGCTCAAGCAGACCCATTCCTTTGCCGAGCACAACCACGTAGAAGACCGCGTCATGGACTCCGGTGACCTGGAGCGCGAAAAGGGCATCACCATCCTGGCGAAGAACACCACTGTCGCCTACAACGGTCCGTCCTCGAACGGCGAGACCATCACCATCAACGTGATCGACACCCCCGGCCACGCCGACTTCGGCGGCGAGGTCGAGCGCGGCCTGTCCATGGTCGACGGCGTCGTCCTGCTCGTCGATGCCTCTGAGGGCCCGCTGCCCCAGACCCGCTTCGTGCTGCGCAAGGCCCTCGCCGCGCACCTGCCCGTGATCCTGCTGGTCAACAAGACCGACCGCCCCGACGCGCGGATCGAAGAGGTCGTGCACGAGTCCATGGACCTGCTCCTTGGCCTCGCCTCCGACCTGGCCGACGAGGTCCCCGACCTCGACCTGGACAAGATCCTCGAGGTCCCCGTAGTTTACGCCGCCGCGAAGGTCGGCCGCGCCTCCCTTGAGCAGCCCGCTGACGGCACCGCTCCGGAGAACGAGGATCTTGAGCCGCTGTTCAAGACCATCATCGAGCACATCCCGGCTCCGACGTACAACCCGGAGGGTGTGCTCCAGGCGCACGTCACCAACCTCGACGCCTCCCCGTTCCTTGGCCGACTGGCCCTGCTGCGTATTTACAACGGCACCCTGCGCAAGGGCCAGACCGTGGCCTGGGCCCGCGCCAACGGCGAGCTGAAGAACGTCAAGATCACCGAGCTGCTTGCTACCAAGGCGCTGGAGCGCGTGCCGGCCGAGTCCGCCGGCCCCGGCGAGATTGTCGCCGTCGCCGGCATCGAGGAGATCACCATCGGTGAAACCCTGACCGACGCCGAGAACCCCCAGCCGCTGCCGCTGATCACCGTAGACGATCCCGCGATCTCCATGACCATCGGTATCAACACCTCGCCGCTGGCCGGCAAGGTCAAGGGCGCCAAGGTTACTGCCCGCCAGGTCAAGGACCGTCTTGACAAGGAACTGATCGGTAACGTCTCCATCAAGGTCCTGCCCACCGAGCGTCCCGACGCCTGGGAAGTCCAGGGCCGTGGCGAGCTCGCCCTCGCCATCCTGGTGGAGCAGATGCGCCGTGAAGGCTTCGAGCTGACCGTCGGCAAGCCGCAGGTTGTCACCAAGACCGTTGATGGCAAGATCCACGAGCCGATGGAACACATGACCATCGACGTGCCCGAGGAATACCTGGGCGCCGTCACCCAGCTCATGGCAGCCCGCAAGGGCCGCATGACCAACATGGCCAACCACGGCACCGGCTGGTGCCGCATGGAGTTCATCGTTCCGGCCCGTGGCCTGATCGGTTTCCGCACCCGGTTCCTGACCGACACCCGCGGC
Source organism: Arthrobacter sp. NQ4 (assembly GCF_029077345.1). Lineage (NCBI taxonomy): Bacteria > Bacillati > Actinomycetota > Actinomycetes > Micrococcales > Micrococcaceae > Arthrobacter > Arthrobacter sp. NQ4. The sequence goes on along the minus strand of NZ_JARETC010000001.1, from coordinate 166,379 downwards.
GCAGGCATCGCAGCCTCCATCTCCGAAGGCTACGAGCCGTGGGCCGGCCCCATCGAGTACCGCACCAACGGCTCCATGATCGCCGACCGCGCCGGTGTTGTGACCCCGTTCGCCATGATCAACCTGCAGGAACGTGGCTCCTTCTTCGTGAAGCCCACCTCCGAGGTCTACGAAGGCATGATCGTGGGCGAGAACTCCCGCGCCGACGACATGGACGTCAACATCACGAAGGAAAAGAAGCTCACCAACATGCGTGCCGCTTCCTCGGACACCTTCGAGAACCTGACCCCGCCGCGCGACCTGACCCTCGAAGAGTCGCTCGAATTCGCCCGCGAGGACGAGTGCGTCGAGGTGACCCCGGAAGCCATCCGCATCCGCAAGGTCATCCTGGACACCAACGAGCGCGCCAAGGCCAACCGCGCCCGCGCCAAGGCCTAGTAACTCCGCAGGTCCGCAGAACGCCACCGGTATTTGCCGGTGGCGTTCTGCGTTTAAGCCCGCGATTGCGCAGCGAACCGGACGCTCGTTGCGCAGGGACAGTCCGTGCGCAACGAGCGGCGCTGTCACCGCGCACGGACGGTTTTCCACATGGCGGTTTCCGAGTCCTGCGTCCGGCTCCGTAAGCGGCAAGCATGCAGTTATGCCAACTCTTTCAGAAGCCCTAACTGCCCTGGGCGGCGTTGCCAGTACCCATTCACTGTCAATGGCGGGGGTTTCGCGCCGGAGCCTGGAGGCTGGCGTGGCTGCGGGCTCAGTCCAAAGGATTGCCCGTGGCGTCTATGCCCACCCGCAAGCTGATCCTGTGCTCATTCACGCAGCCCGCCACCATGCTGTCCTGGGATGCGTCTCGGCTGCCAGCGCCGCGGGCTTGTGGGTGGTCAGGCGCCCGGACAGAACGCATCTGGCCGCATCCCACGGCAGGCCTGTCCCTGGTTGCATCGTGCACCGCAGCAGGATCCCGCTGACACCCCTGGACATCGTGTGCCAGTCGTTGCGCTGCCTGGCGCCCCTGGAGGGACTGGCCATTTCGGAGTCCGCGGTCAAGAACGGGCTCATCCAACTTCCGGCCTTGCGGGAGCGGTTTCCGGCCGTCCGCGAAAAGGGCCTCAGAGACTTGGTGGCCCGATCCGCCCTCAATCCGGGTCCATCATCGAAACGATGGCGCGATACCTGTTGGAGGAAGCCGGGCACACGGTCGAGCTGCAGGTCAGGATCCCCGGGATGGGACATCTGGATCTGCTCGTTGACGGCCTGCTCGGAGTTGAAACCGACGGCTACGCCCACCACAGCAGCCGGGAGGCTTACCGCGAGGACCGGCGGCGGTGGAATGTCACCGTTGTCCAAGGTGTCCCAACCCTCCGGGTCACCTTTGAGATGCTGCTTAACGAGCCGGACGGGTTCCGTGAGGATGGTGCAGCGGGCGCTGGCCACGTACCGTGCTGCGCAATGACGGCCGGAGTGGCTGCGCAGGGACAGCCCCTGCGCAGTGAGAGGCGGTGTCAGTGCGCAGCGGCGCGGCGCGGGGGAGCGGGCGGCACTTCCTTCGCGGCCACCACAAGCTCCAGGGGAATGACGACGTCGGCCCGGCGGGTGCGGACGGTGCAGGAACCGGCGTCGCACGCCAGCAGGTGGCCCAGGGCGTCCGTGAGGCCACCTTCAATCCGGTAGCGCACCACCACCCGGGTTCCGGGCTCAGCCGCGGCAAGGAAGCGGACGGGGGCGGACACTGGCAGACTCACCAGTTCATACTAGGCCGCCGGCTAGGTTAGCGGGAAAGGGCTGGGAGATAATAGGCTCAGATGTCAATAGTCCGGCCGTGCTGCCGGATGCAAGAGCCGGCGGGCAAGCCGGAACCCAACGTGGAGAGGCCAGGGACGTGACGTACGTAATCGCGCAGCCGTGTGTGGATGTTAAGGACAAGGCATGCATTGAGGAGTGCCCGGTCGACTGCATCTATGAGGGCGAGCGTTCGCTGTACATCCATCCGGACGAGTGCGTCGACTGCGGCGCCTGCGAACCGGTGTGCCCCGTGGAGGCCATCTACTACGAGGATGACACCCCCGAGGAATGGGCTGACTACTACAAGGCAAACGTCGAATTCTTCGATGACCTGGGGTCTCCGGGCGGCGCGGCCAAGATCGGCAACACGGGCAAGGACCACCCGATGATCGCCGCCCTGCCGCCGCAGAACCAAGACCACTGACGCGGACGGGAAACGTGACCGCAGCAGTGAATTCGTTTGGCCTGAACCTGCCCGACTACCCGTGGGAGGCCATGGCCCCCTACCTGGCCAAAGCCTCGGAACACCCGGGCGGGGCAGTCAATCTGTCCATCGGGACCCCAGTGGATCCCACCCCGCAGCTGGTCCAGGATGCACTGAAGGCGGCCGCGAATGCCCCCGGCTATCCCACCGTTCACGGCACTCCCGCGCTTCGGGAAGCCATCGCGGGCTGGTTTGAACGCCGGCGCGGTGTGGCGGGCCTCGACCCCCGCAACATCATGCCGACAGTGGGGTCCAAGGAACTTGTTGCGTGGCTCCCGCTGCTGCTGGGCCTCAGGTCCGGAGACGTCGTCGTACGCCCGAAGGTGGCTTACCCCACGTACGATATCGGCGCCACCCTTGCCGGGGCCACCTCGGTGGCCACGGACAACCTGGACGAGCTTGACGACGCCACGCGTGCACGCGTGCGCCTCATTTGGGTCAATTCCCCGGGCAACCCCACGGGCAGTGTCCGCGACGCGGAGTCACTGAAGGCGCTGGTGGTCCAGGCCCGTGAAATCGGCGCTGTGGTGGCATCGGACGAATGCTACGCAGAGCTTGGCTGGGGCGACTGGGACGTCCAGCGCGGCGGCCGGCGCGTCCCCAGCATCCTCGATCCCTACGTGGCAGGCGGCTCGCACCAGGGCCTTCTCGCCGTGTACTCGCTGAGCAAACAGTCCAACCTGGCGGGCTACCGCGCAGCCTTCGTTGCCGGTGATCCGGACCTGATGCCCAACCTGGTCAACAGCCGCAAGCATGCAGGCATGATCGTCCCCTACCCGGTCCAGGAGGCCATGCGGGTGGCGATGGGGGATGACACCCACGTTGAGGCCCAGAAGGACCTGTACCGGGGCCGCCGTGAACGCCTGGTGCCCGCGCTGCTGGACTTCGGCCTGGAGATCAAGGAGTCCGACGCCGGCCTGTACCTGTGGTCGACGGCGGGGGAGGACACGTGGGCCACGGTGGCCCGCCTGGCTGAGCGCGGCATCGTGGTGGGCCCGGGAGTCTTCTACGGAGAGGCGGGCAACGGCTATGTCCGCGTGGCCTTGACCGGATCCGACGAGCGGATCGATGCAGCCGTTGCACGGCTGGCCGGGTCCGGCTCCTAGGGACACGTAATATTCGTGTGACTCGCCCCACATCCGGCGCATTTTAGGCCGGATGGGAAGCTCGCGGATTAGTGACACCCGCCAAGGAGCGGTACTTTTTAAGTTGACGATCAATGGTGGCTTTCTACAAGAAGGCAGCCCGGGTGTTGGAACCTGTCTTCTCAGGCTCAAGTGCGCGGCTCACCTGATGTTGGATCAAGCTTTCGACAGAGGCCGAAGACGCCTCATGAAGGGGACTCCATGACTGAGACCAACAATGCTGCGACCCTGCTCCACGCAGGTGGCGAGCTGAAGCTCCCGCGCATCCAGGTTGTTGAAGGGAACGAAGGTTACGACGTCTCCAAGCTGCTCAAGCAGACCGGTGCCGTGACCTTTGACCCCGGCTTCATGAACACCGCAGCAACCACCTCCGCCATCACCTACATCGATGGCGATGCGGGCATCCTGCGCTACCGCGGATACCCCATCGAGCAGTTGGCGCAGCACTCCAGCTTCCTCGAGGTGTCCTACCTGCTGATCTACGGGAACCTGCCCACGCCCACGGAACTGGACGAGTTCGACCAGAAGATCCGGCGCCACACCCTGCTGCACGAAGAGCTCAAGGGCTTCTTCGGCGGCTTCCCCCGCGACGCGCACCCCATGCCGGTGCTGTCCTCGGCCGTGTCCGCGCTGTCCACCTTCTACCAGGACTCCCTGGACCCGTTCAACGCCGAGCAGGTGGAGGTTTCCACCATCCGCCTGATGGCCAAGCTGCCGGTCATCGCCGCGTACGCACACAAGAAGTCCATCGGCCAGCCCATGCTGTACCCGGACAACTCCATGAACCTGGTGGAGAACTTCCTGCGCCTGAGCTTCGGCCTCCCCGCCGAGCAGTACGAGCTGGACCCGGTCATCGTCAAGGCACTGGACCTGCTCCTCATCCTGCACGCGGACCACGAGCAGAACTGCTCCACCTCCACCGTGCGCCTGGTGGGCTCCTCCAACGCCAACCTCTTCGCCTCCGTTTCGGCAGGCATCAACGCCCTCTTCGGCCCTGCCCACGGCGGCGCCAACGAGGCAGTGCTGAAGATGCTGCGCCAGATCCAGGCCGAGGGCCTCAAGCCCGAGGACTACATGGAGAAAGTCAAGAACAAGGAAGACGGCGTCCGCCTGATGGGCTTCGGACACCGCGTCTACAAGAACTACGATCCGCGCGCCAAGATCGTCAAGGCCACGGCCCACGAGATCCTCAGCAAGCTCGGCGGCAACGACGAACTGCTGGACATCGCCATGCGCCTGGAAGAGAAGGCGCTCAGCGATGACTACTTCATCCAGCGCAAGCTCTACCCGAACGTGGACTTCTACACCGGCCTGATCTACAAGGCCATGGGCTTCCCCGAGAAGATGTTCACCGTCCTGTTCGCCATCGGCCGCCTGCCGGGCTGGATTGCCCAGTGGCGCGAAATGATCAGCGACCCGAACACCAAGATCGGCCGCCCGCGCCAGCTGTACATCGGCGAGCCGGAGCGCGACTACCCCGCCCGCTGATCCCCTGCCCGTCAGGGACAGCAACAGCCATGACGACGACGGCCGCCCACCTTTCACAGGTGGGCGGCCGTTCCGCGTTAATCACCATCCATTGCTCCGCACTTGTCGTTTTGGGGCTCCATAACGACAAGTGCGGAGCAATCGATGGGGAGGGCAGGGTCAGGAGGCGTAGCCCTGGGGGTTGTTCTTCTGCCAGCGCCAGTGGTCCTCGCACATCTGGTCCACGGTCTTGGTGGTGGACCAGCTCAGGTCTGCCAGGGCTGAGGTGGCATCGGCCCAGAACGCCGGAAGGTCGCCTGCGCGGCGGCCGGTGATCTCGTAGGGGATGGGCTGGCCCACTGCCTTCTCGAAGGAACGCAGGACCTCCAGGACAGAGGAGCCCTTGCCGGAACCGAGGTTCCAGCGGAAAACACCGGTGCGGTCCGCGATGTGGTTCAGCGCCGCCACGTGTCCTTCGGCGAGGTCCACCACGTGGATGTAGTCGCGCAGGCAGGTGCCGTCCGGGGTGTCGTAGTCGCCGCCGAAGACCATGAGCTTCTCGCGCCGGCCCACGGCCACCTGGGCAATGAACGGGACAAGGTTGTTGGGAATGCCCTGCGGGTCTTCGCCGATACGGCCCGAGGGGTGTGCGCCAACCGGGTTGAAGTAGCGCAGCAGTGCTATGTGCCAGCGCGAGTCAGCGGCGCCGAGGTCCGAGAGGATGTCCTCGATCTGTTCCTTGGTGCGCCCGTACGGGTTGTTGGCGCCGATCTCCATCTTTTCCACGTACGGGATGGGGTTGTGTTCCCCGTAGACGGTGGCCGAGGAGCTGAAGACGATGGACCGGACGTCGTGCCTGTCCATGACGCGGACCAGGTTCAACGTCCCCACCAGGTTGTTGTAGTAGTACTTCAGCGGCTCGCGCACTGATTCACCCACGGCTTTGAGGCCCGCGAAATGGATGACGGCCTCGATGCCGTTTCCGGCGAACACCTTTTCGACGGCGGCCTCGTCCACCAGGTCCACGTTGTGGAACTCCGCGGTCTTGCCGCTGAGTTCGGCAACGCGGCGCAGCGACTCCTCGCTGGAATTGACCAGGTTGTCGATGACGACCACGTCGTGGCCGGCTTCCTGCAGGGAAAGAACAGTGTGGGAACCGATGTAGCCGGTGCCCCCTGTGACCAAGATTTTCATGCCTCAACGCTATCCCACGTGCAGCGTTGCCCGCCGCTGTGTCCCGGATGGCGGGCGGACTGTGACAAGGCAGATAAAGCACAAGTGTGCTAATAAGAATGGTGCCCAAAATCGTAGACGCCGATGCCCGGCGGCAGGATGTGGTCCAGGCGGTTCTCCGCATCATTGCCGTGGACGGTCTCGAGCGTGCCTCGCTCCGGGAGGTTGCGGACGAAGCAGGACTGGCGGTCGGCTCGGTCCGGCACTACTTCCAGGGCAGTGAGGAGCTCCTGGCGTTTACGTTCGGCACGGTGGTGGACCGGGTGGCCGGCCGGCTGGAAGCCCTGCTGCCCGCCGTGCTTGGTGCTGCCGCAGCCAGCCCCGAACAGCGGGAGGCTGTTTTAACCCTTCTGGGCGGCATGCTTCCCCTGGACGAGGAAACAGCTGTGGAAGCATGTGCGTGGCTGGCTTTCAAGAACGCCGCCCGCATCAGGCCGTTCCTCGCCGCGGAGGCGGACCGCAGCCACCGCGAAATCGCAGCCATCATGGGCGCACTCGTCGCAACCCTGCTCCCGGATGATGAACCGCAGGAGAACCTGGTGGTGGAGGCCGAACGGCTCCTGGCGACGCTGGACGGACTGTGCATGCACGCCTTGCTCCAGCCCGGCTGGATGACGGCGCAGATGTGCCGCGACGTGCTTGAGCGCCACCTGGACGGGATCGGACGGTAAGGGATCAAATGGCTGTCCTGCACTTCCGTGGACTGCCTGCGGGAATAGACTGAGTCCGGGTAGGCCGGGCCGGAAATGACGCCCGGCACCGGTAGGCCAGGAAAGGACTTTGGATGCAGCACGCAAGCGGTTCAGGGTGGCAGATCACCACCGACACATCCGGGCCGATGATGATTGCTCTTTACGTCCGGGACGCCGCCGGCCTGAACGGCGTGGGCCGTCCCATGCTGTCCCATGCATCACCCAAAGTCCGCTCGGCGGACCATAAGCACCTGACCGCGGATGTTGGCGGCCTCAGCGCACTGAAGACCGAGTGGGAGGCCTGGTGGGAGCAGCTGCTCAAGGCGCACCCCCACACCTCCCCGGAACTGTCTCCACCCGATTTCGAAGCGTTCGGCAACTCGCCGGCGCTCCAACGGCTCCTGCAGGCCCATTTCGGCTCTGCCCTCACCTGGGCCAGGGAACGCAGGAGCGAATACGCCGAACTCGAAGCCCAGCGCGTGGCCAGCGGAACGGACCAGCTGCTCGGGGACATGGTGGACGACCGGCTGATGGAGGTGGGGCGGGACTCCCGGGATTTCACGCTGACCATCATTGAGCTGCCGCTGGACGAGCAACGGGCCTGGTACCTGGAACCGGACAAGATCATCATGAGCCATGAGTTGATGGGCCAGCCTGAGCTGTTCCGCAGCTACGTCCAGCCGGTGCTGGAAATCCTGGTCTAGCCCCTGCAGGGAGGACGACGGCGGGAGGTCACGTGCCGCCGTCGTCCTGCCGTACGGTGATGCGCACCTGCCCGGCGGCGGCCCCCGACGCCTGCCATCCGTCCCCGCCTGGCCGGTCCCAGCTGCGGCCGGCGACTTCCACCTTGGTCACCGCCAGGTCCTTGGCATTCGCAACCGCCCACTGGGCCACCGACCATGCCAGTGCCCCGTCCGCGTCCACTACCAGGGTGGCGCCGTCCACCTGCGCATCCACGCCGCCGTACGCCTGCTCCAGCTCCGTCACCACTGTTGTTGAATTCCCGCCTGCCGTCGGGGAGCGCAGCGTGCACTGGACTCCCGCCGGAGTCTGTCCGGTCAGCCCGGAAGCGAAGGCCCGGCCCATCTCCTCGTGCTGGGCATAGGCCTTGGGGTAGGCGGAACGCTGGACCTGCTGGGCCGCGTCAGTGATGTCCAGCGTTTCGTACCCAGGGATCTTCACCAGGGCGTCATAGAAGGCGTTGACGGCGTAGTACGGGTCCATGATCTGGGCCTCGGTGCCCCAGCCCTGGGAAGGCCGCTGCTGGAAGAGCCCCCGCGAGTCAGGGCCGGCCTGGTCGCCGTGGCCGATGTTGCGCAGCTTTGACTCCTGCATGGCAGTGGCCAGGGCAATGGTGGCGGCACGCGGAGGGAGGCCCCGCCGGACGGCCGCGGCGGTGATCAGGGCTGCGTTGGCCGCCTGGTCCGGCGCCAGTTCCCCGGTCCGGCCGCCGGCCGTGGCTGTGCAGCGCTCCGAGACGAGGGTCTCGGAACGCTGCACAAAGTAGACCGCCGTGTAAATGCCTCCCGCTGCCAGTGCCAGGGTGAGGAGCAGCACCGCCAGGCGGCGCAGGCCGCGCCTGCGCGCCACAGACAGAGGTGCCACGAAGAGACTAGTTGGCGTGCAGGGCGTCGTTCAGTTCCACGGTCTGGCCCTTGCGGGGGAGAGCCTCCACCGCGCCCGTGGTGGAGTTGCGGCGGAACAGCAGGTTGGGGACGCCGGAAAGCTCGGCAGCCTTGACGATCCTGGTGGTGTCCTCGCCCACCTCGTCCTTGGGGCCCGGGACGCGGACGCGGGTGCCCGCCGTGACGTAGAGGCCGGCTTCCACCACCGAATCGTCACCGATGCTGATGCCCACGCCTGAGTTTGCCCCGAGCAGGACCCGCTCGCCGATGGTGATCTTTTCCTTGCCGCCGCCTGACAGGGTGCCCATGATGGACGCGCCGCCACCCACGTCGCTGCCGTCCCCGGTCACGACGCCCGCCGAGATGCGCCCCTCCACCATGGAGGTGCCCAGAGTCCCGGCGTTGAAGTTCACGAAGCCCTCGTGCATGACGGTGGTGCCGGCGGCGAGGTGCGCACCCAGGCGCACCCTGTCGGCGTCGGCAATCCTGACCCCGCTGGGGACCACGTAGTCCACCATGCGCGGGAACTTGTCGATGCCGTAGACGGTGACAGCGCCCCGCCGGCGCAGCCTGGCGCGCGTCAGTTCAAAGCCCTCGACGGCAGCGGGGCCGAAATTGGTCCACACGACGTTGGGGAGCTTGGCGAAGATGCCGTCCAGGTTAATGGTGTTGGGCTGGACCAGGCGGTGCGAGAGAAGGTGCAGCCGGAGGTAGGCGTCCGCGGTGTCGGCGGGGGCTTCGTCGAGGTTGATCTGGACAAAGACCACCTTCTGCTCCGTGCGGCGGTCCTGGTCTGCGCCGTTCTCAGCGATGGCGGTCAGGGCTTCGTCGGCGTTTTCCACCGAGCGGAGGTCCTCGGCCGCAACACCGAGTGACGGTGCCGGGAACCAGACGTCCAGGACCGTGGTGTCGCTGCCGGTGGTGGCGATGGTGGCCACACCAAAGCCATGGGCGGAACGGTCTTCAGTGTTGGAGGTCAGGGTTTCGGGCACGGCGGAGGAAGCAGTCTCAGTCATGTGCTCAGTCTATCGAGGGCCGGGCAGGCGGTTCGAACTAGACTGGCTTCGTGACTGCTGAAACCGCCCCCGAATCTTCCGTGTCCACCCTTGACCTGCACCAGGACGTTGCGCTGCTGACCGCGGCACTCATGGACATCAACAGCGTGTCGGGCAATGAGAAGCAGCTCGCGGACGCCGTCGAAGCCGCATTGCGGGGGATTCCCCAGCTCACGGTGGTGCGCGACGGTGACGCCATCGTCGCCCGCACCGAACTGGGCCGCGCCGAACGGGTCATCCTCGCCGGCCACCTGGACACGGTTCCGTTGCCCCTGACCGAAGGTTCCAGGGGCACTGTCCCGTCCAGCTGGGAATCCGGCGTTCCGGGTGAAGGCGTCCTCTATGGCCGCGGAGCCACCGACATGAAGGGCGGCGTGGCGGTCCAGCTGGCGCTGGCAGCACGAATGTTCGACGGCGGCGCGCAGCCCAAGCGGGACGTCACCTTTGTGTTCTACGACCACGAGGAAGTTGAGGCTGTGAAGAGCGGGCTGGGACGCCTGGTCCGGAATCACGGCAACCTGCTCCAGGGGAGCTTTGCCATCCTGCTGGAGCCAACGGACGGCACGGTGGAGGGCGGCTGCAACGGCACCAGCCGGTTCGAGGCCAGCACAGCGGGCGAGGCCGCACATTCGGCGCGGGCATGGATGGGCAGCAACGCCATCCACGCAGCAGCCCCCATCCTGGCCCGCCTGGCCTCATACGAACCGCGGACCATCAACGTTGACGGGCTGGACTACCGGGAAAGCCTCAACGCGGTAAAGATCAACGGCGGCACCGCCGGCAATGTCATCCCGGACCGCTGTGTGGTGGAAATCAACTACCGGTTCGCCCCGGACAAGACGCCGGACCAGGCCGAAGCCCACGTCCGGGAACTGCTGGCGGGCTTCGACGTGGTCCGCACTGATGCCGCCGCGGGAGCGCGTCCTGGCCTGCAGCACCCGGCTGCCGCCTCCTTCATTGCCGCCGTGGGAGCCGAGCCCAAGCCCAAATACGGCTGGACCGACGTCGCGCGCTTCAGCGAACTGGGCATCCCCGCGGTGAACTTCGGCCCGGGCGATGCACTGCTGGCGCACAAGGACAACGAGCACGTCCACGCCGATGCCGTCCGCAAGTGCCTCGCCGCGCTGCAAAGCTGGCTCGCAGGCTGACGGTCCTTAACGGAAAAGGTCCGGAACTCCCCACGGGAATTCCGGACCTTTTCTGTTGCAGCTTCAAAGCTAGGGAGCCGCAGCTTCCAGGACGTCGGGTTCGGCCTTCGCCGTGCCGCCGGCCGCCTTCTTGGAGCCGCGGCGCTCGATCCATACGGCAAGCCGTGAAACCGAGATGTTGATGGCGATGTAGATGGCCGCCGCCACAAAGAAGATGGGGAACAGGTACTGGGTACCCAGGAAGTCCGCCATGACCTGGACGGCCCGCAGCAGCTCGCCGTACGCCACGATGTAGCCCAGCGAGGTGTCCTTCAACAGAACCACCATCTGCGCAACGAGCGAGGGCATCATGCGGCGGATTGCCTGCGGCAGTTCGATCAGCATGCGCGACTTGTAGCTGGTCAGGCCGATGGCCAGGCCGGCTTCCCGCTGCCCCTTGGGGAGGGACTGGATACCGGCCCGGATGATTTCGGCAAAGACCGCCGCGTTGTACAGCACCAGGCCGGCCACCACGGCGACGAACGCGGAGGTGCCGAAGCCCAGGAGGATGAAGAGCATCATCAGGACCACGGGCATGCCGCGCAGGAACTCCAGGATGACCCGCATGGGTACCCGGATGGCGGCGGCGTCCGAAATGCGCAGGAGGCACAGCAGCAGGCCCAGCGGGAACGCGATGACTGCGGCAAGTGCCGCTGCCGAGAGGGTGGATCCCAGCCCGTTGCCGAGGAGGCGCCAAACATCGGCACGGGTGAAGATCTGCCAGCGGCGTGCTTCGAAGATGCCCTGCTGGGAAAGGGTCAGGACAACCCAGGCCAGCAGGCCAAGAATCAGCAGGCCGCCAATGATGGAGGCAATGAGGGAGACCCGGCGGGCCTTGGGACCCGGGACGTCGTAGAGAACGGAACTCATCGGGCAATCGCCACCTTTCGTTCCACCGTGTTGGCGAGGATTCCCAGCGGAACGGTGAGGAGCAGATAGAAGAACGCAGTGCCCAGCAGGACCGTTATCACGGCGTCACCGTTGGCGTTGGCCAGCTGGCGGCCGTAACCGAACAGTTCCAGGACGAAGAAGGCACCGGCCACCGAGGAGTTTTTGACCAGGGCGATCAGGATGTTGATCAGCGGCGGGATCACCGTGCGCAGTGCCTGGGGGAGGATGATGAGAGAGAGAACCTGGCCGAACTTCATGCCGATGCTGCGTGCAGCTTCGGCCTGGCCCACAGGCACGCTGTTGACGCCCGAGCGGACAGCTTCGGCGATGAACGCGGCGGTGTAGGTGCTGAGGGCAATGATTGCGGCGATCTCGAACTGCTCGAACTTGACCCCGATCCGGGGGAGCACCACCGCTGCGAAGAAGAATGCGATGGTCAGCGGCGTGTTGCGGAGGACTTCCACGTACACGGTGCTGAAACCGCGAAGCGCCGCGACCGGGGAGACGCGTGCCGCGGCAAGCAAGGTGCCAAGGATCAACGCGAAGATGCCGGAGACAACGGAGAGAAAAAGAGTGCGGAGAAAACCCTCCCAGTACAGGGGCAGGTTTTCAAAGATGACGTCCATAAGATCCTTCGGCTGTAAGCGTGGACGGATTAAAGGCGGTGCCGCCGGGGCTGCTGAGCAGCCCCGGCGGCGCGGCGGACGCTACTTAGTAACGGTTGATGGCCGGGAGGCTGGGGGCGGTCTTAATGACCGAACCCGCAGTGGCTTCCCAGGCCTTCTTGTAGGAGCCGTCCTTTTCGAAGGATTCGAGCTGGTCGTTGATCCAGTTGCGGAACTCGGTGTCGCCCTTCTTCAGGCCGATGCCGTAAGGCTCCTTGGTGAAGGTCTCGTCGGAAGCGAGCTTGAAGGCGTCCGGCTCCTTGTCAACGAAGCCGGCGAGGATCACGTTGTCAGTGGTCACGGCTTCAACCTGCTTGTTGCGCAGCGGCTCCAGGCAGGCGGAGTAGGTGGCGGCCGGGACGAGCTCGGCGCCGTACTTGTCCACGATCGTGGCGGCCGGGGTGGAACCGGTGACGGAGCAGACCTTCTTGCCCTTGACGTCCTCGGGCTTCTTAATGGTGTCGTTGTCCTTGTTCACCATGAGGGCCTGGCCGGCTTCGTAGTACGGGCCGGCGAAGTCCACAACCTGCTTGCGCTTGTCGCTGATGGTGTACGTGGCGATGACCAGGTCAACCTTGCCCTGCTCGATGAAGGGCTCGCGGTTGGCGGAAACGGTCTCGGACCATTCGATCTTGTCTGCGGGGATGCCCAGCTTGGCGGCGATCAGCTTGCCCATTTCAACGTCGAAACCTACGGGCTTGCCGTCCAGGCCCACCTGGCCGAACAGCGGCTGGTCGAACTTGGTGCCGATCTTGATGGTGCCGGCGGAGGACAGCTTCGCCATGGTGGTTCCGGCAGCGAACGACGGCTTCTCAACGGGGCTCGGGTTGCTGGAGCCGCCTGAGTCTCCACCGCCGCAGGCGCTCAGTGACAGTGCGAGGGCAGCGGTAGCCGCCACGACGAAGGACTTTCGCCGGGACATAAATGCCTTCATGACATTCCTTTCATTGGTGGCCGCGGGTTTTCCGGCCTGGATGCGATCTGAAGTGTGGTTGTTCGGTAAGTCAGTGGGTGAGGAGCTTGGACAGGAAGTCCTTGGCCCGGTCACTCTTCGGGTTGGTGAAGAACTCCTCCGGGGTGGCGTCCTCCACGATCTGGCCGTCCGCCATGAAGACCACGCGATCGGCGGCCTTGCGGGCGAAGCCCATCTCGTGGGTGACCACGATCATGGTCATGCCTTCCTTGGCGAGCTGGACCATGACGTCCAGGACCTCGTTGATCATTTCGGGGTCCAGCGCTGACGTGGGCTCGTCGAACAGCATCACCTTCGGCTTCATTGCCAAGGCACGGGCGATCGCAACGCGCTGCTGCTGGCCGCCCGAGAGCTGGGCCGGCAGCTTGGGAGCCTGGTGGCCCACGCCCACGCGTTCCAGGAGCGCCATGGCGTCCTTTTCCGCTGCCGCCTTGGAAACACCTTTGACCTTGATCGGCCCCAGGGTGACGTTTTCAAGGATGGTCTTGTGCGCGAACAGGTTGAACGACTGGAAGACCATTCCGACGTCGGCGCGGAGCTGTGCGAGTTCCTTGCCTTCCTCGGGGAGGACTTTCCCGTCGATGCTGATGGTTCCGCCCTCGATGGTTTCCAGGCGGTTGATTGCCCGGCAGAGGGTGGACTTACCGGAGCCGGAGGGCCCGATGACCACAACAACCTCGCCCTTGCGGACCTGGAGGTTGATGTCCTTCAAAACGTGCAGCTGGCCGTAATGCTTGTTAACGGCGTTCAGGGAGACGAGAGCATCGCCGGGCACATGAGTAGTCATAGGAAAGAATCTAGCGAACAACCGTGGGTTATGACGCCAATCACCCCAAGTTCATGCTGATCGTGATTCAAGAGATACCTGGAGTTGGAGGTTAGCCTAGGGGAATGAGCATCAACGCAGATCCGGCCAAGAATACCCAGCCGCGCCGTAAGGGGCCCCTCGAGCTGCGCCGCAAGCAGGCGGCCGTGGAAATGTCGGACCAGCACCTGCTCGATACGAAAGGCCCCGGCCAGTTCGTCCATACCGACCCGTGGCGGGTCCTGCGGATCCAGAGCGAATTCGTCGAGGGCTTCGGCGCGCTGGCGGACATCGGGAAGGCCGTCAGCGTCTTCGGCTCAGCCCGCACCAAGCCCGGAAGCGTGTACTACGAGATGGGCGTGGAAGTGGGGCGCAAGCTCGCCGAAGCCGGCGTCGCCGTGATCACCGGGGGCGGCCCGGGTTCCATGGAGGCGGCCAACCGGGGAACGGTGGAAGGCAACGGCGTATCGGTGGGTCTCGGCATTGAACTGCCCTTCGAGCAGGGCCTGAACCAGTGGGTGGACCTGGGCATCAACTTCCGCTACTTCTTTGCCCGCAAGACCATGTTCGTTAAATACGCGCAGGGCTTCATTGTGCTGCCCGGCGGCCTGGGCACCCTGGATGAGCTGTTCGAGGCCATGGTCCTGGTCCAGACCCGGAAAGTGACGTCCTTCCCCATCGTCCTCCTGGGCGTCGACTTCTGGGGACCGATGATCGAGTGGATCAGGGGCACCCTGGTGGCCGAGGGCATGGTCTCCGAGAAGGACCTTGACCTTATCCAGCTGGTTGATGACCCCGCCGAAGCCGTGGACCGGGTCCTCCACGGCGCGGTGGCCCCGTCACTGAACGGGGAACAGCGGCCGGAGTAGCTGCGGGCCGCGGTTGGCGCCACCGGTCTGGCACGATGGAGCAGTGAGCTTCTTTCTGGTTTTCCTCGCCGTCGTCCTTGTGGCGGCGGTCCTTTGGGCCGGCCTGGGCCGGCGCTCCCGCAGGCCGGACGGGGCGGTGCTGCCTGTCCTGCTGGGCGGTTTCGAAGAGCCGCCGGCCAACCTGCCGCCGGTGCTGCTGCCGGAGCGCGCCGCTCCGGAGGACGTGACCCGGCTTCGCTTCTCGCTGGGCCTGCGCGGCTACCGGATGGACCAGGTGGACCAAGTCCTGGACGAACTGCGGGACCAGCTGGCGGCACGCGACGCGGAACTGGCCGAACTGCGGGACCGGCTGGCCGCCACGGAAGCGCAAACCGGCGCCGGCCCAGGCCAGCCGGACGACGGCGGGCTCCCGGCCCCCGGCACGGTTCCGGAAGTGCCGGACGCGGGAAAGGGCGGCAACCAGGCGGTCCATGAAGGCGCTGCCCCGCGGAAGGGCGGCCTGTGAGCACGGTTGCCCGCCGCAGCCCGCTGGCCTCTGCCGGCAATATGGCCCACCGGGCTGCGTCCGCCGTCAGCGGCTGGCCATGGTGGCTCCAGGTCACCGCACTGTACGGCGGGTCCAGGCTGGTAACAGCCTGCATTTTCATGGCCGCGGCGCTCCACCAGGGCCCCAACCCCTGGTTTCCGCCAAAGCCGGACTACTGGAACTTCATCAACATCTGGGATGCCCGCTGGTACGCGCAGGTCATCGCCAACGGCTACCCGTCGGTCCTTCCCACGGACGCCGCCGGGAACGTCCAGGAAAACACGTGGGCTTTCTACCCGCTTTTTCCTGCGCTGGCCGGCGGACTCAGCCGCCTCACCGGCCTGAACCCTGCCGCCGCACTCACGGTGGTCGCCATGCTGGCCGGATGGGGTGCTGCGCTCGCGGTGTACGCACTCTTCCGGCAGAAGGCCCGGCACGCACCCGCCATGTGGGGTGTTGCGTTCTTCTCGGTCTTCCCTGTTTCGGCTGTTCTGCAAGTGCCCTACGCCGAGCCGCTGTCCCTCCTGCTGCTCGCTGGGGCCCTGCTCCTGGTGGTGCGCCGCCGGTACCTCTGGGCCGCCCCCGTAGTGGTCCTGCTGTGCCTGTCCCGGCCCGTGGGCGTTCCCTTCGCTGCCATGCTGGGGCTGCTCCTGGTCTTCCACGCCGCCGCGAATCTCCGCCGCGGGCGGCAAGGGGGTCCGGCTGACAATACCCACTCGGTCAAGGACCTGGCGGCACTCACCGGACTCACCGCCGTCGCCGGCCTGTCCGCCCTGGCCTGGCCGGCTGCGGCATGGGCGGCCACCGGGGACCTGCAGGCCTACACCAAAACCGAAACCGTCTGGCGGGGCCGCGACCTGGTGCCTTTCAAGCCGTGGTTCGACACCGGCGTCGACCTCTTTGGTCCTGTGCTGGGCGTCCTCGCACCCCTGGTTTTCGTGGCCCTGTTCGGCGTGATGCTGTTCCTGCCGCCGGTGGTGCGGCTCGGCGTCGAACTGCGGCTCTGGTGCGCCTGCTACATGGGTTACCTGCTGGCGTTCCTCCACCCCCAGACCAGTACCTTCAGGATGCTGCTGCCGCTGTTTCCGCTGGCACTGGGCACGGTTTTCCTGTCCCGGTCCAGGGCGTACCGGGGGACCGTTGTGGCCATGTTCCTGCTGCTGCAGATCGTCTGGATCGTGTGGCTGTGGGCGTGGGCGCCGCTGCCCGGCGGAGGGGATTATCCGCCGTAGCAAAACCGGCTTTCGCGCAGGTCAGGGCGGGAATGACACGTTCCGGGAAATGTCCATCGATTAGCTACGTGCGGGTAATTCCGCGATAATGGTAGGTAAGCAAGGACAAAAGCATTCAGAAAACGCGCAGCCTCGGCGGTGGTCCAACCACCCCGCCACAGCGGCCTGATCGACATGCGGACACAGCCCGCCCGGGCTGATTAGTCCTGGGACAAAATGGAGGGGAATTCCTCATGGCGGCTATGAAACCACGCACCGGCGACGGCCCAATGGAAGTCACCAAGGAGGGCCGCAGCCTGATCATGCGGGTCCCGCTCGAAGGCGGCGGGCGCCTGGTGGTCGAACTGAACGCTGCCGAGGCAGCCAACCTCAAGGAATGCCTGGTCGGCGTTACCGAATAGTCGTGCCGGTCGGGGTGCGCAGCCCGCGGGCTGCGCACCCCGACCTTCATGCGGCGACTACTTCTTGACGGCAACCAGCAGGCCGTCCCCGGTGGGAAGCATTGCCGACGCCAGCCTGTCGTCGTCGCGAATGGCCTTGCCCACCTGCCGCAGGGTCACCGTGTTGGGCTCGCGGCCTGCAGGGTTGGCCACCTTGTCCTTGTCCAGGGCATCGTTGATGACCAGCAGGCCCGAGCGCTTGAGCAGCCGGATGGCCTGTTCCACATAGCCGGGGAGTCCGGGCTTGTCCGCATCGATGAAGACAAGATCGTAGGCGCCGTCCGTGAGCCGGGGCAGGACGTCGCCCGCGCGGCCGGAAATGGTGCGGGTCCGGTTGGCGGGACTGCCGGCCTCGGCGAACGCTTCGCGGGCAGCCCGCAGGTGCTCCACGTCCACATCGATGGTGGTCAGGACAGCGTGCGCGCCAAGGCCCCGCAGCAGGCAGACGCCGGAGACGCCGGCGCCGGTGCCGATCTCCACCGCCGTCTGCGCCTTGGACGCGGCGGCCAGGACCGTGAGGACCGCGCCCACGCCGGGACTGATGGCGCTGACGCCCAATTCAAAAGAACGTTCCCGGGCCCGAAGCATAACCTCATCCTCAGCGGGCAGATCTTCTGCATAGGACCAGCTGCTGGACTTGTCGGCGCTCATGAATAATCGCTTTCTGGGCGTAAAGGGGGAATGTCTCCTCAAGCCTACTGTGTCCGGCCGGGCCGGGCAGGGAAGCGGGCGTTGCGCCGACGGCTGAAGTTTGCGCCCGATCAGGAAATTCCCAGCCAAGTTTGAAATGATTGGTATCCGCTCATCCAAAAGGTGACCGGCGCCGAATCAGAGATGTCAACAGTATCCGGGCGTTAGCATTCCACGAGGGGAGTGGACGATGTCATCTTCAGTTGTGGCACCTGTCCCTGCAGTAAACAATCCCGACGATGAGTGGGTCCGTCCCACCTGGGAAGAAGTGGTCACCAACCACTCCGCGAAGGTCTACCGGCTGGCCTACCGCCTGACCGGCAACAAGTTCGACGCCGAGGACCTCACCCAGGAGGTCTTTGTCCGCGTGTTCCGTTCGCTGGAGAACTTCAAGCCCGGAACCCTCGATGGCTGGCTCCACCGCATCACCACCAACCTGTTCCTTGACCAGGCCCGGCGGAAGACCCGCATCCGTTTCGACGCACTGGCGGAGGACGCCGAGTCCCGGCTGCCGGGCCGGGAGCCGGGTCCGGAGCAAAGCTTCGAGTTGAACAACCTCGACCTGGACGTGCAGGCCGCCTTGGAGGAACTGCCGCCGGACTTCCGCGCCGCCGTGGTCCTGTGCGACCTTGAAGGGCTCTCCTACGACGAAGTCGCCGAGGCCCTGGGCGTGAAGTTGGGCACCGTCCGTTCGCGCATCCACCGGGGACGGACCATGCTCCGCGAAAAGCTGGCCCACCGCGATCCGCGCCCGCAGCAGTCCCGCCGCAAGCTTTCGATGCCGCGCATCGCCGGCATCCTCTGAACGGCACATGAAGTCCCAGTTTCCTTTCGGCGGCAGGCATCAGCGCACCGGCAGCCACCTTGAGGCCTGCCAGGAGTGTGCCGCTACGGTGCGCCGGGAACGGCAGTACCTTGAGCGCCTGCGGGACGCCCCCATTCCGCCCGCCAGCCAGGACCTGACCGCACGGCTGCTGGCCCGGACCCACGAACTGGCAGCCCAGCCGGCCGCCCCGGTGCCGTCGCCCCAGGGTGTCACCTCCCGCATGGCCGCCCGGGCCCTTGCGCTCACCGCCGGCGGAACCGTAGCCGCGGCCGGCGTGCTGGCCGTGGGTGCTTTCACGGCAGCAGGTGACCCCAGCGCCGGCGAACCGGCGGGAACCGAGGCCGCTTTTTCGCATGTCTCATCGCAGACCCCCGCTGACGGCCGGCCCTTGAGCGCCACGCAGCTGGCCACCCTGCGTTCCGAAGGATGGGCGTGTCCGGACCTGCAGGCACTGGGATTCCATCTGGAAGCGGCGCGTGCGCTGGTGGTCAACGGGGAGCCCGCAGTGGAGCTGAGGCTCACTGACGGCGCACACCACGCCACTGTCACGGAGCAGCACCCTGTCGCCAATGAACCAGCAGGCCACGCCCCGGTGGTTCACGGGGTTGCAGAAGGGGAGAGCGCTGCGGGCCAGGAGGGTGGACCGGTGCAGGTGCCGGGCACCTCCCAGTGGTCCGCCACGTACCGGGCCGCAGGCCTGACCATCACCTACCGCTCCGACCTGCCCGCGGAGCAGGCCGACGATGCCATGCCCATCCTCAAGCGGCTTGCCGATTCCGCCGCGGAGGGAGTCGCGGCAGACGTCCCGGACCGGCCGGAAGGGCAGGCCGCGGAACCCCTGGATGCACGGCTGGAGCGCGGAATCAACAAGATCGCGGCCCTGTTCACCCAATGACACGGACTGTTTACCCGCCCGCCGGGTGGGAATCGTCACTCGCTGCCCGGAGAGGGTAATCTTCCTAAAGTGTTTGGAATCAACGGCCCGGAGTTCATCCTTCTGCTGATCATTGGCGTGCTGGTGATCGGCCCCCAGCGGCTGCCGGAATATACCCAGAAGCTGGCGAACCTGGTCAAGGAAGTCCGCCGGATGGCCAACGGTGCCCGTGAGCAAATCAAGGAAGAAGTGGGCATCGACATCGATGATGTCGACTGGAAGAAGTACGATCCCCGCCAGTACGATCCCCGGCGCATCATCAAGGAAGCACTGCTCGACGACGACACCAAGCCTGTCAGCGCAGGCGCCCCCGCCGCGGTGGCTGCCGTTTCCGGCGCTGCGGCGGCAGCAGATGCCGCCCCCAGCCGGCCCGAAAGGGTAGTCCAGCGGCTCGCCCCGGGCGAGACCGCCCCGTTCGACACCGAAGCCACCTAGGCCTCCCACTCAGCGGGGCTGCAGACCCAGCTTCATCCCGGCGAGGCCGCGCGGTTTAGCGGCAAGCTGCGCGGCGATGCCGGTAAGCGCGGCCGCCGCTGGAGCCCCGGGCCTGCCAAGGACGATCGGAACCCCGGCATCCCCGCCCTCGCGCAGCTCGATGTCCAGGGGAATCTGGCCCAGCAGGGGGACGTCCGCTCCCACCGTGGCACTGAGCCGTTCCGTGAGCACCGTCCCGCCGCCGCTGCCGAACAGCTCCATCCGGCCGCCGTCGGGCATCTCCAGATACGACATGTTCTCGATGACGCCGGCGATCTTCTGCCCGGTCTGCGTGGCGATGGCACCGGCCCGTTCGGCGACGTCGGCTGCGGCTGCCTGCGGCGTGGTGACCACCAGGATTTCAGCCTTGGGCAGCAGCTGCGCAACGGAGATGGCGATGTCGCCGGTGCCTGGCGGGAGGTCCAGGAACAGGGCATCCAGGTCGCCGAAGTAGACGTCGGTGAGGAACTGTTCCAGCGCCCGGTGCAGCATGGGTCCGCGCCAGGCCACCGGCTGGTTGCCGGTCACGAACATGCCGATGGAAATCACCTTCACGCCGTAGGCCACGGGCGGAAGGATCATGTCGTCCACTTGCGTGGGTTTTTGCGTGATGCCCAGCAGGGCGGGTACGGAGAAGCCGTAGACGTCGGCGTCCACGATGCCCACCCGGAGGCCCTGGGCGGCCAGTGCCGTGGCCAGGTTCACCGTCACCGAGGACTTGCCCACGCCGCCCTTGCCGCTGGCCACCGCGTAGACCTTGGTCAGGGAGTCTGGCTCGTTGAAGGGAATCGTGCGCTGGCCGCCCGGTCCGCGCAGCTTCTCCTTGAGGGCATCGCGCTGTGCCTGGTCCATCACCTTGAGCTCGACGTCGACGGCCGTGACGCCGGGGACCGCGGAAAGGGCTTTCTGCGAATCGGCGGTGATGGTATCCCGCAACGGGCAGCCCGCGATGGTGAGCAGGACCGCGACGGTGACCTTCCCGTCGTCGGACACCTGGACGGAGTCCACCATGCCCAGTTCCGTGATGGGGCGGCGCAGCTCCGGATCGATGACCGTGGCCAGGGCATCGTTGACGGCACTGACCAGTGGTGGCCGGCCGGCGGCTGCGGGGTGGGTGGGGGCGCTCATGGACGGAGCCTCGGCTTTCGTGCGGTATCGGCGACGGGCCGGCCGGTGACGGACGGCCTGCTTGTCATTGGGCAGAGTGGCCGGGTTTGACCCGGGGGATCTGCTGGGTGCGCGGGTTGCGCTGCCGGTCCCGCTGCTCGCGCAGTTTGTCCTTGACCTTGTCCCGCGGGGATTCGTGCGAGCCGGGCCCGGAGTCCTCATGGGTCCGCAGTTCCTCCTGCGCTTCCAGGAGGTCTTCCAGGAGCGAGCGCAGCTCGGCCCGGACGTAGTCGCGGGTTGCTACTTCGCGCAGCGCGATCCGCAGGGAGGCCAGCTCCCGGGTCAGGTATTCGGTATCGGACAGGTTGCGCTCTGCCCGCTGCCGGTCCTGCTGCAGCGAGACGCGGTCACGGTCATCCTGCCGGTTCTGCGCCAGCAGCAGGAGGGGTGCGGCGTAGGAGGCCTGCAGCGACAGCATCAGGGTCAGCAGGGTGAAGCCAAGGTCCCGCGAATCAAACTGCCACTCCACCGGCGCCCAGGTGTTCCAACCGAGCCAGAAAATGCAGAACACGGTCATGTAGACCAGGAACTGCGGCGTGCCCATGAACCGGGCAAAGCCTTCGGTGGCATGCCCGAACGCGTCCGGATCCGGCTTGAACTTGGGCAGGATCCGCTGCCGGGCGCTCAATGGTGTGTCGAGACTGCCTTTTGATTCCGCATTGGCCAGGTTCCGCTGGTTGGTGTTCTTCAGGGCGCCGTTATCAGCCAATGCGGCCACCGAGCTTTCTTATCGGGGCTTCGCCGTCATGGGCGCGCCAGTCGTCCGGCAACAAATGATCCAAGACGTCATCAACAGTCACCGCCCCCACAAGCCGGCCGGCGTCATTGACCACCGGGAGGGAGTTCAGGTTGTAGGTGGCCAAGGTCCGTGCCACTTCGCTGATGTGGGCCTGGTCGGACAATGGCTCAAGGTTCTTGTCCACCAGGTTTCCCAGTGCCTCGAACGGCGGGAAACGCAGCAGCTGCTGGATGTGCACCACGCCCAGGAAGCGGCCCGTGGGCGTTTCCAGCGGCGGCCGGGCAATGAAGATCGACGACGCCAGGGCGGGGGAGAGCTCCTCGCGCCGGACGTGGGCCAGGGCTTCGGCGACGGTGGCCTCCGGCGGCAGGATGACAGGCACCGGGGTCATCAGGCCGCCGGCGGTGTCCTCGTCGTACTCAAGCAGGCGGCGGACGTCCTCGGCGCCTTCAGGCTCCATGAGCTGGAGCAGTTCCTCTGCCTGGGCGGAGGGGAGTTCTCCGAGGAGGTCGGCGGCGTCGTCAGGATCCATCTCCTCCAGGACGTCCGCGGCGCGCTGGACATCCAGGGCGGAGAGGATCTCTACCTGGTCGTCCTCCGGCAGTTCCTGGAGGACGTCGGCCAGCCTTTCGTCCTGCAGTTCGCTGGCAACCTCGAAGCGGCGCTTGTCGCTCATTTCCTGCAGGGCCTCGGCGAAGTCCGCGGGCTTGAGGTCCTCGTGGTTGGCCACGAACTGGGTGGCGGCCTGCGGTTCGGTGCGCGGCCCCTGCTGGGCGTCCGCCCAGTCGATGATCAGCGTTTCGTTGCGGCGCAGCCTGCTCAAAGGGGACAGGGAGTGGCCGCGCCGGACAAAGAGCTTGCTGACGAACCAGTCGCGGGACCGGTGCTGGTCTATGGCGATGTCTTCGATCGTGGCGTCGCCGCTGCCGTCGCGGAGGGTGACCCGGCGGTCGAACATCTCGGCCACCACCAGGGTTTCCGCCCCACGCTGTTCAAACCGGCGCAGGTTGACCAGGCCCGTGCAAATGATCTGCGTCTGGTCAATCGAGGTGATGCGGGTCATGGGCACGAAGACGCGCTTCTTGCCTGGAACTTCCACCACAATGCCCACCACGTGCGGAGCTCCCCGGGTTCCCCGGGACAGCACAACAACGTCGCGCAGCCGGCCCAGCCGGTCGCCCAGCGGGTCGAAGACGTCGAGGCCCAGGAGGCGTGCCACGAAGACGCGTGTAGGTGTTGTGCTCACCACTACAGGCTACCGAGTCTGCTCTCTTTTAGCTGAATTTACAGGCGGCACCCACCTTGATGGGCAAGAATGGGTTTATGTCGAACATTTTTGGTGCTCCCAAGGCCGGCGCCGCGAACGGACCGGACGATGCCCGGGCTGTTCCCACCGGTGACACCGTTGGCTCCTACACTTCCTACCTCGACGCCCAGAAGGCGGTTGACTACCTGGCGGACCAGCAGTTCCCGGTCCAGATGGTGTCCATCGTGGGCAATGAACTGAAGATGGTGGAGCGGGTTACGGGGCGCCTGAGCTATCCGCGGGTGGCGTTGTCGGGAGCGCTGAGCGGCATGTGGTTCGGCCTGTTCGTGGGCGTCATGCTCTCCTTCTTCGCTCCGTCACCCGGGTACTTCTCCATCATGACCTCGGTGCTGATGGGCGCGGCGTTCTTCATGCTCTTCGGCATCGTCACCTACGCCATGCAGCGCGGCAAGCGGGACTTCACCTCCACCAGCCAGGTGGTGGCCACCAGCTACGACGTGATCGTGGCCCCCGAGGCAGCCCACGAGGCCCGGCGGCTCCTGCAGCAGCTGCCCATGTCCCGCTCGGACGCAGCATCCGGCCACGGCCCGTATACGCAGCATGACTACTACAACCAGCCGTACCAGCAGCAGCACCACCAGCAGCCCGGGCAGCAGCAGGGGCAAGGCCCGGCCCGCCCCGCCGGGTGGAACGATCCCTACGGCCAGCGGTCCTCCGGTTCGTCCGCCCACAACGGACCGGTGCAGGAAGGCCACGGGTACCCGGACGACGCAGGCCAGCAGCACACCGGCCAGCAGCCGGCCCAGCAGTACGACGCCAGCCAGCAGCACAGCGGCCAGCAGCCGGCGCAGCCGGTCCGTTCCGTCCGTTACCCGGACCTGCCGGACGGTCGCCCGCAGTACGGCGTGCGCCTGCCCCAGGGCCCTGCTGCTGATGCGGGGCAGCCTGGCATGGGACAAACCACGGAACACCGGGCAGAAGCAGAACACCGGGCAGGGGACCACGTGAAGGATGGCGCGGAGCACCCGGTGGAAAACCAGTATGGTCCGGACGGGGACCAGCACCGGGGCGACCACCGGCAGTAACGGCGCAGGTGCGTCCGGGTACACGGGGCGGACGGCGTCAGGAACCGGTGCCACAAACTAAGAGCGGGGCCGCTGGAATCATTCCAGCGGCCCCGCTCTTTGATTTCTTCAGCGCGTATCAGGATTCTTCGGTCCGGTAGATGCCGGCCATCCAGTCCTCCACATCCTCCGCCTTGCGCGGCAGGGCTGCACTGAGGTTGACGGGGCCCTCGGCGGTCATGAGGATGTCGTCCTCGATCCGGACGCCGATGCCGCGGTATTCCTCCGGGATTGCGAGGTCTTCCTTCTTGAAGTACAGGCCCGGTTCGATGGTGAACACCATGCCCTCGGTGAGTACCCCGTCGAGGTAGAGATCCCGCTTGGCCTGGGCACAGTCATGGACATCCAGGCCCAGGTGGTGGCTGGTGCCGTGCGGCATCCAGCGGCGGTGCTGCTGGCCCTCCGGGCTGATGGCTTCCTCCACGCTGACGGGCAGGATTCCCCATTCGGCCAGGCGCTCAGCCAGGACTGTGGTGGCCGCAGTATGGATGTCGCGGAACTTGGTTCCCGGCTGGGCCGCTGCGAATCCGGCGTCGGCAGCGTCGAGGACCGCCTGGTAGACCTTGCGCTGGATGTCGCTGAAGGTGCCGCTGGCCGGAAGGGTCCGGGTGATGTCCGCGGTGTAGAGAGAGTCGGCCTCGACGCCGGCGTCCAGGAGCAGGAGTTCGCCGGCGTGGATCCGGCCCGTGTTCCGGGTCCAGTGCAGCACGGTGGCGTTGTTGCCGGACGCCGCGATGGTGTCGTAACCCAGTTCGTTGCCTACCTCGCGGGCACGGGCGAAGAAGGCACCCTCCACCACGCGTTCACCGCGGGCGTGCGTGAGGGCGCGCGGCAGGGCCTTGACCACCTCTTCAAATCCTTCAACGGTGGCCGACACCGCAATCTTCATCTGCTCGATTTCCCACTCGTCCTTGAGCAGGCGCAGTTCGGAGAGGGCTTCGCTGAGCTTCTCGTCCAGGGCGTCGAGCACCTCGAGGTCCAGGTTCTCGGGGTCCTTGGCCGTGTTGTACCGGGCCGTGTCCACCAGTGCATCGATGTTGTCGTCAACCTTGCGGACCAGGCGGATGGAGATCCCGCCGATCTCCGGGGCGCCCACATCCTTGGTGATTGCCGTTTCCAGCTGGTCGATGTGCGCGGTGGCCAGTCCCAGCCGGGCCTCGAACTCTTCGAGGGTGGGACGGGCGCCAATCCAGAACTCACCGGAGCGGGAGTCCGCGTAGAACTGCTCCGTGTCCCTGCCGGCCAGCGGCCGGAAGTACAGCGTGGCGCGGTGGTGGGCGCCGTCGTCGCCCGTTCCCTCTTCCACCGGATCCAGGATCAGGACCGCGTCCGGCTCGTGGTCCAGGCCGAGGCCCGTCAGGTGGGCGAAGCCGGAATGCGGGCGGAAGCGGTAGTCGCAGTCGTTGGAACGGACCTTGAGCGGCCCCGCGGGGATAACCAGGCGTTCGCCTTTGAACTGGGCCGAGATCGCCTTGCGCCGGGATGCGGCGTAGCCGGCGACGGCGTCGCGCCGGGGGAGCTCCTGGCTGGACGGCGCCCAGTTGCTGGCCATGAAGGCCTTGAAGGCGTTGGAACTGGGCCGCTGGGAGCGGTTGTTGACGCGGTCCTCCAGCGGCTGGGAAGCAGAGTTTTGGGTGTTTTCGGCATCGTTCACGGCACCATCGTCTCACCAGCATCCCGGCTACGCGAACAGGCCTCCCCGGTCTCCTGTCCCCGGTCCACTACGCTGGATAAGTGAGGATTGACCTGCATGCCCACTCCAACGTCTCCGACGGCACCGAGACCCCGGCCGATGTCATGGCCTCTGCTGCCCGTGCGGAACTGGACGTGGTGGCCCTGACCGACCATGATTCGACGGCCGGCTGGGCGGAGGCCGCCGCGGCCGCCGCCACGTGCGGGGTGGCCCTGGTGCCGGGCATGGAAGTCTCCTGCCGGACCGAGGAAGGCATCAGTGTCCACCTCCTGAGCTACCTGCACGACCCCACCCATCCCGGGCTGCTCGAGGAAATCACGAAGGCCAAGGACTCCCGCCTGACCCGCGCCGAACGCATGGTGACCATCCTTGCCGAGGACTATCCGCTCACCTGGGACGACGTGATCCACCACGTGGCGCCCGGAGCCACCCTTGGCCGGCCGCACATCGCCGATGCCCTCGTCGCCGCGGGCGTCGTGGAGGACCGGTCCGAGGCATTCGCGTCCATCCTCACCTCCCGGTCCCGCTACTTCATCCCGCACTACGCCCCGGACCCGGCCACCGCCGTCGAACTGGTCCGTGCCGCCGGCGGCGTGCCCGTGTTTGCCCATCCCGTGGCTTCCGCCCGGGGCCGGATCGTGGGGGAGCGGACGTACAGGGACATGATCGACGCCGGGCTGGCAGGCCTGGAGATCAACCACCGGGACAACCCGGAAGAGGGCCGGGATTTCCTGCGCAAACTTGCGGCCCGGCATGGCCTGCTGGTCACCGGCTCCTCCGACTACCATGGCACCGGCAAGCCCAACCTGCTCGGCGAAAACCTCACGGCCCCGGAGATGCTGGCGCGGATTGAGGAATTGGGTACGGGAGCCGCCGTTGTCCGTCCCTGAGGGGCGGACAACACCCTGGCTAGCTGGACGGGAAGGATCTCAGGGTGGCGTGCGCTCCGAGCCGCTTGGCCATGATGTCGATGGCGGGCTGGTTCTGGTCCACGCACACGAACCGGCGGCCGAGCTTGGCGGCAACTGCTCCGAGGGTGCCGGAGCCGGCGAAGAAGTCCAAGCACCAGTCACCGGGCCGGGACGACGCAGCGACCACGCGGCGGACCAGGCCCTCCGGCTTCTGCGTAGGGTAGCCGGTCTTTTCCTTGCCGGTGGGCGAGACGATGGTGTGCCACCAGACGTCGGTGGGCAGCTTTCCCAGTTCCCGCTTGGCGGGGGTCACTAGGCCCGGCGCCATGTAGGGCTCGCGGTCCACCTCGGCGCTGTCGAAATGGTACTTCGCCGGGTTCTTGACGTACACCAGGATGTTGTCGTGCTTGGTGGGCCACCGGTTTTTCGCCCGGGCGCCGTAGTCGTACGCCCAGATGATCTCGTTCAGGAAGCATTCCCGGCCGAAGATGGCGTCCAGCATCACCTTGGCGTAGTGCACCTCACGGTAGTCCAGGTGCAGGTACAGGGTGCCGTCGTCGGCCAGCAGGCGCCAGGCCTCCACGAGCCGGGGTTCCAGGAAGGACCAGTAGTCGCTGAACGCATCATCGTAGCGGTGCAGGGCGCCCTTGATGGTGTCGTAGGAGCGGCCCTTGAAGCCCACCCGGTCCCCACTGCCGCCGGCGTTCACCACCATCCGGGTTTCCTGGCGTTGCTGCGGCCGGCCCGTGTTGAAGGGCGGGTCCACATAAATCAGTGTGAAGGCGCCGTCCGGCAGCGTGGGGAGGTACTCCGCGTTGTCCGCGTGCACCACCAGGCTGCCGCCGTCCGGCGCCCAAACAGTGTCAGTCATCAGGGCAGTTAGGCCTCGGAGTTGCCCGGCTGGCTGCCGGTGTCCGCACCGGCCACCACTTCGCCGTTGCGGCGGCGGGTGCGGGTGCGGGTGCGGCGGGCGCGGTTGGGCTTTTCGCCGTCGGCCGCGGGTGCTGCAGCTTCGGCGGCGGATGCGGTCTCCGGAGTTGAGGTACGACGACGGCGCTCGCCCGGGCGGCCCGTCGAGTCATTGCTGCGGCCGCCTTCGCGGCTGCCGCCCTTGCCGGCGTCGCTGTTTCCGCGGCCCCGTCCGTCCCGGTCGCGTGAGCGGCCTGCGTCGCGGCCGCCGCGGCTGTTCTTCTTGCCGGTCTCGCCGAGGTCCTCCAGGACTTCGGCGTCGACGCCGGCAAGGGTCCGCTTGTCGCGGGGCAGGCGGCCCTTGGTGCCCTCGGGGATGTCAAGGTCCGTGTAGAGGTGCGGCGAGGAAGAGTAGGTTTCCACCGGCTCCGGCACGCTCAGCCCCAGCGCCTTGTTGATCAGGCCCCAGCGCGGCATGTCGTCCCAGTCCACGAACGTGACGGCGGTGCCCTTGTTGCCGGCGCGACCGGTGCGGCCCACGCGGTGCAGGTAGATCTTCTCGTCTTCCACGCACTGGTAGTTGATGACGTGCGTAACGTCCTCGACGTCGATGCCGCGGGCGGCAACGTCGGTGGCCACCAGGACATCGACCTTGTTGTTGCGGAAGGCGCGCAGCGCCTGTTCGCGGGCGCCCTGGCCCAGGTCGCCGTGGATGGCGGCGGCGGCGAACCCGCGGTCCACCAGTTCCTCGGCCACCTTGGCGGCGGTGCGCTTGGTCTTGGTGAAGATAATGGTCCGCCCGCGGCCGCGGGCCTGCAGGATGCGTGCCACCACTTCGGTCTTGTCCATGCTGTGCGCACGGTAGATCAGCTGGCGGATGTCGCGCTTGGTCAGGCCCTCGTCCTCCGGATCCGCGGCGCGGATGTGCGTGGGCTGGGTCATGTACCGGCGGGCCATGGCGATGACCGGCCCGGGCATCGTGGCGGAGAACAGCAGGGTCTGGCGGACGGCGGGCGTTGCCGCGATCAGCGTCTCCACGTCCGGCAGGAAGCCCAGGTCCAGCATTTCGTCGGCTTCGTCCAGCACCACGATCTTGACGTTCTTCAGGCTCAGGTGCTTCTGCTTGAAAAGGTCGATCAGCCGGCCGGGGGTTCCCACCACTACCTCGACGCCCTGCTTGAGGGCTTCGACCTGCGGCTCGTAGGCGCGGCCGCCGTAGATGGTGGCGATCCTGGCGTTGCGCTTCCGCGATGCCGTCACCAGGTCCCCGGCCACCTGAACGGCCAGTTCGCGGGTGGGAACAATGACCAGGGCCTGCGGTGCGCCGGGCACGGCCAGCTTGGCGTAGCCGGGATCATCCTGCCCGATCACGCGCTGCAGCGCCGGAATGCCGAAGCCCAGGGTCTTGCCGGTACCGGTCTTGGCCTGGCCGATGATGTCGTGTCCGCCCAGGGCGACCGGCAGGGTCATGGCCTGGATGGGGAAGGGGTGGGTGATGCCGGCGTCGGCCAGGGATTCGACGATGTCTGCGCGGACGTTGTAGTCGGCGAAGGACTTCTCCGCGATCTCGTGCGGCGTCTCGTCGGAGATGATGGTTTCTTCCGGCTCGATGGTTTCCGTGCCGGACTCATCGCTCAGGAGCTGGTGGGTATGCAATTCACTCACAGGGGAGTTTCCTTATTCATTTGGGCAATGGCGCTGCCTGCTCAACGGGCCGGCCAAAGCTGGCCGCTCCGGAGCACGCTCAGGCGCGCAAGCGATTCCAGTGGAAGCCGATCGCGGGCTATCTAAATGCTGGCACTGGTGACCAACGGGTACATCTCAAGATCGCGTAGGGGCGGGCTTGTTGGTTTCAAATCAAGGAAATCAACGACCGGGCATCCAGTTCTACCCCTCCAGTCTAGCCGTACAGGCGCGGAAACACGGTTTCGGCCCGCCCAGGCGGCCCGCCGGCCCGTCAGGAAACGAGTTCGAAGTGGATCTGCCGGGTGGTGATGTCGGAGGAAACCAGCCGGACGCGGACCTTGGTGCCGGACTCCAGTTCGCCCGCGCAGCGTGCAGTCACCGCAGGTTCGGCGATCTGGATGATCCCCGAACTTCCGTTCCCGTTGCCGTTGCCGTTCTTCCCGTTCCCGTTTCCATTCTTGCCATTCCCGTTGCCGTTTCCGTTCTGCGGCTTGGATCCGGAAATGACGATCGCATCAAACTCCTGCCCGATGTGGTTCAGCAGCAGCGCCGCTTCCACGGTGTCCAGGGCCAGGCGTTCCATGCGGGAGGCCAGCTGGTCCGATCCCGCCATGATGCCCGGGAGCAGCGGCAGGGCCTCCCGCGCCCAGCCAGGAACGTCGCCGCCGTTGCTCAGGGCCTCGCAAATGACCAGCACGAAGCGGTCCACCAGGCGGCGCAGCGGCGCGGTGGTGTGGGCATAGGCTGCGCCGATGGCCGACTGGATGCCGTCTTCCGGGACAGTGCCGTCGAAAGCTGTGTAGGACGCGCCACGGAACAGCATGCCGGCTGAGTGCATGATGGCCAGCTGCCGCGGATCGGTGGGATCGAGGGACCGGAGGTACTCGCCGTAGCTGACCTCCCCGTCCCATGGCCTGCCCAGCACCTCGGTCTGCAGCCGGAAATGCCGCAGGGACCGTTCATCCGGGGCAGGCATGGTGCGCAGGATGCCCACTTTGCCCTCCAGCATCAGCTGCGCGGCGGCCATTCCGGTCATCAGCGAAATCTGTGCATTCCAGTCCTCCACGGGAAGCTGCGGAACAGCGTCGATCCGGTAGCCGCCGTCGGGCAACTGGACGATCTCCTGCTCAGGCATGTTCAGGCTGGCGCCCCCGCGTGCCCGTTCCAGCGCCACCCGCTTCAGTCCCACCTCGCGGAGGAGGCCCAGTACGGGGGAGGCAGTCCCGGCGTCGAGATCGGCCTGGGCGCCTTTGTAGCTGAGCTTGTCACGGCTGATGACCCGCGCCCTCCGGACGCCCACGGACAGCACTGTCGCGTCGCCGTCGAGCGTGAAGTCCCAGACGAAAGCCGAACACTCCTGGCCGGGCAGCAGGCTTCCGGCGCCCTCGCTGATCACCTCGGGGTGCAGCGGGATCCGGCCGTCCGGGGCGTAGAACGTCTGTCCGCGGCGCCGCGTCTCGGCGTCCAGCGGGCCGCCCGGAGCAACAAACGCCGGAACGTCGGCGATGGCGTACATAACCCGGTAGCCGTTTCCGTCCGGTTCGATGAACACTGCCTGGTCCAGGTCCGTGGACGACGCCGGATCGATGGTCACGAATCCGACGGCGGTCAGGTCGTAGGACGGCAGTTTCAGCGCGGCGACGGCGGCGCGGGCGTCTTCCACTGCTTCGGCGGGGTACGGTCCCGGCAGTTCAAGTTCCGTCCGCAGCAGGCCCAGCGCCTCTTCCAGGGCGTTCTTGTGGTCATGGACGTTGGGGGCCAACCGATGATGTGACACAAAAATCAGCGTATCCCCAAGTCCCGGAATTAAGCAGGCTCAGGAGCCGGTGCCGTCCAGCGCGTCGAGAAGGGAGGCGGCGGCGGCTGCGGGGTCGGGTGCTTCGGTGATGGCGCGGACCACCACGATCCTGCCGGCACCGGCCTCCACCACGTCACGGACGTTTCCGTGGTCGATGCCGCCGATGGCAAACCATGGCACGGGATCTCCGGCCTGCCGGGAGGCTTCGGCGGCATATGCCACCAGTTCAGGGCCGACGGCGGCCCTGCCGGGTTTGGTGGGCGTGGCCCAGACCGGACCCACACAGAAGTAGTCCAGCCCGGACGGCCCCACCGTTGCGGCCAAAGCGGCGTCCACCTGGTCAGTGGTGTGGCTGGAGAGCCCAATGGCCGCGTTGCCGTTGACCAGCGTCCGCGCTGCCGGCAGCGGAAGGTCCTTCTGGCCGATGTGGAACACCGGCGCCCCGGACAGCACGGCGATGTCCGCACGGTCGTTGACGGCCCACAGCCGGCCATGGCGTACCGCTGTTTCCTTCAGGACCGCCAGGAGGTCCAGTTCCTCTGCGGCTTCGATGGTCTTGTCGCGCAGCTGGATGATGTCCACGCCGCCGGCAAACGCGGCGTCAACGAAGTCCGCGAAATCGCCGCGCGCAGTCCGTGCGTCGGTGCAGAGGTACAGGCGCGCTGCCTTGAGGGCGTCAATGTGGCCGGCGTTGGCAACTTCGGCGGGGAGGGCAGCGGAGGCTGGGGCGTGGGGGCCGGCGGGCAGGGATGAGGCGGACACATTCATGCCTGCAAGCCTAGTTCCTCTAAACTGGGCTGGTACTGCGGGAGCCCGCGGCAGCTGTCATAAAGCGCCGGGCTGAGAGGGCGTCAGAGCCGACCGCTTGACCTGATCCGGTTAATGCCGGCGTAGGGAAGGAACCACATGCGCAACCCCGTTGACAGTCTCCCCGGGCCCGAAGGCGCCAGCGCAAACTCCACTGTCCGGGCCGACGTCGCCGTCATCGGCGGGGGAGTGGTGGGCCACGGCATCGCCTGGGAGGCGCAGCGTTCCGGACGCTCCGTTGCCCTGATCGACGACGCACCCGGAAACGGTGCCAGCTGGGCCGCCGCGGGCATGCTGGCCCCGGTCAGCGAACTGCACTACCAGGAGGAGGACCTCCTGGAACTGATGCTTGAGGCGTCGTCCCGCTGGCCAGGGTTCGCCGCGGGGATCGCCGGCGCGACGGGGGCGGATTGCGGATACCTGACGACGCCGACACTCGCCGTGGGTGCCGACGCCGCGGACCGCCGCGCGCTGATGGACCTCCGCGCGGTACAACAGGCCAACGGACTGGGGGTGGAGCCCCTGGCCGTGCGCGAAGCCCGCAAACGCGAGCCGCTCCTCAGCCCCGCCATCGCCTGTGCCCTGGACACACCCGCGGACCACCAAGTGGACCCCCGGCGCCTGGTGGCGGCCCTGCGGCTGGCCCTCGCGGGCGTTGCACTGACGTCCCCGGAGCTGGCCGCCGCGGGCGCGGTGGACGGGTATGCCGTGCCGGACCGGGCCACCGGCCTGCTGTGGGAGGGCGGAACGGTTGCCGGTGCCAGCCTCGCCGGCGGCGGCACCGTCCTGGCAACGGAAACCATCGTGGCCAACGGCCTGCAGGCAGGGGACCTTGGCGGCCTGCCCGACGGCCTCGACCTGCCACTGCGCCCAGTCCACGGGGACATACTCCGTCTCGCCGTTCCGCAGCACCTCCAGCCCCTGGTGACCTCCACGGTTCGTGGGCTGGTGCACGGAGTCCCCGTCTACATCGTCCCCCGGCAGGACGGGACCGTGGTGATCGGGGCAACCCAGCGCGAGGACGCGCTCTCCGATGCCGTGAGCGCCGGAGGCGTCTACCAGCTGCTGCGGGACGCTCAGGCGCTGGTGCCCGCCGTCGCTGAACTGGAACTGCTCGAGTGCACCGCCCGGGCCCGCCCCGGTACCCCCGACAACGCGCCCCTGCTGGGCCGCGTGCCGGTGGATCCGGGGTCCGGAAACCCTGCCGCCGGGCATGTCCCGGGACTCATCATCGCCACCGGGTTCTTCCGGCACGGCGTCCTGCTCACCCCCGCCGCAGCCGCCATCTGCACGGCACTGCTGGACGGGACATCAGATTCCCGCTGGTCGCCCTTCAGCCCGGAGCGGTTCTCCCGGCCGGCGGCAGCCGCCACCACACCCCACATCAAGGAGACAGCGTGAACATCACCCTGAACGGAAACACGCACGAGGTGGCCGACGGCGCCTCCATCACCACGCTCGTCAGCCAGGTCACCGGACGCCCGCTGGCACCCAACGGACAGGCAACGGACGGCGGGAAACTGGGCGTCGCCGTCGCACATAATGCCCAGGTGGTGCCGCGCAGCCAGTGGTTCGCCACCGCGCTCGCCGAGGGCGACGATATTGAACTTGTCACTGCAGTACAGGGAGGCTGACGCCATGACCGAAACCAGCACCATCAACCCCGCCGGAAACGCGGGCGCAGCCGACGCCCTGGTGATTGACGGCGTCGCCCTCGGATCCCGGCTCATCATGGGCACGGGCGGGGCACCAAGCCTGGACGGCCTGGGCGCAGCGCTGCTGGCCTCCGGCACCGCCCTGACCACGGTGGCCATGCGCCGGTACTCCACTGCTGAAACCGGTTCGCTGTTCCAGCTGCTGGTGGACCATGGGATCCGCGTGCTGCCCAACACGGCCGGCTGCTTCACGGCCAGGGATGCGGTCCTGACCGCCGAACTGGCGCGGGAGGCCCTGGAGACCGACTGGGTGAAACTGGAGGTCATCGCCGACGAGCAGACCCTCCTGCCGGACGCCGTGGAACTCGTGGACGCCACGGAGCAGCTGGTCAACCGCGGGTTCAAGGTCTTCGCCTACACGAATGACGACCCCGTGCTTGCGTTGCGGCTGGAGAACCTCGGCGCCACCGCCGTCATGCCGCTGGGCGCCCCGATCGGCACCGGACTGGGGATCCTGAACCCGCACAACATCGAGCTGATCGTTTCCCGCGCGTCGGTGCCGGTGGTCTTGGATGCAGGCATCGGCACGGCGTCAGACGCCGCGCTGGCCATGGAGCTGGGCTGCGACGCCGTCCTGCTGGCCACGGCAGTGACGCGTGCCCAGAACCCCGCGCTCATGGGCGAGGCATTCAAGCACGCAGTGATCGCCGGCAGGATGGCCAGGGCCGCCGGGCGCATCCCGCGCCGGGAGCACGCCCTTGCCTCCTCCGCAATGGAGGGCCGGGCGGAGTTCCTCTGACCTCCTGATACAGGTGTGGCCACCGCCCGGATGGGTGGTGGCCACACGCGTATGTACTGCCCTGCCGGCGGTCAGCGCCGCAGAATAACAGTCAGGCGTTCCGTGTCACGGCGGGCGCGGGTACGGCCCAGGTAGACGACGGCGGCGATGGCCGCAGCTACTCCCAGGACCATGGGCAGGACCCACGGAAGCCAGGTGGTCCCCGGCAGGTAGCCGAAGCCCGCAGTGATCAGGATGATCCAGGCCAGCGCCGCAACACCCGCGGCAACACCGGCAGGAACTGCCGCACCGTATTTGGCATGCCGCTTGTCATTGGCCCAGACGACGAAGCCGGCGGCGACGGTTGCCAGCACCACGATGGTCAGCGAAAGCATGGATCTCCTTGGGAAACTGCGGTGGCCCGGGGACGGGCAGAGGGTGAAACGGGCCGGACTAGAACTGGCCGAAACCTACGCGCCGGACCTCCTCGGCACCAATTTCCACGTAAGCCAGTGCGTTGCCCGGAACAATGATCAGGCGTCCTTTGTCATCCTTCAGGCGCAGTTCGCTGCCCTCATTAATGGCTTCGCCAACAACCTTGGCCACCGTCTCCGCATCCTGGGTTGATTCCAGCACGATTTCGCGGCCAACGTTTTGAACGCCGATCTTAATTTCCAAGGGGGCCTCCCAGCCTGTGAAAGTACTCGTGTTTCTCAACGAGGTGTTGTCTTATTTGTAGTCTAGGACTCTTTGGGGAAGCGAGAGATTCCGCGCCAAGCTAAACGGTAGATGAGGTCGCTGGCCACATCGAGGTCCAGGTTGCCGTCCGTTTCCAGCCAGTACCGGGCGCTGACCTGCGCCATTCCGGCCAGGCCGCGGCCCAGCAGTTCCGCTTCCAGGTGGGGGAGCTTGGTGTCCTCCGCAATGACCCGGGCAATGGCGTCGGCGAAGGTCCGGTTGAACGTTTCCAGCCGCGAGCTCACATCGGGATCATTAATAAGGTCGGACTCGAACACCAGGCGGTGGGCCTGGTCGTCATTGGCGATGAAGTGGAAGTAGGCGCGCATGACAGCCTGGACGCGTTCATCGTTGTCAGTGGTGGAGTTCAGGGCGCCCAGCATCAGTTCGGTCAGCGAGGCCAGATGGCTTTCCAGCAGGGCGAGGTAGAGCTCGCGCTTGGAAGGAAAATGCTGGTACAGCACCGGTTTGCTCACATGGGCAGTTTCTGCAATCTCATCCATTGCCGCACCGTGGTAGCCGTTGGCTACGAACACCTCCTGGGCCGCGGCAAGGAGCTGTGCCCGGCGCTCATCCCGGGGCAGGCGGGCGGACCGCTGGCCTGCGGGGCGGGAGGGAGTTTGGGGTGCGGCGGAGGCCGGACGGTCAGCCCGTGCTTCAGGGACCACAGTTGTCCTTCTTTCCATTGCAGTTACCCTTCACTTTACTGCGGGGTAATATGACCCGGCGGTATCCCGGGGCATACATTGAAGTATGGCTTCGACTTTCACCGCAAATGTTGCAACCCCTGCCCTGGATCCGCTGGTGGAACCGGCTGCCGGCCTCACTCCCGCCGAGGTTGAACGGTACTCCCGCCACCTGATCATTCCCGAGATCGGCGCGCTGGGGCAGCGGCGGCTCAAGAACGCCAAGGTGCTGGTCATCGGCGCCGGCGGCCTGGGTGCCCCGGCCCTGCTGTATCTCGCCGCGGCTGGGGTGGGAACGATCGGAATCATCGACGACGACGTCGTGGACCTGAGCAACCTGCAGCGCCAGGTGATCCACGGCGTCAGCGACGTGGGCCGCCCCAAGACCGAATCGGCACGCGATGCCATCGCCGGGCTGAACCCGCTGGTTGACGTCCGGCTGCACAACGTACGCCTGGACTCATCCAATGCCCTGGAACTGTTCAGCGGGTACGACCTCATTCTTGACGGTGCCGACAACTTCGCCACCCGGTACCTGGTGAACGATGCCGCCGCCATCCTGGGAAAGCCCTACGTATGGGGTTCCATTTTCCGTTTCGATGGCCAGGTCAGTGTGTTCTGGGAGAAGCACGGACCCACCTACCGGGACCTCTACCCCGAAGCGCCGCCTGCCGGGTCCGTTCCGTCCTGCGGTGAGGGCGGCGTCTTCGGCATGCTGTGCGCCGCCGTGGGATCGCTCATGGTGACCGAAGCGGTGAAGCTGATTACCGGCGTCGGACGTTCCCTGCTGGGCCGCGTGGCCCTGTTTGACGCACTGGGCGGCAGCTGGCGTGAAATCCGGGTGTCGAAGGACCCGGCCGCCCAGCCCATCACGGAACTCACTGACTACGAGGCGTTCTGCGGCATCGCCCCGGCCGCCCCGTCGGACACGGAACACACCGTCACGGCCACCCAGCTGGCCACCATGCTGGCCTCGCGCAAGGCCGGGCTCAAGGACTTCGAACTGGTGGACGTCAGGGAGTCGGGGGAGTACGACATCGTCCGGATCGACGGAGCCAAACTGATTCCGCAGGGTCGCATCCTGGCCGGCGAAGCCTGGGATGAACTTCCGCAGGACCGGGACATCGTGTTCCACTGCAAGGCCGGGACACGCTCCGCTAACGTCCTGGCGGCGGCCCGGCAGGCCGGCTACCAGCGCGTCAGCCATCTCGACGGCGGGATCCTGGCCTGGGTGCGGGACGTCGAACCCCAGAAGCCGGTCTACTGACCCGGACGCCCGATCACCTTTAGCGGCTTTTTGAGAAACGCCCCATCACTTCCCTGAAGAAAGTGATGGGGCGTTACCGATTTAGGGGCAAATGGTGATGGGGCGTCGGGGAGGGAGAACGTCAGGCGGTTTCGCGGCCCTTGTGGTCCACCGGGCACTCGGCCTCCACCACTGCGGGCGCGGCTGTGGCGGGCTGGGAGGTGCCCGGCTGCTCGACGGTAATGCCGTACAGCGCCTCGAGCGCCGCAACGTAATCATCCTGCTGGCCGTTTGCGGCGAGTTCGCGGGCGCGGACGGTGGGGACGTGCAGCAACTGCTTGACCATGCGGCGGAGCGCGAACTCCACTTCTTCAGCGGCAGCGGTGCAGCCGTGTCGGGCACGGACCTTTTCCATCTCCGCGTCCAGCACGTTCATGGTGTGGCGGCGCAGGGCAACGATGGCGGAGTCCACGGAGCGGGCTTCGCGCTCCTGTTCGAAGGCCTTGGCGGCGCCCTTGACGATGCCGCTTGCCTGGGCCAGCGATTCCGCCTGCTCCTGCGGCGCGGCCAGGCGCACCGATTCCAGGGTCAGCAGTTCCACGCCGTCCAGCTCGCCGACGGCGGGATCGAAGTCGTGGGTGAGCGCCAGGTCGATGGCAATCAGGGGCTGGGGTGAGTCCGCACGGACCTGGGCCAGTTCGTCCGCTTCAACCCGGGTGTCCGAGCCGCTGCAGCCGATCATGACGTCGGCGGCCGCCACTGCTGGGCGCAGCGAATCCACATCCAGGGCGGACCCGCCGCGCGAGGCCACGAATCCATCGGCCCGGCCGGATGAGGAGTAGACGGAGATGTCCGTGCAGCCGCGTTCACGCAGCAGTGCCATGGTGGCGCCGGCGTACGCGCCGGTCCCGAACAGCACAACCTTCTTGGTAGTCCAGTCGGGGTTTTCGGAAAGATCGGTGGCCAGGTCCAGGGCCACCGAAACGATGGAAAGCCCCCGGGAACCGAGGGCCGTCTGCGCGCCGACGTCCTTGGCGGTTTTCGAGGCGGCCTGGAACAGCCGGACCAGGCCGGCGCTGGCAGTACCGTCGTGCTGTGCGGTGATAAGGGCGCGGCGCACCTGGCCGGCGATCTCGCGCTCGCCCACGACGGCGGAATCCAGTCCGGCGCTGACGGCGAACAGGTGCTGGGTTACCTCGGGACCGGTACGGGTGCTGAAGGAGCGTGACACGAGGGGCTCGGAGAGTCCGCTGGCCTGGCTGATCCGCGACACCAGTGCAGCCCGGGCCGCTTCGACGTCGTTCGGATTGGGCGCTTCGCCGTAGATCTCATAGCGGTTGCAGGTGGCGAGGACCACCGCTCCGGCCACGGCAGGGGATTCGGTGAGCGCGGATGCGGCAATCCCGGAGGAACCGTTGCTCAACTGAGCAACGGTTTCAAGATCGATGTCGGCGTGTGTAGCCACCAATGAGAAAAGAACCACAGCAGACCAATCATAGCTTTTTCGTTGCCCGGTAGAACAACCACCGGAAAGGATAGTCGCCACACCTGGACGTGATCCGTGCCACCTCAAGGATTCCCGTGCCGTCAGCGACAGGTTGTCGTTATCTTTTGCAGCTCTTTTTGGGCACAATCAAAAGCATGACTCCTAGCCCTGCCGTCTCCGCAGCCGGCACCCTCGCCGCAGACCATCCACTGATGGACGGCCGCACAGCAGACTCCCCGCTGATCACGGCCTACCGCGGCGGCAAGCCGTCCCGCCGTCCCGTCTGGTTCATGCGGCAGGCCGGCCGGTCGCTGCCCGAATACCTCAAGGTGCGCGAAGGCATCGCCATGCTGGACTCCTGCCTCCGCCCAGAGCTGGCCTCTGAGATCACGCTGCAGCCCGTCCGCCGCCATGACGTGGATGCCGGCATCTTCTTTTCCGACATCGTCATCCCGCTGAAGCTCGCCGGCGTGGGAGTGGACATCGTGCCCGGGGTCGGGCCGGTCCTCGACAAGCCGGTACGCACGGCGGCCGATGTTGCCGCCCTGCCGCAGCTCACGTGGGAAGCCCTGGAGCCGATCCGTGAAGCCGTCCGCCTCACGGTGGCCGAACTGGGCAAGACGCCCCTGATTGGTTTCGCCGGCGCACCGTTCACGCTGGCCGCCTACATGGTGGAAGGAAAGCCGTCCCGCGACCACCTGGGCCCGCGGACCATGATGCACGCGGACCCGGAGACATGGAACGCGCTGGCCAACTGGGCTGCCGACGCGTCCGGCATGTTCCTCCAGGCCCAGCTGGAGGCGGGCGCCTCCGCCGCCCAGCTGTTCGACTCCTGGGCGGGCTCGCTGGGGCTGGCCGACTACACCAAATACGTTGCGCCGGCGTCGGCCCGTGCCCTGGACCATGTCCGCCACCTGGGTGCCCCGCTCATCCACTTCGGCACCGGCACGTCCGAACTCCTCGTGGCCATGCGGGACGTGGGAGTGGACGTGGTGGGCGTTGACTACCGGCTGCCGCTCGATGAGGCGAACCGCCGCCTGGGCGGAACGGTTCCGCTGCAGGGAAACATCGACCCCGCGCTGCTGGCAGCACCCTGGGACATCCTGGAGGCGCATGTCCGCGAGGTCATCGCCGCCGGCGCCGGCGCCCCGGGCCACGTTCTGAACCTGGGACACGGCGTACCGCCCGAAACGGACCCGGACGTCCTGACCCGGGTGGTGGAGCTCATCCACTCCATCTCGCCGGAGTAACCCGTGGGCAGCTCCCCGGCGAAACCTGGCCAGGCGCTCGTGGTGGGCGGCGGGATCTCCGGGCTGCTCTCCGCCCGGGAACTCGCAGCAGCCGGTTATGAGGTGACCGTCCTGGAAGCCGGGACGGCGTGGGGCGGCTGTGTTGGCAGCCATACGGTCGCGGGGCTCACCCTGGACAGCGGCGCTGAGTCCTTCGCCACCAGGTCCGACGCCGTAGCCCGGCTCTGCACGGACCTTGGGTTCGGCGGAAAGATCGTTCCCCCGCGGCCGGGCGGTGCCTGGGTGCAGCTTCCGGACGGGCCCCGCGAACTGCCCCGGACCGGAGTCCTGGGCATCCCCGCCAACCCCTGGGACCCTGAGGTCCGCCGTACCCTGGGCGTGCTCGGCTCGCTGCGTGCCTCCCTGGACCGGCTGCTGCCCGCATCCATAGGGGCCGGCGCCGGCGTCACCAGCGTCTCCGCGCTGGTCCGGACCCGCATGGGCTCGCGCGTGCTGGAACGCCTTGTCTCGCCCGTGGTGGGCGGTGTCCACTCCGCCGATCCCGGCCTGCTCGACGTCGACATGGTGGCTCCGGGCCTGCGTGCAGGCCTGCGGAGGCATGGTTCCCTCGCTGCCGCAGTTTCGGCACAGCGGCGCGGCGCCGGGACAACCGGCCAAGCCGGGACGCCCCAACCGGCAAAGGCCGGGTCCGCCGTCGCAGGCCTCGAAGGCGGCATGCACACCCTGGTGGACGCCCTGGTGGCGGAGCTCGAACGACGCGGCGTGACCCTGTTGTTGGGCACTGCCGCCACGGCGGTTTCCCGCACCCCGGAAGGCTGGCGCGTCGACGCCGCCGGGGCGGCCTTCCATGCCGCGCTGCTTGTCATGGCCGTGGAGGGCCCTGCCGCCGTCGACCTGCTCGAACATGCCGTACCTGCAATCTCGGGAAAGAAACCTGCCTCCGGGCCGGACGTCAAGCTGGTCACGCTGGTCCTGGACAAACCGGACCTGGACCGGCGGCCGCGTGGAACGGGAATCCTGGTAGCCCCGCAAACGCCTCGCATCGAAGCAAAAGCGTTGACGCACGCCACGGGGAAATGGGATTGGCTGACCGCCGCTGCCGGCCCCGGGCGCCATGTGGTGCGCCTTTCCTACGGCCGCGTGGACGGCGCTTCGGCCCAGGCCACCGGCCCCCAAACCGATGATGAGCTGTTCGCGGACGCCCTGCGCGACGCATCTGCCCTGCTGGGCGTCCGGATCACCGGCGGGGACGTGCGGGGCTGGGACGTGATCCGGTGGCGCGGAGCCCTGCCGTTCGCCGCCGTCGGGCACCGCGCACGGGCGGCGGACATCCGGCGGTCCTGCAGCGCTGCGGGCGGCCTGGCCGTCGTGGGCGGATGGGTTGCCGGGAACGGGTTGGCCGCTGTGGTGGCGGACACACGTGAGCAAATCGGCCAACTGACTGCGGGCTGAGCGTCGGTGCTGGTCAGCGCCCCGAAGCCGGTCCGCGGCTCCGGCGTGGCGGGCGGCCGGGCCTCCTTGCCGGTTTCCAATCGGCCAGCCGTTCTGGTTAGGGTCGATGACTATGGTTCAACACAGGTCCGAGCTTTCACTTTCCCGGACCGGTATCCATGGGGGACTCCGGCGCGGCACCGCAGCAGCGGCCGTCGGAGCGGTACTGGTTCTTTCCACCGGCGTCCAGGCGTCCTTGGCTGACGACGCGGTCCCCCCTCCGCAGGATCCGGCGGCACAAGGATCCGTCGCCGCAACCGCCGCGGCGTTCGGACTGTCCACGGCGGCCCGTCAAGGCGCTCCGGGAGCGCAGGAAGCCACGGGGAACCCTGGATCCGGTCATGAGGGGGACGGCCGGCAGGGAGCCGGCGAACCCACGGCGGGATCCCCGGCCACGAGCGCCCCGCGCACGCCATGGTCAATTCTTCCGGTGCCGGGTTCCCTGCTTCCGGCGGTCAGCGGTTCCCCGTCCGCGGCGGCCACGTCGACAAGCGCGCCCAGTCCGACGTCCTCGGGAACGCCACTGGCACCTGGCCCGCGGACCACAGCC
Source organism: Arthrobacter sp. NQ4 (assembly GCF_029077345.1). NCBI lineage: Bacteria > Bacillati > Actinomycetota > Actinomycetes > Micrococcales > Micrococcaceae > Arthrobacter > Arthrobacter sp. NQ4. The sequence continues at coordinate 124,406 of NZ_JARETC010000001.1, read as the reverse complement.
GCCGCCACTCCGACCAGCTCTCCGGCCACGGACCGGCCAGAGTCTCCCACGGCATCCGGGCCCTCCACTGCGTCAGCGCCGGCCGCTGACCCAGCAACCGGCACGTCCACGGCGGCCGGGGCACCGGCCCGTTCAGCCGTTCCTTCGGCCGCCGGAACGGCCGGGGCCGCATCCGGAGCGCCAGCCGGAGGGGCTGCTTTGGCCCCGGGAACCCAGGCAGCAGTGCCGGGCTCCGGCGTGGCGGGCAGTCCTTTCGTTGCCGGCGCCACCGTAGCGGACGGCAGTGCATTCGGCGCGCCGGCCCAGACGCCGGCCGGCAGCCCGGATGCCGCATATGCGTCCGCTCTGCCGACGTCGCTGTCCATCAATGCGCGCCAGTCCCAGCCCACCCGCGCGCCGCAGGCCGCCGGCGCCCCGGCCGGACCGGGACAGGCAGTTTCCTCCACCGGCCCACTGCCTGGCGTGCCCGATGCCATGGTGTGGCTGGGTGCGGGCCTGGTCGGCGTGGGAGCGGCTGCCGGGCTGGTGTTCCTGCGGATGCGCCGCCTCTAAGGGGGCGCACCTGGTGGCCTGCTGGATGAGGGAATGTGACTTTGCTCACTTCTACGAGCTGTAGAACTTTTCGGTTTCGTCTTGGGGCGGGGAAGGGGCAAACTTGTAACCATGAGCCACACTTCTGCCGAATCTGTCACTAAAACCGAAGAATCAGCCGAGCAGTTCTTTACCCTCTGGACGGTATTCAAGAGGTCGGAGTCAGTGGTCCGCAGCGCTGACGCCGCCGCCGACTTCGAAGCGCTGCTGGAGCGGCTCGCCGCTGCCGGCGTCACCCACCGGGGCAGCTACGACGTCTCGGCCATGCGCGCCGACGCCGACGTCATGGTGTGGCTCCACGGACCCAAACCGGAAGCGCTGCAGCAGGCCATCCGGGACATCCGCCGCAGCACCCTCTTCGCCGGCACCGAGATCGTCTGGTCCGCGATGGGTGTCCACCGCGAGGCAGAGTTCGCCAAGAACCACACCCCGGCATACTCCCGCGGTGTCGCTCCGGCGGAGTGGCTCTGTGTCTACCCGTTCGTGCGCTCCTACGAGTGGTACATCCTGCCCGAGGCCGAGCGCGGCAAAATGCTCCGCGACCACGGCCTCCTGGGCCGCGACTTCCCCCAGGTCATCTCCAACACCGTTTCCTCCTTCGCCCTGGGCGACTGGGAATGGATCCTGGGCCTGGAAGCCCCCGAACTCGTTGACCTTGTGGACCTCATGCGCCACCTCCGCGCTACCGAGGCACGCAACCACGTGCGGGAGGAAGTCCCGTTCTACACCGGTCGACGTATCTCCGCCGACGAGGTTGCCGAGGTCCTGGCATGAGCCCGGAACAGCAGGCCGCCACCGCCGTCAACCCGGTGACCGAGGCCGGACGCATGGCCCCCAAGAACTACGACGCCGTCCTGCTGGCCTCCTTCGGTGGCCCGGAAGGCCAGGATGACGTCATCCCGTTCCTCCGCAACGTCACCCGCGGCCGGGGGATCCCGGACGAGCGGCTTGAGGAAGTCTCACACCACTACCGCGCCAACGGCGGCGTCAGCCCCATCAACCAGCAGAACCGCGAGCTGAAGGCAGCGCTGGAAGCCGAGCTGGCTGCCCGCGGCATCGAGTTGCCCGTGCTGTGGGGCAACCGCAACTGGGCCCCGTACATCCCGCAGACCCTGCAGGAAGCGTACGACGCCGGGCACCGACGGGTGCTGATGCTCACCACAAGTGCCTACTCCTGCTACTCCAGCTGCCGCCAGTACCGCGAGGACATCGGCATGGCGCTGACGGAGACCGGCCTGGACGGCAAGCTCGAAGTGGACAAGGTCCGCCAGTACTTCGACCACCCCGGTTTCGTGGAGCCGTTCGTGGAGGGCACCGCCACCGGCCTGGCTGACGTGCGGGCAAAGCTCGCCGAAGCCGGCACGCCGGACGCCCCTGTCCACATTCTGTTCGCCACCCACTCCATCCCCACCCGGGACGCCGAAGCAGCGGGCCGCTCCGAGGGGGAGCCCCGCGTGTTCGAGGAAGGCTCCGCCTACGTGGCCCAGCACCTCGCCAATGCCGCCGCCGTCATCGAGCGGGTCGAGAAGGAATCCGGGCTGACCGCACCGTGGTCCCTGGTCTACCAGTCCCGTTCCGGTGCCCCGCACGTGCCGTGGCTGGAACCGGACATCAATGACGCCATCGAGGAACTGGCCGGCCAGGGCGTCAAGGGCATCGTCATCGTTCCGCTCGGTTTCGTCAGCGACCACATGGAAGTTGTCTGGGACCTGGACACCGAAGCAATGGAAACCTGCGGCAACCTGGGCCTGGCCGCCACGCGCGTCCCCACGCCCGGTACGCACCGGAAGTTCGTGGACGGCCTGGTGGACCTGATCTGCGAGCGGACGGTGGCCAACAACATCAGTGACCGCCCCGCCCTGACGGATCTTGGTCCCTGGTACGACGTCTGCCGGCCGGGATGCTGCGCCAACTTCCGCGGCGAAAAGCCCACCATTGCAGGGGCTGACACCACCGTGGGCACCGGCCATGACCCGTACCCGTCCGGCGGTGCCGCGGAAACGGCCCAGCTGTGACGGTCCGGATCGGAACACGCGCCAGCAAGCTGGCGCTCACCCAAACCCAGCAGACCGCGGACCAGTTGGCCGCCGTCGGCGGTTTCCCGGTGGAACTGGTGCACGTCCGCACGGACGGGGACGTCCTCACGGGCTCGCTCTCCCAGATGGGCGGCACAGGCGTCTTTGTTGCCGCCCTGCGTGACGCGCTCCTGCGCAATGAGTGCGATGTTGCCGTCCACTCGCTCAAGGACCTGCCGACAGGGGCAGCAGTAGGGCTCAGCCTTGCCGCCACCCCGCGCCGGGTGGACGTCCGCGACGTCCTGTGCGCCCGCGACGGACTCAAGCTGGCAGACCTGCCGGCCGGCGCCCGCATTGGCACCGGTTCGCCACGGCGTGCGGCCCAGTTGCGCGCCGCCCGCGCGGACCTGGACATCGTGGACATCCGCGGCAACGTCGATACCCGGTTGGGCCGCGTCCCCGGGCTGCCCGGCAACTCCACCGGCCAGGTGGTCCCCGGAAAGTCCTGTGACCTGGACGCCGTGGTGCTCGCAGCCGCCGGCCTGGAGCGGATCGGCCGCCTGGACGCCGTCACCGAATACCTGGAAACCGACGTGATGCTGCCCGCCGCGGGACAGGGATCACTGGCCATCGAGTGCCGGACAGCGGACGCCCCGGCAAAGTCCGGCGCGGCTGACGGCTCCCGTGACGTCCTGGCCCAGGCCCTGGCGGCGCTGGACGACCCCGACACCCGCCTTGCCGTCACGGCCGAGCGGGCCGTGCTGGCCCGGCTCGAAGCAGGCTGCGCAGCTCCGGTGGGCGCCTACGCCTACCGCAAAGGCAGCATGCTGCACCTCGAAGCCGTGGTGTGCGCCGTTGACGGCACCGCCACCGTGCGGGACAAGCGCGCCACGGACGGGCTGACGGAGGTGGGAGCCACCTTGCTGGGCATCGAACTGGCGGAGGTCCTCCTTGCTGCCGGAGCCGCCGACATCGCAGACCTGCAGGCGTCCTGACCTGGCAATGACGCAGCCTTCCAGTGACTCCGGATCCGCCACGCCGCATGGAAGCATGCCGCTTGGCGGGGTCCGGGTCCTGGTCACCCGCAGCCCGGAGCGCTCGGGCGCCCTGGTGGAGGCCCTGAAAGGGGCCGGTGCCCTGCCGGTGCTGCTCCCGCTTATCGATTTCGAAAGGGCGCCGGACCAGCACGCGCTGGACGTCGCCTGCGACGCCCTTGCAGCGGGCGCCTTCGACTGGCTGGTGGTCAGCAGTGCCACAACAGTGCACGTCCTGATGGAAAAAGCCGCCGAACGTGGCCTGCGCCTGGACCACCTGGTACCTGCCGCCACGCGGATCGCCGCCATCGGTCCGGCAACTCACCGGCTGCTGGAAGCGGGTGGACTGGACGTAGCGCTCACGCCGGCCGGCGAGCAGTCAGCTGCCGGCCTGCTCGCCGTCTGGTCCGGGAGGGGCAGGATCCTGCTGCCGCAGGCGGACATCGCGGCCGGCACCCTGGCGGCGGGCCTGGAAGCCGCCGGCGGCGACGTCACCGCTGTGACTGCCTACCGCACCGTCGACTACCCGGCGGCAGCGGAGCGCCGTCTCGCCGTCCGGGCGGAAGCGGCCGACGCCGGCCCGCAGCCGCCGTCGTACTCCCTCCTGACGCCGGAAGCTGCCGCCACGGACATCGCCGAAGGGCGCATTGCCGCCGTGATCGCCGCCTCGCCGAGCGCGGTGCGGCGGATCGCCGCCCTTGGTCCGCTCGCCGGCTGCCGGCTGGTGGCAATTGGCCGTTCGACGGCGGACCAGGCCACAGCCCTGGGCCTTGAGGTCGCCGAGGTGGCGGCAGAGCCCACACCGGACGGGCTGGTGGCAGCCGTCGCGAAGGCCCTCAACCCGCCCTGACCGGGCCGGCACGTTTTCCCTCCACAAAGCTTCACAACCATGCGAAGGACAGGACCCATGACTTTCCCCACCCAACGCCCCCGCCGCCTGCGCACCACCCCTGCCATGCGCCGGCTGACCGCCGAAACACGCCTCGCCCCGGCCGAGCTCATCCTTCCTGCCTTCATCATGGAGGGACTCACCGAGCCCAACCCCATCACGTCCATGCCGGGCGTGGTCCAGCACACCACCGACACCCTGAAACGGGCCGCCGCCGAAGCGGTTGAGCTCGGCCTGGGCGGCATCATGCTCTTCGGAATTCCCGAAACCCGCGACGCCGAGGGCACCGCGTCCCTGGATCCGGAGGGCGTGCTGAACAAGGCAATCCGGGACGTCCGCGCGGAGGTGGGCGATGACCTGGTGATCATGAGTGACGTTTGCCTGGACGAATTCACCGACCACGGGCACTGCGGAGTGCTCGACGCTGACGGCTACGTGGACAACGACCGCACCGTGGAGATCTACGCCAGGATGGCCGTGGCCCAGGCAGAGGCCGGCGCGCACATGCTGGGCCCCTCCGGCATGATGGACGGCCAGATTGCCGCCATCCGCTCGGCACTGGACGACGCAGGGCACGTCACCACGTCCGTTATCGCGTATGCCGCGAAGTACGCCTCCGCGTTCTACGGACCTTTCCGCGAGGCCGTGGACTCCCAGCTCACGGGCGACCGGCGGACCTACCAGATGGACGCCGGAAACCGCACCGAGGCCCTGCGTGAGGTGGAACTGGACCTGGCCGAGGGAGCAGACATCATCATGGTCAAGCCGGCCATGAGCTACCTGGACATCGTGGCAGACGTTGCCGCCATGAGCCCGGTACCGGTGTCCGCGTACCAGATCTCCGGCGAATACGCGATGATCGAGGCGGCCGCCGCCAACGGTTGGATCGACCGCCGCGCCGCCATCACCGAGTCCGTACTGGGCATCCGGCGGGCCGGCGCCCACACGGTCCTCACCTACTGGGCCGCCGAACTGGCCGGCTGGCTGAAGGAAACCCAGTGACCGGTCCTTCCACCGCGCCTACCGCACCCGTGGGGGAGGACCGCATCCTCCTTGGGCTGAACACCTTCGGTGACATCGGCGCGAACCCGGACGGCAGCCCGCAGCCCCATGCCCAGGTCCTGCGCCAACTGCTGGAGCAGGCGGAACTGGCGGACGCCGTCGGACTCCATGCCTTTGGCGTGGGGGAGCACCACCGCAAGGACTACGCCGTCTCCGCGCCGGAAGTCTTCCTGGCTGCCGCCGCGGCGCGCACGTCCCGCATCCGGCTCGGATCCGCCGTGACGGTCCTCAGTTCGGACGATCCCATCAGGGTTTTCCAGCGCTTTGCAACCGTGGACTCCATCTCCAACGGCCGGGCCGAAGTGATGCTCGGGCGCGGATCGTTCATTGAGTCCTTCCCGCTGTTCGGGCTGGACCTGGCGGACTACGAGGTCCTGTTCGAGGAAAAACTCGAACTGTTCGACAAGGTTCGGGCGCAAAAACCCGTGCACTGGGAAGGCAGCACGCGTCCCGCCCTGCACGGGCTGAGCGTTTACCCGCCCCTGGAGCACCACCTGCTGCCCACCTGGATCGGCGTGGGCGGCACCCCCGAATCCGTGCTGCGGTGCGCCCAGTACGGTTACCCGATCATCTTCGCGATCATCGGCGGCCAGCCGCGGGGCTTCCGGCCCCTGGCCGACCTCTACCGCGAGGCGATGGGTAAGTACGGACATCCCATGCAGCAGATGGCCACGCACTCGCCGGGCCATGTTGCCGACACGGATGAGCAGGCCCGGGAAGAGCTCTATCCCCACTGGCTTGCACTCCGGAACAGACTCGGGGCCGAGCGCGGGTGGGGTCCGGCCGGACGCGGAGAGTTCGATGCCCTCTGTTCCGCAGAAGGGGCGCTCTACGTCGGATCACCGGAAACGGTGGCCCAAAAAATCGTCCGGCTGAAGCGGAACCTGGGTGTTGACCGCTTCGACCTGAAATACAGCAACGGTCCGCTGCCCCACAGCGCCATGATGCGCTCCATCGAACTGATGGGCACGGCGGTGGCGCCCCGGGTGGCGGAACTGCTCGCCGGCTGACAGAGCTTCCCGGCTAACTGAGAGAATAGAAACCATGACTTCCAGCAATCCTCGCAACGAGGCACTCTTCGACCGCGCCCGCCGGCTGATGCCCGGCGGCGTCAACTCGCCGGTGCGGGCCTTTGGCTCCGTCGGCGGGACCCCGCGCTTCATGGTCTCCGCGAAGGGACCGTACCTGACAGATGCCGACGGCAAGGAATACGTGGACCTGGTCTGCTCCTGGGGCCCGGCCCTGCTGGGCCACGCCCACCCGGCCGTGCTGGAGGCGGTCCACGCCGCCGTCGACCGGGGGCTCTCCTTCGGCGCCTCCACCCCGGACGAGGCCAACCTGGCAGCCATCGTCCAGGAGCGCGTTCCCGCCGTCGAACGCCTCCGGATGGTGTCCACCGGCACCGAGGCCACCATGACCGCCGTCCGGCTGGCCCGCGGATTCACCGGCCGCAACCTGATCATTAAGTTCGCCGGCTGCTACCACGGCCACCTGGACGGACTCCTGGCTGCCGCGGGCTCCGGCCTGGCAACCCTCGCCCTGCCCGGCTCCGCCGGTGTCACCGAAGCAACCGCCGCGGAAACGCTGGTGCTGCCGTACAACGACCTCACCGCCGTCAAAGAAGCCTTCGCCGTGCACGGGCCGAACATCGCTGCCGTGATCACCGAGGCCGCGCCGGCGAACATGGGCGTAGTCACCCCTGCCGAGGGATTCAACCTTGGGTTGTCGCAGATCACCCGGGAGCACGGCGCGCTCCTCATCGTCGATGAAGTCCTGACCGGGTTCCGCACCGGTTACTCGGGCTACTGGGGCCTCACCGGCGGTGCGCCGGATGCGGAAAACCCGTGGACCCCCGACCTGCTCACCTTCGGCAAGGTCATCGGCGGTGGAATGCCGACGGCGGCCCTCGGCGGCCGTGCCGACGTCATGGACTACCTCGCGCCCACCGGCCCCGTGTACCAGGCCGGTACGCTGTCCGGGAACCCGGTGGCGATGGCGGCCGGCGTTGCCACCCTGACCCACGCCACCCGCGATGTCTACTCCTTCATCGACGTCCGTTCCCTGGAGCTTTCCTCCGCCGTCTCCAACGCGCTGGACTCCGCAGGGGTGGACCACTCGATCCAGTTCGCGGGAAACCTGTTCTCGGTGGCCTTTGGAACCTCCGCCAACGGGGTCCACAACTACGCCGATGCACAGGCGCAGGAGGCGTTCCGCTACGCGCCGTTCTTCCACTCCATGCTGGAATCCGGGGTCTACCTGCCGCCGTCGGTCTTCGAGGCGTGGTTCCTCTCCGCCGCCCACGACGACGCCGCCATGAACCGGATCTACGACGCACTGCCTGCCGCGGCAAAAGCGGCCGCAGCCGCCCAGGGCTAGCACCGCCGTCGTCCCCTAAGAAAAAATCCCCGGCTGCAGGCTGCAGCCGGGGATTTTCTTTGCGTGCGGGGCGTTAGAGGACGTCCGACAGGAAGCCCTTGAGCCGGTTTGTCCTTGGCTCGGTGAAGAGCTGCTCAGGCGGCCCGGACTCCACCACGACCCCGGCATCCATGAACGTCACGGCGTCGGAGACGTTGCGGGAGAAGCCCATTTCGTGGGTCACCACCACCATGGTCATGCCGCCCTTGGCGAGGTCCGTCATCAAGGCCAGGACACCCTTGACCAGCTCGGGGTCCAGGGCAGAAGTGGCCTCGTCGAAGAACATCACCTCGGGCTTCATGGCCAGTGCACGGGCGATTGCCACGCGCTGCTGCTGGCCGCCGGAAAGGTTGGCGGGGCGGGACTCGGCCTTGTGCTTCAGGCCCACCAGGTCCAGCTGTTCCAGCGCCTCGCTGCGCGCCTCCTCCTTCGAGAGCTTGCGCAGCTTGCGCAGGGCCAGCGAGACGTTTTCCTCCACCGTCTTGTGGGGGAACAGGTTGAACTGCTGGAACACCATGCCGATCCGGCGGCGGAGCTCGTCGGGATTGTCCTTCAGGACCGAGCGGCCGTCCAGCAGGATGTCCCCCTGGTCGGGTTCGATCAGCCGGTTCATGACCCGCAGCAGGGTGGACTTACCGGATCCCGACGGGCCGATGACAGACGCCGTGGTGCCCTGGGGCACATGCAGGTCGATGCCCCGCAGCACGTGGTTGCTGCCGAAGGAAAGGTGGATGTTCTTGGCGCTCAGCGTTCCTGATGCGAACTCGCTCATGCCTGGGCTCCCTTTCCAACGACGGCTGCGGCGTCGTCCGGTTCTTTCTTTTCGGGCCGGCCGGTCCGCAGCCGGGCATCGATCCAGTTCACGAAGTGGGTCAGCGGGATGGTGAGTACGAGGTAGAAGACGGCTGCCGCCACGTAGGGCGAAAGGTTGCCGGTGGTGGCCGCCGCGTCCTTGCCGATCTGGAAGATTTCCCGCTCACTGGCCAACAGGCCGAGGAGGAAGACCAGGGATGACTCCTTGATCAGCGCAATGAACTGGTTGACCAGGGCAGGAAGCACCCGGCGGATGCCCTGGGGAACCACTACCAGGCGCATGGATGCACCGTAGCCGAACCCCAGGGCGCGGGATGCCTCCAGCTGCCCTTTGTCAACGCTCTGGATGCCGGAGCGGAAGATCTCCCCGATGTAGGCGCCGGACATCAGGGACAGTGCCGCGACCGCCATCGGATACGGGCTCGTCGAACCCGTAAATTCACGGACGATCGGACCGAATCCGAATCCGATGACCAGGATGGTCAGGACAGGCGGAAGGCCGCGGAGGATGTCGGTGTAGACCCGTGCGACCCAGCGCGCTGCTGCGTTCCGGGAGATCCCCATCAGGGCGAGCAGCATCCCGAGGGCTGTCCCGATGATGCCGGAGATGATGGCGAGCACGAGGGTGTTCGGCAAACCGACGGCGAACATCTTGGGGATGACTTCGCCCATCGCCTTCCAGTCAAGGAAGGTGTCAGCGAGTTGCTTGAGGATATCCATGGAACGCCCTGGTTACTTGGCGGCCGGGATCTGGACGGCCTTGCTGCCCGGCTTCCAGCCCTGCGGGGTCTGCTCAGCAACGGTCGGGCGGTCCTTGTACCATTCGGACGTCAGCTTGGTCCAGGTCCCATCGGCGATGACTGCGTCCAGGCCGGAGTTGAGGGCGTCGATCAGGGGCTGGTTGTCCTTGTTCACTGCGTACGCGGTGAAGTTCTGGGTGTTCACAACCTTTTCGGCGATCTTGGTGTTGTCGCCGTCCTTGACCTGGCCGGTCGCCTGCTGGGACGGTGCCACCCAGGCGTCGATCTGGCCGTTCTTCACGTTGCCGTAAACGGTGTTGTAGTCCGGGAAGCGGACAGGCTCCAGCTTGAGGGTGTTGGTGACGTAGTCATCCTGCACAGTGCCCTGGACGACGCCGATGCGGACGCCTTCCTTGAGGTCGGCAAAGCCGTTGACCTTGGAGCCGTTCTTAGTGACGACAGCCATGTAGCCGAAGTCGTAGCCGTTGGTGAAGCCAACGGTCTTCCGGCGGGCGTCGGTGGTGGAGATCGAGGAGGACCCGACGTCGAACTGCTTGTTGGCCACCTGGGAAAGCAGGGCGGAGAAATCGGTGGAGGCGAATTCAACCTTCAGGCCCAGCTTGTCACCGATGGCGCGCAGCAGTTCGTTGTCGTAGCCGGTGAACTTGCCGGAGGGGTCGATAAAGATGTTGGGCGGGGCGTCCGAGAGGGTTCCAACACGCAGGGTGCCCTCGGTGATGAGGCCGAGCTTGGACTTGTCGATCTTATCGATCGGGGTGACGCTGGCGGTGGTGTACTTGTCCAGCGTCTGCTGGTCGCTGCCGGCGAGGGCATCGGTGGGGGTGCCGCTGGGCTGGGAAGACCCGCCACCGCAGGCTGCAAGGGAAACCGCGAGGGCCACTGCAACAGGAGCGGTAGTGAGCCATTTCATCGCTTTGATTTTCATCAGGTTGTCACTTTCATATGAGGCATAAGTCGACCGGGCCGCAAGGCAGCGCTGTGGCGCCTGGCACCTGCCCGGCGCTGGTCCAGCTGTCCGCGGCAGGGGTGACCGCAAAACTTTATTGTCTCACTTGGGCGAATACCGGAGGTTAGGCGAACAAAGGGAAGTCCATCCGCTGTGAGGCCGAATATCATTCCGCCCCACGGCTGATAGTGCCCGCAGTTGCAGCGCTATTACGCTTTTGGGGCGAACGATGCCCTCGCTTCAAGCCCGCACTTTACTAAGCGGCGTGACTGTGACATGCCTCCCACTGAAGAAGCACGGGCGCAACCTAGAAGCCACCTGCCGTAGCATCCTGCGGCGGCAGCACGGGCCAGTCTCCCTCGATCACGGCGGCCGGTTTCGTCTTCCGGAGGTACTCCTGGAAGTCCGATGCCTGGCTGACCGCCCAGTCCACCTGAAGCTGGTGCAGCTGGCTGGCCGGCATCATCAGCTTGGGGAACTTGCCCGCCATGGCATCAAGCACCCTGAGGGTGGCCAGGGCGTCCGCCGCGGAGGTATGCGCATTGTCCAGGACCACCCCGTACTCCTCACACAGCGCTGTGAGTGTCCGCTTCCCCTTGCGGTAGCGGTCAACCTGCTTGTTCATGATGTAGGGATCCAGGACGGGGAACCGGCTCAGCTGCGGAATCCCGTACCGGGCCGACTCGGCGGCGAGGACCGTGAAATCATAGCTCGCGTTGAAGGCGATCACCGGGGTGCCGGAATCAAACAGTTCCTGCAGGACTGTGGCCACCTCACGCGTGACCTCGTGGGCAGGGCGGCCCTCACGCCTGGCCTGTTCGGTGGTGATGCCGTGGACGTCACTGGCCTCCACGGGGATCTCCACCCCCGGATCGGCCAGCCACTCATGCTCCTTGATGACCTCACCCTGGTGGTCCACTACGGTGATTGATGCCGTGACGATTCTTGCCGCCCGCGAGTTGCGGCCGGTGGTTTCCAGATCGAAGGCTGCGCGGGGGAGGGTGTTCCAGGAACTCATGCTTCAACGCTAAGGGGACCCACCGACAATTCCGGGGAACGCCACTGCGGCTAGATTGGATCAATGCGGAATGAGTACGTCCAGGCGGTCCTGGCCGTCGTGGGCCTGGTACCGCCTGGGGCGGCCGTATCCTATGGGGACGTTGCCGAGCTCCTGGGTGCGGGCGGCCCGCGCCAGGTCGGTTCCGTCATGAGCCATCACGGTGGCGCCGTCCCTTGGTGGCGCGTCCTGAAGGCCAGCGGCCACGCACCCCCGGGGCACGAGGCCGAGGCCCTGCTGCTTTACCTTGAAGAAGGCACTCCGCTGGTTGGCGACTACAGTTCCTACCTCTGCACGGGGGAGGGGCGGTGGCGGGTGGATTTGGGCACGGCACGCTGGGCGCCAACAGACAGTGATTTTGACAGTATCGACGCAGTTGCCGAGGAACTGGAGCGTCGGCTCCACAGGTTGTCGGTGCCTGATGATGGAATGATTTTGTGACCGTAACGATTCCTTTGACCGGACCCTGGGACCCGCACCGGCAGGAGCCGGAAGCAGGCAGGGAGCCGGCTTTCCCCATGCCCGGAAGCCCGGACGGCGGCAGTGCCCTCCGGTTGCTGCCGCCCCGCCGGGTGCACGCCGAGTCACTCCTGCTGACATCCGACCAGCAGGCAGCGGTTGACGTCACCCAAGGCTCCGGACCGTGCCTGGTTCCGGGTGCACCAGGCACGGGAAAGACCACCGTCCTCGTCGAGGCCGCGGTCCAGCGGGTCTTCCGCGACGGCGTGGATCCGGAACGCATGCTGATCCTTGCGCCCACCCGGCTTGCTGCCGACTTCCTGCGGGACCGTTTCACTGCCCGGCTGGACAGGAGCCTCAGCACCACTCCTGCCAGGACATGGGCCTCGTACGCATTCGACCTGATCCGCCGCGCCAAGGCTGAAGGCGTCATATCGTTGTCCAGGCCGCCGCGCCTGTTGTCGGGCCCCGAACAGGACCTCATCATCAAGGAACTCCTTGAGGGCCACAGGCTGCCGGGCCTGGAACTGCCGTGGCCGTCCGATCTTGATGGCGCCCTGGAAACCAGGGGGTTCCGCCAGGAGGTGCGGCAACTCTTTGACCGCATCATTGAATCGGGCCGCACGGCTGAAGACCTTGCGCAACTGGCGGACACCTGCGGCCGCCCGGACTGGAAGGCGGCAGCGCGCCTCTACGCCGAGTACCGGGACGTCCTCGACCTGCGGATGCCCGAAGCCTTTGACCCCGCCGGCATCATCACGGCCGCCCGGCAGATCTTCCAGGACGCGCCGGAATTCCTTGCAGCGGAACGTGCCAGGCTGCAGGTTGTCCTGGTGGACGATATCCAGGAAGCGAACCCGGCCATCTTCGAATTGCTGGCGGATATCGCCGCCGGTAAAGACTGCTACGTGACGTCGTCCCCGGACACTGTGGTCCAGGGGTTCCGGGGCGCCCGGCCGGACTTGGTGGCTGAACTGCCCCGGCTGTTGTCAGCACAATCGGCTGTCCTCGAGCGTCCGCTGTGGCATGCCCACGGCCTGGCGCCTGCAGTGGCAGAGGCGTGGTTGAACGTCGCAGGCCGCATCTCGCAGCGGGCAGGCGGCCAACTGGCCCGCCGCCTCAGCCGGCCCGGAGATGCCGGCGAACCCGGCAGCGTCGAGGCCCACCTTGTCCCTACTCCGGTGCATGAGCTGCGGTACGTTGCCCAGCGGATCTTGGACCAGCACATCAACCACAACCGTGATCTTGCGGACATGGCAGTGATCGTGCGCAACGGCGGCCAGGTCAGCGAGTTGCAGCGCTATTTATCCGGGCAGGGCATTCCCGTACGGGTGCCCGTGGCTGAATCCGCGGTGCGCGATGAGGTAGCCGTACGTCCGCTCCTCGATGCGTTCGCCATTGCGCTGGATCCGGAGCTTTTGACGCCCGAAGCCGCGGTGTCCCTCCTCACCTCCCGCATCGGTGGCGCTACCTCCATTGAGCTGCGCAGGCTCCGGCAATCGTTGCGGCGCGAGGAACTCCTGGGCGGCGGGGGCCGCGCCAGTGATGCGCTGCTGGTCCAGGCCCTGCTTGAGCCGGGGGCGCTGGGCGCATTGGGGATCGAAGGGCGCGCAGCACGGCGCACCGCGCGGATGATCCGTGCGGGGCGGGAAGCAGCCGGACTCCCGGGGGCCAACGCCGAGTCGGTACTGTGGGCGCTCTGGGACTCAACGGGCCTGTCGTCGGCCTGGACAGCGACAGCTTTGTCGGGCGGACCGCATGGGGCGCGGGCTGACCGCGACCTTGATGCGATGATGGCGCTTTTCCACACCGCGGAACGCTACGTGGACCAGATGCCCGGCGCCGGGCCGGAACAGTTCCTGGAGTATCTCCTGAACCAGGAGCTCCCCATGGACACCCTCGCCGCCCGGGCCCAGCTCGATGACGCTGTGGAGTTGATGACGCCGGCCAGCGCGGCAGGGCGGGAGTGGCCCGTGGTGATCATTGCCGGGCTGCAGGAGGGGGTGTGGCCCAATACGAGGCTCCGCGGTGAACTGCTCGGCAGCACCCTGTACGCGGACGCCGTGGAACACGGCCCGCAATATGCCCTGCAGCGCGATCCCCTCAGCCGCCTGCGGGATATCCGCTATGACGAACTCCGCAGCTTCTCCACGGCGGTGTCCAGGGCACGCGAACTGCTGGTCTGCACGGCGGTTTCGTCGGAGGACCACCAACCGTCGTCGTTCCTGGATTTTGTTTCACCCCTGGGGCCGGAAGCCGGGGGCCGGGCTTTCACCCAGGTGGAACGGCCCATGACACTCCGCGCCCTGGTGGCGGAGCTCAGGCAGCATGCCCAGCTCGATGCCGCGGCGCCACAGGCGGCGGAAGCCGCCAGGGTCCTGGCGCAGCTCGCAGCGGCCGAACCAGCTGTGGCAGGAGCCCACCCTGGCAGCTGGTGGGGACTCGCCCCCCTGACCACATCCGAGGCTGTGGTCCCGCCCGGGGGAACTGTGTCCGTGTCCCCGTCGAAGGTGGAGACGGTGCAGAAGTCGCCGCTGGATTGGTTCGTCCAGGCAGCGGGAGGGGAGCCTGCCACGGACTTCGCCCGAAGCCTGGGCACCCTGGTGCATGCCATCGCGCAGGACATGCCGGACGCATCCGGATCCGAGTACGTTGCCGAACTCCTGCGCCGGTGGCCTGCGCTGGGCATGAAGGACAATTGGGAGGGCCGGCTGGACTTCCAGCGTGCCGAGTCCATGGTGCGGAAGCTGGCGCAGTATGTGCTGTCCATGAGGGACGAGGGCCGCAGCCTGCTGGGTGTTGAACAGGACTTCGAAGTGGCCCTGGGAGGGGTGGCGGTGGATGAAGCTCCGCCGCGGGACGCCGTGCTCCGCGGCCAGGTGGACCGGCTGGAGATCGACGGGGAAGGCCGGCTGGTGGTGGTGGACCTCAAGACCGGCAAGAGGCAGCCGGGCAAGGACGAACTGTCCCGCCATCCGCAGCTGGGCGCGTACCAGGCAGCAGTGCTCGCGGGCGGGTTTGACGCTTCCGGCGGCGGCCAGGGCCTGTCCGGCGGGGCCGTGCTGGCGCAGCTCGGGACCGGGGCAAAAAGTCCAGCGATCCAACAGCAGGAACCACTCGACCCACAGGAGAACTGGGCATTGGACATGGTCAAGGAGGCCGCAGCCGTCATGGGTGGAAGCGAATTCATTGCCCGGCACGATCCTGCCAAGGGCAGCCACGGCGGTCATGGTTGCCGTCTTCCCGAGGTGTGCCCGCTGTGCGTGCGTGGACGGCAGGTGACCGAATGAGTGGGGCCTTGCCTGCTGTGGAAGCCACCCCCGCGGTACGTTTCAGCCCCGAAGAACTGTCCTTGCTGCTCGGCGAGAAGAACACTCCCACGCCCGAGCAATCCGCCATCATCTCGTCCCCCTTGGCGCCCCGGCTGGTCATCGCGGGCGCCGGATCGGGCAAGACCGCCACCATGGCGGACCGGGTGGTATGGCTGGTGGCCAACGGAGGGGTCACCCCTGAGGAAGTCCTGGGCGTGACCTTCACCCGCAAAGCTGCGGGTGAACTCGCCAGCCGGATCCGGTCGAAACTCCTTGCGCTGCAGCGTCTTGCCGCGAAGGACGACCACCGGGAGCTTTTCCCGGCCGGGCTGCTCAGCAGTGATGCCCTGGAGCCCAAGGTATCCACCTACCACTCATTCGCCAGCGGCATCGTTTCCGACTACGGCCTGCGGCTCGGGGTGGAGCGGGACGTGGTTCTGCTGGGGGGTGCGCAGGCCTGGCAGCTGGCCAGCGAGGTGGTTGAAGCCTACGACGGCGAATACCAGCACTTCCGTGCCGCCAAGTCCACCCTGGTCAAGGCCGTCATCCAGCTGGCTGGTGAATGCGCCGAACACCTTCAGGAACCCGAAGACGTGGAAGCGTGGCTGATGGCGCGTCTTTCGGAGTTTGAATCCCTGCCATACCTGGCCGACAAGAAGAGGAACACACCAAAGGCGGCGTTGGACCTCGGCGGTATGCTGCGGACCCGGGCAAGCGTCGCCGACATGGTGGGCCGCTACGCCGCCGCCAAACGGGCCCGCGGGGCGCTCGACTTCGGCGACCTTGTGGCCCTCGCTGCCAAGGTGGCGCAGGATGTTCCTTTGGCGGCCCAGATGGAACGCCAAAGATACAAAGTGGTTCTGCTCGACGAATTCCAGGACACGTCGTATGCCCAGCTGGTGCTCTTTTCCCGCCTTTTTGGCGGCGGCCATGCCGTGACGGCGGTCGGCGACCCCAACCAGTCGATCTATGGTTTTCGCGGCGCTTCGGCGGGGCAGCTGTTCCACTTCGTTCGCGAGTTTCCCGTGCGCACCGGGGAAGCGGAGGACGGAACCGGCTGGGCGCCCGCGCCCACCTCCTTCCTGACCACTGCATGGCGGAACGGCCGGTCGATCCTCGCAGCTGCCAACGTCATGTCCCAATCCCTTGGCCGGACAGCTGCACAGCATGGACCTGCCGGAAGCAGGCCGGCCGCTGCTGAAGTACCGCCGCTGCAACCGAGCCCGCACGCCGTGGACGGAACCGTGGTGCTGGGGCGTTTCGCCAGCGACGTGGAAGAAGCTGCTGCCCTGGCTGACGATGTCCTGCGGTACCGGGTGACGGACTTCGAGCTGAAGCCGGACGGTACACCCGAGCCCCCTGCGCTCGCCGTGCTGTGCCGCCGACGCGCGCAGATGGAGCCCGTCCGGCGGCAGTTCGAGGCCCGAGGCATCCCCTATGAAATCGTGGGCCTCGGCGGCCTCCTGGACACCCCGGAAATCGTGGACCTGGTGGCCACCCTGCGCGTCCTTGCAGACCCAGGCCGGTCTGATGCCCTCATGCGGCTTATCGCAGGTGCCCGGTGGCGGATAGGACCTGCCGATCTCATGGCCCTGCGCGACTGGTCCGGCCAGCTGGCACGCAGCCGGGGGAAGGCTGCGCAGGGGTTCGATGACGACGTCCAGGACAACGACGAAGCAGATGCCCCCATCCTCGAGGGTGACCTGACCGACGGAGCCAGCCTGGTGGAGGCCCTGGACTTCCTGCCCCGGGACGAATGGACCTCGTCCAATGGCCGCACCCTCAGCACGGAGGCGCGCAGCAGGCTGGCCAGGTTGTCAGCCGAGCTGCGGCAACTTCGTGGCTACCTCGGGGACGACCTCACCACGCTCCTGGGGGAGGTCGAAAGGGCCATGCTGCTGGACATCGAGGTGGCCGCCCGCCCCGGAATCAGCATCCATCAGGCCCGCCGCAACCTCGACGCCTTCCAGGATGCGGCGGCAGGGTTCCTCCGCACCTCCCAACGGGTGGACATCCTCGCTTTCCTGTCCTGGCTTGAGGCTGCGTCGGCGGAGGAAAACGGATTGGAGGCGCCGGCCAGCGACGTCAACCGGGAAGCCGTGCAGCTGCTGACGGTGCACGCTTCCAAGGGCCTGGAGTGGGATGTCGTGTTTGTCCCGGGGATGAACGCGGGCGCCTTCCCCAGCGACCGGGATTCACGCTGGAGCAGCGGCTCTGCTGCGCTGCCTTGGCCGCTGCGTGGGGACCGGGCAGACCTGCCGCAGTGGGACCTCGACCAGCCGGACCAGAAAGGCTGGCTGGATGCCGAGAAAGAGTACAAAGCCGGCGTGCAGGCCCACGGGGAGTCGGAGGAACGGCGGTTGGCTTACGTCGCCTACACCAGGGCCAAGCATGTCCTGTGGGTGTCCAGTGCCGCTTGGGTGGGATCGCGGGCCGGTCGCGCGGAAATGTCCCCGTTCCTCGCGGAACTGGAAGCCCTCACGCAACCGGCTGATGGCAGATCCCGGGTGCCGGCTGTAGTCCATCCGTTCTCGCTGGAAGAGGCAGCGTTGCCCCAACAGAGCCCGCTGACGCAGGAGACGGAAGAAGCCCGCTGGCCCTACGATCCCCTTGAAGGACCCGTCGACCCACGCACGGGTGAACGCCTGCGCCTGGCCGGCGGGCGCAGGACGGCCATGGAAACGGCGGCGCAGCAGGTGCTCGGACTACTGGCCGCCGGTTCCGCCCGGCCGCCTCGGACTGGGGGGACAGGGCAGGCGGGCAAGCCCGGAGAGGAAGGCCGTCCACTGCCAGGCCTCACGGGGGCCGCTGCAGGCTGGGCACGCGAAGCTGCGTTGCTGCTGGATCGCAGGGCAAGGAGGTCAGGTGGCCAGGACGTGCACCTGCCCACCCATATATCGGCTTCCACCCTTGTTGACCTTGGAGACGACCCCACGGCAGTGCTGGGCCGCCTGCGCCGCCCTGTGCCGCGCGAACCGGGCATGTCGGCGCGGAAGGGTACGGCGTTCCATGCCTGGGTGGAGGAGTATTTCGGAAAGGCCGGCATGCTGGACCTCGGCGAAGCACCGGGTTCGGACGACCACATCGATGCTGCCTACGACCTTGATGAGATGGTGGCCACCTTCAAGGCTTCCCCCTGGGCTGACAGGTCACCGGCCTTCGTCGAGGTTCCCGTGGAAACCAGGGTGGGCGAAGTGGTGGTCCGCGGACGGGTGGACGCAGTATTCCAGGACGCCGACGGCCGCTGGGACCTGGTGGACTGGAAGACCGGCCGGCGGCCCTCCGCACAGCAGCTGAAGACCCGGGCGGTGCAGCTGGCGGTCTACCGGCTGGCATGGGCGCGGCTCAAGGATGTTCCGCTGGAGGAAGTGCGGGCGGCATTCTTCTACGTTGCTGACAACGCGGTAGTGCGGCCGCACGACCTTGGGACGGCAGCCGACCTGGAAGGAATCGTTGCCGCTGCGATTACCCGGCCTTGAGGCCGCGCCCGCACCTGAGGGACGCCACGGTGGTTCCTCAGGGGGCCGGCCTGTCCGGATCAGCTCCGGTTCGCGTTGATGACCGAGATAGCTGCCGTGGACGTGTCGTCCGCCGCCTTGGTGTCACCGGCCCGCACCTCCGCGGCCTCAGCACCCGTGGCGGCAGGCTCCGCCGGGATGGGGGCCACGTGGACGGCGGGCTGTGCTTGAACTGCCGCCGGCGCCCGGACATCCGGCGTGGTGTCTGCTACCGGTTCGGCGGGGACCGGGATGACCGTCACAGCGGGACTGACCGCGGAACTGCCATGCAAGGGGGCCGGGACTGCAGCGGACGTTCCGGCCGCCGCCGGTACGGCTGCTGCCGGTCCGGCGGGAGTGCCTTTGGTCGGCAGCGGCTCCACACTGATCGGCTGGCCGCCGAATTCGGCGATGTCGCTGGCAAGGCTCTCGAGCATTCCCTCGGCCTCGCTGACCATGTCCTGGTCGCCGGCCGCGAGGCCCTTGACCAGGTACTGCGCCAAGGCAAACTCGGCTGACAGGGCGGCCCTGCGCAGCAGGTGCTGGTCCGGCACGTCGCGGCGGCTGGACGTGTACGACTTCAGTACGGCATCAATGAAGTCCTGTTCGTTGGAGGCCACCAGCCAGGCGAAATCGTCTGCGGGGTCGCCGATGCGCAGGTCCGTCCAGCCGGTTACCGCAGTCACCCGGCCTGACTCCACCAGCAGGTTGTCCTCGTGCAGGTCGCCGTGGACAACGCAGGGGTTGAACCGCCAGAGGGATACGTCCTCCATGGCATGTTCCCAGCGGCGCAGCAGTGCGGCGGGGATCTTGCCCGTCGTTGCCGCCTGGTCCAGTTCGTTCAGCCTCCGTTGGCGGAACTCATTGGGCGTGTAGCTGGGAAGGTCGGCATTGCTGACCAGCGACCGGGGGAGGTCATGGACCGCGGCCAGCGCGGAACCGATTTCGCGGGCAAGCCCTGACGGTCCCGAGGTCAGCTCTTCCACGCTGCGCGTGCTCCCGGACAGGTGTGAGTAGACGAAGGTGGTCAAGCTTCCAAGCCGGACACTGCCGGCGACCGTTGGCATCAGGAACGGCAGTTCCGCCCGGACAGCGGGAGCGAAGGCGCGCAGCACCAGGAACTCCGTTTCCAGCCGTGCGCTGGCTTCGGCGTGCCGCGGCGACCGGACCCGCCAACGCTTGCCTTCGGAATCGAGGAGCAGGGCCGAGTCGAAGTCCGCGGGGTCGTCCGGCGCAGAGCTAACAGCTGTCGGAGTCAGTCCGGGGACTGCCGCGGTTGCAATCGCCGCCAGTTCAATCGGTTTTCTTCTCACCGTTCCACGGTAGATTGCGCGCCGTCCCAGACGGCGGTCTGGCCGCGGCGAGTCTCCAGATAGCTGGAATTAGGGGGGACCCCGGGGCCGATGGGGCCCGGCCGAAATGTGAAATGTCTGTAGCAGTCAGTACGGTGGAAGCATGAGCCACACGGAGTCCGCTGTAACCGTCCACCAGGCTGTACCGGCGCCGTTGCCGGCGAACCATCTGGTGGACACCCTGCTGCCGGTCAGGCCGGCACTGGTGGACCGCGGATCAGCCGCCCGCATCAGGGCCGGAATGATTGATGACCTGCTGGCCGGGCCGGACGCGCTGGCCGCAGTACTCTCAGGCCGGCAAGGCCTGGTGCGCGGCAGCAACCTGGTCCTGACCGGGGCCAGGGAACTCCTGGCACACCTCAAAGCGGCGGGATCAGCGCCGGAGCTCGTGGTGTACCTCGGATCCGCCCTGCCTGCTTCGGACGTTCCGGCGGGGACCGAGCTGCTGCTGTTCGTCCTGCCTGCACCTCCGGAACCCGGCACCGCCGGTATTCCCGCGGATGCGTCCTGGGCCGGCTTCCGTGACGTCGCAGCAGGCTTGACCGCCACCTCCACAGCCCTGTTCGTGGAAGCCAGCGCCATCGCCAACTGGCATGCAGCCCACACACACTGCCCCCGCTGCGGCACACCGACGGACGTTGAAGCCGGCGGCTGGGTACGCCGTTGCCCGGCCGACAATTCTGAGCACTATCCACGGACCGATCCCGCCATCATCGTCACGGTCGTCGGCCCGGACGGCCGGCTGCTCCTTGGCGGGGGTGGCCCCGTGGACGCCCGGAATTACTCCACCCTGGCCGGGTTTGTTGAGCCGGGGGAGTCTTTGGAGGATGCTGTGGTCCGGGAGATCCAGGAAGAGGTCGGCGTCCGGGTCACTGCCTGCCAGTATCTCGGCTCGCAGTCATGGCCGTTCCCGGCCTCCCTTATGCTTGGATTTACCGCCGTCACCGAGGACGCCCAGGCAACGCCCGACGGCGTGGAGGTCACCAGGGCCCGCTGGTTCAGCCGCGAGGAACTCCAGGAAGCGGTGCTCAGTGGTGAGATCACCATTTCCAGCAGGCTCTCCATTGCCCGCTCCCTCATTGAGCACTGGTACGGCGGCCGGATCCAGGACCGGACCGGCGACTAAGTTATTCCATCCACCAGACTCCAGCACGCGGTAGTCGAGAAACAAAGCAGCAGAAGTGACTACAGAAAATTTTGACGGAGCAGCCTCCCTCGAGGACCGGATCCTTGGGGGGCTGGACGCAGAACAGCGTGAGGTGGCCAGCACGCTGAACGGCCCGTTGTGCGTGCTGGCCGGCGCGGGGACCGGCAAGACCCGTGCCATCACCCACCGCATTGCCTATGGCGTCCACTCGGGCGTTTACAGCCCTCAGCGACTGCTCGCCGTGACCTTCACTGCCCGGGCGGCGGCGGAAATGCGAAGCCGGCTGCGCGACCTCGGTGCCGGAAATGTGCAGGCCCGGACGTTCCACGCCGCGGCCCTGCGCCAGCTGCAGTTCTTTTGGCCGCAGGCCGTGGGCGGCACGCTGCCCAACCTGCTGGACCACAAGGCCCAGATGCTTGCCGAGGCCGCCCGGCGGCTCCGGCTCAGTACGGACCGGGCCTCCATCCGCGACCTTGCGTCTGAGATCGAGTGGGCCAAAGTGTCCATGCTTACCCCCGCCAATTACCTGGAAAACGCGCAGGGGAGGGGCGCTCCCGGCGGGTTCGACCTTACTGCGGTGGCCCGCGTTTTCCAGTCCTATGAGGACGTCAAGACGGACCGCAACGTGATCGACTTCGAGGACGTCCTGCTGATCACGGTGGGCATCCTGCAGGAGGACGAGAAGGTTGCTGCCACGGTCCGGGAACAGTACCGGCACTTCGTCGTGGACGAGTACCAGGACGTTTCCCCGCTGCAGCAGCGGCTCCTGGAGCTGTGGCTCGGCGGCCGTGACGAACTGTGCGTGGTGGGCGACGCCAGCCAGACCATCTACTCCTTCACCGGCGCATCGCCCAGGCACCTGCTGGACTTCAAAACCCGCTATCCGCAGGCCAATGTGGTCAAGCTCGTCCGGGACTACCGTTCCACCCCGCAGGTGGTGAAACTGGCCAATGACCTGCTGGCCGGCCGACGGAGTGGTGGCCCTGCCGCTGACGCCGCCTGGGCAGCTCCCCTTCAGCTTGTGGCGCAGCGCCCCGCCGGCCCGGCGCCCCAGTTCACCGAATGCTCGGATGACGAGGCCGAAGCCGCCACGGTGGCGCAGAAGATCAAGGCACTGCTCGACGCCGGGACTCCCGCCAGCGAGGTAGCCGTCCTTTTCCGCACCAACGGCCAGTCGGAAGCCTACGAACAGGCGCTCGCGGCGGCAGGAATCGGCTACCAGCTCCGGGGCGGCGAACGCTTCTTCGCCCGCAAGGAGGTCCGGGACGCCATCCTCCAGCTGCGCGCAGCCACCCGGGCCGTTTCCGAAACCGATACACCGGAACCCCTGGGCCAGCTGGTCCGGGACATCGTCTCGTCCCTCGGGTACACGGATTCTGCCCCGCACAGCGGGGGAGCCCTGCGTGAGCGGTGGGAGTCGCTCGCGGCGCTGGTGGCGCTCGCCGATGAACTCGTCCAAAACCGTGGTGCCGGGTTTGGCCTGGCCGATTTCGTCAACGAACTCCAGGAACGCTCCCTGGCCCAGCACGCGCCCACCGTCCAAGGCGTGACCCTCGCTTCCCTCCACGCAGCCAAGGGCCTGGAATGGGACGCGGTCTTCCTGGTGGGGCTCAGCGAGGGCCTGATGCCCATTTCCTTCGCGGATTCTCCCGAATCGGTGGATGAGGAACGCCGGCTGCTGTATGTCGGCATCACCCGGGCCCGTGAGCACCTGTCCCTCTCGTGGAGCACCGCCCGGACTCCCGGCGGCCGCGCCAACCGGAAGCCGTCCCGGTTCCTGGACGGGCTGCGGCCTGACTCGGTGGCAAGTTCAAGTGCCCGCGGAAAGGGAACCCCGCCCCGGCGGAAGGCTGCCGCGCCCGCTGTGTGCCGGGTCTGCGGGACCATGCTCGCCACCGGGGCCGAACGCAAGGTGGGCCGCTGCAACGCCTGTCCCCCCACGTACGAGGAACAGACCTTTGACGCCCTGCGAAACTGGCGCCGCGAGGTGGCCCAGTCGGCGGACGTCCCTGCGTTCGTCGTCTTCACCGATGCCACCCTCACCGCCATTGCCGAAGCCAGGCCGGCGTCCCTGGAGGAGCTCGCCGGCCTCGCGGGCGTCGGCCCGTCAAAGCTCGAAAAGTACGGTGAAGACGTCCTCCGGGTCCTGATCGAAAGTTCCGTCCTGTGAGGCGGGGCAGCCCGGCAAGCAGCGGCACGCCGCAGGCAGCATCACTGACCACATCCCACGGTTCTCCGGTTGAGGTGCGGCGTTCTGCCAGGCGGACGCGGACGGTAGCCGCATTCTGGGAGGACGGAACGGCGGTGGTCGCCATTCCGGCGCGTTTCACTGCTGCCCAGGAACGGGAGTGGGTGCAGCGCATGCTGGCGAAGCTGCACAAGCAGGGGGAGCGGCGGGCTGCAGCCGGGCGGCGGCGCCCCGCCACCGATGATGCCCTTGCAGCCCACGCCGCACAGCTGTCGGCACAGTACCTCGGCGGCAGGCCGGCGCCCACGTCCGTCCGCTGGGTCAGCAACCAGAACTCCCGGTGGGGCTCCGCCACGCCGGCCGACGGAACCATCCGGCTGTCGGACAAACTGCGGCCGATGCCCCAATGGGTCATCGACTACGTCCTGTTGCACGAACTGGCCCACCTCCTGGTGGCCTCACACAACGCCGCGTTCTGGAAGCTGCTGGAGGCGTATCCGGAAACCCAGCGGGCCAAAGCATTCCTGGAGGGCGTTTCGTTCGCCACATCCCGGGGGCTGGAGGGGCTGGAGAAGGACGGCGCGGCCGGCAGCGGCGTCGCCGGCCAGCCCATGTCCGGAACACCGATCGGATGCTAAAAACCCCGGTTGGCCAGGAAATCCTGGCCCACCGGGGTCTTTCTTTGGGTCTCTATATGTCAGCCTTTGGGCTGGCCGGTTCCGTCATCGTCGTCCTTGTCCCCGGCATCTTTGGTGTCCGCGGCTCCGCCGTCTTCAGCGGAGGCATCGTCAAACCCGCCACTCAGCAGTTTCTGCAGGGCGTCATCAACTTCGCTGTCGCTGGCCTCGGCGAGCTTGCGGCGTGAGCTGAAACCCTTCGGATCGTCCAGGTCTTCGGCCGTGGGCAGCAGGTCGGGGTGGTGCCAGATGGCGTCCCGGCCCTCGATCCCGCGTTCGTCCTTCAGCGTGGCCCAGAGGGTTGCGGCATCTCGAAGCCTGCGCGGCCGCAGCTCCAGCCCCACCAAGGAGGCGAAGGCATGCTCAGCGGGACCGCCCGTTGCCCGGCGCCGCCGCACGGTTTCCCGGAGCGCCCCGGCCGACGGCAGCACCTTCTCGGTGGCCGCCGCAGTCAGTTCGTCAACCCAGCCCTCCACCAGGGCGAGCGCCGTCTCGAGCTTCTCCAGGGCCTGTTCCTGGGCGGGGGTCCGCTGCGGCATGAACACCCCCTGGGACAATGCCTCCTGGATGCCCTCCGGGTTGCTCGGGTCCAGGTCGCGGGCCAGTTCCTCGATGCGCGAGGTGTCGATGTGGATGCCGCGGGCATAGGCCTCGATCGCACCCAGGAGGTGTCCGCGCAACCAGGGCACCTGCACGAAGAGCCGGGCGTGGGCGGCTTCCCGCACGGCAAGGAACAGCCGGATATCGTTCTCCGGCAGGGACAGGCCCTCGCCGAAGGCGGCAACGTTTGCCGGCAGCAGTGCCATTTCAAGGTCGGCCAGCGGGACGCCGATATCGGTTGAGCTCACCACGTCCTTGGACAGGGCGCCGATGGCCTGGCCCAGCTGCATGCCGAAGATCGCGCCGCCCATGTTCTGCAGCATGGAGGAGGCGCCGCCCATCATGGACTTCATCTCCTCCGGCATCTGCTCAGTCATGGCGGAGGACAGCGCATTGGCGATGCTGTTGGCCACGGGTTCGGTCAGCCGCTTCCAGGTGCCCAGGGTGGCCTCCACCCATTCGGCGCGCGACCAGGCTTTGCCGATGAGGCCGGTGGCGGGCAGGTCAGTGACCGGGTCCAGCCACAGCTCGGCGAGGCGGAGGGCCTCGTCCACCTCGCGCGACTGCTGGGCCGAAACCGACGGGTCGGAGCTGCCGGCGGCAACGCGCCGGGCGTTGTCATGGGCCAGCGTCCAGTTGACCGGGCCCTCGGACGGTGCACTCATCATGGCCTGCACCTGGGAGAACATCTGGGCCAGCAGGTTGGGGTCGTCCGGGAGGCCGGCAGCCTTGGCGAGTTCGGAGGGGTCGAAGTTTTCCATCCCCTTGCCGCCCATCAGGTTCTGCAGCATTTCGGTCAACGGATCCTTGGGGGTGTCGTCGCCGTTGGACGGATTGAGTGGGTTGGAGGTCATGGTCCCGCCGATCGATGGTGTGACTGTTGATCAACCTTCACGGTACCCCGGTGGGGGTCGGCTGTCTGCCGCCCGCCGCCGTCGTTCGCTCTAGGCAAAGCGCCCCGGCGCGCCTCCACCGCGTACTGTTGGTGGGGTGACTACAACCCGTGGCGGACACCCCTCCGAGGACCACGTTCCCGATGTTTCCCCCTTCTCCAGCCCCGGACCCTTTGGGGCCGGCAGTCCGCCGGAAGGCCCGGGCGGAAGCGGCGCGGCAGGCGCGGGCAGCAGCGCCAGGGCGGCCGACGGCGGACGCCCGGGCACGCGGCTTTCCACCATGATGGTTGCCGGGCTGGCGGCGTTGGGGCTGGGGATTGCCGTGGGCACCCTTCCGGTGCCTTACGTGATCGAGTCGCCCGGGCCCACCTACAACACGCTGGGGGAGAGCCAGGGGCATCCGGTGATCAACGTCAGCGGGCACGAGACCTATCCCGCTGCCGGGAGCCTGGACCTGACCACGGTGTACGTCGACGGCGGCCCCACCGGCTCCGTCAGCATCCTGAACGCCTTCTCCGCGTGGCTGGACAACTCCAAGGCCGTCTACCCGGTGGAACTGATCTATCCCACGGGAACCACCAAGGAGGAGGCCCAGGAACAGAGCGCGGTGGCCATGGCCACGTCCCAAGAGAACGCGGTGGCGTCCGCCCTGAACGAACTCAAGATTCCTTTCGGCCAGCAGCTCCAGGCCGCGGGGCTGTCCAAGGACTCGGCATCTGCGGGCAAGATCCAGCAGGGGGACATCCTCAAGTCCATCAACGGCAAGGAAATCAGCTCACTTTCCGTCATCCAGGATGAACTGGCTGCGGGCAAGGGGGCCCCGGCCGCGGTGACGGTGGAACGGGCCGGCCAGCCTGTTGCCCTCGAGGTGACACCCAAGGACAACGGGCAGGGCCGCTTCATTCTCGGCGTCATGCTGAAGTACCTGTTCACTTTCCCCTTCCAGGTGCAGATCTCCCTGGACAAGGTGGGTGGCCCCAGCGCCGGACTCATGTTTTCGCTGGGCATCATCGACACGGTGACGCCGGGCGACCTCACCGGCGGCAAGCACATCGCGGGAACCGGCACCATTTCGCCGGACGGTGCGGTGGGACCCATCGGCGGCATCGGCCAGAAGATGCGGGGTGCGCGCTCGTCCGGCGCGTCCCTCTTCCTGGCGCCCGCCGCCAACTGCGACGAGGTTGCCGGACACATCCCGGACGGCCTCCAGGTAGTCCGCGTTGAGAACCTCGCGGAAGCACGGCACGCGGTGGAACTGGCCGGGAGCGGGCAGGACACATCCGCACTTCCGGCGTGCACGGGCAAATAGGCCGCCTGCGCCATGCATAGACTGGGCCCAAACAGTTTCGACAGGAACTAAGCTTTACCGCCACTCGTGGCACTGATGACGGACGAAACCAGCCGTTTGACCGGTACCGTACGTCGCTCGCACGCTTCGAATGTCTCGACGACCAGCTATGAGGTACCCAGTTTGTCCCGTCCCGCCAGCACCACGTCCACAGGAAGGCCCCCATCGCGACGGGGAGCCCTGACGCCCACCCTCATCGTCGTTGCCCTGGTGGTAGTGGGCTTCATTTTCTTCGCCAACGTCTGGACCGACGTCCTTTGGTACCGGCAGCTGGGCTTCCTCGAGGTCTTCATCACCGAAAACCTTGCCAAGATCGCCACTTTCGCGGCCGGCTTCGCCATCATGTTCGCGGCGGTTTTCTTCTCCATCCGCATTGCCTACAACGCCCGGCCCGTCTATGCCCCGGACTCTGAGGTCCGGGACAACCTCAACCGGTACCAGGCCCAGCTTGAGCCGGTCCGCCGGATTGTCATGATCGGCCTGCCGGTCCTCTTCGGACTCTTCGCGGGCAGCGCAGCCGCGAGCCAGTGGCAGAAAGTCCTGCTGTTCTTCAACCAGGTGGGCTTCGGCCAACCCGATCCGCAGTTCAACATGGACATCAGCTTCTACCTGATGACCCTGCCGTTCCTCGGGTTCGTCACCGGGTTCCTGATCAGCGTGGTGGTGATCGCAGGCATCGCCGGCATCCTCACCCACTACCTGTACGGCAGCATCCGGCTCATGGAGCGCGGCGTGTTCACCAGCCGGGCAGCGCAAATCCACATCGCCGTCACCGGCGCCGCGTTCCTGGTGCTCCTGGGCGTCAACTTCTGGCTGGACCGTTATTCGTCCGTGCAGAGCAACGGCGGCCGCTGGGCCGGTGCGCTCTACACCGATGTCAACGCCGTCATCCCCACCAAGGCCATCCTCGCCGTTGCTGCCGTCCTGGTGGCCATCCTCTTCATCGTTGCTGCCGTCATCGGCCGCTGGCGGCTGCCCGTGATCGGCACAGCCATGCTGATCATCACCTCCATCCTGGCCGGCGGCGTGTACCCGTGGGTCATCCAGCAGTTCCAGGTCCGCCCCTCGGAGCAGACCCTGGAAAGCAAGTACATCCAGCGCAACATCGAAAACACGCGCAAGGCCTACGGCCTGGACGGCATCCAGGAAACCCGCTACGACGCCACCAACACTGCCAACACCGGGGCGCTTGCACCCGACGCGCAGACCACGGCGAACATCCGGCTCCTGGACCCGAACCTGATCTCCGACGCCTTTGCGCAGCTGGAACAGTACCGCCCGTACTACCAGTTCCCCAAGGCCCTCAACGTGGACCGTTATGAGGTGAACGGCAAGATCCAGGACACCGTGATCGCGGTGCGGGAGCTGAACCCCGCGAACGTGGCCACCAACCAGCAGGGCTGGCTGAACCAGCACGTCGTATACACGCACGGCTACGGTGTGGTGGCGGCCAAGGGCAATAAGTTCACCGTCGACGGGAAGCCTGAGTTCCTGCAGTCCGGCATTCCGTCCACCGGCGTCCTGGGTAACGACACCACCTACGAACCGCGGATCTACTTCGGTGAATCCTCGCCTGAATACTCGATCGTGGGTGCGCCGGACGGTGCCACGCCGCGCGAGCAGGACCGCCCCTCCGGCAAGGAAGGGGAAGGGGAAACCCAGTACACCTTCAAGGGCAACGGCGGGCCGAACGTTGGCTCGTTCTTCAACAAGATCCTCTACGCCATCAAGTTCCAGTCCTCGGACCTGCTGCTCTCCGATGGCGTGAACCCCGAGTCGCAAATCCTCTACGACCGCAACCCCCGCGAGCGTGTCCAGAAGGTGGCCCCGTACCTGACTGTTGACGGCGGCGCGTATCCGGCTGTGGTGGACGGCCGCGTCAAGTGGATCGTTGACGGTTACACCACCAGCCAATACTTCCCCTACTCGCAGCAGAAGCAGCTGTCCGATGCCACCGCTGATTCGCAGACCAGTTCCGGCCGCGCCGTGGCCCTGCCGAACAGCACCGTGAATTACATCCGCAACTCCGTCAAGGCGACGGTGGATGCGTATGACGGCTCGGTCACCCTGTATGCCTGGGACGACACCGACCCCGTCCTCAAGGCCTGGCAGAAGGTCTTCCCTTCAACGCTGAAGCCGTATTCGGAGATGTCCGGTGCACTGATGAGCCACGTGCGCTACCCGGAGGACCTGTTCAAGGTCCAGCGCGAGCTGCTGGGGCAGTACCACGTCACCGATCCCACCAGCTTCTACAAGAACAACGACGCCTGGAGCACGCCGGCTGACCCCACCGTGGACACCGACGTAAAGCAGCCGCCGTTCTACATGTCGCTGCAGATGCCGGACCAGCAGAAGCCGGCGTTCCAGCTGACGTCGTCCTTCATCCCGCAGATCGTAAACGGTAATGCGCGCAACGTCCTGTACGGCTTCCTCGCCGCTGATTCGGATGCAGGCAACCAGGCCGGCGTGAAGGCTGACGGGTATGGAAAGCTGCGGCTGCTGCAGATCCCGCCGGAAACCCAGGTGCCCGGTCCGGGGCAGGCGCAAAACAAGTTCAACTCGGACCCCACCGTGTCGCAGGCACTCAACCTGCTGCGGCAGGGCGCGTCCGACGTGCTGAACGGCAACCTGCTCACCCTCCCCGTTGGCGGTGGCATCCTCTATGTCCAGCCGGTCTACCTCAAGTCGACAGGTGAGACGTCATACCCCACGCTGCAGCGCGTGCTGGTGGCCTTCGGCGACAAGGTGGGCTTCGCGCCCACCCTTGATGCAGCCCTCAAGCAGCTCTTCGGTGGGGATTCCGGCGCAGCCGCGGGGGATTCGGCCAACAATGGCCAGACGCCGGCCGGTCCTTCAGCGCCTGCCACTCCCGCAGAGGCGGACGCCAAGGCCCAGCTCAAGGCCGCCCTGGACGAGGCGAACTCCGCCATCCAGGCAGGCCAGACGGCGCTCGCAGCCGGCGACTTCGCTGCCTATGGCGACGCACAGAAGAAGGTTGCGGCCGCGCTGAAGAAGGCGATGGACGCCGAGGCCAAGATTCCGGTCACGGCTCCGGAGGCCAGCCCCGCCCCCGCTGCCTCCGGGTCGCCGTCGTCCTCGCCGTCACCGTCCCCGTCCGCAGGGCAGTAGGACGACGGCGGCACCCGGCACCCGGTCCCCGCAGGGCCGGGTGCCGGGCCGGCGTAACGGACGTCACGCCGCCACGATTTGGCCTGCGGTTCACCTCCCGGTAAAGTAGTTCTTGCGACGCGGGGTGGAGCAGTTCGGTAGCTCGCTGGGCTCATAACCCAGAGGTCACAGGTTCAAATCCTGTCCCCGCAACTGAGGAAAGACCCGGACATTGGAAACAATGTCCGGGTCTTTTGCTTTGTCCGGGTCTTTTGGCTTTCCCGGGTGCTGTGGTTTCACGGTGGGTTCACCCGGTGACGGCCGGTTCGCGGAGAAGTGGTCAGGGCGGCCGCGAAAGTAGGGTAGTGTTGATCAAGCGACGCGGGGTGGAGCAGTTCGGTAGCTCGCTGGGCTCATAACCCAGAGGTCACAGGTTCAAATCCTGTCCCCGCAACTTATGAAGGCCCCGACCGGCAGTTACGCCGGTCGGGGCCTTTCTTTTCCTTGGATGCGCCCAGTTCCTAGTATTCTCTTTCGAAGGGTCCCGCGATCTGCGGGCAGCCCCCCGTCATTCCTGAGAGGTATGTTGTTCGATGGCCACACCCACGAAGAAGCCCGGCTCCGCGACGGGTAAGCGGTCCCGGCTTTACTGGATGGTTCCCGCCGTCCTCGTGGCACTGGTCCTGGTTGTGCTGGTGGCCAGGCTGCTCATTGGGCTGCCGGCCGTGGCGTCCTTTGTCGCCGACTACCCGGGCCGGTCCGAACTTCCGGACAACGCGCCCGTAGGATTCCCCGCCTGGCTGGCCTGGCAGCACTTCCTCAATGCGTTCTTCCTGCTCCTGATCATCCGCACGGGGTGGCAGGTCCGGACCACCACCCGCCCCAGCGGGTACTGGACCAGGAACAACAAAGGCCTGATCCGCACCAGGAACGCGCCCACCAAGATCAGCCTCGAACTGTGGTTCCACCTGACCCTGGATGCCCTCTGGATCCTCAACGGGCTCATCTTCGCGGTCCTGTTATTGGCCACCGGGCAGTGGATGCGCATCGTCCCCACCAGCTGGGACGTCTTCCCCAACGCGCTGTCAGCCGCGCTGCAGTACGCGTCGCTGGACTGGCCCACCGAGGACGGCTGGATCAACTACAACGCCCTGCAGCTGCTGGCATACTTCGTGACCGTCTTCATCGCAGCGCCGCTGTCGTTCATCACGGGCCTGCGGATGTCCGGAGCCTGGCCGAAGAAGGCAGCCGGCCTCAACAAGGCGTTCCCCATTGAATGGGCCCGTGCCGTCCACTTCCCGGTAATGATCTATTTTGTTGCCTTCATCGTGGTCCACGTCTTCCTGGTGCTCGCCACGGGCGCACTGCGGAACCTGAACCACATGTACGGGGTCCGCGACGACGACGGCTGGTTTGGCTTCTGGGTATTCCTCGCCTCCGTGGCGGTCATGGTGGCGGCCTGGTTCCTGGCCCGGCCGGTCTTCCTGAGGCCCATCGCGTCCCTGATGGGCAAGGTCAGCCGCTGACGGAGCGGCGCCACCAGGGCGGCGTCAGGCGTCCTTGAGCTTCTGGTAGGCGTCCAGGGCCCGTTCCCGCGACTCGGGCAGGTCCACGAGCGGCTGGGGGTATCCATCGGTGTCCGCCGCCCACGGTTCGTGGATCTGCTTGCCTTTGAGCTCCCGGAGTTCGGGGATGAACGCCCTCAGGTAGCGGCCGTCGGCGTCGAACTTCTTACTTTGGGTCACCGGGTTGAAGATCCGGTAGTAGGGCGAGGCATCCGCCCCCGAGCCGGCCACCCACTGCCAGTTGGCGGGGTTGTTCGCGGCATCGGCATCCACTAGGGTGTCCCAGAACCATTCCTCCCCGACCCTCCAGTCGGTCAGGAGGTTCTTGACCAGGAATGACGCGGCGGCCATGCGCACCCGGTTGTGCATCCAGCCTGTCTGCCACAGCTGCCGCATTCCGGCGTCCACCAGCGGGTAGCCGGTGTTTCCCTGCTGCCACGCGGCGAGCTCCTGCCGGCTGGGGGAGGCCCACTGGAAGTTGTCGAAGGCGGGCCGGAAGTTCCGGGTCGCCAGGTCGGGGTTGTGGTACAGCAGGTGCCAGTTGAATTCCCGCCAGCCCAGTTCGGCCCGGTAGGTGCCGACGTCGGAAGGAACGTTGCGGGGATGCCGGCGGCGAATCTCGCGCCACACGCGGAACGGGCTCACCTCACCGAAGCGCAAATGTGGTGAGAGCCGGCTGGTGCCCTCGGTTCCAGGCAGGTTCCGGCCTGTGCCGTATTCCTCGATGGGACCGTCAAGGAAGTCCTCAAGCCGCTCCTGGGCCCCTTTTTCGCCGGGCACCCACGTGGCGGCCAGCCCGGCGCTCCAGTCGGGTTTGGAGGGCAGGAGCTGCCAGCTGCTGAGCGTGTCACTGCCGGGCAGGCCCTTCCCGGCAGGCGCGGGACCGGGCAGCGCATCCGGCGCCTCGTAGGGGTCACGGATGTCCTGGGATGCCAGGCACGCGCGCCAGAAGGGCGAATACACCTTGTAGGGTCCGCCCGCCCCGGTCCTCACTGTCCAGGGCTCGAAGAGGAGGTTCGCCTGGTAGCTGGCGGCCTCGATCCCGTTCCCGGCCGCCCAGTCCTTGAGCCCGGCGTCGATTGTCCGTTCGGGTTGCCCGTAACGGCGGTTCCAGAAAAGGTGGCTTGCCTTCGTCCGGATGGCAAGGTCCCTGATGATGTTGCCGGCGGGACCACGCCGGAGTACCAGGCGGGATCCCTTGCTTTCGAGGTCGGCGGACAGTGCGGCCAGGGAGTGGTGCAGCCACCAGCGCGCTGCCCCACCGAGGGGACGCACGCCGTCGGACTCCTCGTCCAGGATGTAAACCACTGTCAGCGGCGCATCCCGGCCGGCGGCCTCTGCGAGGGCAGGGTTGTCGTCCAACCTCAGGTCATCGCGCAGCCAAACCAGGGACGTTCCATCAGAAGAAGTCATGGCACCACGCTACACACAGCGGACGGAGCAATGGCCGGGACCACGGTCCCGGCCATTGCGTCTTCAGCTGGAGGCGGTGCCCCGAACTTTAGAGCTTGTCGAAGTCGGCCTCGTCGACGGTCGATTCGGACGATGCGGGGCTTGCGGCGCCCAGGGCAGGCTTGGAGTTTCCGGCCTTGAGGGCCGCCAGCCGGGCTTCGATCTCCGTCTGCTCGCCCAGGTCCTCCAGCTGGTTGAACTGGGCGTCCAGGCTGGAGGCTGCAAGCTCCTGCTGCCCGCGGACCTTGGCCTCTTCGCGCCGGATCTTTTCCTCGAAGCGGCCCACCTCGCTGGTGGGGTCCATGATGTCGATGCTCTTGATGGCGTCGTGGACCTGTGACTGTGCCGCTGCCGTCTTGGACCGGGCAACAAGCTCGTTGCGCTTGCTGGTCAGCTGGTTGAGCTTGTTCTTCATCTGGTCCAGGCCGGTCTTCAGCTTGTCCACTACCTCGCGCTGGGAGGCGATGCTCGGCTCTGCGCCCTTGGCTTCGCTTTCGGCCGCCATCTGGCGCTGCAGGGCCACCTTTGCCAGGTTGTCGAACTTCTCGGCGTCGGCTACGTCGCCGGCCGCGCGGAACTCGTCAGCCTTGCGGGAGGCGGCAAGTGCCTTGTTGCCCCAGTCGCGGGCGTTGTTGATGTCCTCGTTGTAGTCGTCTTCCAGCATCCGGAGGTTGCCGATGGTCTGCGCCACGGCGGACTCGGCTTCGGCGATGTTGTTGGTGTAGTCGCGGACCATCTGGTCCAGCATCTTCTGCGGATCTTCGGCGTTGTCCAGCAAGGAGTTGATGTTCGCCTTCGCCAGCTGCGCGATCCGGCCGAAAATGGACTGCTTAACCATGGTGTTTGCCTTTCGTCCTGCTCTGTGTTGACCACTGGAACCGGTGCACAGTGGTGTACTGCGTCTGTCCGCCCGCCGGGATCTTCCGGCGTATCCGGCGGAAGTCTCTAGAAACTGCCGGAGTCGCCGCCACCGAAGTCGCCGCCGCCAAAGTCGCCGCCGCCGCCGAAGCCGCCGGAGTCACCACCCCAGCCGCCACCGCCGCCCCAGCCTCCGTGGCCCCCGTTGAGGATGGAGTTGATCAGGATGCCGCCCAGGATGGCACCGCCGAGGCCGCCGCCGCCTCCGCCGCCGAACATGCCGCCGCGGCCGAAGCCTTGGTTTGCGTAGCCGTCAAAGTGGTCCACGTCGGCCTGGGCCAGCTGCGCGGCCTGGGCGGCCAGAGCGTGGGCCTGCTGCGCATAGGTGAGGGCGGTGACGGGATCGGTGCGGGCGATGGACAGGGCGTAGTCGAGGTTCCGCTGGGACTCGGCCAGCCGGGTGCGTGCTTCGGTGCCCACGCCGCCGCGGCGGGCGGTGATGTAGTCGGAGGTGGCGCTGATCTGGGCCTGGGCCGACATGATGGTTTGCTGCAGGGATGCCTGCGCGCGGCGGGCCTGCTCCTGCTGGTCGCGGATGCCGGTCAGGGCCTGGTCCAGGGACTGGTGTGCGGTTTCCACCCGCTGCAGGGTGGCGATGGGGTCGATCCTGCCGCCCTGGATTTCGGTCTTCACCTGTGCCAGTGCAGCCTCCACCGCGGCCACGGGGCCGGCCAGCTCCGCGTGGGTGCCGGACTGGATCATTGCCTTCGCCTGGGCAAGGTCCTGGGACGTGTCCACGACGGCGGCTTCCAGGCCGTTGCGGGCCTCGTCGAGGTTGGTGGCGACCTTGGAAATGGCATCCAGGAGGACGTTGGTCTGGTGCAGGCTTTCCTCGGCCGCACGGACGGCCACGGCAGCCAGGCTGCCTTCGCCCGAACCGAGCTTCTGCTGGGCGGTTTCGGACGCATTCTGCACAAAGGCGAGCCGTTCCTTGGCCTGCACGATGTTGTCCGAAACCTGTGCCAGCGCGCTGTCCGCGTATTTGGACCGCATTTCCTGCAGGGACTGTTCGGCGCTGGAGATCTTGCCGTCGGCCTCGCGGGCTCCGGCGTTGACGGCTGCCAGGGCCTGCGGGGCGTTCTTCTCCAGCTCGCGCAGGGAGTCGAAGTCCGCCTTCTGCTCCTGGAGGGACTCGAGCGCGGCCTCGGAGCGGCGGATGATCTCACCCAGCCAGGTCCGCTGCTGCTCTTCGGTATCCGGGATGTGGTCATCGAGCTGCTGCTGCAGCTTGAAGGACTCCGTCATGTGGGCCTTCGCTTCCGCCAAGGCTTTGGTGAAGTTTCCGACCGCGGAATCACCGTACTGCGCCTGGGCGAAGCCGAGCTCCTGCTCGCTGGACTTGATGGCATCATCCGCTTCGATCAGCAGGGAACCGCTCTTCCGCCGAAGTTCCTCCACGCTGAGGGATGCCAGCGGATCGAGTTCGGCGCCCTGGGGGCCGTAGCTTCCGCTGGAGGCCACCTGGCCGGCGGCCTTCTTCCGGCGGTTGCGGAAGTACAGGTAGGCGCCGCCTCCGGCGACCACCACGCCTGCACCCACCAGGAGGCCGGCTCCGGCGCCATTACCGGAAGAGACGTTGCCGCTGCCGCCGCCGGCGGCGTCGCCCACGGCGGAGGCGGTGTCAATGGCTGCCTGCGCGTAGTCCTTCTTGCCACCTGCGAGGTTGGCCACCACCGCATTCTGGGTGATGTTGGAGCGCTTGGAGTAGATGGCGCTGGCCGAATTGGGGGAGAAGTAGTACTTGCCCTGGTCGGTGGCGATGGCAAGGATGACGTCCGCCTTGCCCATACCCTTGGTCTTGGCCACAGCCTGGCTCCAGGCCGTGGGGTCGGAGGGGTTGTCGAAGGACTTTACCGTGACCACGTAGAGGTTGTACTTGTGGTCCTTCAGCAGCTTCTGGATCGCATCCTGGACCTCACCCTTCCGGCTGCCCAGCACGTTGGCGTTATCAACAATGTTGGTCCCGGAGGGAATGGTTACCGGGTCGTCGGCCCAGGCGGCGCCGGCGGGTACCGCCAGCAGCCCGGCAAGGCCGATCACGGCGAGGATACGTTTGAACTTTGACCGCATGTGCAACCCTTCAGCACGCCTGACACCGATTCGGGACGAATCAGTCGTCGAATCCAGCAGCGCCCCCACGCTTGGTGTGAAGCCGCAGGTCGCTGTGGCAATTCATCTTGATTCTATGGTGCACCCCACAGCCAGTCCATGCGGCCGAATATGCCGCCAGCGAAACGCTCCGGCGGCGCAACAGCCATCGGCCCGGCATTCAGGAAGCTTTCAGCAAACATCCGAGCTTGTTCCAGCGGGACGGGTCATAGTTAATGGCAGACGAGCATGAAAGGAAGTCCCATGACTGAGAATCAAACCCCAGGGCCGGTCCCGGAGGACAACCAGGGGGACAGCCGGAGCCCGTGGCAGCAGCAGGGCCCGCAGCAGCCCGGAGACCGCCCGGCACCTGCTCAGTATGGGAATGGCGGAGCCACCGGCGGAGAGGAGCGTGGCTACAACGCAGGGGACCGGCAGCACAGCCCCGCAGGGCCGCATGAAACCCAGGAATTGCCGGGCGCACCCCGCCCCGTCTACCCCCAGCGGCAGCCTTTCTACGGCCAGTCCGGACATTATGGCCAGCCGCAGGACCAGCACGGCCACCCCATGCCTGGCGGAGGCCAAGGGGCGCCCAATGGAAGTGTCGGCCTCGCGCCTAACCCCAAGGATGCCCCGCGCCGGAAGGCAAGCTTCGGCGTCGGTACCCTGGTGGCAAGCATCCTCGCAGCAGGGCTCGTGGGCGGCGGAGTGGCAACGGTTGGTGCCGGTGAATTGTTTGGCAACACCGGGTCCAGCACCTCGACCGTCGGCAGCAGCAACCAGCCCGGCACTGTCATCGTCAACAACAAGGACGATGTCAACGCCATCACCGCTGCCGCCGTGAAGGCCTCGCCGAGCGTCGTCACCATCAGCGCCACCAGCGGCAGCTCCGGGGGCACCGGTTCCGGCATCGTCCTGGACGACCAGGGGCACATCCTGACCAACACGCACGTGGTGACCCTCGATGGCCAGACTGCCAATGCCACCCTGGAAATCCGCACCAGCGACGGAAAGGTCCTGCCGGCAAAGCTGGTGGGCACCGACCCGCTGTCCGACCTCGCCGTCATCAAGGTTGACGACACGTCAGGACTCACCCCTGCCACGCTCGGTGATTCCTCCAAGCTCAACGTTGGCGACACCGCCATTGCCATCGGTTCCCCGCTCGGCCTGACCGGAACGGTCACGGACGGCATCGTGTCCACCCTCAACCGCACCATCAGCGTGGCATCGTCCGCAGCGCCCAAGGGCGGTGACAACAGCCAGGGCGGTGACCAGGGATTCCAGTTCGCCCCTCCCGGCGGCGGCCAGAGCCAGCAAAGCTCCAGCGAGGGCTCCATCGCCATCAACGTGATCCAGACCGATGCCGCCATCAACCCCGGTAACTCCGGCGGCGCCCTGGTGAACAGCAAGGGCGAGATCATCGGCGTGAACGTGGCCATCGCATCCGCCGGGTCCGGCACGTCAACGTCCCAAAGCGGCAACATCGGCGTTGGGTTCAGCATCCCCATCAACAACGCCAAGCGGGTGGCGCAGGAAATCATCGACAGCGGCAAGGCATCCCACGGGCAGCTCGGCGTCAGCGTCAAGGCCAAGGCCTCTGCGGGCGGGTCCTCCGAATTCTCGGTGGGAGCCGACGTGGCCACCGTTGACCCCAATTCAGCGGCAGGCAAGGCCGGCATCAAGGTTGGCGACGTCATCACGAAGTTCAACGACCTCACCATCGGCGAACCGAACCAGCTGACCGCGGCCGTGCGTGAACAGCCTGCGGGCTCCAAGGTGAAGATCACCGTCCAGCGCGGCGGCAGCGAGCAGACGTTCGACGTCACGCTGGGTGCTGCAGCCAGCTGACGCAGGGCAGCATCAACGCCAGGCACATGACGACGGCGGCGTCCCCACCTGAGGGGGCGCCGCCGTCGCCATGTCCTGGAAAAAGCCTGACACAGGCGTTAACGGAAGAGGGCGCCGGGACGCGCCGATATGGTTAGCTAGGGTTTACCCGCCTGCCGGGCATTTCGCGGCCATGTCCCACCCGGCTGGCTGTCCACAAGCATGGAAGGCTGCTGTAGAAACAGTGGAAGAGACATTGAAGATCGTAGTCCTGGTCAAACATGTACCGGACGCCCAGTTCGACCGTCACCTCAACGGGGAGGGCAATACCGCGGACCGCGACGAAAGCATCCTGTCCGAGCTTGACGAATACGCGCTCGAGGCAGCACTGCAACTGGTGGAGGCACGCGGCGGAAGCAAGGCGGGCAACCAGGTCATCGCCCTGAGCATGGGGCCCGCAGGAGCCGTCAACGCGGTCAAGAAATCGCTGCAGATGGGCGCCACCGAGGGGGTCCACCTCACGGACGACGCCCTGGCCGGTTCCGACGCCGCGGCAACCTCGCTTGCGCTTGCAGCCGCGGTCCGCCACCTGGGTGCCGTGGACCTGGTCATCACCGGCATGGCATCCACCGACGGCGAGACCTCGCTTGTTCCGGCGCAGCTGGCCGAGCGGCTTGGGCTGCCGCAGGTGACGTTCGCTTCCACGCTGGAGGTCGACGGCGGCCGGCTGACGGCCCGCCGCGATGCCGACACCTCCTCCGAAACGGTGGAGGCGCCGCTGCCCGCCGTTGTGTCCGTGACGGACCAGATCAACGAGCCGCGGTACCCCAATTTCAAGGGCATCATCGCCGCCAAGCGCAAGAGCATCAGCACGCTGTCCCTGGCCGATATCGGGGTGGACCCCGCCCAGGTGGGCTTCGCCGGTTCCTGGACCACCGTGACCAGTGCGGAAGAGCGGCCGCCCAGGACTGCAGGCACCATCATCACCGACGAAGGCGACGCCGGCATCAAGCTGGTTGACTTCCTGGCCGCCCAGAAGCTGCTCTAAGAAGGACACCGACATGGCAAAAGTACTTGTATTCATCGATAACCCCGGCGCCTCGCTCAAGAAGAGCAGCCTCGAGCTGCTGACCCTGGCGCGTTCCCTCGGCGAGAGCACCGTGGCGCTCAACGGAGACCTGTCCGACGCCGCCGCCGCCACCTTTGCCGAGTACGGCGTGGGAACCATCCTGCGTCCGGCAACGGATGACCTGGACGACTTCCTGGTGGCGCCCAAAGCGGCCTACCTGGCCGCCGCGGCTGAAAGCAGCGGCGCCGGCATCGTGCTCCTGGACAACTCGCCGGAAGGCAAGGAAATAGCGGCACGGCTGGGTATCCGCCTGAATGCCGGCGTCATCACCGACGTCGTCGCCGTGGATCCGGACGGCACCGCGCACAAGTCCGTCCTTGCCGGCTCCTACAACACCGCCTGCAAGGCCACCACTCCTGTGTCCGTGCTGACCCTCAAAGCCAACAACGTCACTCCGGAACCGGCTCCCGCCGCCACCAGCCCGGAGACCGCCACCGTGGAGGTACCGGCAGTAGCGGCCGCGGCCAGGATCACCGCGCGGGAGCAGAAGGTGGCCAGCGGCCGTCCCGACCTCACCGATGCCCGCATCGTGGTGGCCGGTGGACGCGGCATGGACGGAAACTTCGGCCCCGTCGAGGAACTGGCCGATGCCCTCGGCGCCGCCGTAGGTGCATCGCGTGCCGCCACGGATGCCGGATGGATCAGCCATGACGCGCAGGTTGGGCAGACCGGTAAGACCGTCTCCCCGCAGCTTTACATTTCGGCAGGCATTTCCGGCGCCATCCAGCAGAAAGCCGGCATGCAGACGTCAAAGGTCATTGTTGCGGTCAACAAGGACGCGGAGTCGCCGGTGTTCGAGATCGCCGACTTCGGGATCATCGGCGACGTGTTCGACGTGCTGCCGCAGGCCACCGCCGAGATCAAGAAACGAAAAGGCTGATTCTTTGACTGCCTCCCACGAGCAGGCACAGAGCCCGTTCAACCCGGATATCCACCGGGTTGGGCGGGTGCTCTGTTTTGCGGCACATCCTGACGACATCGACTTCGGCGCTGCCGGTACCATCGCCGCGTGGACGGCAGCGGGCGTGCAGGTGAGTTACTGCATCATGACCGACGGCGACGCGGGCGGCTTCGACCCCGCCCACCGCGCCGACATCATCGCGATGCGCGACGCCGAGCAGCGCCGGGCGGCGGAACTGGTGGGCGTCACCGACATCCACTACCTCCACCAGCGTGACGGGTACCTCGAGGCCTCGCACGAGGTGATGAAAGGGGTGGTGCGGCTGATCCGCGAGATCCGTCCCGACGTCGTCCTTGCCATGCACCCGGAACGGAACTGGGAAAGGATCCAAAAGAGCCATCCTGACCACCTGGCCGTGGGGGAGGCGGTGACCCGGGCGGTGTACCCGGCCCTCGAAAACCCGTTTGCCTACCCGGAACTGGCGGAAGCAGGCCTGGAAGCGTACAAGCTGCCGTGGCTGTGGCTCTACGCCGGCCCCGGGGAACGGGAAAACCACTTCGTCGACGTCACCGGCCAGGTGGAAGCCAAGCTCGCCGCCATCCACGTCCATGTGAGCCAGCACCCGGACGTGGAGGCCATGGAGGCCACCGTCCGCCAGGGCATGCACCTGAACGCCGGCAGGGCCGGCTTCCCTGAGGGGCGCAGCGCGGAGGCGTTCCATGTGGTGGCAATCAATGGGCCCGGCACCATCGCGGGATTCTGAGTTAAACCAAACGCCCCGTTCCTTCCGGTGGCAGGAACGGGGCGTTTTGGGTTGAGGCGTTTCCGGTTACTGCGGGTGCTACGCGCCCAGCGGGGCCGCCGCCACCGTCGGCAGCGTCGGTGCCTTGGATCCGCCTGCAGGCTCGACAGTGATGCCCAGCGATGCCGCCGAGTGGATGCCCTGGACCACGGCAGGCTTGGACAGCGCCTGCTCGTCCATCAGGCCCTGCGACACCGGAGCGGAGCCGTCCTTGGGTATCAGCCACATCTGGTAGACCTTGCCGGCCGGGGGAGCGGGCACACCGCTCATCTTCACCACGGCTGCGTCCTCGGACGCGGAGATCAGGAGGGTTGCCTTGCCGCCGCCCACGACGTTCACGGAGGCCTCACGCAGGTCGTTGGCCCTGGCCACCTGGTTGACGGGATCGTTCTGGTCAGCCATGTACGCGCCCACGCCTACTCCACCCAGGGCGATGGCTGCTGCCGCTGCCACGCCCACCAGCCACCGGCGCGTGCCGGATCCGCCCCGGCGTTGCTCCCGGCGCTTCCGGGCCTCCGCCAGTTCGTCCTGTGGCCCCTGCCGGGGAGGCAGTGCCGTACTGCCGGCCGGTGCCTGTGCGCCTCCGCCAGTCAGGCCGTCCTGCCCGGGGAACTGGGCGGGAAGCTGGGCGACAATCCGCTGGAACAGGTCCGACGGCGGTTCCTCCTCTGCACGGAACGTGCGGACCAAGGCCTCCCGGGACTGGCGGACACGCTCAAGGAAGGCCCGGCGTTCCGTTTCCGGGGC
Source organism: Arthrobacter sp. NQ4 (assembly GCF_029077345.1). Classification (NCBI taxonomy): domain Bacteria; kingdom Bacillati; phylum Actinomycetota; class Actinomycetes; order Micrococcales; family Micrococcaceae; genus Arthrobacter; species Arthrobacter sp. NQ4. Next base: position 82,814 of record NZ_JARETC010000001.1, on the reverse strand, counting down.
AGTCGAGATGTAACGGTCGATGGCTTCGCGTTCCTGCTCCGTGACCGCATCCAGGGCGTAGAGCTCAGCAAGGTCGACGGCGCGGCCGGCAGCAATGTCCATGGCCACGGTGTCCCCGAAGGCACGTGACATGCCGTCGCGGCTTTCATCCATTCCACTCATCTCAACTCACCCCCAAACAGGTCTTCAATCGGATCAGTCCATCGCGGATGCGGGACTTGATAGTGGGCACTGCTGCGTTCAGCCGTTCTGCGACTTCCCGGTAGGTGAGGCCGCCGTAGTAAGCCAGGCGCACGGACTCCTGCTGGGTTTCGGTCAGCGTCCCCAGGCAGCGGACCACCGCCTCGGCCTCCAGCCTGCTGCCCACCTCATCGGACACGCTGTCGTGATCGATCTCCTGCGTACTGGCACCGTACTTGGCTTCCCTGTCCGTGGAGGACTGCGACGAGCGGACCTTGTCCACCGCGCGGCGGTGCGAGATGGTCATCAGCCAGGACAACGGGCTGCCTGCCTGCGGATCGAACTTCGCAGCGTTTTGCCAGACCTGCAGGAAGACTTCCTGGGTGGTGTCCTCACTGAGCTCGGGGTCGATCAGGACGCGGCGCGCCATGCCGAAGACCCTGCGGGACGTGAGCTGGTAGAACTCGGCGAAAGCCGCCTGGTCCTCGCGGGCAATCCCCGCCAAAAGGGCCGAGAGGCGTTGGCTGAGGTCTGCAGGTGGGTCGGTCACCGCGGCGGAGCCTTCGGAGTTCGGCGCGTTGGGAGTTTCCATTACGTCCAAGCATAAGTCTCCGGGCGACGGATCCTCAGCAGTGCCGTGCCGACTGCGGTTGTCTGGCCTGGAACGTGCCTCCAGTAAGGTCACCTGCCGCTCCTTGGTCCGCTCGAATGTCTTCAAGAGTCATTCGGTGCCGCGTGGAGGGTGGATGGGGCGGCCGGCAAGTTTTTCCGTGCCGGCGTGAACCGGTGTCCGGCGGGGCTAGATCCTGGCGCCGGCGAAGCCCTGCTGGCGCCAGGCCTCGTACACCGCGATGGAGGCGGCGTTGGCCAGGTTCAGGGAACGGAGGGCCGGCAACATGGGCAGGCGCACCGTGGCGGTCACGTGGGGATCGGATTTCATCTCCGGCGGCAGGCCCACTGATTCACGGCCGAAGAGCAGCACATCTCCCGGACGGTAGGCGATGTCCGTATAGCTGGTGGTGCCGTCCGAAGTGAACGCGTAGACGCGTTCGGGCTGCAGGTGCTCCCAGGCGTCTTCGATGGTCTTGTGCACGGTGACGACGGCGAGGTCATGGTAGTCGAGCCCAGCGCGGCGCAGTTTCGCGTCGGAGAAGTCGAAGCCCAGGGGTTCCACAAGGTGCAGTTCGGCGCCGGTGATCGCGGCAAGGCGGATGGCGTTGCCGGTATTGCCGGGGATTTCAGGTTCATGGAAAAGGATGCGGAACACCTCCCCATCCTAGCTACCCGCGGTCAGTGCATGCCGCGCAGGAGCCTGGCCAGGACCGGGATGTTCACCGTGTTGGGAGCCGGGCCGGACGCCAGGAATTCCTTCAGGCCCCGCACCATGCCCGCTGCATTGACGATCTGGACGGTTTCCAGGTCTCCTGCGGGGCGGCGGTGGTGATCGATCACCGGCTCGTGGAGGTTGCCGTCGGGGCTGTGCACCACGGTCCATCCCGTGACGTTGAGCTCGGGAAAGATGTCCTGCATGGCCCACACCACCCGGGCGAGCTGCGGGGGTGCCACCGCGCGGCCCCCGTGGTTGAGGGTCCGTCCGTCCCAGGCGTAGGCGCCCTTGGGCAGGAGCATCGAGTTGACCAGGGCCAACCGGTAGCCGGAAAGGACAGCGTGGTCGATGTGGTTGTTGTCCGCCGGCGACTGCAGGCCGTTGATCAGCCGGGCGGCGGGGATGGCCGGCAGCACCTGCCGGGTCAGCAGCTGCACGGTGCGCATTTCCCGCTGGATGCGGGCCTCGGCGCCGAAAATTCCCCGTTTCCGAGGCATTCCGTGAACCTGCTGCCGCGCCTGTGCCAGCGGGATGAGCGGAGCGTCGTTTCCCTCGTAAGGGGGAACGTATACGGGCGGGTCCCCCGCTGTATTCCTGACGTTGCCCGGCCGGCGGACTGTGGCGGACGCCCGGCTTCCAGCGGCGGGGGCATCAAAGTGGGCGCCGTCGTCGGACGAAGCGTCCCGGACGGTGCCCGCGCCGTAGGAGCGGTCGTACGCCTTCCTGCGCTGCGGATCGATCAGCGTCTCATAGGCAGCGGTTACGCGGCGGAACGTTGCGGCGTCGCCCCCGTGGTCCGGATGGGCCATCCTGGCCGCGCGGCGGTAGGCCACCTTGATTTCTTTCTCGGTGGCGGTGACGGCCACCCGAAGGACCTGGTAATGGGAGCTGCTGCTCTCGGTCAAGCAATCTTCCTTCTCTTGGTGCGCGGCTTCCTCAGTCCCGGCGGGAAAGCGGAGCGCCCGCCCAGTCTAGCCAGCATGGATGGTGCGCCTGCGGTGACAACGAACATCCCGGGCTGGTGGGTTCCCGGAAAGCCGGAGTCTAGACTCGTGCGTGCGCGGTGCGAACACCGGTTGAAGGGGATGTGACGGAGTGGAGATGGAGATGCCGACGACGGCGGAGCGGGCCGGCAGGGCATGGCACGGGGGAGCGGCCCTGGTGATCGGCTGCCTGGGGGCCGTGCTTTTGAGCGGATGCAGCGTTGACATCCGGGATCCCTCCGTCACCGCCGCCCCCGCCGGCACTCCGGTGCTGGCCACACCCACCATCACCCCCGGCCATGATGCCGCGGCGGTGGCAGCGCGTGATATGCCCTTCGCTGCCGGCGGCGACCTGGCTCCCGGAGTGCCCGTGGGAATCTCCGATGACCTCAAAGGTGCGCCGGGCTGGAAGCTGGCGAAGGAAAACGTGGCCGGTGCCAGCCAATATGCCAAGGCCGATGGCTGCATCGTTTCCGCACGGGCCACCACCGGCCAGGCAGCGCTGGTCCGCGGTGACGACCGGGAGTCCACTGTTGCCCTGTTCCAGTACCTGGACGCAACCATCCAGCCCTCGTACTTGAAGACGGCAACCCTGCAGTGGGGTGGTACCCCGGAGGCTCCCGGCCGGAACGTGGAGGTGCTGGCGCTGGAGCAGGCAGCCCCCGGCGGGCGTGCCATTGCGTTACTGGCAAGGGTTTTCGGTACTGCCGGGTCATCGGCCTACGTGTCGGTGTCCTGTCCGGATGCGGCAACACTTGGCGCGGCCCGCCAGGACGTGGCCCGGTACCTGCCGCTGGTGCCGCCGGCCGCGTAAGTCCCTGCGTTGACAGGCGCAAAACCGCCGGCGGCTGGAGGGCTCAGCCGCCGGCGGGTCTGTGTGGCTGCAATGTCCTGCGCCCGGCAAACGCCTGCGGAGTTACGCAGTGGTCCGGCTGGTCCCCACTGACAGCCGGTTGAGGGCCAAGGCGCCAACCAACAGCCCGAAGTCACGCAGCGCGACGTCGTAGAAGCTGCCCAGCAGGAGCAGGTTGATGATGATTCCGGCCAGCCACGCGGCCACGATCAACGAGCCGTATTTAGGACGCACCGCCACGGCCACGCCGGCGATGATTTCCACGACCCCCACGATGTACATGAAGGTTTGGGCCGGCAGCGGCACGATGGCCGTGGCCTGGGGTGCCAGGTACATGGTCCAGTGCGTGAGGATGTTGGTGAATTTGTCCAGGCCGAAGAGGATCGGTGCGACGGTGAACACGGTACGCAGCAGCAGGAACGCCTGCCGCCCCGGCGGCACGGTGGCTGGCGCATGCTGGGCCCGCATTGCCGATGCTGATTTCATGGCGCTCTCCTTCTAAAAGTAGGTATGCCAATTTTAGAAAGTTGACGGTCTATAATCAAGACATCTTGACTTTGGAATTGGAGGCGCCATGTACCGACTTCCCTGGGCAGACAGGATTGCTGCCGTTGCGTCGCTGACCGACGCCAAGAGGCTGCAGCTTTTTGAACTGGTCGCAGCCTCACCCCGCCCGCTGGGACGCGACGAGGTGGCCGAAACTGCCGGCATGGCGCGCAGCACCGTCTCCTTCCATCTGGACAGGCTGGTCCAGGACGGCCTGCTGGCCGTGGAATTCCACAAACCCGCCGGCAGGACCGGTCCGGGGTCAGGTCGTCCCGCCAAGATGTACCGGCCGGTTGGAAGTGAAGTGGGAGCGTCCGTACCGGACCGGAACTACGACCTCGCCGGGGAGCTGATGGCCGAGGCCATCGAGGCCACCCAGGCCGAAGGATTGGCGGTGGGGGAGTCATTGCGCGCCGTCGCCTTCCGGAAAGGCCGGGAACTGGCAGAAGGTTCCGCGGGCCTGGAAGAGTTCCTGGCAGAAACGGGCTATCAGCCGGAGCCCGACGGGGACGGGGGATACCTGCTGCCCAACTGCCCGTTCCACCGGCTGTCGCGGTCCCATGCGGCAGTGGTGTGCGACATGAACGGCGCCTTCCTGCGGGGGGCTGCGGTTGGCTGCGGCGGCGCCGAGGACCGGGTTGTCCCCGTTGCAGGCCACTGCTGCGCACGGATTACCGGCGGGAGCTGACCGCTCCACGCGGCGGCCACCGGAACCGGCCGCGATAGAATTGGAGGATGCCCGCCTACCTCGACCACGCCGCCACCACGCCGCTTTCCGGTGCCGCGCTCGCTGCCTTGACGCGTGAACTGGCACGGACCGGCAACCCCTCATCGCTGCACGGCTCCGGCCGCAGGGCGCGCCGTGCCGTCGAGGACGCCAGGGAGGCCATCGCGGCCGCGGCCGGCGCCCATCCCTCGGAGGTCATCTTCACCTCCGGAGGCACCGAGGCGGACAACCTCGCCGTGAAGGGCATGTACTGGTCCCGGGTGGCAGAAGACCCAAGGCGGCGGCGCATCCTCTGCTCCGCCGTCGAACATCACGCAGTCCTGGACACCGTGGAATGGCTCGAACGCCACGAAGGCGCCGACGTGGCGTGGCTGCCGGTTGACGGTGACGGCGTTGTTGACCTCCAGGCCCTCGAAGAGGAGCTCTCGCGTGACCCCGGCGCCGTGGCGCTGGTGACTGTCATGTGGGCAAACAACGAGGTGGGCACCATCCAGCCCATCCGGCAGATCGTGGAACTTGCGCACGCCGCCGGCGTTCCGGTGCACTCCGACGCCGTCCAGGCATTCGGCTCGGTGCCGGTGCACTTCAAGGATTCCGGCCTGGATGCCATGTCCATCTCCGGGCACAAGATCGGTGGACCGGTGGGTGTAGGCGCACTCCTGCTGGGGCGGGCCGTCAAACTCACCCCGGTACAGCATGGCGGCGGCCAGGAGCGCGACGTCCGTTCCGGGACGCTGGACACCGCCTCCATCGCTGCCTTCGCCGCCGCCGCGGAGTCTGTCGCAGCCGGGCTGGCCGCCGAGGCGGCCCGGATCGCAGCCCTGCGCGACCGGCTGGTCGACGGCGTCCGCGAACGTGTTCCGGAGGCGGTCCTCCGCGGAGCGCCCGGCGGCCGCCGGCTCCCGGGCAATGCGCACTTCACGTTCCCGGGCTGTGAAGGGGACTCATTGCTGTTCCTCCTCGACCTTGCCGGCATCGAATCATCCACGGGTTCTGCCTGCACGGCAGGGGTGCCCCGCCCCTCCCACGTGCTGCTGGCCATGGGCCTGGACGAGGAAACGGCGCGCGGAGCCCAGCGGTTCAGCCTGGGGCACGCCTCCACGGAGGCCGACGTCGACGCCCTCCTTGCAGCGCTGCCCGAAGCTTATTCGCGGGCGCGCCAGGCCGGCATGGCCGGACACGAGTCCTCCATCCAGACCGCGGGCACCGCGGCGCGGCAGGGTTTCCCGGGCGCTTGAGCGCCGGCGGGCGCGTCCCGGCGCCCGCTCCGCCGGGTGTGGAGCGGGTTGATTTGCCTGCCGCCGTAGAATGGATAGGCGAAGATCGTTTCCGCCCCCGGTACGTCCAGCACGGCCCCGGGCAGCGGGCATCCCCCAACAGAAAGCCAGCATGCGAGTACTAGCAGCCATGAGCGGTGGAGTTGATTCTGCCGTTGCCGCCGCCCGCGCGGTGGAAGCCGGGCACGACGTCGTCGGCGTCCACCTGGCCCTTTCGCGCATGCCGGGCACCCTGCGCACGGGCAGCCGCGGCTGCTGCACCATCGAGGACTCCCGGGATGCGTGGCGGGCCTGCGACGTGCTGGGCATTCCCTATTACGTGTGGGATTTCTCCGAGCGCTTCAAGGAAGACGTCGTCCAGGACTTCATTGACGAATACGCCGCCGGCCGGACGCCGAACCCCTGCATGCGCTGCAACGAGCGCATCAAATTTGCAGCCCTGCTGGAAAAGGCCATCGCGCTGGGCTTCGACGCCGTCTGCACGGGCCACTACGCCAAGGTCATCGAGGACGCTGACGGCAACCGGGAACTGCACCGCGCGGCGGACTGGGCCAAGGACCAGAGCTACGTCCTGGGCGTCCTCACCCACGAGCAGCTCAAGCATTCCATGTTCCCGCTGGCGGACACCCCGTCCAAGGCCGAGGTACGCGCCGAAGCGGAACGGCGGGGCCTCTCCGTGGCCAACAAGCCCGACAGCCACGACATCTGCTTCATTCCCGACGGCGACACCGCCGGCTGGCTGGCAGAGAAGATCGACATGGCCCAGGGTGACATCGTGGATGAAACCGGCGCGAAGGTAGGGGAGCACCCCGGCGCCAACGCCTTCACCGTCGGCCAGCGGCGCGGCCTCAAGCTCGGAACCCCCGCCGCCGACGGCAAGCCCCGCTTCGTGCTGGAAATCCGGCCCAAGGAAAACAAAGTGGTGGTCGGTCCCGAGGCGCTGCTGGCCATCGATGAGATCCGCGGCATCAAGGTCTCCTGGGCGGGCCTGCCCATCGCCGAGGTGGAGACAGGCGCCGAGTTCGAATGCTACGCACAGGTCCGGGCGCACGGGGACCCGGTTCCGGCCACCGCGCGGATGGAGCCCTCCACTGACGGCGCCCCGGCAACCCGGTTGGTGGTCCGTCTGGTGGCGCCGCTGCGCGGTGTCGCGCCGGGCCAGACGGTAGTGCTCTACCAGGGCAGCCGCGTGCTGGGGCAGGCCACCATCGACGCTGCCCGCTCGCTCCAGCGCGCCGCGCTGTAACCAATCCGCCTTCAGCACCGCCACGGTTCTGCCGTGGCGGTGCTTTGCTGTGTCCGGGCGGCGTCCCTTGACGGTGCTGCCGGGCTCCGCCGGGTAACTTTTAGGAAAATTTTGTGTTTGAACTCACAAAAACGGCCGTCCTGAGGGCTGACTCTCTGATTCAATCTAGGGATCAGCACTGCACGCCGGCGTCTGGGGCTATCAACCTATGACCGCGGGCGTGCGCGTACTCATCGGAAAGAAGTTCACAGATGATCAAGAGCACAACGGCCCTGCACCGCGCCATCGCGCTGGCAGGCATCTCCGCCCTGGCCCTGACAGCCTGCACAGGGCCCTCGGGCGGCGGCGGGGGAACGTCTACCGGCAATGCCGGTGGCGGTGCCATCACTTTCGGAACGACGGACAAAGTCGTTACCCTCGACCCCGCCGGCTCCTACGACGCAGGATCCTTCCTGGTGATGAACCAGGTCTACCCCTTCCTGATGAACTCCAAGCCCGGCTCGGCTGAAGTCAGCCCGGACATCGCTGAGTCCGCGTCTTTTACCTCGCCCACAGAGTTCACGGTGAAGCTCAAGCCCAACCTGAAGTTCGCCAACGGTCACGCGCTTACCGCTTCGGACGTGAAGTTCTCCTACGACCGCGTGGTGAAGATCGACGACCCCAACGGGCCGGCGTCCCTGCTCTCGAACCTCAAGTCCGTTGACGTCAAGGACGACACCACCGTGGTGTTCAACCTCAAAGCAGGGAATGACCAGGTGTTCCCCAGCGTCCTGGGCACCAACACCGGACCCATCATCGACGAGGAAGTCTTCCCGGCGGACAAGGTGATGAGCGATGAGGACATCGTCGCCGGAAAGCCCTTTGCCGGCCCCTACACCATCGATTCCTACAAAAAGAACGAACTTGTCAGCCTCAAGGCCAACGCTGACTACAACGGACTGCTGGGCAAGCCGGCCAACGACAGTGCCGTCATCAAGTACTATGCCGACTCCAACAACCTCAAGCTGGATGTCCAGGGCGGCAACATTGACGTTGCCGGCCGCAGCCTGACCGCAACCGACGCCGCGGACCTGGATAAGGATTCCAAGGTCAAGGTCTACAAGGGCCCGGGCGGCGAATTGCGCTACATCGTTTTCAACTTCGACACCATGCCTTTCGGAGCCAAGACTCCCGAAGCCAACCCGGCGAAGGCACTCGCCGTCCGCCAGGCCATGGCTGACATTGTGGACCGCCAGGCCATCTCCGACCAGGTCTACAAGGGCACCTATGTCCCGGCGTACTCCGTTGTCCCCGATGGTCTGCCTGGTGCAACCCAGCCGATGAAGGACCTGTATGGCGACGGCAGCGGCAAGCCCAGCCTGGACAAGGCCAAGAAGACCCTGGCGGACGCCGGAGTCACCGGCCCGGTCAACGTGAAGCTGCAGTACAACCCCGACCACTACGGCAAGTCCTCCGGTGACGAGTACGCCATGGTCAAGGAGCAGCTGGAGAAGTCGGGCCTGTTCACCGTGGACCTGCAGTCCACCGAATGGGTGACCTACTCCAAGGCACGTACCGCCGACGCCTACCCCGTCTACCAGCTGGGCTGGTTCCCGGACTACTCGGACGCGGACAACTACCTCACGCCGTTCTTCATCCCCGGCAACTTCCTGAAGAACCACTACGAGAACCCCACCGTCACGGACCTCGTGCAGAAGCAGCTCACCACGCCGGACAAGACCGAGCGCCAGAAGCTGATCGGGGACGTCCAGACGGCCGTTGCCAAGGACCTGTCCACGCTGCCGCTCCTGCAGGGCTCGCAGCTGCTGGTGGCCGGGAAGGACGTCAAGGGTGTCGAGAAGACCCTGGATCCCTCCTTCAAGACCCGCCTTGGCGTCCTGTCCAAGTAAGCACTCCACCCCCATCGGGCTCTGACGGGCCAGAGGCGGGACGCCGCAACGGTGTCCCGCCTTTTGCCGGTCATCAGCCAGCAACGAGGGGACTGCTGGCTCCCGGTCACCACGAATCCAGGTACCGATGACAACTTTGATTGACGCGCCACCCAGTGACGCCGACGCACTCCTTCCGCCCAAGAAAAAGCAAACAGGAGGCGGGCTGGGCCAGTACATCCTGGTCCGCTTCCTGCTGATCTTCCCCACCATCCTCATCCTCGTCACCATGGTGTTCTTCCTGATGCGGATCACCGGTGACCCCATCACCGCCGCCATGGGCGGCCGGCTGCCCCCGGAACAGCTGCAGGAAAGGATCCATGCCGCCGGCTACGACCGGCCACTGCTCGTGCAGTACTTCGAATACCTGGGCCAACTGGTCACAGGGAACTTCGGCACGACGCTTTCGGACAACCGCAAGGTCACCGAGATGCTCACCACCTACGGGTCCGCCACGCTGGAGCTTTCCATCAACGCCATCATCGTGGCGCTGCTGGTCGGCATCCCGCTGGGCATGGTCGCCGCCCACCGGCGTGACCACCTGCCGGATGCAGTGCTCCGGATCCTGGCCATCCTGTTCTACGCCACCCCGGTGTTCTTCGCCGGCATGCTGCTCAAGCTGGTGTTCTCCGTATGGCTGGGCTGGCTTCCGGTCGCCGGCCGCGCAGGGACCAGGACCGAACTGTCCCTCACCGCGCTGGAGGCGCCCACGGGCATCTACTGGCTGGACGCCCTGCGCAGCGGAAACATGGCCGCCTTCAGCGACGTCATGTCCCACGCGGTCCTCCCGGCGCTGGCACTGGGTCTGCTCACGGCCGGCGTTTTCCTGCGCCTGGTCCGGACCAACGTCATCGGTACCCTCGGCAAGGACTACGTGGAGGCCGGGCGCTCACGCGGTGTCAGCGAGTTCCGCCTGGTGACCAAGCACGCCTACAAACCGGCGTTGATTCCGATCATCACGGTCATGGGCCTGCAGATCGCCGTCCTTCTCGGGGGCGCCGTGCTGACTGAGACGACGTTTGAATGGAAAGGCCTTGGTTTCCAGCTGGCCAACTACCTCACGGCGCGCGACTTCGTCGCCGTGCAGGGCATCGTGGTGCTGCTGGCCGTCATCGTCGCCGTCACCAACTTCATCGTGGACATCATCGCCGCGCTGATCGATCCCCGCGTGAGGTACTGAAATGTCTGCCAATACAACTCTCGAACCCGTCGCCAACCCGCGGGCTTCCCTGTTCCGGCGGCTGCCGGTTGTTTCGCACTTCAACAAAAGCGTCGGCCTGCAACGGTTCATGCTGGTGGTGGGGCTCGTCCTCACCGGCATCTTCCTGCTCACCGCGCTGGCCGCACCGCTGCTGGCGCCCTACGGCTTCGCGCAGCTTTCGGATGCCGACGGCAGCTTCCCCACCCAGCAGGCCCCCGGCGGGAAACACCTCCTGGGCACCACGGTGGGCGGTTACGACGTCCTGTCCCGCGTGATCTGGGGTACCCAGACGGCACTTTTGGTCATCATCGTGGCCGTGGTCCTCTCCATCTTCGCCGGGGTCATCCTCGGCCTGGTGAGCGGCTACATCGGCGGGTGGCTGGACCGCGTCCTGGTCGTCGTGGCTGACGCCATCTATGCCTTCCCGTCACTGCTGGTTGCCATCGTCATGGCAATCGTCATCAGTGGTGGACAGTCCAGCCTGTTCGGCGGAATCCTGGCCGCGGCCATTTCCATCACGGTGGTGTTCATCCCGCAGTACTTCAGGGTGATCCGTGCCGAGACCATCCGGCTCAAGGCGGAGCCCTTCGTCGAGTCCGCCAAGGTGGTGGGCGCGTCAAACATCCGCATCATGACCCGGCACATCTACCGCAACGCCACCCGCACCCTGCCGCTGATTTTCACGCTCAACGCGTCTGAATCCATCCTTACCCTGGCAGGGCTGGGCTTCCTGGGCTTTGGCATTGAGCCGAGCTCGGCGGCCGAGTGGGGATTTGACCTCAACAAGGCGCTGGCCGACACGACCTCGGGCATCTGGTGGACCGGGCTGTTCCCGGGCCTCGCCATCGTGTGGACAGTCCTCGGGCTGACGCTCGTGGGCGAAAGCATCAACGACCTCAACGATCCGCGGCTCCGCGGCCGCAAGCGCAGCAGCCGCAAGGCGGCAGCCGCTGCCGTACCGGCCACTCCTGCTGTTCCCCATGGATCCGGCACCGAAACAGAATTGAGCAACCCGTGAGTGAGAAGCCCGGTTACGAAAATCCCGGTTCAGTGTCCGGCCGTCAGGACCAGGACCGGAAGACAGTACTGGATATCGACCACCTGAAGGTCACCTTCGCCACGGACGGTGGCGACGTATACGCCGTCAAGGATGTCAGCCTGGACGTCAAGGCGGGTGAGGTCCTGGCCATTGTGGGGGAATCCGGCTCCGGCAAGACGGTCACCGCCAAGACCATCCTTGGCCTGCTCCCGGAAACGGCTGTGAGCTCCGGCGCGGTGCTGATCAATGGTGCCAACGTCATCAGCCTCAGCCCCGGCCGGTTGCGCCAGATCCGCGGCCGGGACGTGGCCATGGTCTTCCAGGAGCCCTCAACCGCCCTGAACCCCGTGTTCACCGTGGGATGGCAGATCGCCGAAGGCATCCGCGCCCACGCCGGTGCCAACGGCGGGAGACGGGTCTCTGCCAAGGAGGCCAAAGCCAGGGCCATCGAGGCGCTGGGCAAGGTGGGCATCCCCGACCCCGAGCACCGGGTCAACTACTATCCGCACCAGTTTTCCGGCGGCCAGAAGCAGCGCGTGGTGATCGCGGCCGCCCTGGCGCTGAACCCCGGCCTGATTGTTGCCGACGAGCCCACAACCGCCCTGGATGTCACCGTCCAGGCGGAAATCCTGGAACTCCTCCGGGACCTTCGGGACAAATATGGCACCTCGATCGTGCTGATCACCCACAACATGGGGGTCGTGGCCGACCTGGCGGACCGGGTGGTGGTGATGTACCAGGGCGACGTCGTGGAGGAAGCTTCAGCGAAGAAGCTCTTCGCTGAACCAAAGCAGGACTACACCCGCAACCTCCTTGCCGCGGTGCCGCACCTGGGCCGCAATTCGGCGTCGGAAGGCCTCACCGAGCGGCGCCACCAGGATGAGGAAGTGCTGGTGGCCGCCGACAACCTGGTGATCGAGTACCCGGGGCGCTTGGGGACACCGGCCTTCAAAGCCGTTGACGGTGTCAGCTTCACCCTGTCCAGGGGTGAGGTCTTCGGCCTGGTGGGGGAGTCGGGGTCCGGCAAGACAACAATCGGCCGCGCCATCGCCGGGCTCAACCGGACCACCGGCGGTAGCCTCAAAGTGCTGGGCTACGAGATGCTGAACCTCCGGGAACGCACGTTCAAGCCCCTGCGCAAGGACATCGGCTTCGTGTTCCAGGACCCTGCCGCCTCCTTCAACCCGCAGCTGACCATTGGCGAATGCATCGCCGAGCCCATGCTCATCCACACCCGGCCGAGCGACGCCCAGGCGCGCAAGCGCGTCGGTGAGTTGCTGGAATCTGTCCAGTTGCCGGCGTCGTACGCGGGACGGTACCCGCACGAACTGTCCGGCGGCCAGCGGCAGCGGGCATCACTGGCGCGTGCCCTGAGCCTGAACCCGCGCCTGCTGATCGCTGATGAGCCGACGTCGGCCCTGGACGTTTCGGTGCAGGCAAAAGTCCTGGAGCTGTTCCGGGACATCCAGGAGGAGTTCGGGTTCGGCTGCCTGTTCATCAGCCACGACCTTGCCGTGGTGGACATCCTGTCCTCCTGGGTGGGAGTGCTGTACAAGGGCAAACTGGTGGAGCAGGGGATCGGCAGCCAGGTCATGGGCAACCCCCAGCACGACTACACCCGCCGGCTGATCGCCTCCCTGCCGGTGCCGGACCCGGCCGAACAGGCCAAACGCCGGGAGGAGCACCGCGCGCTCCTGGGAATCTGACCCGCAGGAAGTCCTACGGGCAGTCCTGCCGCGGACAGCGCCGGTGCCGCCAGATGGGCGGCACCGGCGCTTCACACCCGCGGTGGTTCCTCCGGCTCCCCTAGACTGGAGCCATGACGCAGCACAACCCCAGCTCTCCTGGCGCCGATGAATTTGATCCATCCGCCAGCTCGCTTGCAGGCCATGTGGACGATTCGGTGATGGCTGAACTGCTGTCCATCCGCTCCAGCATTGACAACATCGACGCCACCTTGGTGTACCTCCTGGCCGAGCGCTTCAAGGCGACGCAAAAAGTAGGCTTCCTGAAGGCAAACCACCGACTCCCCGCCGGTGACCCGGGGCGTGAAGCCGCGCAGATCGCCCGGCTGCGCCGCCTTGCCGAGGATGCCCACCTCGACCCGGCCTTCGCGGAGAAGTTCCTCAACTTCATCATCGGTGAAGTGATCCGCCACCACGAGGCCATTGCCGAGGACCACCAGGCCTCCTCGGGCCAGCAACCGCAGACCTCCGCGCTGGCGTGAACCGGGAACAGCGCCATGCGGGCTCCGGCCCGCGTCCGGCGGGTGCCCCTTTCACCGGTGATCCATCAAACGCTGCCTCATCAAACGCGGCCTCTGCCACCCAGCCCCGGGCCAAGGAAGTCACGGCCACCGGCCTGGGCCCGTGGCCGGGCGAAGATCCGCTGGAAGCTGCCCGGATCATCCGCGGTGAGCTTGGCAGCCCGCACCTTCCCTTCCTGGCTGAACTGCCGGACCGTGGGGTAGGGTCCGACGCCCTGGGCCGTACCGCCTCCCTCCTGGAGGAACTCGCGGTGGATGTGCAGCCGCACGGTTGGCGGCTCGTGGACCGCCCGGGCAAGGACATGCGGCGGGCAGCGTCGGCGCTGTCCACCGACCTGAACGTCCTGGCCGATGTTGTCGGCGCGGAAGACGTATCGGCGGGTGAACTCAAAGTGCAGTTGGTGGGACCGCTGAGCCTTGGCGCCGGCTTGTACCTGCACAACGGTGAACGCGCCCTGCTGGACTACGGCGCCCGAAGGGACCTGGCCGCCTCCCTCGCGGCGGGCGTGGCCGGTTACCTCAGCAGGGTGGCCGCGGCCGTGCCCGGCGCCCGGCTCGTGGTGCAGGTGGACGAGCCCGCCATTGCCGCCGTCCTGGCCGGAACCATACCCACCGCCAGCGGGTACCGCACCCTCCGCGCGATTGCGGGATCGGAAGCACGCGAGTCATGGCGCCTGGTCCTTGACTCCCTGCGTGCAGCCGGTGCAGCCGAGGTTGTCGTGTCCTTCCCCGAAATCGAAGCCCCCATCGACCTGGCCCTCTCGGCAGGGGCTGACGGCGTCGCGTTGCCGCTGAAGGCATTGACCAACCGCCAGTGGGAGCAGGTGGCCGGAGCGGTGGAGGCTGGGAAACAGTTCTGGGCTGGTGCCCTGGACGTGCGTGCCGGTGGTCCGCTGCCCAAAGTGGCCCAGTGCGTGGAATCCGTCTGGCGCCCCTGGCGCCAGCTGGGCCTGCCGCCGTCGCTGCTGGGCGCCATCCGGGTGACGCCCTCGGAAGGCCTGGCCGGCCACACACCTGCCCAGGCCACGGCCGTCCTGCACCGGCTCACCCAGGTAGCCGACGGCCTGAACCAGCAGGCGCTGGGTTAGCTACACCCTGTTTTCCCAGCGGTCCGGCTGGGCGTAGCGGGGCAGGTAGTTTTGGGCGGAACTGCCGCCGGTGTACGGGCGCAAGCGGTAGTCGAAGGCCCCGGCGTATACCAGGACCAGGCCGATCTGCGGCTGGATGACCTTCACCTGGATGCGGTGCCGTCCGTTGCTGCCTTCGGCCGGGTCCCACCACTGCTCGGCGTAGGCCTTGGCGTCGAGGGCGGCCGGAAGCGGCACCCGCAGAGGACCCATGAAGAGCCTCGACGCCTCCGAAACGCCACGCAGCCTGCCTTCAGCCGTGACACTCAGGTTCAGGTCCGTCACCAGCCGCCGATAGCGTCCCACGTAGTCCACCAGTTGGGTGTTGCCACCCGTATGGGTGGCACTGGTGGTGTCCTGGAAGAGCCGGGTGCGGTCCGGGAAGCGGATTTCACGGCGGGCGGTAAGGCTGGAGCGGCCGAACGGATCCTGGTGTGCGTGGTTCTCGATCCGGAACGGGATGTTCTCACCGTATTCCGGGAAAAAGGCCTCTTCGCCGCCCGCCAGCCGCAGCAAAGGGCGCAGCCACCGCTGGCGGCACCCCACGACGTCGAACGTTCCTTCCCCTACCCCGTACTGTCCGGAACCCGGTGCCAGCGAGAAGTACTCCTGGAGCTCGGGCTGCAGCCGGGAGAACCCGGTGCCCAAGGCCTGCCGGTAGATGGGGACGTTCATGACGTGGACCTCCTGTTGCCTGCGGCGGCGCTGTCTGCCTCCGGCTTCACAATCTACCGGCAGCCTTGAGCCGGATGTACATGTCCGCAAGCCGGGGTGGCAGGTCGTGGGGCTCCGCGTCCACTACCTCTGCGCCGTAGCGGCGCAGTTCAGCGGTGACCGCCGCGCGCTGCAGGAGGGCGCGCTCGGCGGCAGCCGCACGAAACACTCCGGTGGCGTCGCTGCGTTCCCGGAGCATGGTGCCCAGCTGGGGGTCGCGGACCGCCGCCACCACCACCACGTGCTGGCTGGCCAGCCGCTCCGCCACGGGCAGCAGGCCTTCCTCGGGCGCTCCGCTGTCCAGCGATGTCAGCAGCACCACGAGGGACCGGTGCGCGGAGACGGCGCGGACCTGCGCCGGGACAGCCGGCCAGTCCATCTCGATCAGCTCTGCCTCCAGGGGAGCCATCGCCTGGACCAGCCGGCCCAGGATGTTGCCCTGGCCCGCGGAACCGGCGCGCGCCCGGGTCCTGCGGTCGAAGGCCACGAAGTCCACCCGGTCACCGCCCCGTTCGGCCAGCACGCCCAGGAGGAGCGCAGCCTCGATCCCGGTGTCCAGCCGGGTTTCGTCGGCAATCCTCGCCGCCGAGGTGCGGGAGGTATCCAGGACCATGACCACCCGCCGGTCCCGTTCCGGTCGCCAGGTCCTGACCACCACCGAGGAGCGCCTGGCCGTAGCCCGCCAGTCAATGGACCGCACATCATCGCCACGGACGTAGTCACGCAGGGAATCGAACTCCGTGCCGGCACCGCGGATCTGGACGGCGGCCTTGCCATCGAGTTCGCGCAGCTTCCGCAGCTTCGAGGGCAGGTGCCTGCGGGAATGGAACGGCAGCAGTACGCGCACCGAGCCGGGACAATCAATGGTCCGCTGCCGGCTTGCCAGGCGGAGCGGACCATAGGAACGGATGGTCACGTGCGGCGCAGCTAGGTCCCCCCGCCGGACCGGCCGGAGCCTGACCGCGAAGCGCCTGCTTTCGCCCGCCGGGACGTCGATGGCCTGAATGGGATTTTGGGCGCCCGCGGAAGGTTGCCACCCGTCCCTGAACGATCCCCGGAGCCTGCGGGTACCTCCGTTGCGGAGCGTGAGGACCGCCTCCACTGCGTTGTTGAGCGTGACGTTCTCCGGCTCCGCGCGTACCGCACCCACCCGCCTGGGGGATCCTGCCAACAACAGGTCGACGCCCAGCAGGGCAACGAGCACGGCGGCCGTGGTGAACACGGTCAACCATCCCGGGAACAGCAGCACCGGCACCAGGCCCAGCAGCACCACCGCCACGAAGCGCCCCGAGACGGCCATCAGCGGGGAACGGGGACGGAGGCCAGGATGCTGCCCAGGACGTCGTCCACCCGGACCCCGTCCATTTGGGCTTCGGGCTGCAACGCCACCCGGTGCCGCAGGCAGGGCAGGGCCAGGGCCTTGACGTCGTCCGGGGTGACGAAAGGACGCCCCGAGAGCCAGGCCCAGGACCTGGATGTATTGAGCAGGGCAGTGGCACCGCGCGGTGAGACACCAAGCTGGAAGGAGGGCGCGGCCCTGGTGGCGCGCACCAGGTCAACGATGTAGCCGATGATTTCCGGTTCCACCGCTACCCGGTTCACAGCTTCCCGCGCACGTTCCAGGTCCTCGGCGCCCGCCACGGCACGGACTCCGGCTGCTGCCAGGTCCCGGGGATCGAATCCGGCGGCATGCCGGCGGATGACCTCAATCTCCTCACCGCGTCCGGGCAAGGGCATGGTGAGCTTGAGCAGGAACCGGTCCAGTTGCGCCTCGGGCAGCGGATAGGTCCCCTCGTATTCCACCGGGTTCTGGGTTGCCGCCACCAGGAACGGGGCCGGGAGCCGCCTGGCGGCTCCGTCCACGGACACCTGCCGCTCTTCCATGGCTTCGAGGAGGGAAGCCTGGGTTTTTGGCGGGGTCCGGTTGATCTCATCGGCCAACAGGAGGTTGGTGAAGACCGGTCCTTCCCGGAAGCTGAACTCGGACGTATGGGAGTCGTAAACCAGCGATCCCGTGACATCGCCCGGCATGAGGTCGGGGGTGAACTGCACCCGCTTGGTGTCCAGGCTCAGGGCGGAGGACAACGCCCGGACCAGCAGGGTCTTGGCGACCCCCGGTACGCCTTCCAGCAGCACATGCCCCTGCGAAAGCAGGGCAATCAGCATGCCCGTGACCGTGGCGTCCTGTCCCACCACTGCCTTGGCCACCTCCCGGCGGACGGCAAGCAGCGCCTGCCGTGGGCCGTCGTCGTTCATTGGGCTGTTGGGGTCTGTGGGGTTCAGGACCCCCGGGCCACTGCTCTGTTCACTCATCGGGTCATGACCTCTTTCTCCAGTTTGTCCAGGGCCTGGGACCAGGCCACCAGCCGGGCTTCGGTTGTGGGGCGTTCATTGACCAGGGCGCGGACGCCGGCGGGGTCCCTGCCAAGGAGCCGGGCTGACGCGGCAATCGTGTCCTCCGCGGTGGCGCCGGGGCCCAGCCGCAGTTTTCCGGAGAGCCGCACCAGCAGGCCGGCGCGCAGGTTGTCCCGGGCCTGGTCGACGGCACGTGAGTCCTGGTAGAGCCGGGCGCGGCCTTCCGCCGTTTCAACGGCCTTGACCACCACGGGCAACGGTTCGAACACCAGCGGCCCGTGCCGGCGGCCACGCCATATGATGGCGACCACCGCCACCAGCAGCAGCCAGGGGCCCAGGAAGCGGGCCCAGCCCGGTGCAAGGTCGTCGAGGGTTTTCCCGGACCCGTTGGCCGCTGCATCTTCGATCGAGGGCAGGTACCAGACAAGGTCCGGTGCCGCGCCGAGCAGCCGGACCGCGAGGGCGGCGTTTCCCAGCTCGTCCAGTTTGTCGTTGCCCAGGACCGCCGTGCTGCCCAGGACGGCCAGCCGGCCGTCATTGCTGACGGCAAGCATCCCGGCGCTTCCTGCCGCACGGTAGCAGGTGTCTCCGCCGTCGTACACGAATCCCTTGTGGCCCGTGACGTGTCCTGCCGCTTCCGCGTCAGGTTGGGTGCAGCCGGGGTCAAGGACCGGAGAGGCGTCGGGGACGACGCCGGCCTGGTGGATGCCGCTGTCAAGGGCGGCGAGTGTGTCCAGCCTGGGGGTGACCACCACCACGCGGCCAGCAGCAGCCATCAGGCCGGCCACCTGCTGCCTGTCCAGCACACCGTTCCTGTCATAGAGCAGGAGGGTGGGGGAGGAGCTTGCGTGCAGGTCGTCCAGCGCAGCGTCGAACCGGCCGGGCGTATGGACCGAAACTCCGTGCCGCCCCAGGATTTCGCCCAGCGCCCTGGCCCCTTCCGGTCCGGCATTGTGGACTGAAAGGGGCACCCTGTCACCCTTGGGCGCCAGCTGCGTACCGATGAGCAGGGCCAGTGCAGCTGCCACCACCGCTGCTGCTGCGGTGGCGGCACGGTGCTGCCGCAGCCACTTCTTCAACGTGCGGACGGGGACGTTCCGGCCTGTCGGCCCAGGTTCTTGGGACTGCCGGGTTCCTTGGGCCGGGTCCGTGCCGACAATGGCGGGTCCGCTCATATCGGCGTCACCGTGCTGCCGGCGGCGGCGGGTTTCATGGCACCCAATGCCGCGTCCAGGGCCACAATTTCCTGGTAATCGCCGCTGCCCGCTGCCCTGTTTCCGTAGCGGATGCCGTCAAATGTGGCCGCCGCCCGGGCCAGGCGCCGGGATTCACCGGCGAACGGCACGGACAGCGCCTGCGCGGCCTCGTCCGCCGTCCTGCCTGGCTGCGGATCAAGGATGGTCCGGTCCTCGGCGCTGCGGACCACCGCACGGAAACGGTCGACGACGGCGTCCCCCCATTGTGCGGCCGCGGCTGCGGCTTCCGCGCGGTTCCGGTAGTCCCCGGCGGTCAGCGCGGTTTCCCTTTCGAACACGTCGCTGGCCTTCCGTGCCCGCGCGTTCAGCCGGGGGCGGGCAAGGAGGATGGCGGCGGCGATGATGACGGCAATGACGAGGGCGATGACGGGGCTGGGCACTGGTGCGGCGTCCCCGGGGGAGCCGTCCAGGGACTGGAGCCAGTCGAGGAAGTTCCGCCACAGAGCGTCCAGCCAGGAGGGGGCGGCGTCCCGGTATTCAGGTTTGGCCAACTCTTCTGCCGCCCATTGCCGGGCCTCGTCGGCTCCAGGGAGCACCGGCGGCTCAGCGGCCATACGGCCATGCCCCCGGCGCTGTGCCGTACCCGGGGTACGGGGTGCTCCCGGTCCCGGCGTTCCGGCCCGGGATCCCGTCGGGATCCGCTCCGGTCTCCAGATCGCGCAGCAGCACGATGTCCAGGCCGTCTTTGCGCATCCGCAGGTCCATATAGAGCAAGGCCATGACAGACGTTTGGAAGGCGTAGCCCACCGCACCCACCAAGGCGCCGACCACCGCGGTGATGATGCTGATGGTCACGGTAAGCGCCGCGTCCTGCCCGCTGCCGCCGTGCGGCGAGACGACTCCCGACAGGACCGTCGGCAGCATGCTTGCGGGGATCAGGACCACTTGGGTGATCACGGTGACCAGGATTCCCACCACCAGGGTGATGCCAAGGATGCGCCACCAGTTTGCCCGCGTGAGGGTCCACGAGCGGCGCAGTCCGGCCAGGGCGCCCAATTCTTCGATGACGACGGCGGCAGGCGCCACCATGAGCTTGATCGCCACCCAGAGGAACAGGACGGCGAAGCCCATCATCAGCGGGATGACCAGCAGCGCTCCCGCGCCGCGGACATTGGAGAACAGGAGCACGATGACAGCGAAGAAAAGCGCCATCGTGGCCACCCCGGCAGCCACCAGCACCGCGGCCAGCCTGATCAGCGCCCCGATCCGTGGACGCACCAGTGACAGCATGCGCCGGAAGCCGGTGGGCCGGTTCAGGACGGACCTTGCCACGATGACCACCACGGCGCCCTGGAGAACCACGGACATGAAGACGGACAGGATGGACAGAAAGGCAAAGGTAACCATCAGCCCAATCCCGAGGGACGCGACGTCGGCTCTGCTGGCCGTCCGCGCCCAGGATTCAATCGACCCGGACGACGTTGCAACGACCCCAGTAAGGACTGCGGCGAGGATGGCCGACAGGGACTGCACCAGGATGCCGGCTCCCAGCATCGCTTTGGCGTTGCGCCGGATGCCCTGGAACGAGCCATCCAGGATTTCCCCGAACATCAGTGGACGCAGGGGGATGATGCCGGGCTTTGGAGGGGCGACATAGCGGGGTTGTCCGTAGGGGGAGGCTCCGTAAGGCGCGCCGGGGTATGGCGCACCGGGGTATGGCGGACCGGGGTACTGCGGGCCGGAGTGCGGCGCTTCAGGGTAGGGGTACTGTCCACGCTGTTGCCACTGGGGCGGTTGCGGCGGCTGCTGTTGCCAGGGCCGCCGCTCCTCCCACCCGGGTGCCTGCTGCGCCGGATGCCTTGGCGCCCCCTGCTGTCCGACAGCGGATTGTTGTCCTGGGCCGGGTTGCCGGCCTGCGTCGGGTTGCTGCCCTGCCGGTGGCGCCCACGGCTGCTCCCACGGCTGCTCCCAGGCAGGTGCTGCCGGGCTGTGTCCTCCGGTGCCGGCGGACCCGCCGTCGTCATGTCCGCCACCGTCATGCCCGCCGCCGGGCCACCCCGGCGTTGGCTCCCCGCGCTCCGGCTCCTGTGCTGACACTGATTTCCTCCCCCATATCAGTCCGCCCGCCCCGCGGGCCGCCCGCCGGAAGGCGCGCACCGGCAATGCAGGGCATGACCCCAAGACTATAGTTCCGCCGTCGGCCGGCCTAGTGTCCCGCCATGCCGGGAAGCCGCTCAACAGGACAAACCCATCCCGATAAGGGAATATATAGCTATGAAGGCACGCATTCTGGTGGTAGATGATGACGAAGCGCTGGCCGAGATGATTGGAATTGTCCTCCGTAATGACGGCTTCGAGCCGGTCTTCTGCGCCGACGGCGCCCAGGCCCTCGACGTTTTCCGGTCATCGCGGCCGGACCTTGTCCTGCTCGACCTGATGCTTCCCGGCATGGATGGCATCGAGGTCTGCCGCCAGGTCCGCGGCGAATCCGATGTTCCCATCGTCATGCTGACCGCCAAGTCCGATACCTCCGACGTGGTCCGCGGACTGGAATCCGGTGCTGACGACTACGTGCCCAAGCCGTTCAAACCGGCCGAACTGGTGGCACGCGTGCGCGCCCGCCTGCGCCCCGGCGACCAGAAGGCGCCCGAAACGCTTAAGATCGCGGACATCACTATCGACGTCGCCGGGCACACCGTCAGCAGGGGCAGCGAGCGGATCTCCCTGACGCCGCTGGAATTCGATCTGCTGGTGGCACTGGCCCGCAAGCCCTGGCAGGTCTTCACCCGCGAACTGCTCCTGGAGCAGGTCTGGGGCTACCGCCACGCCGCTGATACCCGCCTGGTCAACGTCCATGTCCAGCGCCTGCGGTCCAAGATCGAGCAGGACCCGGAAGCTCCGGAAGTTGTATTGACGGTGCGTGGTGTCGGCTACAAAGCAGGGGTCTGACCCCGCTGCGCAGGACGGGCAACCCGGCCGGCGCGCAACGCCGCACGCCGGTGATGAAGGTTTGAGCAGCGGCGCCGGGCAGGACAGCCCATCCCAGGGCGGCGACGAGGCCAACGTGCCCGGACCTTCCGTGACTCCCGGTCTTCGGCATGTTGCCTTCCGCGCACGGATCTGGCAGCGCCGCGCCGTGATCGTGGCGCTGCGCGTGGCACGGCTGGTGCGGACCGGAGTCCGCCGTTTCCTCCCGGGGCTGAGGTACCTTGGCCGGGCGCTGCAGCAGCGCTGGCGCCGGTCCCTGCAGTTCCGGACCGTTCTCACCACCCTGATGCTGGCCGTGACGTCGTTCGCCGTGGTGGGTGCCTACCTGTCCAACCAGATCGCCAACAACCTGTTCCAGGAGCGGCTGACGCAGGCCGAATCCGAGACACGCTACAACGTGAAGCAGGTTCAGGAGACGTTCGACGGCGCCCAGGTCACCGACCAGTCGAGCGTCATCACCCTGGTCTCGGATACGCTCAGCGCCGTGGAAGGGCGCGGTTCGGTCATCCAACGGCGCTACGTCTTCGAGGCGATGCCCAACCAGACCAAACCCCGCAACCGCTGGGTTGAATCCCGCGCGTCGGACCAGCTGACGGTCAGCGTCATCCCCCCTGAGCTGCGCAAAGCAGTGCAGGAGTCCGGGAAGGACCAGTACTGGGCATCCACGGTCATTCCCGTGGGGACCGAGGACCGGCCGGGAATCGCCGTGGGCAACAAGGTGACCTTCAACGGTACCGTCTACGAGCTGTACCTGATCTACGACCTCAACACCGCGCAGCAAACGCTGAACGAGATCCAAAGCGTCCTCTGGGCCGGCGGTGCGGTCCTGGTCCTGCTGATTGGCGCCGTCGCCTGGTATGTCACGCGCAACGTGGTCAGCCCGGTGAGTCACGCCGCCATGGTTTCCGAGAAGCTCGCGGCCGGCCAGCTGCAGGAGCGCATGGTGGTCAAAGGCGAGGACGAAGTGGCCCGCCTTGGTGCCTCCTTCAACCACATGGCAGCCAGCCTGCAGGAGCAGATCACGCAGCTGGCCACGTTGTCGCAGATGCAGCAGCGCTTTGTGTCCGACGTTTCGCACGAGCTCAGGACTCCGCTGACCACCGTCCGGATGGCCGCGGAGGTTCTCTACGACGCCCGGGACGACTTCGACCCCATCAACAAACGGTCCGCCGAACTGCTGTACAACCAGGTGGAGCGGTTCCAGTCGCTGCTCTCCGACCTGCTCGAAATCAGCCGCTTCGATGCAGGCGTAGCGGTCCTCGATGCCGAACCTGAGGACCTGCTCCAGGTGATCGCCCACGTCATTGAGGGCGCGGCCCCGGTCGCAGCCGAGTATGGCTCGGAAATCCTCTACACGGCCCCGGACGATGCCGTGATTGTGGAAATGGACGCCCGGCGGATCGACAGGATCCTGCGGAACCTGATCCTGAACGCCGTGGAGCACGGTGAGGGCAAGCCGGTGACCGTCACGGTCGCGGCAAACGAGACGGCAGTGGGCGTTTCAGTCCGGGACCACGGGATCGGAATGGACCCATCGCAGGCGGCCAGGGTCTTCGACAGGTTCTGGCGTGCCGATCCCGCCCGCGCCCGCACCACGGGGGGCAGCGGCCTGGGACTGTCCATCGCCATGGAGGACACCAAACTGCACCATGGCTGGCTCCAGGCGTGGGGCAGGAAGGGCGATGGCGCCAACTTCCGGCTGACCCTTCCGTTGCGCCAGGATGGGGAAATCACCGAGTCACCAGTTCAGCTGGAACCCAGGGACGCCACCATACCCGGAGCGCCGGGAACCATCCCTGCGGAACAGGACTACAAGAACATGCTGCTGCTCCAGACTGGTGCGGCCGGTCCCGCTCCAGTGCAGCCTCCCGAGGAGACACCATGAGGGCCTCGATGCGCCACGCCAGGTACCCCGCGGCACTGCTCGCGCTGCTCATCGTCCTCCTGTCGGGCTGCGCGCGGATCCCCACCTCGGGCCCGGTGGGGAAGAGCAGCGAAAGCAGCGCCGGCAACGTCAACGCGCCCGTCTTCCTTCCCGCAGCACCCCAGCCCGGTGCGTCCCCGGAGACAATCATCGACTACTTCTACCGGGCCGGCAGCGGCTACGAGGACGACTACGCCGTTGCCCGCCAGTACCTCACGCAGGCGTCGGCGGTGTCCTGGAAGCCGGACAAACGCGCCCTGGTTTACCGGGAGGCGCGCGTCGTCCCCACAGCAACGGAAAACGTCTTCAACTACGAGCTGGATGTCTCTTACACAGTGGACGCCGACGGCATCGCCACCCAGTCGCCGCCGGGAACAGTGGAACGCATTCCGGTGACGGTGACCCAGGTGGACGGCGAGTGGCGGATCTCCGCGATTCCGGACGGGACCGCCATTGCCGAGGAAACATTCAAGGTGATCTACGGCGCTTACCCCATCTACTTTTACGACCCCACGTTCACCTACGCCATCCCGGATGTCCGCTGGTTCCTGAAGAACAAGACCGTCAAGGCGATGACCAGCGCGCTGCTGGCCGGCCCCGCCCCCTACCTCCGCGGCGCCGTCGCCAGCGCATTCCCCTCGGGAATCAAACTGGCCCGTGAGTCAGTCCCGGTAGTCTCCGGGGCCGCCCAGGTGGACCTGACGGCAAAGGAGCTGACGGAAACCTCGGCGGAGGACCGGCTGCGCATGCAGATGCAGCTGACTTTGACGTTCCGCAGCCAGCCGGATGTGGTCAACGTTGAGCTGCGCGCCAACCAGGACCTGGTCCGGGTGGAGGACAACGGGTCCGTCCTTCCCCCGGTGCTGGATAAAACAGTGCCTTCGCGCCAGATCGCCATCAGTGGCAACGATCTGGTGCGCTACGAAAACAACCGCGTTTCCCCATTGCCCGACATGCAGCCCGTCTCTGCGCTCAACCCGCGCTACCCTGCGGAATCGCCGGTGTCGCAGACCGCCGCCTTCCTCAATGACGGACGCACCACCCTGTACAGCATCAGTCCGGGCCAGCCGGCGCGTTCCCTGACCACCCGGAGCACCCTCAGCCGGCCGTCCTTCAGTATCAACGACTGGGTATGGACCGCCGGACCGGGTGCAACGGGTACCACCGAAGTCGTGGCGTTCCATCCAGCGGGAGTTGCGGAAGGGGCACCTGTCCCGTCCGTGACGCTGGCGCCATCATGGCTTGCCGGCCGGACGGTGAAGGAGTTCCGAATCTCACGCGACGGCGTGCGCGCCCTGGTCATCTCCGAGCAGAACGGGAAGTCCAAGGTGCAGGTGACCGGCGTGATCCGCGCCGGCGACGGCACACCGCGCGAACTGACCGCGCCCATCACTCTGGTCAGCGCCGGCGATCCTGACCAAGGCGTGTGGGTGAACGGAACCACCGTTGCCGTCATGAAGGAGGCAGCCGGTGCGAACGTCACGCCGGAGCTGCTGTCCCTCACCTCCGGACAGCCGCAGCAGCTGGCTCCCTGGCCCGGCCTGGTTGCCATCAGCGCCGGAAACGGTGCAGACGACATCTATGTCCAGTCCGGAGAGGGTATCTTCCAGCGCCTCGGCAACGGCTGGTCGCCGCAGATCAAGGGTCCCATCGACCCCGCGTTTCCGGGCTGACCCCTGTCCTCCGACTTGTCCACATAGGCGCCCCAGGCCCTCCTGATGCCCGGGCATCTGATGCATGCTGGGGCAGTGAACGGAATATCCGGCGGAAGCGGAACAGCTGGACCTGGCCGGCAGGGGACCCGACGGATGGACCCCGACCTTGAACCGCCGCCGCCCTGGCCGGCACTGCACAGGGCTGAGCACGCCGCAGCGCTCCTGCGCCTTGCCGACTGGGTGTCCGGCGCGGCGGCAGATCTCCTCGCCCTGGCGGTGCCGGTGGACTGCGTCTGCTGCGGGGCCGAAGACCGCACCCTTTGCGCCCCGTGCGGCAGCCGCATCCGCCAGCTGACCAGGGAGCCTTTCCGTGCGGAAAGCGGAGCCCCCGCGCTGATGGATGTCGACGGGACCATCATGCTGCCGGTGGTGGCCGCGGGGGTGTACCGGGACGAGTTGGCCCAAGGCCTGCTGTCATTCAAAAGGCACGGCCAGCACCAGCTTGGGAGGAACCTTGGCCGGGCGCTGGCCGTAGCAGTCAGGGCAGCCGCCCGGGGCAGCAGCGGGTTCCTGCTGGTTCCGGTGCCCACCGGCACCGCGGCGTACGTCAACCGGGGGTTCAGCCCCGTCCATCTGCTCCTGAAGGAGGCCGCACGGCAACTGCCAGGTCTCGACGTCGCGGATGTCCTGGGCAAGAAGCCCCGGGTCCGTCTGGAAGGGCCAAAGGCTCTGGGCGGCCAGAAAGGTCTGGGCGGCCAAAAAGGTTTGGGCAGGGGCGCCCGCTCGCAGCGCGTCAGGGGTTCCATGCAGGTCAAATCCCGCGCCCGAACCAAGGTCGTGGGCCGTCCCTGCATCATTGTCGACGACGTCCTGACAACCGGCGCCACCATCGGAGAAGCAGCCCGTGCCCTGCACCTGGCCGGAGCCCAGGTGAGGGGCGCCGTCGTGCTTGCCGCGACACGCCCGCCCGCTGCGGGGGACCCCGGCACGCCCGCCGCCGGCCCGCACGGAAGGAGCCATGACTTAGAAAAAAATAAACCGGGAAAGGATGAATAACAGGTGGCTATGAACTAACGTCGGTGGTGGGTACCAAGAACAGAATGTACCTTTCGATGGCGGCTCGGAGAGGGGCTCGACTGTCAAACAGCCCGGCCCAGGGAAGTGCCGCCGTCGTGTCACCGAAGTCATTTGGAGGGCACCATGGAGTTTATGATCAGCGGACGAAATCTGACCGTTTCAGACCGGTTCCGCGAATACGCCGGGGAAAAGATCGCAAAGATCGAATCGCTTGGCGACAAGATCCAGCGGGTGGATACGAAAGTCTCCAAGGAGACCAACGCCCGGCAAACCGGCGACCAGTTGACCGTTGAAGTGACAGTCCTGGGCAGGGGCCCCGTTATCCGTGCCGAAGCGAGCGCCGCAGACAAATTTGCCGCCTTTGACCTCGCCTACAACAAACTGCTTGAGCGCCTCCGGCGCGCGAAGGACCGCAAAAAGGTCCACCATGGCCGCCACACGCCCAAGGCCGTCCGTGAAGCTACCGCCTCCCTGGAACCAGCCAGCGCGCACGAACCGCTCTACCTCGAGGCCAACCGCAGGAGCGAAACAGCGCAGGCGCCGGAGGAAAAGTCCCCCTACGATGTCGAGAATGACATCCCGGCCGGGAGCTCGCCGGTACTGATCCGGCGCAAGGTCTTCCCCGCTGCGTCCATGACCCTCGACGACGCCGTGGACAACATGGAGCTCGTCGGCCACGACTTCTATCTTTTCGTGGACAAGGCCACCAACACGCCGTCCGTGGTCTACCGCCGCCGCGGCTGGACCTACGGCGTCATCACCCTGGACCACGAATGCGAGCCAGGCGACACTGTCGTGGAGGAAAAGGTCCTTGCCTACCGCTCCGACGACGCAGCCGCCACTGTCTGACGTACCTGCCAACGTCCAAGGTGGTACCAACCACCAGAGAGGTCTGAATTGTCGGCAACGCTGAGCCTTGACCAGGCCCGGCGGATCGCGCTGGCAGCGCAGGGACTCCACAAAGGACGGCCCACCGGCCCCGTGACAGCACGGACGGTGGGCCGTACCTTTGCCCGTCTCCAGCTGGTCCAGATCGACTCCGTAAACGTCCTGGTCCGCAGCCACTTCCTGCCCTTCTATTCCCGCCTTGGCAACTATGACCGGGACATCCTGCAGCGCATGTCCGCCAGCCACCCGCGACGGATGTTCGAATACTGGGCACACGAAGCCAGCTACATCCGGCCGGAGCATTACCAGGACCTCCTTCTCTGGCAAAAGCGGGCCTGGGTGGGCGCGTCCCGGATGGACCCCGTGCTCCGGGACGATGTTGCTGCCAGTATCCTGGCGGTCCTCGCCCGCTCCCGGCCCATGACGGCATCTGAACTGACGGCACGGATTGGGCATGTCGAAGAGAAACAGGCGGACAACTGGGGATGGAACTGGAACGCGGTGAAACGAGTCCTTGAACACCTCTTCGAAGCGGGTCTGGTGTCGGCGGCCTCCCGGACCGGGCAGTTCGAACGCAGGTACACGCTGACCTCCAAGGTCCTCCCGGATGCGGCCGCCGCGGCAGGGGAGAAGGATCCCGAGGCTGCACTCCGGCGCCTGACCGACGCGGCCGCCCAGGCCCACGGAATCGGCACCATCCGCTGCTTCGCCGACTACTTCCGGACTCCGGTCAAGGCCACAGCCCTGGCTGTGGAGCACCTGGTGGAGCAAGGCAGGCTGGAACCCGTCACTGTGGCGGGCTGGAACCGGAAGATTTTCCGGCATGTCGATTCGCTGCTGCCGCGGCGTGCCACCGGCCGCGCGCTCTTGAGCCCGTTCGACTCCCTGGTCTTTGAGCGGCGGCGCCTTTCCGAGCTGTTCGGCTTCCATTACCGGATCGAGATCTACACCCCGGAACCCAACCGGCGCTTCGGCTATTACGTGCTGCCGTTCCTGCTGCGTGACAGGATCGTGGCACGGGTGGATTTGAAAGCGGACCGGGCCGCCGGCCGGTTGCTGGCGAGGGCCGCATTCGCCGAGCCCGACGCACCGGCGGATACCGCCGTCGAACTTGCCGCCGAGCTGAAGCTTATGGGCCAGTGGCTTGGCCTGCCGGATGTGGAAGTGGGGCCGGCAGGAGACCTCGCCGCCCGGCTGGCGCAGGAGCTGGCACGTCCGTAGGGAGTATCCGCTCTCAGGGAAAAGGGGCACCGGCGGCGTGTCTCTCCCGTAGACTGAACACGCCAGAATTCGGCGGCATCAGACTGGGAGCATCTTCACGTGGCATCACTTATCGAAAAAATTCTCCGCACGGGTGACAAGAAAACACTCCGGCAGTTGCGGAACTATGCCGATTCCATCAACGCCCTCGAAGACTCATTCAAGACCTTTACCGACGCCGAACTGCGCGAGGAGACGGACCGCCTCCGCGCCCGCCACCAGGACGGCGAGAGGCTCGACGACCTGCTTCCGGAGGCCTTCGCAGCAGTGCGTGAAGCGTCCTCCCGCACCTTGGGCATGCGCCACTTCGACGTCCAGCTGATGGGCGGCGCCGCCCTGCACCTGGGCAACATCGCTGAAATGAAGACCGGTGAAGGCAAGACCCTGGTGGCGACCGCTCCCGCCTACCTGAATGCCCTTACCGGCAAGGGCGTCCACGTGGTCACGGTCAACGACTACCTCGCCGAATACCAGTCCGAGCTCATGGGCCGTGTCTACCGCTTCCTGGGCCTGACCAGCGGTGTCATCCTTGCCAACCAGGATCCCGCCGTCCGCCGCCAGCAGTACGCCGCCGATATCACGTACGGGACCAACAACGAGTTTGGTTTCGACTACCTGCGCGACAACATGGCATGGGACCGGACCGAACTTGTCCAGCGCGGCCACAACTTCGCCATCGTCGATGAAGTGGACTCAATCCTCATCGATGAGGCACGCACCCCGTTGATCATCTCCGGACCTGCCCAGGGGGACACCAACCGCTGGTACAGCGAATTCGCCAAAGTGGTGCTCCGGCTGCAGCCCGAAAAGGACTACGAGGTCGACGAAAAGAAGCGCACGGTGGGCGTCCTGGAGAGCGGGATCGAAAAGGTGGAGGACTACCTCGGCATCTCCAACCTGTACGAGTCCGCCAACACCCCGCTGATCGGGTTCCTGAACAATGCCATCAAGGCCAAGGAACTCTTCAAGCGTGACAAGGACTACGTCATCCTGGACGGCGAAGTGCTGATCGTGGACGAGCACACCGGCCGCATCCTGGCCGGCCGCCGCTACAACGAAGGCATGCACCAGGCGATCGAGGCCAAGGAAGGCGTCGAGATCAAAGCCGAAAACCAGACCCTGGCCACCGTGACGCTGCAGAACTACTTCCGTATGTACGGCAAGCTTTCCGGCATGACCGGTACCGCTGAGACTGAGGCGGCCGAGTTCATGAGCACTTATAAGCTGGGCGTCGTGGCCATCCCCACCAACAGGGACATGCAGCGGATCGACCAGCCGGACCTCGTGTTCAAGAATGAGGTTGTAAAGTTCGACGCCGTGGTCCGCGATATCGCCGAGCGTCACGAAAAGGGCCAGCCCGTCCTGGTGGGCACCACCAGCGTGGAGAAGAGCGAGTACCTGTCCAAGCTGCTCGCCAAGGAGGGCATCCGCCACGAGGTCCTGAACGCCAAGAACCACGCCCGCGAAGCTGCCATCGTCGCCCAGGCAGGCCGGAAGGGTGCCGTCACTGTGGCCACGAACATGGCCGGCCGCGGTACTGACATCATGCTGGGCGGAAACGCCGAATTCACGGCCGTCGCCGAACTCGCCAAGCGCGGTCTGGATCCGGAGGAGAACTCCGAACAGTACGAAGCCGCATGGCCCGCAGCGCTTGAAGCCGCCAAGCAGTCGGTCAAGGACGAACACGAGGAAGTCCTGGACCTCGGCGGCCTGTACGTCCTGGGCACCGAACGCCACGAGTCGCGACGCATCGACAACCAGCTCCGCGGCCGTTCCGGCCGCCAGGGCGACCCGGGTGAATCCCGGTTCTACCTGTCGCTGACCGACGACCTCATGCGCCTCTTCAACTCCGGGGCGGCGGAACGGCTGATGAACAGCTCCGTGCCGGACGACGTTGCGCTGGAATCAAAGCTGGTATCCAGGGCCATCGCCTCTGCCCAGGGACAGGTCGAAGGCCGCAACGCCGAGCAGCGCAAGAACGTGCTGAAGTACGACGACGTCCTCAATCGCCAGCGCGAAGCCATCTACAGCGACCGCCGTCGGATCCTGGAAGGTGATGACCTGCACGAGAAGGTGCAGTACTTCATTGAGGACACCATCACTGCCTTGATCGACGCCGCCACCGCGGAAGGGAACGGCGACGACTGGGACTTCCACCAGCTGTGGACGAACCTGAAGACGCTCTATCCTGTCAGCGTTACTCCCGAAGACATCATCGAGGAGGCCGGTGGCAAGTCCAGGGTCACCGTGGAGCTGTTGAAGGAGGAGATCCTTTCCGACGCCCGCCTGGTGTACCAGGCCCGCGAGGAGGTCATCGGCTCTGAAAGCATGCGCGAGCTCGAGCGCCGCGTGGTCCTCTCCGTCATTGGCCGCAAGTGGCAGGAACACCTCTACGAGATGGATTACCTCAAGGAGGGCATCGGCCTGCGCGCCATGGCGCAGCGTGATCCGCTGGTGGAGTACCAGCGCGAAGGTTTCGCGATGTTCCAAAGCATGATGGAAGCCATCCGGGAGGAAAGCGTCGGCTTCCTGTACAACCTTGAGGTCGAGGTGACGCCGGCCCAGGATGTCGTCGTCCAGGACGCAGCCGGAGGACATACTGAGCACGTGGACCCGCAGGTGCATGCTGCCGGACTTGAGGCCCCCGAAAAGCCCGCGCAGTTGCAGTACACGGCTCCCAGCGAGACCGGCGGAACACAAACCCGGGTGGAAACCCGGGCAGGAAGTGGACGCTCCGGCAACCCTGCCAAGGCAGCTGCCCAGGACGCCGCCAAGCGCCCGGCGAAAAAGAAAAAGCGCTAGAACACAGCCGTAAATGCGCACAGGCGTTGATGGACAGGGCAGGGGCCGATGGGCCCCTGCCCTGTTTGCATGGTGCACCATGTGCTCTCGGGTGCGCACCAAATTAGCCAACGGCTTAGCCGATGACGAGTTCAACGATGCGCCAGACCTGCTTGCTGCGCTCAAGCCGGACGGCAACGGCACGAGCCCGTACGTCATCCACCACGACGGCACTTGCCTCATAAATTCCCTCGGCCACCTCGCACACCCGCACCGAGCGGACTGTGGAGTTTCGGTGGAGCCGGGCCAGGGCGGGATTACCCGTCCTGGTTAGCTCGCGCCTGATCAGCGCGGCCCGGTGCTGCAGCGATGCCAGGCACCGCGGATCCAGACGGCGCGCCAGCTGGTGTATGGGACGGATCCCTGCCAGGACCTCCATGGCGGCCTGAACCGTTCCGCGGGTGATGGACCTTACTTCCGCAGCTTCACTGACGGGCCTCAGGGACGATGGGTCCGCGGCGCGGGACCGGCCTGCGGTCACCGCCGTTGTTGACGCTGACGCGGTTTTCCCGAGTACCCTCCCGCCGTTTACGGTGTTGGCAGCCAGCCGCTGGGCGGTCTGGACAGGTGTCACTGCGGTCATGGTGTTCCCCTTGGTTCGAATAGCGGAGTAGCTGATGGTCTATTGGCTGGCCTGGCGCCGGCGCAGCACCGAAAGCGTCAGTGGCTATGGCGCCTGCGGCGCCTGGAGGATCTGTCCCGGAAGCAGGACATCCGGGCTCCCGCCGATCAGTCCGCGGTTCGCTGCGTACCACCGCGGCCATTCAAGGGCTATGTCCACATCCGATGCCTCCGGCCCCAGCTGGGCCGCCACGATGTCCCATAGTGTGTCGCCGGCAAGCACGGTTACCGGGCCCGCCCCGCCGCCCGTTGCCCCCGGATCCGGCATCGCGCCGGCGGCGGTCCTGGTTTCCGGTGCTGCGAGCAGGCCCGGCTCCACCACCGGGGAGGCCGGTTGCCATCCCGGGTTGGGCGTGGCGGAGGTGGGCTTCGCCGTCGTGGATTGCCATGCCGGCGACGCGGCTTGCCGGCCGGGTGGTGGCACCTCCGCTGGGCCTGGTTGGACAGAGAAATGCATGGCCGGGCCAGTGCCCTGGCGGGGTGTCGGAGCAACGTGCGCGGCTGCAGGATTGGCGTAAGCCGCCGAGGACTGTTCGTGCGTGGGTGTCCACTCCGGCCCCGGCGCGGTGGTGGCCGCATGTGCCGCGGCACCCGCTATCAGCTGCATCGAAAGGGCGGCAATCACAGCCCGCTGCATGAATGCAGGTGAGAGCCGGCGGGCGGTCGCGGCAGCCCGGTTCCGGCCCAGCCGCTCCAGCAGGACGGAGGCTCCAGCAGCCAGCATCGAAAATGCCCACCACAGCAAAAGTCCGAGGCCGGCTGCTGTTGCTGCCGCTGCCAGGAGGACCTCCACGGTCCACCCCTGCTGATGGGTAGCGGCATCCTGCCACTGCGCCAGCTGGCCCGCTCCCAGGATGCAGAGCACGATTCCAAGCGCGAGCAAGGCCAGCGCTATTGCGGCATCCGACCTTCTCGTCCTACCGGAGTGACCCATTTCAACCGCCTTGATGTCGTTTGATGCTGTTTGATGCTGTTTGACACAGTCTGAACCGCCTCTGCGCGTTTTGTCCAGACGTTGGAGTGAAATGAGGGGCGCGTTGACGGGCGGGGCTGGGGAACCTACGCTGGCGGGATGCGCTGGGATGCACTCTTCAACGACATGGAAAGCCAGCTCGCGGAGGCTGACCGGCTGGCGCTCGAGAGCGAGATCAGTGAGCGGACGCGGGCCGAGATGGTTGGCCTGCGGCTCGATGGCAGGCTGCGGGCGGCCGTTGGTTACAGGATCACCGTCCACCTTCTGTGCGGCGAATCGGCGCAAGGGGAGCTGACCCATGTTGGAGCTGATGCGCTGGTCCTGGATGAAGAACGGCACCAGGTGCTCATTCCCTATGCGGCCGCTGCCCGGTACGTGGGCCTGGGCAGGCATGTGCGCACGGAGGACTCCCCGGTCCGCCGTTCAATCGGACTTGCCCATTCCCTGCGTGCCCTTGCCCGGGATCGGACGGAGGTGACCGTGACGATTGGCGGGGGAATCGGAGCCGCGCGGGTGGAGGGCGTCATTGACCGGGTTGGCCGGGACTACATCGACCTTGCCGCGGTGATTCCGGGCGAGGCAAGGAGGGCCCAAAGCGTTGGCCAGGTGTCAGCGATACCTTTTACGGCGCTGGCGATGATCAGGTCCCATAAGGCCGGCGGAGCTTAGAGGCGTCACACTGACTTGGAGCGGGACTCCTGGATCATGCGGCTGGCCTCGGCATAGCGTTCCTCGATGTACTGCTCCAGCATCTTCTCCTCGACGCGCCACTGCCCGCGGCCGCCAACCTGGATAGCCTTCAGCTCCCCGCTGCGGACCAAGGCGTACGCGGCGGGGGAGTTGATCTGGAGTTGCTCGGCGACGTCTGCGAGCGTGAGGAACCTTGGCATACGCCCATTTTGCCATCACATGACGTTGTTTGTGCCCGTTTTCCACAGATAGCCGGTATTTAGGCAAATGACTTTTGTTCCAGCTCGCTGGCGGTAACAATGAGGAGTCCGGCCAGAGCGGGCAGGTCCGGTGTACCTAGGGGGAGAACGGCATGGTTCCTGATTCAAGCGCCACGGCGCCACGGCTGAAGCGCCCGTCCTGGAAGGACCCGCGGTTGCTGGTGGGCATCCTTCTGGTCCTGGTCTCCGTCGCCGGGGTTACTTTCCTGGTCGGCAGCGCAGACCGCACCACCGAGGTCTTCGCGGCGCGGGACGGCATTGCCGTGGGTGAGCGCCTGACAGCGGAGAACGTGGTTCGCGCGAAGGTCCGCCTGGGCGACACGGAGCAGCACTACATCACCGTGGAGGACGGCCTGCCCCAGGACGTCGTCGCCGTGCAGCGGATCGCCAAGGACCAGCTGGTTCCCAGGTCAAGTCTTGGGGAGGTGGACCGGTTGGACCGTAAGCCGGTGGCGCTCAACATCGCGCAGACTTTGCCGTCCCAAGCGGTTGCTGGTGCGAGGGTGGACGTCTGGGTGGCGCAGCCGGATGCAAAGAACGGGTTCAGCGAGCCGAAACTCATCCTTCCCGGAGCTGAAATCGCTGAGGTCACCACCGGGTCCACTGCCCTCGGATCGTCAAAGACCACCGTGCTGATGGTCCTGGTGGAGGACAAACAGATGCCTGCGTTGCTGGGTGCCCAAGCCAACGACGCGAAGATATCCGTTGTGTGGAATCCGGGCGGGGCCCGATGAGTATCCCGGTTGTCACCGTTGGCCAAAGCCGGGAGGACCTGGTGGGCGGCCTCGAAAGGCTGCACGGTCCGGTGACAGTGGTTCGACGATGCACCGAACTTCCCGAGCTTCTCGCTGCCTGTCAAAGCGGTCTGGCAAGGGCGGCCGTAGTGGCTGAGGGGTCCGACGGATTAACTGCTTCCCTTGTTGACCGGCTTGGAGCTGTTGGGGTGGCGGTCATCGCGCTGACGGACAATGCCGAGGAGGCGGCCAGGCTCCGCAAAATTGGTGTCGCCTCGGCGCTGACGGGAGTGGAGTCAGCGGAGCTTTCGGACAGGATCGCCGATGCCGTTGCCCAGCTGACAGGTGCGGCCCGTCCCGCCATCCTGAGCGCGGGAGCTGACACCGGAGCTGCGCTGGCCATGGACCCCGTGCAGCCTGGACCTGATCCGGAGGGCGAACCGGCGGGCAGGCTCATCGTTGTCTGGGGTCCGGCCGGGGCGCCTGGCAGGACCACTGTGGCGGTGAACATCGCCGGCGAGATGGCTGCCGATGGCCGGGATGTCCTGCTGGTCGACGCGGACACCTACGGTGCAAGCGTCGCGGCGGTGCTGGGTCTCCTGGATGAGTCGGCCGGGCTTGCCCAGGCGTGCAGGCTTGCCGACCAGGGTTTGCTGGACCCGGACGCCCTCAGGAAGGTGGCCGCCACCGTCGCAACTGCATCCGGGACGTTCCGGGTGCTTACGGGAATAACCCGCGCGGACCGCTGGACCGAGCTGCGCGCCACTGCCCTGGCACTTGTTCTTGAACGGGCCCGGCAGATCGCGGACGTTGTGGTGGTGGATACCGGCTTTTGCCTCGAAGCCGATGAAGAGCTGAGCTTCGACACCATGGCGCCGCGGCGGAACGCCGCGACGCTGCGTCCCCTGGAACTGGCGGACGAGGTCTACGCCGTTGGTGCGGCTGATCCCGTGGGCGTACCCCGGATGGTCCGTGCGCTTGCCGAACTCGAAGGCGCTGTACCGCAGGCCTCACCCACTGTCGTCATGAACAAGGTGCGTTCCTCCTCCGTGGGCAGAGCCCCGGAGCGCCAGTTGCGGGATGCCTGGGAACGGTACGGTCCCGCGTCGGAACTCAAAGCGTTCCTGCCCTACGACCCCGGCGCCGCCGACGCAGCACTCCTTGCGGGGTCACTGCTGCTTGAAGCTTGCCCCGACTCCGCGCTTCGGCGTGCCATCCGTGAACTTGTTTGTGCACCAGCCCAGCGAAATGCCAAATCCTCTGTATTTTCTTCCACACCACGGCGAAGGGCAAAGGACTAGGCTCGCCATAAGAGCTGCAAAGGTGCGGCGAATATCTCTGATGGAGGCGTTGTCGATGTCGTCTGGATCCAGTGTGGAGGACCAGCCCCTCTCCATTGAAGGCCTTGAAGGCTTCATGGGGGACTACTACCAGCACCTGGCTGAGGAGGATGCCCGAAGCTACCCCCGGGACGTTCTGGAAGCCCGTGCCGAGGAACACCGCCGGGCAGCGTCCGTGCGGCAGCCCGGGCAGGCGAAGATATCGATCATTGATGAAGAGGACAGCAGCGTCGTCTTTGTGGTCACCGACGACATGCCGTTCCTGGTCGACTCCGTCAACGCCGAACTTGTCCGGCAGCACGCGGCCATCCGGCTCGTGGTCCACCCGCTTTTCGTAGCCACCAGGAACCGGGAAACGGGCGAACTGGTCAAGGTCAACAGGGTTCCGGCACATCTGGGCATTTCCAGCGGGGACACAGCGGCAATGCCCAACCTTTCCCACCTCATTGCGCAAGGTGAAAATGCCTCGCACATGGAGTCCTGGATCGCCGTCGAAGTCCACCGGGTTTCCGACGAAGCGAAGACTTCCCTGCTCGCGGGCCTGACCCGCGTCCTGAACGATGTCAGGGCCGCCGTCGAGGACTGGCCAAGGATGCGCCAAAAGGCGCTGGAGATCGCCGAAAGCCTGGACAAGGTGGCCAACTCTGCGCAGATTGCCGAATTGCGGCAGGCCAAGGACCTGCTGCGCTGGCTGGACGACGGAAACTTCACGTTCCTGGGCTACCGCGAATACGATCTGCTCAACGTCGACGGCGAAGACGTCCTGGAACTGCGCGAGGACAGCGGCCTCGGACTGCTGCGGGCAGCCGCGGACTCCCCGCACATCCAGCACCTCACCGATACCGGCCGTAAAAAGGCGCGGGAAAAGCGCGCCCTCGTCATCACCAAGGCCAACTCGCGGTCCACCGTGCACCGCTCGGCCTACCTGGACTACATCGGCATCAAAAGCTTCGACGCTGCGGGCAACGTCAACGGCGAGCGCCGCTTCATTGGCCTTTTTGCCACCAGCGCCTACGCCGGCTCCGTCCGCGACATCCCCATCGTCCGGGAAAAGGTGGATGCTGTCCTTCAGAACGCCGGCTTCCCGCCGGACTCGCACTCGGGCAAGGACCTGCTGGGAATCCTGGAAACCTACCCACGCGATGAGCTGTTCCAGATCGAAATCCCCGATTTGGCCGCAACTGCGCTTGGTATCCAGAAGCTGCAGGAACGGCGCCGTACCCGGCTGTTCCTGAGGCCCGACATCTACGGGCGTTTCATGTCCGCCGTCGTGTACCTGCCCCGGGACCGGTACACCACCAACGTCCGGCTTCGCATCGAACAGGAACTTCGGGAGACCTTCCAGGCAGTCTCGATCGACTACGAAGCCCGCATGACCGAATCGGCACTCGCGCGCCTGTTCTTCCGCATCCGGCTGCCCAAGGACGCCGACGTCAGCCATGTCAACAGTGACGAGCTGGAAAAGCGGCTGGTCCGGGCGGCAAGGTCCTGGAGCGAAGGCATCGCGGAGGTCCTGCGCGAGGGCCGGGACCCAGCCGAAGCCAAGGAACTGGCTGCCACCTGGGCCGAGGCGTTCCCTGCCAGCTACCGGGTGGACTATGAAGTAGAGGACGCCCTCGAAGACATCGCGCGGTTCGAAAAGTACGGGGCCGCCGCCGAACGGAACGCCGGGGCACGGCAGGACCGTCCCGGAGTCCACGTGTATCTTCCCGAAGGCGCCGGTGCAACACTGGAGGAAGACGCCCGGGTAAAGCTCTACATGCTGGAGCCCAAGAGCCTGAGCCAGATCCTGCCCTACTTCCACAACCTCGGCCTCGAGGTCCTGGACGAGCGGCCCTTTGAAATCGAAACAGCAGACCACCGGGACTTCTTCCTGTACGACCTGGGGCTGAAGTACCCGGCGGGAGTGGACCCCCTGTCCACGGGCGGGCTCCTTGCCGACTCCTTTGGCGCGGCCGTCACCGGTGCTGCGGAATCGGACAACTTTGACCGCCTGGTGTTGCGGGAAGGCCTGCAATGGCGGCAAATCACCGTGCTGCGCGCCTACGCCCGGTACATGCGCCAGATGGGCAACAGCAGTTCCTTCGGCTTTATGGCGGACACGCTTCTGGCCAACGCGGATGTGACCCGGGGGCTGAGCGCCCTCTTCGCGGCCCGCTTCGATCCCTCCATCAGCGATGGTGAACGCGCTGAGGCCCAGGCTTCGGTGCGGCAGGAACTGGCAGCGTCCATCGAAAAAGTCGCCACTCTCGATGCCGACCGCGTGCTGCGCACCTTCGTCAACCTGATCGAGGCCACCCTCCGCACCAACTTTTACCAGAACAAGCCGCACCTGAGCTTCAAGCTGGATCCCGCCCACATTGAGGGGCTGCCGTTCCCGCGGCCCATGTTCGAAATCTGGGTTTACTCCCCGCGCGTCGAGGGTGTGCACCTGCGGTTCGGCAAGGTTGCCCGCGGCGGGCTCCGCTGGTCCGACAGGCGGGAGGATTTCCGCACGGAAGTCCTGGGCCTGGTCAAAGCGCAGACGGTCAAGAACGCGGTCATCGTGCCCACGGGAGCCAAGGGCGGCTTCTTCGCGAAGCAGCTTCCGGATCCTGCAACCGACCGCGCGGCCTGGATGGCCGAAGGCGTCGAAAGCTACAAGACGTTCATCCGCGGGTTGCTGGACATTACTGACAACCTCCTTACCGAAGGCGACGGCGAACGGCTCGTGCCGCCGTCGAACGTTGTCCGGCATGACGACGACGACTCCTACCTTGTGGTCGCGGCGGACAAGGGTACGGCTACTTTCTCCGACATAGCCAACGGACTGTCCGCGGAGTACGGCTTCTGGCTGGGGGACGCATTCGCCTCCGGCGGTTCCGTGGGCTACGACCACAAGGCCATGGGCATCACGGCGCGGGGCGCCTGGGAATCGGTGAAG
The DNA here is from genome assembly GCF_029077345.1 of Arthrobacter sp. NQ4. Taxonomy (NCBI): domain Bacteria; kingdom Bacillati; phylum Actinomycetota; class Actinomycetes; order Micrococcales; family Micrococcaceae; genus Arthrobacter; species Arthrobacter sp. NQ4. Next base: position 43,675 of record NZ_JARETC010000001.1, on the reverse strand, counting down.
CGCCACTTCAGCGAGCTGGACCTGGATACCGAGACCGAACCTTTCACCGTGGTTGGCGTGGGGGACATGTCCGGCGACGTATTCGGCAACGGGATGCTGCTGTCCCGGCACATCCGCCTGCTGGCGGCATTTGACCACCGGCACATCTTCCTGGACCCCAACCCGGATGAGGCAGCCTCGTTCGCGGAGCGCCAGAGGCTGTTCGACCTGCCCCGGTCGTCCTGGGACGACTACGACAAGTCGCTGATCAGCGAAGGCGGCGGTGTCTTTGCCCGCCAGGCCAAGTCCATTCCCGTGTCGCCGCAGGTCCGGGCCGCGCTGGGGCTTCCGGCGGAAACCGCTGAGCTCAGCCCGCCGGAGCTCCTGCGCGCCATCCTGCTGGCGCCGGCTGACCTGCTCTACAACGGCGGAATCGGAACCTACGTCAAGGCGTCTTCCGAGTCGAACGCCTCCGTTGGCGATAAAGCAAACGATGCCATCCGGGTCAACGGCCGGGACCTGCGGGTCAAGGTAGTGGGTGAAGGCGGCAACCTGGGAATGACCCAGCGCGGCCGCATTGAAGCAGCGCTGCAGGGGGTCATCCTCAACACGGACGCCATCGACAACTCCGCCGGTGTGGACTGCTCCGACCATGAGGTCAACATCAAGATCTTCGTTGACCGGATGGTTGCCGCCGGCAAGCTGCCGGCGGCGGAGCGCGCAGACTTCCTGGCCTCCATGACCGATGAAGTGGGCCGCCTGGTTCTCGAAGACAACATCGACCAGAACATCCTGCTCCTGAACGACCGGACGCGCGTGGCGGAGTGGAGCCCAAGTTACGAGCGGCTCATGGACTGGCTGGAGAAGAGCGCCGACCTTAAGCGCGACCTTGAGGCGCTGCCCACGACGGAAACGCTGCGGGAACGGCTGCAGCAGGGTCAGGGACTGACGTCTCCGGAGCTCTCAGTACTGGCCGCCTATGCGAAGATCGAGCTGGCCTCGGCCCTGCGGGACAGCGACCTCGCTGATGACCTCTGGTTCCGTGACACCCTGCGGTCCTACTTCCCGCACCAGCTGCGTGAACGTTTCGACGCCGAACTGGACACGCATCCGCTGCGCCGCGAAATCATCGCCACGGTGGTGGCCAACGACATGATCAACCTTGGCGGCATCACGTTTGCCTTCCGGGTGATGGAGGAAACGTCCGCCAGCGAAGTTGCCGTGGCCAAGGCGTTTGTGGCGCTGCGCGAGGTGTATGAACTGGACGCGATGGTGGGGGAGCTGAACAGCCTGCCTGCCTCGTTCCCCACGGAGCACTGGAGCACAGTGCACCTGGACATCCGTCGGCTCCTGGACCGGGCAGTCCGCTGGCTGCTCAGCCAGGAAAGTGTTTCGCGCCCCATTGCCGAGGTGGTGGCAGAGTTCAAGCCGCTGATGGATCCCATGCGCGCCCGGCTGCTGGACTACCTCCGCGGCGACGACCGCGATCGTGTGGCGGCGTGGCTGGCGAAGGGCCGCGAGTGGGAACTCCCGGAAGGCCTTGCGCTGCGCTGGGCCGAGCTGTTCGAGAGCTTCGTGCTGCTGGACATCGCCAAGATCGCCCGCTCCCGGAAGGACCGTGTAGAGGAGATTGCGGCCGTTTACTACACCGTGTTCAACCGGTTCCACGCGGACTCGCTGCTTGAACGGATCAGCAGCCTTCCCCGGCAGGACCGGTGGCAGGCGCTGGCACGGGCAGCGTTGCGCGATGACCTGTACTCAACGGTGTCGGACATGACGACGGCGGTGCTGGACGCAACGTCCGCCACCGGGGCGCCGGACGCGCGGCTCAAGGACTGGGAGGCTCAGAATGCCGAGCAGCTGGGCCGGGCAAAGAGCATGTTCGATGAGGTGAACGCACTGGAGGCCGACGACATGGCCTCACTGTCGGTAGCATTGAGGCTCTTGAGGTCAATCGTCCGGCGCTAGGAAGCAGGCGCCGTAACTGGAGGTGCAGTGGCAATCTTTACGGACCCCATCAGGGAGCACGCTGATTTCGGGCCGGGCGATGCCGAATGGCTGCACCTCCTGGTGGGGGACTGGCAGATGGTTGCGGACCTTGCGTTCGCCGACCTGGCGCTGTGGTTCCCCCACCCGGAGCTTGGCTACATTGCCCTGGCCCACGTGCGTCCTTCCACCACGCACACGGCATTCCACAGTGACTTCGTGGGTGAGGGCATCCGCTCGGACCTGCAGCCGCTCGTGGACAAGGCATGGAACAGCAGGTCCATCGAGCGCTCCAGCGAGACGAACTGGAACAGTGAGATGGCCCTGCGGGTCGAGGCTGTCCCCATGGTGCGCAACGGGCGGACACTTGCGGTTGTTACCACCCACATGGACCTCTCCAGTTCACGGATGCCGTCCCGGCTTGAGTTGACGTACCGGCAGTGCGCCTACGATCTCCTGAGGATGGGCACCCTGGGCTTGTGGCCGGACTTTGCCTCGCCCACGGGCTCCCGGCGGGGCGCTCCCCGTGTGGGCGACGGGCTGATCAGGCTGGATGCCGACGGGGTGGTGCAGTACGCGAGCCCGAACGGAGTTTCAGCCTTCCGCCGGCTGGGCGACGGGGAGTCCCTGGAGGGGCGTTCGCTCGCCGAAGTCACCGCCGGCCTGCTCAAGGACCGCCGGCTGGTCGATGAGACCCTGCCGCTTGTAGTCACCGGCCGCATGCCCTGGCGCAGCGAGATTGAGTCCAGGGGAGTAAGCCTGTCGCTGCGTGCCATCCCGCTCCGGGATGAGCAGCAGCGGTTCGGCGCGCTGGTCCTCTGCCGCGACGTCTCAGAGCTGCGCCGCCGTGAAATGGAGCTGGTGACCAAGGACGCCACCATCCGCGAAATCCACCACCGGGTCAAGAACAATCTACAGACGGTGGCTGCCCTGCTGCGGATGCAGTCCCGGCGCATGGTGAGCGATGAAGCAAAGCAGGGCCTGGAGCAGGCCATGCGCCGCGTGGCCACCATCGCGTTGGTCCATGAGACGTTGTCGCAGGGGCTGACGCAGAGCGTCGATTTCGACGAACTGATCGGCCGCCAGTTCCGGCTGTCCGCGGAAGTGGCTTCCCCTTCACAGCAGGTCAGGACCGAACGCTCCGGCAGCTTCGGGGAGCTCCCCAGCGATCTCGCCACCCCGCTTGCCCTGGTGATCAACGAACTGGTGACCAATGCTGTGGAGCACGGCCTTGAGGGGAGGGCCGGCACCGTGTGGCTGGTTGCCGACCGGTCCGAAGCGGAGGACGGCGAAGAGCTGACCGTAACCATTGCCGATGACGGCGTGGGTCTTCCGCAGACCCCGCATGTGGAGGGCCTTGGCCTGCAGATTGTGCGGACGCTCGTCACGAGTGAGCTCGGCGGCACCATCACGTGGGAGCGCCGCGAGGGCGGCGGGACCGAGGTCAAGATCCGGCTCAGCCTGGCCGGGAAGTAGGAGGTGTGCTCCGGCCAGTGGTTTACCAGGCCGCGGGGTTGAACTGACAGAGGCCCCGTGACAATCCGGAATGGATGTGTCACGGGGCCTCTGTATGCCGGTTGCGTCGTCCTGTGCCGGCTTGCCGGCGCCGGGCTCCTAGGAGGCGCGGCGTGCGCGGGCGGCGCGCCGCTTCAGGGCGCGGCGCTCGTCTTCGCTCATGCCACCCCAGACTCCGGCGTCCTGGCCGGACTCAAGGGCCCACTGCAGGCAGGTGTCGACAACGGGGCACCGGCGGCAGACGCTCTTTGCTTCCTCGATCTGCAGGAGGGCCGGTCCTGTATTCCCGACGGGGAAGAACAGTTCCGGGTCCTTGTCGAGGCACGCTGCGCGGTTACGCCAATCCATGCTGATCAGTTGCTCCATTTCTGGGAAGTGCCTTTGTGAAATTATTCACTAGTGGCTACAAAGGAAAAGGGCCCTCTGGGCCCCCTTGGTCATCTGCATCAAGCCTGTCATGTTAACGCTGTGTAAACAAGGGGTAATAACGCCTGATATCCCATGAAACCTGAGCGATGCATCACAGTGGCGGCTCCGGCCCTCACCAGTGTCCGACTATGTCCGGTAGGGTGCCAGTGTGTCAAGACCCCCGGTAGACCCAGCAGGTACCCCATTCTCTTCCGACCAACCCGGCGGCGTCCCCGACCGCGGGACCAACGGGCGGCCGGACCCGGTGCCCGCAGCCGCCAAAGTCATTGCCGTGGTTGCGGCTGCCGAGGCCACAGCGCTCCTGGCGGCGGCAGGCTGGTATGCCTACGAGTTGTTCAGCGGCAGCCCGGTCCTGTCCTTCTGGGGTGCGGTCTTCACTTTGGGACTCCTGCTGGCTTTTTCGGCGTGGCTGTACGCAGTGGCAGTCTTCCTCTACCGGGGCTACCGGTGGACCAGGGCGGCCGCGCTGGTCGCCCAGCTATTCGTCCTCACCATCGGGGTGCCCACGATGACCAGCGGACTGGTCCTGGCCGGCCTGGCGATGCTGATCCCCGCCGTCACCGCCATTGTTCTCCTGTTTACCAACAAGGTTGTCAGCCATGCCTCCCGCACAGGGAGTGCACCGCCGGCCCTCTGAGGCTGGACCGTCCCCGATTCGTGGCTGACCCTGTGCGCTTCCTGGGCCGCGGGCCGGTCACCCACCTGCTCCAGCCCACGCCACCTGGAGGGGGACGGCGCGGCCGCCGGTGATGAGGGCAGCACGTCCCGGCGGGGGATTGGACTCGACGTCGAACCGTATCCCGAAAAGGTCGCCGTCAGCGATCGAACGCGGGCCTAGCAGTATCCCGACGCCGGATGACCTTGCATTCATGAGGAGCGGGACACGATGGAGAAGCGCAGGACTGTAACCAGCGGTTACCACCAGGGAATGGCCCAGGGCATGTAGTTGGCCCACGTCCCTCAGTGCCGAAGGGGCGAGCTGGTCGATGTCGTCAACCAGCAGCAGTGCCTCCCGCGGCAAAGAACCACTCCCCGCCTGCAGGAGCATATCTGCCCAAAAACGCTCCGCGTCCTGGGGCGGCCCTTCATGTGCGCACCACAGTTGGCCGGGGTTGAGTTCCTCCAACGCGCGCAGGGTATTGCTCTTGCCGCTTCCGGGGTTGCCAAGCACCGCAACTACCCCGCTGGCCGGAATGCGGAAGGACGCTGCGGCGAGCTCATCCCCGGCCACTCCGAGGAGGACATCCCGTTGCCTCACGGGGGTTGTGGGCCGCCCCGGCTGATGACCGACGGTGGCTGGTTCCCGGCCTGGCTGGGCGTCGGCTGATGGACCCAGCCGGAGTGCCGGTGCCGCCACTGCTGCCACCTCCATCACGGTGATGTGCCCGGGGAGGGGTTCCAGCCGGAATGGCCGCAGCGAGGCACCCGGATATCCCGCGCCGCTTTTGCCCAGGACACTCGGCGCCGGGCTCCGGTAGAACTGGCAGACAGCCGGACCGCCGTTGGAAACCGGGCCGAAGGCAACAGCCCTCCCTTCAATGGCGGGTACCGAGGGCATTCGCGGCCACATGGCACGGCCCTCCTCGGTGGAACCGGCCGGAAAATAGAATCGGTTGGGAACGGCGCCGAAGAACCTGGCAGTGACAAGCTCCCGCTCCCCGGAGAGCAGCAGCGTTATCCCTGCCTGGGCGCCGTCACGGACCAGGTCGTGGACCAGGTCCTCAGCCCATGCGAGCGGTCCCGCACGCAAAGCCGACACCCAGGACCCCCAGCCGGAGACGACGACAACAAGAGGCACCTTCCCGGAGGCTGGATGGCTCCGCCGCTGACCCAGCTCCCGGACAAGCCGCTCCAGAATCCGAACTCCACGCCGCAGATCATCCAGTCCGGCCAGTGCTCCCACCCGGCCGGCACTGGCCAGTGGGAGGAGAGCTCCCGTGGCGTCCAGTATGTAAAAGTGGGATTCACTGCCACGGGTCATCAATGTGTGGACAGCCAGCTCCAAGGCCGCCCCGGCACCGGACGCAGGGTTGCCGATAAATGCTGCGTGGCTGTGGCGGGCAGGACTCCACGCCAGGGCTTCCACCCGTTGCTGTTCGGGCACGTCCATGAGGCCGAGGCGGACTTCACCCGACAAGTTGACGGGTTCCAGCGGCCGCGAACCGGGAACGGCAGAGCAGGGGGACTGACCACCGGAGGCGGGTACTTCCAGATCCGCCGGCAGCGGAGGGGCGACGGGCCTCCTCGGCACCTGCTTCTCCTGCTGGGTGCAGAGGTTCCGCACCATGGCCGCCAAGGGTTCCACAGCCTCCGCCGGAGTTGGCACAGAGGCTGGCGCCTTACCGGGCCCGGCAACCTGGCCCGCCAGAAAGTCGATCGTCCGGTGGACAACCACGGGACATGAGTCACCTCCCGCCGCCACGGCCAGTGACGCACCCTGGAACTCTTCGGCGGCCTCCGTCCCACGGGCCAGGAACGCCCGGCCAGGTGCGTCCACACTGATGGCCGCAGCGCTCCTGCAATTGACCACATCAACCGACTCCATGTCGGATTGCACACGAAGGGCGATGCTGGACGTAACGTTCGCGCGGATGTCCGCTGTCAGCGCTCCCTGCGGCCTCTGCGTTGCCATGATCAGGTGGATCCCCAAGGAACGCCCGATGGACGCTATGCGCAGCAGCTCACGAAGCACCTCCGGCGCATCCTCCACCAGCATCCTGAACTCGTCGATGACAATGACCAAATGGGGGAGCACAAAGTCCTCCGCCGCCCTGGTGGAGCGGTACGCGGAAAGGTCCGGGACCCGGGCCGCAGCAAGGCATTGCTCCCGGAGTTGCAGTTCGGCGCGGAGCGAGGTCAGTGTCCGTTCCATTTCGGAGCTGGAAAGGTCGGTCTGCAGTCCCACACAGTGGACGAGGTCACTCAGCGGACCAAGCCCCGAACCGCCCTTGAAATCGATCAGGAAGAAGTTGACCCGCTCGGGCGGATAGCTGAGGGCGAGTGCGAGCGTAAGGCTGCGGAGCAGTTCCGATTTCCCGGAGCCTGTGGTGCCCGCCACCAGCAGGTGGGGCCCGTCGTGGTGCAGATCCACGGTCTTGGTTCCTGCCGCACCGAGGCCCAACGGTACGGCCAGCCCGTCCTTTTGCCCGCTGGAGCCCCAACGGTCGGCTGTGGCTGCAGGCGTCAACGGCAGGACCTCGCCGAGGCTGCAGGTGGCGGGAACGGATCCCGCTTCCATCGTGCCTTGCCGCGGAGCGCCTGCCATGCTCCGGCAGAAACCGCTGAAGACATCCTCCGGCACCAGATCGGGAACAAAGAAGGTCTCGCAAGAATCCTCGAGGAGGACAGACCTGCGCTCGGAAAGAAAGACGTCCGGTGTGGGCCATTCCCCCTCTTCCGGCCGGAAGTGGAGCACCTGCCATCCGTGTCGAATCGCTGTGTCCCGTATTGAGTTATCAGCTGCCCCTTCAGCGCTTTCCCCTCGAATCAGCAGGACGGCGCGCTCGCAGCCGTGCGGATGACCGCTGGTCACCACACTGAGGGCTGCGTGTGGTGTGGCAGTGAGAGTCACCCTGGGCAGATACCGGGCGGCGAGTGGCAGGCTTCCCGGCTTTCCATGAACCAGCACGTGAGTTGTGCCTGCGCGCGGATACCCGCCCAGTTGCATGAGTATGGACCGGATGGCGCCGTCAGTGGCGGACCGCGGACCGCCAATGGTGGTGAGTCCGCGGTCCGGGTCCAGGACCAGGGGGACCGCCCCTGCCGGTGGAACCGCGGGACCGGCGCCTGCCGGTTCAATCCGGACGTTGGCCGCCTGCTCTGCCTGGCCCAGCCGCAACCAGACGCCTTCGCCGGAGCCGGGACCGGACGTCTTCTTGCCCCGTGGTGCTGTCAAGGCGACGAGGGACAGGGGCGGTGCACTCCGCCGTCGTCGTTCCCTGTCTTCCTTCACCGCGGACTGCAGGGCAGCGGACAGGTTCCGTCTCTGCCGCCGTCCGCTGGCAGCAGGAACGAGGACGGCACATGCGGAAGCGGCGGAGAAGGCAAGGAACATCCACATCCCCGTGAGTACGGCCAGCAGCACCCCGGCTGCCAGTGGGAGAACCGCGGTGAGAACGAGTGCTGCCCGGTTTCCGGCGTCAACGCGGGCGGGTACGACAATGGGCTCCGTCACGGACTGGCCGGCGTCAGCAAGTGCCCGTCCTGGCGGGTCTGCAAAGATCAGCGACAGGGTCGATTGCCCACATCTGATGCTGGAATTGGTGGAGATGACCTTGGTCCGGATCCTTTCACCGTCAACATAGGTGCCGTTGGCACTGTCCAGGTCAATCAACAGGATGTCGGTGTCCGTGACCACAACCCGCGCGTGTTCACGCGACAACTCCGGGTCCGGGATGACTATCCGCGTTCCGCTTCGGCCAATGCTGTAACTGCCGCGCCGCAACGGAACGACCGTCCCCGCGGCGGCGCCGCTGTCGACTGCAAGAGCCAGGGGAGGCGCGGCTTCAGGGGACGGCCGGCGCCGCGGCCGCCGGGTTGACGGGACGGGGCCGCCGTCGACAAGGATCGCGGCCTCTATAAGCGGGGGTACTCCGAAGGCCACACATCGCAGGTCCTCGCCATCTACGGTGACGGTGCCCGTACGGAGCTTCCGGACCAGCTGCTCGTGGATCATCTCGCCTGGCGTGCCGGCCGGGGCGCTAATGGACAGTTCCACGGGCGGCTGGTCCTGTGATGATCCCGGGCCGCCAACCAGTGTGCAGTTGAGTGTCATCGCTTGGGATCCTTCGTGCATGTAGCCACACGCTAGCCACGGCACGCCGCGCCCGGCAGGCGTTTCACGGCCTATGTGGATAAACGTGTGGTTTCCGGCCTCCCCGGAAGGCGGCAGCCCGGTTAGGATCACTACACCCTGGACCGGGCCAGGCGGTCCGACAGCAGCGAAGGAGTCTCCTTTGAACACGATCGCTGACAGTGCTGACGTCGACGCCGGAGCCCGCATAGGCGCAGGCAGCAAGGTGTGGCACCTTGCCCAGATAAGGGAGGCAGCGCGCCTGGGGGAGAACTGCGTTGTCGGCCGCGGCGCCTACATTGGCCCTGGCGTGGTCCTGGGGGAGAACTGCAAGGTCCAGAACTACGCACTGGTGTACGAGCCGGCAGTTTTGGAGGCGGGAGTGTTCATCGGCCCGGCGGTGGTCCTGACCAACGACGTCTTTCCCCGTGCGGTGACACCGGAGGGCAGCCTGAAGACGGAGGATGACTGGGACAAAGTGGGCGTCACCATCCGGCAGGGAGCCGCCATCGGCGCCCGGGCCGTCTGCATAGCACCCGTGACGATCGGTGCGTGGGCCATGGTGGCGGCAGGCGCCGTCGTCACCAAGGACGTGCCGGACTTTGCCCTGATGGCGGGAGTCCCCGCGCGACGAATCGGATGGGTCGGGAAGGCGGGCAAGCCTCTCCTGCAGGAGGGCAGGCAGTGGATCTGTCCGGAAACGGGGGACGCCTACCTGGAGGGCGGCGGAGTGCTGCGCCCTGCCTGACAACAGCGTGTGCACCAGCTCACATCGGGCAGGCTGATTCGACGGGCCCTGCGGTCCCTCGGGTAGGCTGGAGCAGCAGACAATGCACGCCTTTGCGCTGCCCGCATTCGAACCAGGAGATTTTGTGACCGCTGACCTCGTCATCGTAGGGTCCGGCTTTTTTGGCCTGACAATCGCAGAACAGGCCGCCACCGAGCTCGGCCTGAAGGTCGTCGTCATCGACCGCCGCCACCACATCGGAGGCAACGCGTACAGCGAAAAGGAAGAGCAGACCGGCATCGAGATCCACCGGTACGGTGCCCATCTTTTCCACACCTCCAACGAACGCGTGTGGGAGTACGTCAACAGGTTCACCACCTTCACCGACTACGTGCACAAGGTCTACGGCGTCCATAAAGGCGAGGTCTATTCGCTGCCGATCAACCTGGCCACGATCAACCAGTTCTTCCGGGCCAACCTCACACCCGGCCAGGCACGGGACCTCATCCAGGAGCAGGCCGGCGAGCTGGCGGGAACCGACCCCCAGAACCTGAACGACAAGGGCATCCAGTTGATCGGCCGCCCACTGTACGAGGCTTTCATCAAGCACTACACCGGCAAGCAGTGGCAGACGGATCCCAAGGACCTGCCGGCCGGCATCATCTCCCGGCTGCCCGTGCGCTACAACTACGACAACCGGTACTTCAACGACAAGTACGAGGGGCTGCCCACCAACGGGTACACCGCCTGGATCGAGAAGATGGCGGAGCACCCCAACATCGAGGTGCGGCTCAACACCGACTTCTTCGATGAGTCCCACGACTACAGCAAGAACAAATTGGTGGGCAACATCCCCGTTGTTTACACCGGTCCGGTTGACCGCTACTTCGACTACGCCGAAGGCGACTTGTCCTGGCGCACCATCGACTTCGAAGAAGAAGTCCTTGAGGTGGGCGACTTCCAGGGCACGTCCGTTGTGAACTACAACGACGACGACGTCCCCTACACCCGCATCATCGAACCCCGCCACTTCCACCCTGAGCGCGACTACCAGAGTGAGAAGACTGTCATCATGCGCGAGTTCTCACGCTTTGCGGAGAAGGGCGATGAGCCCTACTACCCGGTCAACACCTCGGCGGACAGGGACCGGCTGCTCAAGTACCGCGACCTCGCCAACGCGGAGAAGGATGTCCTGTTTGGCGGCCGCCTCGGCACCTACAAGTACCTGGACATGCACATGGCCATCGGGTCCGCGCTGAGCATGTTCGACAACAAGATCAGGCCGCACTTCGAAAGCGGCGTGAAGCTGGAAAGCGGAGGCGTGGACGCATGAGCGGTTCGCCGGGTTGGGCGACACTCCAGCGGGTGATATTCCCGCCGGAATCCGGAGTCGACACGATGTCGCTCTATGCGGACCCCGGCCCGGCAACAGGGATACGTTTCCGGGAAAGCGATGAGTCGGCCCGGAATCCCAAACGGGCAGAGGACAAGCTGCAACTTGTGGGATCCAGCCAGCGGGAGGTGCACTTCGACGACCTGCTGTCCCGGTTCTCCCTCCGCGTGCGTTCAGGGGAGCAAATCTCGCTGGGAACGTATTTCAACGCGTTTCCCGCCAGCTACTGGCGGAGGTGGACACACCTGCGCGAGGTTCGCCTGGTGGTCGAGACGTCCGGCCACGGATCCATCACCGTCTACAAATCGAACGCGCGCGGCACCATTCAACGCGTGGATGGCACGAGGGTCGAGGGCGACTCACGAACAGAGTTCAATCTTTCCATCAAACCCTTTGGCGACGGCGGGTGGTATTGGTTCGACCTGGCCTCAAGCCGGGGTGACCTTATCCTCGGTGAGGCCCGCTGGGAAGGGGCTCCCGCAGAGCGCCCCCTTGAAACAGCGACCATTCAGATCACCACAATGAACAAGCCGGACTTCTGCCTTGCCAACGTCCGTGCACTGGCAGAACACCCGGAAGCGCTCGAGGTGGCCCGGGAAGTACTTATAGTTGACCAGGGCACCGTAAAGGTGGCTGACCAACCCGGCTTCGCTGAAGTCGCAGCCAGCATCGGCCCCAAGCTCCGAGTGATCGACCAGGCGAACCTGGGTGGTTCCGGAGGGTTCGCCCGCGGAATGTATGAAGCTGTTGAAAACGGCAGCGATTACGTTCTGCTCCTTGACGACGACGTTGTGATGGAGCCGGAAAGCATCCTGCGCATGATGGCGTTCTCCGGCCGCTGCCGTAAGCCCACCATCGTCGGCGGCCACATGTTCGACCTGTACAGCCGCAGCACGCTGTATTCAATGGGCGAAACGATTGATTCCCGGCGGTTTTCACCCAGCCAGCCACACCAGGACATGCAGATGCGGCACGACTTCAGTGTGTCGAACCTCCGGCAGACGCCGTGGCTGCACAGGCGCGTCGACGTCGACTACAACGGCTGGTGGATGTGCCTGATACCCACTTCCGTCATACGCGACATCGGCCTTCCGCTGCCTTTGTTCATCAAATGGGACGACTCGGAGTACGGGCTGCGCGCCCGGGCCGCCGGCTACCGGACCGTATCGTTGCCCGGCGCAGCGCTCTGGCATATCTCATGGATTGACAAAGACGACCTGGTTGGCTGGCAGGCATATTTCCATAACCGGAACCGCCTGATAACCGCCCTCCTCCACAGCCCCCAGCCGAAGGGCGGCTCCGTATTGCGGGAATCTTTCCAGGAAGACGTAAAGCACCTCGTCTCGCTGCAGTACTTCACGGTGCAGAACCGGCTGACGGCGAGGTCGGACCTGATGACCGGTCCCTCGCACCTGCATCCGTCCCTCGCCACCAAGCTGGCCAGCATCAACAAGATGCGGGACTCCTTCCCCGATGCACAGCTGCGTGAAGACATTGACGATTTTCCTGCACCTTCCCTCGGGACAGGACTTTCGGGGCAGGCCGACAGCCAGATGCCCGCGAAGAAGGACATGGTCAAGTGGGGTCTTACGACAGTGGCCCGGCAGTTGCTCAAGCAGCCCTCCCCGGCTTCGCTCGAACGCCCGCAGGGTTACCTTGCCCACGTCGACAACAGGTGGTTCCGCACGGCGCAGTTTGATTCCGTCGTAGTATCCAACGCCGAGGGAACAGCCGCCTCCTGGTATAAACGCGACCCAAAAAAGCTGAAAGCCATGCTGGGCCAGTCCGCTCTTCAGCACGCGGCGCTCTATAAAAACTGGGACGCCTTGGCAGCGGACTACCGCGCAGCGCTTGCGGACCTGGTATCCATGGAGGCGTGGCGGAAAACCTTCGACGGGGACGGGTAGCTGCACTTAGACAACGAAACGGCTGCCGGATTCACATCCGGCAGCCGTTTCGCGTTCCAGGTGGGGCTTAGGCCCGGTCCCCAGCGGATACTGCATGTGCGCGCAGCAGGCTGGAGCCTGCAGGTTTCACCGTGAGCAGGCGGTACAGGCACACGGCACCGGCCGCCAGAAGTGCGATGTAAATGACGGCGAGGCCCTGCCAGGTCAGCGGCGGCTGCCAGCGGGGATCAAACATTTCAGTCCAGTTGACGTGGTCCTGAATGCCGATGGTGTAGCGCCGCAGTCCCTCCAGGAAGATGTACGTGTGGGCGAGGACGCCCAGGACCAGGGCCCAGCGGATCATGGACTTGGTCCACGGTGTGATCCGGAACTGGCGGAACCGCGTGGTTACCCCGGCTGCCAGAATCAAGGTCACCACCATGGCGAGTGCGTAGCGGCCCTGCCAGATCCAGCCGAGCTTCTCACTCGAACTTGCCTGGAGCGCGGTGGGCACGGCGATGACTGTGACCGTGAGCAGGGCCATGACCCAGCGGCCGCGCACGGGGCGGGCTGTGTAGGCGAGAAACAGCAGGGCGCCGAATCCGAGTACCCAGGTGTAGAGGGTGCCGGGCGGGGGCATGGTGTCGATCCAGCCGAGGACACCGACGTACTCGACCATGAAGAACACCGTCTTATCCAGCATGGCGACGGCCGCATCTTCTGCCCGCATCGGTGCGCCCGCAAGAAGGCTGTCAAAGCTCCTGGCGGCGAAGACCCACCACAGAGCGAACACGCACGACAACGCAATGATGCCCATGGCGATCTGGAAGCCGCGCTGGGCCAGGGTCTTCATAAGCGTCCCGAAGCCGTAGCACAGCACGGCTGCGATCGCAGCAAGCGCCAGCCACAGCAGAGAAAGCGGACGGGTGTGCGCCAGGAGCGATGCGGACAGGGTAAGGAGAACCAGCGGGAGCCGTTGCAGTGATGTCCTGCCGGCCACCTGTTCAAAGACGGCGCACAGGCTGAGGAAGACGGCGCCGGTGGTTGCTATTTCCAGAGCATTGGGGTTAATGGAACCGGAGAGGAAGAACACCGCCGGCGTCAGGGCAACAGCGGCGGCGATGACGGGCCGCCTGAAGTGGCGAAGCGAGAAGGCGGCCGTGAAGATTGCTGCCAGGAAGAATCCGACGAGCCAACTGCTGATGATTCTCATGGCGTAGATTGCCGGCTCACCACTGAGGCCCCGGCTTCCCATGCCGACGATCGCGTAATAGACAGGATTGTAGTTTCCGGCGGACGTCTTTCCTGCGGTCCAGCCGCGGTCCGTTGCGTCAACCGGCTTGGCGCAGTCCGCGGTGATGTTCGAGTGCTGGGCAAAGCAACTGCGGACATTCAGGTTCGCAATGTATCCCGGGACCTGGACAACCAACGGATCGCCCTGCACTCCCGATCCCGTACCCATAAGTTGCCCCCTGGCCACCGCAGCGGCCTTGATGGCGTGCGCGGGTTCGTCAGGGACGGACATCAGGGGGGACGCGAAGCTCCAGACGCTGCCAATGGAGCCGAAAATCAGCCAAGCAACGATGAGGACCCGGAGGGGCGACGGCGGGAGGCGGCGCGTGCCGGCAGTCCTGATTTTGGGCATGGGCAAGGAGCGAGTGGAATACGGCATGATAGCTTTAAGGATACTTGGAGGCGGGCTGTGCAGAGGCTGAACACTCCGCAACCATGAGAGGATCACCCACCCATGCCAACACCGCCGTCAGGCACGTCGTCATCACCGGAAACCCCCGTCGAAGCTGCTCCAGCTGTTCCGGGAATGGTGATGGGGCTTTACCGGCACCCGGTGGTCAGGTTCCTGCTCGTTGGCGGCGTTTCGTTTGCCCTGGACCTCGGGCTGTTGGCCATCCTCCACGAAATTTTCGATGTCCCGCTGTGGATAGCGACTCCCATCGCGTTTATCGTGAGCCTGGTCTTCAACTTCCTCCTGCAGCGCCTGTTCACATTCCGCGCCAACAACAGTGGCAGCATCAGCGCGCTGAAGTACATCCTGCTGGTCATCGTCAACATCGTGATCAGCGACCTCATCGTCACTGGGTTTGACGCCGTCGGCTGGACCTACGTCATCGGCAAGACAGCTGCCACCATCCTTACGACGGCGTGGAATTACTTCCTGTACCGGCACTGGATTTTCCGGCGTACGCCGGAAGAGACCCGCCCATAAGGCAACGCGGGTGGTGCGCTTCAGGCTTCCACCCACGCCCGCCGGCGCGACTATTCCGCCCGGCGTAACCACTCTGTAGAGGACCGGCTGGCCGGACGGCTGTCCCCGCCCCAGGCCGGCCACCCGCAAGACTGCCTGCCCGCCGTTCGATGCCGGGCAGGCTGCAGGGTACTCCGTTGACAACGGGCGGCCCAGGGGTGCCCCGAAGGTAGAGTCCCTCGGACCCGCGGGGTGGCCCCGGGTCAGTCTATTTTCCCTGCCGCAGTCTCTCGCCGGCGCTCATCGGCGCTTCAGCCGCAGCAGGTGCAGGCTCCAGACCAACGACTTCTTGCGTTGAATCTGCCGCCCGGCCTGAGTTGTGTTGGGCTCCGCCCTTCCGGGACAAGGTTCCCTTCACCAGGGGACTTCCCGGGTGGAGGTACCGGAAGAGGAGCAGGGCTCCGACCGCTGTCACGAGCAGGTACAGGACGGTCAGAGGCAGCCAGCCCAGGGGCGGCTGCCAGTGCGGTGACGAAAACAGTGTTTGCCAGTTGGCTATTTCGCTGATGCCGACGACGTAGCGGCGCAGAACATAGACAAAGGCGAGCGTGTGGCACGCAACGATGAGCCAAAAGAAGACCCTCGAAATGCGCAATGCCAGGGGGCCGCCGGGAAACCGCAGCTTCCGCAGGCCAAGGCCCACACTGATAAACAGAACTACCACCAGGGGAAGCGTGTAGCGGCCCTGCCAGATGAATCCCATCCCGCGCCACAACGCGGTTTGCAGGAGCGCCGGGACCAGGTACAGCATGGCCAGAGCCACCCAGTAACCCGTCCAGTTCCGCAGCGGGCGGACGCAAAAGGGGACCACGAGACCTGAAATCATGAGGCCGCCCCACACAAGGGCAACCAGTTCGGGGACCGGCGTGTCCAGCCAGCCCATGGTTCCGATGTATTGCGGGAAGAAGTCGTAGGTCTGGTCAAGCATGATCATGAAGCCCCGGTAGAGGGGAGCGTCTGGGTGCGGGCTGGCAATACCCTCAGGAGCAACTCCGACGTTGGCGGGGCCGTTCGCCGCGATGTACATCCACAGCAGGCCCAGCAGGGCCCCCGGAACTGCCAGTGCTACTGCCGTAAGGACCCGCCGGTCGCTGAAGACGGTTACGACCCTGCGGAGCCGGAAGGAGCAAACCCCTACGACGAGGGCGCACAGCAGCCACACCAGCGATATTTGCCGCGCATTAGCCAGCACCACCGTTGCGGCCGCGACGGTGGCCAGGGCGGGCAACACGCGCTTGGTGCCCCGTCGGTTGTCGAGGACGACGACGAAACCTGAGAAGGCAGCCAATGTGGCGGCAATCTCCAACGAGTTGGGGTTGATGCCTCCGCCGAGGAACAGAACCATGGGCGTCATTGCAAGGGCTGCGACAAGGACGGCGTACTTTGGCCGCCTCAGCTCAGTCAAGGCTGTGAACCCAGCGGCGAAGAACACGGCGCACAGGAGCGCGCTGACCAGGCGCATGCCGTAGATTGCGGGGGCGCCGGACATGAACAGGGTAGGAAGCCCTACTATCCAGTAGTACATCGGGTTGTAGGAGCCTGCGGATGTGACACCGATGTTCGTGAACGTATCGTCCACGTAGATGGGCGCTGCGCAGTCGGCTGCCTGCGCCCTGTTGAACTTGTAGCAGCTCTGGGCATGGAGACTGGCGATGTAGTTGGGAACGCGGACGTGGACGCCATGGCCAAATGATGTTCCGTCCTCAACCAGGACCTGGCCCCGGACCACGGCTGCCGCTTTGATGGTGTGGGCCGGTTCGTCGGGGACGCCCATCAAGGGTGTTGCCAGGGACCACAGGCCAAACAGCAGGAAGAAGATCCCAGTCAGGAGCGCGAAGGTGGGAAGGGGCCGGGGAAGGGAACGCGCGCGAACACTTCTTAGGAATAAACTCACTGTCCGTCTCCAATTGCATTGACGAGGGCGCGCCCTTCGTTCAC
Source organism: Arthrobacter sp. NQ4 (assembly GCF_029077345.1). Classification (NCBI taxonomy): domain Bacteria; kingdom Bacillati; phylum Actinomycetota; class Actinomycetes; order Micrococcales; family Micrococcaceae; genus Arthrobacter; species Arthrobacter sp. NQ4. The sequence continues at coordinate 26,767 of NZ_JARETC010000001.1, read as the reverse complement.
CGCCTTCTTGCTTGGCGACATGACGAAGGCGAATGCGTTCGCGTTCTTTTGTGCTTCTTCGCTGAGTGCGCTTTCAGCGAATGAGCGGGCCAGCCGGCCCATATGGTCGTCGGTGTACTCCCTGCACATGTACATGTAGATAACGGTGCCCAGGCCATAACCCGAGCGCCCATCGAGTGCTTGGGTGACTGCACTTGATGACGCGGCTACGTTACCCGTGGACACGGCGTCGACCACTGAGGATGCCTGGAGCCGCCGGGGCTTGCCGTCGAAGACGAGCTGGGCAGCGACAAACCTGTTCCCGATGATGCTTCCATCAAGGATCGAAAGGCCTCCGTTGGTGTCGTCCAGCTTGTTCGCGAGATCCAACGGGGGAGACTGGACTTGACCTTTGACACTGCCCGGCCACCTGTCTTCGGCGGGCGCGTTCCAGTCGATTCCCGCGTCCTTGAGGTACGAATTGACCGGGCGGACAGTATCCGAGGGCCCCTCCTGTACCAGAACCGTGATGGCTACGTCCGGAAGGGTGGTCTCCGGATTCAGTGCCACTATTTTGGGGTCGTTCCAGCGAGTGATGCCCCCCTGCAGGATCTGTGCCAGGGTTTTGGCGTCCAGGATGAGGTCGTTGACGCCCTTGAGCTTGACGGCTACGCCCACGGGCAGGACACCGGCAGCCAGGGACATGGCACCCTTCGATGTGCACATTCCCCGGACCGCGGAAGCCTCGGTTTCAGGGAGCGGGGCGGAACCAACAGCGAACTGTGACTGCCCGTCCTGGAACGCTTTCAGGCCTGCCGCAGACCCGTCGGGGGAGTAGCTGACGTAGGTTCCCTTCACGGAGCTGCCCCATGCGAGGCCCCACGCGCTGACAGCTCCCTGGCCGGCATTGCTTCCGATTCCGGTCAGGGCACCTTCGATTGTCCCCGGCGGCATGGTTGCGCATGCGGACAGGGGCAGGAGTGCGGACAGCACAACAGCGGCGCCGATTTTAGTTCGTCGAGAAACGGGAATCACCTATCCAGCCTAGTGGTCCAGCACTGCAAGTATGGGACACGGGCGGCGCCGCACCGGTGCAGGCCACGCTCATCCACAACTGGAAATCCGGTATAGCCGTGCGTCCGGGCCTTGCGAATCCACCAGGGTCACTCCGTTTCCCGGCGCAAGGTTGGTCAACGCCGGGTACTTTTCGGACCCTGGCAGGTCGATCAGGTAACGGGGCCCGAAGTCCAGGACGTACTGCACGTTTTTATTGCGCAGGGCGGCGCAGACGGCGGGGTTGTCCGCGGCGTCTCCGAGCTTTTGATTAATCAGTTCCGTATCAGGGTCGTCTGTTGAAAACAGGTGAGTGGTCAGGACGCGGCGGCCTGTGTACGCATAAGCGAGTGAACTCCCGTTCCACGGATTGTCAGCTATGACTGCATCGGAAGGGACGTGACCAGGGAGCCGCTGTATCAACGCCAGCTCATCGGGTGTGAGGAGCTCCGATTGTGCGTCGAAGCGGTATACGGAGGAGGCGCCATTGATGTAGTGGCTCAGCGGGCCTGCGAACGAAGCGAGGAGGGCGAAGACCACCACAACGGCCGTGGACAGCACAGTTTTCCCGTTCGCGCCTGCCCGGTCGATGGAAGCTTCCCACACCTGCCACGTCCGCGCACCGCTGCGGGAGCAGCGGGCTGAGTCCCACAGGCGCAGACCTCCGATGACGGCAAGTGGGGTCACCAGCAGGGGCAGGAGTGCAGCCAGGCGGTAGGTGTCCTGGTACCAGGTGCCGATCAGGAGGTCCCGGATGCTGCCTTTCGGAAACGACGCCGCAACGACATAGAGCCCGCCGAGTACGGCGTAGCACGCAGCCATCCAGCGCCACTTCCCCACTTTGAAGGTGGTGAGGAGACCGTAGACCGACAGGATGGCGACCACTACTGCCGGTATGGCTGATTGCATCGTGCTGGCTGTGAGTATTTCCCCGACGGCGGCGCCCGGCTTCACGGTTGGTCCCCAGTTGTCATACGGGGCAGGGCGCAGCTTCAACCACAGGACCCCGGCGACGGCGAGGATCCCCACGGTCCCGCCAAGGAACAGCCACGCGCCGGCGGGGTTCACCCGCCACATCTCCCGGCGCGGCATGATCCGCCACCACAACATGGCGAGGATCGGAAGGCCAAGCGCCACCGTGATGTTGATAGAGCTCGTGTGGGCAAATGCGAGGCCCGCCAGCGACAACACCAGTGCCGCTGCCCAGCTCGGAAGTGGTTCCGTCCGCGTCCGCCCGATGCGGACCAGCGCTGCGAGTTCGACTATCACTACCGGCATCATGCTGAGGGCCATGGCGTACGGGAACAAAGGGCCCCAGACAATCATGAGGAAGGGGAAGGCGACCTGTGTGCCGGCGACCACCGCGGTGATGATGAGGGCCGCCGGCCTGCGCGAGATGGTCTTCGTGACGAGGAACAGGCAGGACGCGGGCCAGAGGAGCACGACGATGACCAGGTTCAGGACGTTCTCGGCGGTAGGGATATCCACTGAAGCCAGCTGCACCAGGAGGGCAGCAAAAGAATGCCACGCCGCGGGATAGACCGCGTCCAGGCCCTGCACTCCTTGTATCGACGCCAGCGTCAGCGATGAGGCGTTTCCGCTGTCGATGATGAAGCGGATTGCATTGAGGTGGAAGACGTTATCGAAGACCTGCGACGGGTGGTCCGGTGACCCTACCAGCTGGATGAACCGCCAGGTCATGGGCAGCGTTGCGAGTGCCAAGGCAGCGAGGGGCAGGGATTGCCTCCAGGCGGGGGCAGCCAGGCGCCACGGAATGCGCCGAGTCAGGAGCAACGCTCCGGCAGCCAGGAGGGCGCTGACGAGGAGATACGGCAGGACGCTCCAGGGCAGATGGAGGAACCCGCCGATGACCCCGGCAAGTCCGGCGGCTGCAGTTGATAGCAGGGGCGCGATGCCGAGAACCCCGCCCAACCGGAACTTGAGGCACGACGCGATGGCGGCCCCGGGGACGTACAGGAGCAGGATTGCGACCGCCGAGGCCGGAAGAATGGTCAACCAGTTCACGACGGAATTTCCTCAGTCCTGTCCTGCGGCGACGGTTCCCGCAACAGACGGATGATGGCGCGCAGCTGTATGACGGTTACCGCAACTTCGCCTACTACCAGACCCAGCGCGCCGCCCGGGCCGCCCATCAAGTGCGCCAGGATGACCATGGCCGGGAGCCCAACGATGGCTCCTGCGATGGTGCTGGAGAAGACGGTGCGCATCTGTTTTGCGGGCACCAGCCAGTGGGCACCGGTGGACGTTGTGACACAGACGAGGAGGAACGACAGACCGAACCAGAAACAGGTCCAGAAGTCAGCGGCCAACTCTGAACCGAAAAGGAGGGTGCTGACCCATGGGCCGAGAACAGCAAGGATCAGCCAGCCGGCTGCTCCCAGGACTGACAATGCCAGAAGGGAGAACTTTCGCCGCTCGGCATGGTTTGAGCCGAACTCGTTGACCCACCCCTGGAGGCTGTTTCCCAGCGCGGCCGTCGCGAGCTGTCCGATGCGGTACAGCTTCTCCGCTGACACAAACGCAGCCAGGCCGGAGGCAGAAGCAGCGAACTGCACCACAAGGACGGGGGTGGACGCGTACGCTCCTGCCGCGACCGTCACGCCCGCACCGCCCCTCAGTGCCCAGATCTCGCGGACCACTGCGCGGGGCGTCAGCCCCTCGAAGTCGGTCCGTCGGGAATGATCCTTGTTGAACCACATGGTTCCCGCGAGGCCCAGCAGCAGAAGCGCCAGTGGGTAGAGGAAGATCTGACCTGTCGCGAACAGAAGTGGGATGACGCCCAGAGTCGCCACCATACGGGGAACGACGTCGTATTTCGCGATCCTGCCAGCGTGCCCGGTGGCAATGCAGTACCAGGCCGGGGTCAGTCCTGCCGCCGCCTGGGCGCAGGCCATCAGGAAAGCAACCCAGAACTGTTCTTTGGCTCCCGTGATCGAGAGGGCGGCTGCCATAAGGGGGAGGGCGCAGACGAAAACAAATGCGCGGGTGACGAAACTGGTGGCGTAAAGCCGGCGCCGGGTTACGGCATCGCTTTCTGAGGCGACGGCGGCAGGCCCTGTCAGCGGCCACCCCAGACCTATGACGATCGCGGCGATTGCCCCTACAGCCTGGCCTACGGCGAGGGAATTCCAAGCCGGCGCCCCACCCACTCTGGCGATGATGGGCAAAAGGATGAATGACGCAAGAGAGGCGAGCAGCGGCAATCCGGCGAAAGCCGCGATCCTTTTGATCATGCCGTGGTCCCGGCCGCGGTGCGTCGACTACACATAGTCATAGGCGTCCTTGCCCAGGCGGCCGTTGACGAAGACGTCCTCAACCTCCCGCTTGAACCGGGAACGTTCGTTGAGGATGGTTTCGCGGTAGCTGCCTTGTTTCGCCACTTCCTGCTCGAAGTTGGCGATGAGCTGCGGAAGCATGGCTGCAGCAGTGGCAACCTCGGTATCTCCCGGCGTGATCTTGTGTTCCCAGGGAATGGGAACGTCAGCGTAGAAGGCGCCGGATCCGCGCCGGGCCACGATGGTCAGGGCGCCGGAAAGTGTTGCCTCCCGAGGCATGCGGTCTTTACCGGGGTGGTGCCCCAGATCCAAATAAACGCCGCACTGCTGCAGGGTCGCAACAACCTCGGCACGGGTCATCCCGACGATTGGCTGCCACTCAATGGTGGATGGGCTCGCCGCCTTCACCGCATCGATAATGTGTCCGCCTTTGGCGGGGTTGTAGGTGACCAGCTGGCGGTTGCGCTTGGCGGTGGCGGTGGCCTGGAACTCCCCGGTGGGGGTGTAGTCGGAGACCAGGGATGGCACGACGTCCAACCTGGTGGCAACGAAGGCCCATGCATAAGAGGACTGCACGAGGTGGATGACGTCCTTGTCCGTGCGCAGTTTTGCCGGCGTCACGCCGTTCTTCCACATCCGGGCGAAGGGGACGGCCGCTTCCTTTGCCTTTTCAAACAGGCCGGCCGTATTCCGGTACCACATGCGCTCGGCCATGAAAGTCAGCGAGTTGTCGATGCTGAGCCACCAGCACATGCGGCGGGCCTGCTTGATATGGGACATCTCGTGGACGTAGGTCTCCGGATAGACCACCACGTTTTCGGCGGAATCGATGATTTCAGGTGCTTCCGGGGCGTCGTAAATCCCGTACTGCTCCACGCGGTCGTTGCCTGCGGTGTGCGGGTGCGGGACCAGATAGGCGTCCTGCCCAAGCTCACGCAGCATATCGACGAGCTGGTGGAGGGCTTCGGGCCCTCCGGTGCGCAAGCCGCGGTGATAGAGGACGAAGATTGATCCTGAGGTGGTGGTCATGAGTTTTCTTTCGATGTTGACCGGGCAGTGCAGGGGACTGGGGGAGCCGGCGCCTAGCGCAGGCGGGCTGCGAGGTCGTCGTCTATTTTGCCCATCCGCTGCCGAACGGCGTCCCGGATGCCGGCTGCAGCGGCAACCGCGTGTTTGCGCCGGTTGGGACCAAATCCGAAGCGCACAATGTTGCTTTGGATTTCCATGTAGATTCTGCGCAGCACCCAGGCCGGTTGTTTCAGCGCATACCGGCGCGCGAGGGTCAGCGAGTTCCGGGTGATGTAGTAGACCCGGAACGGCGCGTGGTAGTAGATGTAGAGCTTTTTGGCACCGATGTGCGCATGCCAGCCGAGAATCTTCATTGGCCGTGCACTGCCCAGGCTGTGCTCGAGATTGCAGCCCCGTCCTGCCAGTGCACGAAGTCCGTGCTCCCGGAGCCGGGCATTGAACTCGGAATCCACGCAATCGATGAAGAACCCTTCATCGAAGAGGCCAACTGCATCGAACGTGCGCGCACGCACCAAGGTGCCGCTGGTCATGGGGTCGAAGATCTGGGGCTCATCCCGACTGCCCCATACCGGCAGGGGGATGTGGTTGTGCGACTCCGCGCACACCATGCCTACGCTGTGCGGGTCACTGGATGCTGCAACAGTGGCGAGAGCGGCACCGATGTAGTCTCCAGTGAACCTGGAGTCCTGGTCCATGGTGACAATCCACTCCGGTTTCCAGCGCTCGAGTGCTTCCTTGATTCCCGTGTTCAGGGCCCTGGCGATGCCGGAGTTGGTGCCGAGGCGCAGAACGACGGCACCTGCCTGCTCCATCTCTGCCAGTGCCTGCGATACATCGTCGCGGGAGCCGTCGTCGACAACCACGACGTGGGCGACGAAGCGCAACAGCCACTTTACGTTGGCAACATTTTCATCACCGGGGTTATAGGCCGATACGACTCCGCACACGTCGGGGTGGGGACTGGTCGGGTTCGGGCCGGGCTGGACCATCACGCCTGCCTCGCCTGCCGGGAGCGCCGTACTGCAATGTAGACGTTGCGCAGGAAGGCGATCCGTGCACGGATTATTTTTGAGGCTGAGCGGATACCGTGGGGCGTCAGGTTCTCGCCGTGAAGTCTGTGCAGGATGGTGTCTTCTTCCATGTAGACGATGGAACGGTTGACGTTGCCCACAGTGGCAAGCCACTGGTCGTGGGATTCGTTCATGTAGTGGGGGAATGGCAGTGCCTGCGCCAAAAGGTTCCGCCGGACGGCCATCGCGCAACCCCAGTGGAGCCGGTAACCGACCACGATGCCCAGGAGGTTCCGCAGGTGGTGGGTGGAATCCTTGGCCCTGAGACGGATTTCATGGAATGAGCCGGGCGCTCCGTCGAAGTGCCGGCAGTTGCTCACCACCATGTCCTTGCCGTCCAAGGCCGAGATCATGCGTTCCACCCGGCCCGGGAGCCACACGTCGTCCTGGTCCGAAAGGAAAACGAACTCTCCCCGCGCCTCCCCAAGGGCTCTTTCAAATGTTGAAACGTAGCCGCGGTTTTGTTCGGCATTGATCAGCCGGATCCGGCCATCCGGAACGGCGGCGACGATGGCAGCAGTGTTGTCCGTGGAACAGTCGTTGACGACCACGACTTCGTCGTGGGGGCCAAGTTCGGGAAGGATCGAATCGATTTGCTCGCTGATGTGGCGGGCGCCGTTGTAGGCAGCCATGCACACACTGATGCGCGGCCGTGTGGTTGTGGGCTCCAAAAGTAATTCTCCTCACTCCGGGCGGTGCCAGCGGGGCGGGCAGGACCCCAAGCAGTCTAGCAAGCCGTGCCTGACAGGCCCGACAGGGGCCGGTCAACTATAATCGTGGGGAAGCCGCCGAGTTCTTCGAGCGGAGCCCACGGAAGGAATCCCAGGTCCATGACCGTTGACGTAATGCTGCCCTACTACGGCGATGTCGATCAGATGAAGCTCGCAGCCCGAAGCGTGATGAACCAGGAAAACGAAGACTGGCGGCTCATCGTCATCGATGACGGCTACCCGGACCCCGAGCCGGAACGCTGGTTCTCGACGATTACTGACCCACGCGTTACGTACCTCAAGAACGAGAAAAACCTGGGCGCCAACGGCAACTATCGCAAGGCGCTGACCATGGTCGAGGCACCGTATGTGGTCATCATGGGCGCAGACGATGTCATGCTGCCCAACTACCTGGACGTCGTAGTGGATGCGTTCGAGACCTACCCGCATGCCAGCGTTGTCCAGCCGGGTGTCCAGGTCATTGATGAAAAGGGCATTGCCTGCATCCCCCTGGCTGATGCCGTCAAAAAGGCCTACGCCCCGAAGACCCGTGAGCGGATCGAGCTCAAGGGCGAGCAGATGGCCACGAGCCTGGTACGTGCTGACTGGGCATACTTTCCGTCGTTGGCCTGGCGGTCGGAGACCATTGTGCGGATCGGCTTCACCGACGGCCTGGACGTCGTTCAGGACCTCGCGCTGCTGCTGGACATAGCGGCCGAAGGCGGCTCCCTTGTGGTGGACCCCACGTTGTCCTTTCTGTACCGGAGGCACTCGGCGTCAGATTCTTCCGTGCGTGCCCTGGACGGACGCCGCTTTGATGAAGAGCGGCGCTTCTTTGAGGGGCAGGCAGCCCGGTTCAAGGAACTTGGCTGGAACCGCGCTGCCCGCGCTGCGTCCTTCCACACCACCTCGCGGCTGAATGCTGCATCCTTGGTGGTCAAGTCTGTGGCCATGGGCAAGGTGGACTCCCTCCCACGGCTGGCAAAGCACATCTTCGGCTGACCGGCCGCATAGGAAAGGGAGCGCCCCGCGGGGTCGCTCCCTTTTTTGTTTGGTCCGCCTGGCCAGGCCCGCGGAAATGCTCCTGCTACGCAGCGGGGCCGGTGGTTCCTTCCTGTCGCGGCTGTGACCCGACGCTCTGCTGCAGTGCCGAAAGCTCTACCTTCAACAGGGCCACCTCTTCGCAAAGAATGCGCACCTCGTCCTCGGCCTGCGACTGCTCGCGTGACAGGTGAAGGCATACCCCGACAAGGAGGACGAGGGTGGTGATGAAGAGAAGGTTCGCGGGGACCTGGATTCCGAGCAGGCCACTGGCTTGCTCAAGCAGGGCGGGAAAGGCCGCCAGCAGAAGAGTGCCGATGCCGATGACGATCCAGAGAACAGCGTATTTCTCGCGCAACTTCTGCCGTCGCAGCATTTCGAAGACGAAGAAGAGAATCGCCACGACGACGATGGAGCCCATAAGGAGGGACATGTGGATTCCTAGTTGGTGGAAGGTGTGGATTTCTTGCGCGTCAGCGCGAACAAGAGCGCCATCCCTGAGCGGCCGAGGTAGATCGCGGCCTTTATCGGGTCATGGCTGGGGGTGCCTCCCTGACGCTCCCTCATAGAAACGCCAACCTGGCGGACAGTGCAGCCTGAACGGATCGCCACGACCAATGAATCAATCGTGTCGCCCAGGTACTCGGCGGGGTAATGGTCCAGGTATTGGCGGATGGCTTTGGTGTTCGCTGCGCGGAAACCGGAGGTCACGTCGGTGAGCTTTGTCCGTGCAAGCCGGGAAATTGTCCACGCCAGGACGTTCATTGCCCACTTTCGGGGGCCGCGGACGGTGTAGTTCCCCGCCTCGGCGAAGCGGGCACCAATGGCGATATCGGCGTCGCGCAATCCGTCAAGGACTGCCTTGATGTCCCGGGGGTCATGCTGGCCATCGGCGTCCACCTGGATGACTTGCCGGTAGCCGTGCATCTGGGCATATTTGAAGCCGGTCCGCATCGCGCCGCCGACGCCCATGTTGAACGGCAATTGCACGACGGTGGCGCCGGCCGCGCGTGCCACCCGGGCGGTGTTGTCACGGGAGCCGTCGTCCACCACCAGCACATCGCATGGGGGTCCAAACTCAAGGACTTCCGCAATGGTGTTGCCGATTGCTTCCGACTCGTTCCAGGCCGGCATGATGACGAGGGTGTCGTGGCGTGCTTCGGTCATGCTGGGAATCCGCTCGTGGTCGAATTAACGTACTCGGTCAGGCGCAGCCCTGCCGGCGGTGCCTCGAAGCCTGCTGCCTTGATCTTGGAGAGGTCCAGGACACTGTTGAGCGGCCGGGGGGCGGCATCCTTCCCCTCGAAGTATTCCTTGGTGCTCACGCCCGTCACGGCGGCCCTGCTTTTGCCGGACAATTCGTACACGTCCGCGGCGATGTCCGCCCACGACTGCGGGTCGCCGTCGTTGCTCAGGTTGTAGGTGCCGTAGGGAGCGCCGGTGTCCAGCAAATGCCGGATACCTGCCGCGATGTCATCAGTGAAACTGAGGCGGCCGTACTGGTCGTTCACCACGGAAGGTTCCACTCCGCGCGAAGCGAGCGAGGCCATGGTACGGACAAAGTTGTTGCCTTCACCAATGACCCAACTCGTGCGGACGATGTAGTGCCGGGGGACCACGCTGACGACAGCGTCGCCTGCTGCTTTGGTCTGACCGTAGACACCAAGCGGTGTGAGCGCTTCAGTTTCCGCATGGACTTCCTTGGCCCCGTCGAACACGTAGTCGGAGGAGACGTGCACCAGGGTGAGGTCATGCTCAACGGCAATTCGCGCAAGCTGCGTCAACGCGGTCACGTTGGTGGCCCAGGCGGCTGCGCGCCCCTCCGAAGTCTCCGCCGCGTCAACGGCCGTGTAGGCCGCCGCATTTATAACGGTGGAGTAGTTCTTCCAGTTGCGGTCTTTGAACGCGTCCGGACTGCCGAGGTCGAACTCACTGCGCGATGCGAACTCAACGGAAGTGTCGCCGTCGTACTTTTTCCGCAGTGCCTTACCCAGCTGGCCGTTGGCGCCGATGACCAGGGTCTTCTTCGGTGGCATGGGCACGACGTCCGCGAGGCGGGGGTGCGCCTTGTCCTTGTCGGACAGTTCGGCTTCGGAGAGCGGGATGGGCCATTCGATGGCCACGGTTTCGTCCGCCAGGTTCAGGAAGGTGTACTGGCCCTGGGCGTCGGCGGACCAGTGGTCATTCACGAGGTAGGTGTAAGCCGTCGTGTCTTCAAGGGTCTGGAAAGCATTGCCGACGCCCCGCGGAATGAAAATCGCCTGGCTGGGGTCGAGTTCGGCGGTGAAGACGGCACCAAAGGTAGGCCCTTGGCGCAGATCCACCCATGCTCCAAAGATCCGTCCCGTGGCGACCGAGATGAACTTGTCCCAGGGCTCTGCGTGGATCCCCCTGGTAGTACCCGCCTTCTCGTTGAAGGAGATGTTGTTCTGGACGGGCCGGAAGTCCGGCAGGCCGAGAGCAACCATTTTTTCCCGTTGCCAGTTTTCCTTGAACCAGCCGCGGTTGTCGCCGTGGACAGGAAGGTCGTAGAGAACGACGCCGGGAATGGGCGTTTCGTGGACGGCGAGCTTTTTGGAGAACTCGATGGACATGCCCTACTGGCCCTGTTCCTTGTACTTGGCCTCGGTGGCGGCCTTCTGTGGGCGCCACCAGTCCTCGTTGTCCCGGTACCAGGCGATAGTGTCCTCGATGCCGGTATCAAAGTTGGAGAACCGGGGTTCCCAGCCGAGCTCGGTCCGCAGCTTTGTGGAATCGATCGCGTAGCGCAGGTCGTGGCCGGCCCGGTCGATGACGTGGTCATAGGCGTCCGGCGCCTGGCCCATGTGCTTCAGGATCAGCTCAACAACGTCCTTGTTGTTCTTCTCACCGTCGGCACCAATCAGGTAGGTCTCGCCGATGCGCCCCTTGGCAATGATGGCCAGGACGGCGGAGGAGTGGTCGTTCGCGTGGATCCAGTCGCGGACATTTTCCCCCTTGCCGTAGAGCTTGGGCCGGATGCCGTCAATCACGTTGGTGATCTGCCGCGGGATGAACTTTTCCACGTGCTGGTACGGACCGTAGTTGTTGGAGCAGTTGCTGATGGTTGCCTGGAGGCCAAATGAGCGGACCCAGGCGCGGACCAGAAGGTCGGATCCGGCCTTCGTGGAGGAGTACGGGCTGGACGGGTTATAGGGGGTCTGTTCCGTGAAGCGTTCGGGATCATCGAGCTCGAGATCGCCGTAGACCTCGTCAGTGGAAATGTGGTGGAAGCGCTTGTTGTGCTTCCGCGCTGCTTCGATGAGGGTGTAGGTCCCGATGATGTTGGTGTCAAGGAAGGGCCGGGGATCGTGCAGGGAGTTGTCGTTGTGCGATTCTGCTGCGTAGTGGACCACTACATCTGCTTCGGCAACGAGCCCGTCCACGAGTGCGGGGTCGGCAATGTCACCTTGAACGAATGAGAAGCGGTCGGCTGGGAGGCCCTGCAGCGACGCCAGGTTGCCGGCGTAGGTCAACTTGTCCAGAACAGTGACATGGTCTTCGGTGTTCTCAATAACGTAGTGGACAAAGTTCGAGCCAATGAAGCCGGCACCGCCGGTAACAAGAAGTCGCTGCATAATTCCCAAGACTACCGGATTTGCCGCTGCACTTAGCTAAAGGAAAGATGGGTGCATGCGCGGAATAATACTCGCCGGCGGTACCGGCTCGAGGCTCCACCCCATCACCTTGGGCGTCAGTAAGCAGTTGGTCCCGGTCTACGACAAGCCCATGATCTACTACCCGCTCTCCACCTTGATCCTCGCGGGCATCCGGGACATCCTCATTATCACCACCCCCCACGACGCCGAGCAGTTCGAGCGGCTCCTGGGGGACGGGTCCCGGTTTGGTGTCTCCATCACCTACAAGCAGCAGCCGTCTCCCGACGGCCTAGCTCAGGCGTTTGTGCTCGGTGCCGAGCACATTGGTGATGACAGCGTGGCCCTTGTCCTGGGCGACAACATCTTCTACGGGCACGGCATGGGCACGCAGCTGCGGCGCTTCGAAAACATTGACGGTGGTGCAGTGTTCGGTTACTGGGTGGCCGATCCGAAGGCCTACGGCGTTGTGGAGTTCGACGAGAACGGCAAGGCGGTCTCGCTGGAAGAGAAGCCTGCGGAACCCAAGAGCCACTATGCGGTGCCCGGGCTCTATTTCTACGATAACGACGTCGTGGATATTGCAAAGAACCTTAAGCCGTCCGCCCGGGGAGAGCTTGAAATCACTGACGTCAACCGCACTTACCTGGAGCGCGGCAAGCTGCAGGTCGAGATTCTTCCGCGGGGGACCGCATGGCTGGACACGGGAACTTTCAATGACCTGAACGACGCCTCGAACTTTGTCCGGACCACTGAGAACCGGCAGGGGCTCAAGATCGGGGCACCCGAGGAAATTGCCTGGCGTCTGGGATTCCTCACGGATGACGAACTGCGTGAGCGGGCGGAGCCTCTCGTCAAGAGCGGTTACGGCTCCTACCTCATAGAGCTGCTGGAACACGGCCGCTGATCCACAAACAAAACAGCAGGGGCGGGACCGCGAAAGCGGTCCCGCCCCTGCTGTTTGCGGGCCGGGTCAGTTGAGGCGGGTTTTCGCCCCGCCCGTGGAGGTCCAGCTGACAGTGCCTCCCTGGAAGGTCTGGCTGCAGGAAAGCTTGTCGGCGGTACAGGTCTGGCCGTTAGTAGGGAATGCCAGCGCACCGTTTTCGAAGCCCTGCGCCGCCCAGCTCTGCTGGATGGGTCCCGGTATCATCACCTGGGCGCCGCTCGCGGCGGACCACATGATGGTCCCCTTCTCGAAGTTCTGGAAGCAGCCGCCGTTCCGCAGGCCACAGATGGCGCCGCTGGTGGGGTAGCCCAGCGATCCGCCCTCAAAGCCTGTGGTGGCCCACTTGTCGCGGATAGGTGCCGATGACATGGTCTGGGCTCCGGTGGCAGGTGAGTACATCACGGTTCCGTTGACGAAGTTCTGGAAGCAGCCGCCGTTCCGCAGACCGCACACCTGTTCGCTCGTTGGGTAGCCAAGGATTCCGTTCTCAAAACCGGAAGCTATCCAGGCGTCCCGGACCGGGCCGAACGACATGGCGTGCGCCGCGCTGGCATTGGACCACATCACTGTCCCGCCCAGGTAGTTCTGGAAGCACCCCGCACCGACCAGCCCGCAAATAACATTCGAGGCGGGGTAGCCAAGGGCGCCGTTTTCGAACCCCTGCTTCTGCCAGAAGTCACGGATGGGTCCGAGCAGGCTGGGCTGCGCGCCTGCTGCGGGGGAGTACATGAGGGCACCCTTGGCGAACATCTGGAAGCATCCGCCGTCCTTGAGGCCGCAGATCTGTGCTGAGGAGGGGTAACCGAGGGCCCCTCCTGAGGCGCCGAGGTTCTTCCACGCCTGGGCCATGGGTCCGGCCGGGACGGTCTGGATCGGTGTGGCCGCGGAGTAGGCGACCGTGCCCTTTTCAAAGGACTGCCAGCATTCGCTCTGAACGGCGCCGCAACTGGCCGGACCCGTCGGGTAGCCCAGCTGGCCGTTTTCGAAGCCCGATTGCGCCCAGTAGTTAAGGATGCGGCCCGTCATCGAGTACGCCCCGGACGTGGGGGAGAACAGGATGCTTCCACCCTGGAACAGCTGGTAGCAGCCGCCGCCACGCAGTCCGCACACTTCCTTGGCCAAGGGGAATCCGATCGGTTCGCCCTTTGCGCGCGCTGCCTTCCAGGTGTCACCGATGCCCATGTAGATGGGCCAGGCTCCAGCTGTGGAGGTCCATCCAATAACTCCGCCGGTGAACAGCTGGGTGCAGTCGGAAGCTGTGCAGGTCGCATCCGTGCTGGGGAAGCCAAGGAGGCCGTTCTCAAACCCGTCTTTTGCCCAGGCATCAAGAATCGGTCCTGATTTGACCAGGTGGGCGCCGCTGGAAGGACTCCACAGCCCCGATCCTGCCTGGAACAGTTGGAAGCATCCGCCCGACCGCAGCCCGCATGTCGCATTGCTCGTCGGGTAGCCCCATGGCCCGTTTTCGTAGCCCTGCGCCGCCCAGGCATCCCGGATCGCGCCAAATGGAACGAAAGCGGCACCTGTGGCAGGGGAAGACATGATGCTGCCGCCCTGGAAGTTCTGGAAACAGCCGTTGTTCTTCAGTCCGCAGATCAAGTCACTGGTCGGATAGCCGGCCGGACTGCGCTCAGCGCCTAGGGCCTGCCACGCGCCGGTGACCGGTCCGGCCGAAACAGCGAAAGCCCCGGAGGCTGAGGACCACATGACGGTCCCGCCCTGGAACCCTTGGTAGCAACCGCCACTGGTTAAACCGCAGGTGATAGCGGTGGTTTGGCTGCCGAGGGAGGGGTGGCTCCCTGCATACGCTGCAATTTGCTGAGTGGCCTGCGACGGGACCTGGATAGTGGGAGCGCTGCTTCCCGCGAACCGCTGGAGTGCTGCGAAGTCGCCGTTCCATACATTTGAGTCGCCGGCAAAGGGACCGGTGCTGCTGTACTGCCAGATGCTGTAGGTGCTCCAGCTTGCCGGCAGCATTCCGGGCGATGACGCCGGTGTCATCGGATAGGCAGCGACCCATAACGGGTAGTCCCCGAATGCGGCGGAGTTGTTGGTGCAGGTTGCCCACCAATCGGTGGTTGAGTAGATCACCGGCAGCCGGCCCGTCAACGCCCGCATGGTGGAGCCGAAGTCCGCAATCCATGCCGTCATTTGGGCGGGCGTCATGTCATAGCAGATGTTGCCGTCGTAAGGGTTGTATTCAATGTCAAGGACCGGGGGCAGTGTGTAGCCGTCCGCGCTCCAGCCCCCTCCGTTGTTGACGAAGAAGCGCGCCTGGTCAGCGCCGGATGTCGATGACGGGTGGGCGAAGTGGTAGGCACCGCGAATCATGCCCACGTTCCGTGCACCCTGGTATTGGGAGTTGAATAATTCGTTCGTGTAGTAGGTGCCTTCGGACGCCTTTACGTAGGCAAACCGCGCGCCCTTGTTCCACTCGCCTTGCCAGTCCACGCTTGGCTGCCACTTGCTGACGTCCAGTCCAAGGACGCCAAATGTTGGGTTCCAAGTGCCTTCCGTGGACAAAGACTGCGTCGACAAGCCTGAGCCTGCCGCGATTGCCGTATCACGTGCCACCCGCGAGGAACGCTGTCCCATTTGGGCCCCACCGGCAGCGAGCAGCTCCTGCCTGGACAACTTCTTCGTGGTGGAGGGCGCTGCCGGGTTAGTGCCGGTGGGAGACGGCGCAGGGGCGGGAGCTGCAGGTGAAGCGGTCGGGACGGCCGGAGGGGTTGTAGAGGGTGCACCCTGCAAAGCCGGTGCCGGCGAAGGCGCGGTCTGGGATTGCGCCGCGGTGGACGTCGGTGACGGAGCGGGCGTCGGGCTGGAATCAACGGCGAAGGCGACTCCGCTCAGGCCCGGTCCTGTTAAAAGGGAGCAGGCAAGTAGTACGAGCCCAAAAGACTTCAGGACTGGGCGACGGGACTGAGACAGGTTCCGCTTCATGTGTGCTCCGGAGACAATGAGGCGCTCCCCCAAGCGCCTCTTTGGATACTGCTCAGGTGATTTCCCCCAGGAAGGCACCTGATAGTGCTATTTCGATAAATAACGCGCTCACCATAGCACCGGTGTTACCAGCGAAACCAGTGATTCTGGTGTTACTTATGTGAATCCTGTAGTCATCCAGATCCAATCCTGAGGCCTACTGGAGACAATCTTGAGGTTCCTCGGTTATCCACACAGCCGGAGGATGACTTGTTGCCGCCGGGCAAGCTCCCTAGGCTGTAGCCCAGTCGCACTGCCTCCGCCGGGGGCGGCAGTTGTATGGGGGAACATATGGACGCGCTGGGAATTGTCGAGGACGAAGTCCGCGAGCTCATCCGCCGCCGCGGACTGGACCCGCTCAGGCAGGCAGGCGAGGTCCGGCAACTGGTCGAAGCAGCCGTCACGGACTATGACGAACGGGCTTTGATGGGGCCACTGCCGCCCCTCGGCCCGCTTGATGCGGCCCGCCGGTTCCTCTTCGACGCCGTCGCCGGTTTCGGTGTACTCCAACCACTCCTCGATGACCCGTCCATCGAGGAAATCTGGCTCAATGCACCCAACGAAATCTACGTGGCGCGCAATGGCGAGTCTGAACTGACGTCGCTGAGCCTCACGGAACAGCAGGTGCGCGATCTCGTGGAGCGCATGCTCAAAAGCTCCGGCCGAAGACTGGATATGTCATCGCCCTTCGTCGATGCCGCACTGCCGGACGGCTCAAGGCTGCACGTGGTTATTCCAGATGTCACCCGCCGTCACTGGGCAGTGAACATTCGCAAGTTTGTGGTGAAGGCCAGCCGCTTGGAACATCTGGTGGAGTTGGGCACGCTGACGCCGCAGGCAGCACGCTTTCTCGGCGCGGCGGTGTCCAGCGGCCTCAACATCCTCGTGTCCGGAGCAACCCAGGCAGGTAAAACCACCATGCTGAACTGCCTGGCCGCGAGCATCGGCAGCCGGGAACGTGTCATCACCGTCGAGGAAATTTTCGAACTGCAATTTCCCCTCCGGGACGTGGTGGGCCTGCAGTGCCGTCAACCGAATCTCGAAGGCGAGGGTGAAATTCCACTCCGGCGCCTGGTGAAGGAAGCGCTGAGGATGCGTCCGGACAGGCTGGTGGTGGGGGAGGTGCGCGAAGCCGAGAGCCTGGACATGCTCATTGCCCTGAACTCGGGCCTGCCGGGAATGTGTACTGTCCACGCGAACTCGGCACATGATGCAGTCACCAAGATATGCACGCTCCCGCTATTGGCGGGCGAGAACATTTCCAGTGCTTTCGTTGTTCCCACTGTCGCATCCTGCATCGATCTCGTCGTGCACTGCAGCAGGCATCCTGATGGACGGCGGCAAGTCACGCAGATCCTGTCGCTGGGCCGCCGCGTGGAGAACGGCATCATCGAATCATCCCTGGTCTTTGGCCTGGAGAACGGCGCCCTGCATCCCCGCGCCAACGCCATGCCTTCGGCGGAGAAATTCTCGAGGGCCGGGTACGACGTCGCCGCTTTGCTGGATCCGCGATGACGGCCACTCTGGTGGGAGCGGTCGCCGGGGTTGGCCTCTTCCTCATTTGGTGGTCGTGCTGGGAAACGCCGAGCCGCGGTCAGCGCGAGCGTAAGCCAGGCCGCCTGGGCGACCTGCTCGCGGCCGCCGGGGTCGACAAAGTCTCGGCGCGCGGCCTGGTGGGGACGTGCCTTGGGCTGGGGATCTTTGTGGCACTGCTCTTTTACGCGCTTAGCCGCTCCTGGCCTATCGCCGGCTGCTTCGGGCTCTTCGGCGCGTGGCTGCCGATCACCATCCTCCGCTGGCGGGCCAGGAAACGGACGGCAATGCTGCGCCAGCTCTGGCCCGACGTCGTCGATCACCTGCGGTCTGCAATCCGGGCAGGCCTGCCCCTGCCTGAAGCCCTTATCCAGCTCGGGGACAAGGGGCCCGAGGAACTGCGGCCCCTCTTTCGCGAGTTCGGTGCCGACTACCGCGCCGGTGGCCAGTTCGATGGCTCTCTGAACAAGCTGAAACACCGGCTGGCCGACCCCGTTGCCGACCGCATCATCGAAGCACTCCGGTTGACGCGCGAAGTAGGCGGCTCCGATCTGGGGAAGCTTCTGGGCACACTGGCTGAATTCCTTCGGGAAAACGCGCGGACCCGCAGCGAGCTCGAGGCGAGGCAGTCCTGGACCATCAATGCCGCCCGGCTCGCCGTTGCTGCGCCGTGGATCGTGATGATCCTCCTCGCGACAAGGCCCGAGGCAATCCAGGCATACAACACGCCCATGGGTGCCGCAGTACTGCTCGGGGGCTTGGTGGTCTCTTTGGTCTGCTACACGATCATGTTGAAGATCGGGGCGCTGCCGCAGGACGAAAGGGTGCTCCGATGATTCTCTCTTCTCCTGCAGCGGTGGCGTGTGGAATCGGCCTCGGCCTGGGGTTGTGGCTCGTGATTTTCCGGTCCCCTCCGATGCGCCCCCTGACACTGTCGGAGCGGATTGAGCCCCAGCTGAAGTCGCAGAACCTGGAGTCGCGACTCCTTCGCGCAGGCGAGCAGAACCTCACGCCATTCGGCCCCCTTGAACGGATCCTCCGTCCCGTCTTCCGCGACTGGCTGTCCGCACTGGGAAGACTCAACCCCTCGCCAGGGGCCACCTCGCGGCGGCTTGCCCAGGCTGGAATCAACAAGTCACCCATCGACTTCCGAGCCGAGCAGTTGCTGTGGGCCGCGGCCGGTTTCGTTTTTTCGCTCACCGTCATCCTCATTGGTGCCGCAGCGGGCAGGTTCAGCCCTTTCCTCGCGGCCGGGGTGATCATTGGCAGTGCTGCAGCGGGCTTTGTGCTGCGCGATTACTGGCTCGGCGTCCAGGTCCGGCGACGGGAAACCCGGATG
Organism: Arthrobacter sp. NQ4; assembly: GCF_029077345.1. Classification (NCBI taxonomy): domain Bacteria; kingdom Bacillati; phylum Actinomycetota; class Actinomycetes; order Micrococcales; family Micrococcaceae; genus Arthrobacter; species Arthrobacter sp. NQ4. Next base: position 8,175 of record NZ_JARETC010000001.1, on the reverse strand, counting down.
ATGGCAGAGTTCCCCAGCCTTGCCGAACTAATGGCCCTGGCGGTCGGCGCAGGGGAGAGCGCGACAGGCGCCCTGGACCGCGTCTGCAGAAGTGCGAAAGGCGAACTGTCCAAGGAATTCTCGAAGATCCTCGCGGAGACAAGGGCAGGCAAGCCCCTGGTCCTGGCCTTGCAGGAGTTCTCCGCGCGAACCGACCTTGCACCGCTGGTCAGGTTCGTCGACGGCATCATCGTGGCGGTGGAACGGGGGACACCCCTCGCAGACGTGCTCCGCGCCCAGGCGCAGGACGTACGCGATTCAGCGAAGCGCGACCTCATGGAAGCCGCAGGGAAAAAGGAGATCGCGATGATGGTGCCGCTGGTGTTCGGAGTGCTTCCCCTGACCGTGGTCTTCGCGGTGTTCCCTGGTCTCGCGGCCATCAACCTGGGCTTCTGACGATGAGTACAACCCGAAGCCCGCACTTCAGCAACACCTGCAAGTCCCCTCAACGAAACAGGAATAGGACGCAAAGATGAAAACCATGGGAATCCGCTGGGCGACGCTGCTTCTTTCCCTGGCGGCCTTGCTGCAGCTCCAGATGATCCGGGCTGTTCGCCTGCACCCGCGTCAGGCCGCACAGTACGACGCCGGTTCCGACCACCGCCGGGAGGCGCCGGCAGCCGAAAGCGATCATCCCGAGCGCGGCGACGTACCGGGCTGGGTGATGATTACGTTGATGTCAGCGGTCCTGGTGGCGGCCCTGCTGGCGCTCGCAGGCCCTGCACTTGAGGCCATGTTCAACCAGGCAATGGACAAGGTGGGGAACTGAACCATGAGGAGGGCTGCTCCCCGCACGGCTGAGCAGCCGGCGCTGTCCCGGGCAGGCGAGCGGGGATCGGCCGTGGTGGACTTCGTCCTGGTCGGCGGGCTGCTGACGATGTTCTTCCTGGCGATAGTCCAGTTAACGCTGGTCCTCCACGTCAGGAACACCCTCATCGATGCTGCCGCCTCCGGGGCGCGGTACGGAACCCTCGCTGACCGCAATGCCTCCGACGCCGAAGAACGGACCCGCAGCCTCATAAGCGTGGCCCTCACCCCGGGCTTCGCGGAACACATCAGTACCCAGGAAGTGGACGTCCACGGCATGCGCTCTCTGGAAGTCACGGTCCGCTCTCCCATGCCTGTCATTGGCCTCATTGGACCCCGGGACCTGCTGGAGGTGAAGGGACATGCAGCCGTTCAGCCCTGACCCAGCCACCTGGAAAACAATGCCCGGCTGGAAAGCAAAGCCCTGCTCCCAAGGAATGCCCGGCTGCCATCCGGTGCTGGGCTCCAAGGCGCACCTGCGCTTCCGGACCCGCCTGGCAGAAGCACTCTGCCGGGAGCGGTCCGGGGACGCCGGCCCGGGGGACACATCCCAGGAGTCCGCGCCTGCCTGCCGGAAAAGCGGGAACCAGCCGCGCCTGACACATGAACAGGGAAGCGCAGTGGTCGAGTTTACGTTCCTTGCACTCCTGTTGATGGTCCCGCTTGTGTACTTCGTCATCACGGTCGGGCAGATCCAGGGAGGCTCCTTCGCCGTGGTGGGCGCCGCGGACCAGGCAGCGAAGGTCTACGTGGCCCAGCCCGATGCTGTAACCGCCCAGGCTGCAGCCGAGCAGGCGGTGGCACTTGCCCTCTCCGATTTCGGTCACCAGGCGGACCGGGCCAGCATGACCACCGCCTGCAGCCCCGCAGACTGCCAGGCGGCGGGCAGTACGGTAACAGTGACGGTGAGCCTGAGTGTGCCGCTGCCGTTCATCCCCTTTGCCGAGGGGCTGTCCGCCACAGAGGTTCAAGCGTCATCCTCCCAGCTGGTAGGGCGGTACCGATGAAGCGCAGGGAACCGGACGAGAACGGCCAGTTGATGGTCATGATCCTCGGCTATGTGGTCCTGGCGCTCCTGGTGGCGACGGTGGTCATCGGAATATCCGCCGTCTATCTGGAGCACAAGCGCCTGCTGTCCCTGGCGGACGGGGCCTCGCTTGCTGCTGCGGACAGCTACACGCTGGGGGAAGTCTCAACACAGGGCGGCAGCCCCTCGGCAGTCCTCAACCCTTCCCGCGTCCGGAACGTGGCAGCCGACTTCGTTGCCAGGAGCCCTGCCTCGCAACGTTTCTCCAGCCTTACCGTCGCGGGGGCAACGGGTACGCCGGACGGTTCCACCGCCGTCGTGGTCCTCACAGCGGCCGTCCACCCGCCTGTGGTGAATTTCCTGATACCCGACGGCATCCCCATTGAAGCGACGTCAACCGCGCGCTCGCGGTTGACCCGGTAGGACGCAGGCCGCCGAGCCGGCCGGTATTCCCCGATAGCGTAGGCTTAAACCACCATGGCCAATATTGATTTTTCCGCTGAAATCCGCGCGCTCCGCGCCACCTACGAGTCCATCGAACGCGTCACCGACGTGGAGGCGCTCAAGGAAGACATCGCCGAACTCAGCGAGCGGGCGGGGGAGCCGAACCTTTGGGACGATCCCGCGGCCGCGCAGAAAGTCACTTCCAGGCTGTCCCACCGCCAGTCTGAACTGGAGCGCCTCACTAACCTGGAGTCCCGGATCGACGACCTCGAGGTCCTGGTGGAACTCGGGCAGGACGAGGACGACGCCGACTCGATGGGGGAGGCCGCTGCCGAACTCGAGTCCATCAAGAAGGCCCTCAAGGACCTGGAAGTGGTCACCCTGCTGTCCGGCGAATACGACGAACGCGAAGCTGTGGTCTCCATCAGGGCCGGTGCGGGCGGCGTGGACGCGGCGGACTTCGCCGAAATGCTCATGCGCATGTACCTCCGCTGGGCTGAGCGGCACGGGTACCCCACCACGGTCATGGATACCTCCTACGCGGAGGAAGCCGGACTGAAGTCAGCCACTTTTGAGGTGAAGGCGCCGTATGCGTACGGCACGCTCAGCGTGGAAGCCGGCACCCACCGCCTTGTCAGGATCAGCCCGTTCGACAACCAGGGACGCCGCCAGACGTCGTTCGCAGCCGTTGAAGTCATTCCGCTGATCGAGCAGACAGACTCGATCGAAATCCCGGACAACGAAATCAGGGTGGACGTATTCCGTTCCTCCGGCCCGGGCGGCCAATCGGTCAACACCACCGACTCCGCCGTCCGCCTCACCCACATCCCCACCGGCACCGTGGTCTCCATGCAGAACGAGAAATCGCAGCTGCAGAACCGCGCAGCTGCCATGCGCGTTCTGCAGTCCCGGCTCCTGCTGCTGAAGAAGGAACAGGAGGACGCGGAAAAGAAGGCGCTGGCCGGCGACGTCAAGGCCTCCTGGGGCGACCAGATGCGCTCCTATGTCCTGAACCCGTACCAAATGGTGAAGGACCTGCGCACCGAACACGAGGTGGGCAATACGTCCGCGGTGTTCGACGGCGAGATTGACGATTTCATCGACGCGGGCATCCGCTGGCGTACTGACAACCGCAACGCTGAAAAGTAGGCGGTCCTCCCGGCTGCCCGCCGGCTGATCCGGCGACACGCCACCGAAAGCCCGCCCAACCGCCGGCCATCCTGCGTATAGTCGAGGGGCCGGGGCCCTACTTTCCCCAAACGAAAACCCGTGCACCGGCTGCAGAACTGGGCTGCATCAGACGGATCAGCCATGCCCTGCAGGGTACTTAGGGCCATGATCCGATTCGAAAATGTCACCAAGGTTTACGACCAGAAAGCCCGACCGGCGCTGGATTCCGTCAATCTTGAGATCGACCGCGGCGAATTCGCCTTCCTCGTGGGTGCTTCCGGTTCCGGGAAGTCCACCTTCCTCCGGCTGGTGTTGAAGGAAGACCGCGCCACCTCCGGTGCCGTGTACGTCGCCGGCCAGAATGTCGCCAAGATTTCCAGCTGGCGTGTTCCCCGCCTCCGGCGCGGCATCGGCGTCGTCTTCCAGGACTTCCGGCTGCTGCCGCAGAAGAACGTGTTCGCCAATGTGGCGTTCGCCATGCAGGTCATCGGCAAGAGCCGCAGCGTGATCCGCGACACCGTCCCCGAGGTCCTCAAAACAGTAGGGCTCGAAGGCAAGGAACACCGCATGCCGCACGAGCTGTCCGGCGGCGAGCAGCAGCGCGTTGCCATCGCGCGCGCCGTGGTCAACCGGCCCGGAATCCTCCTCGCGGACGAACCGACGGGAAACCTTGACCCCACCACCTCCATGGGAATCATGGGCGTGCTGGACAAGATCAACCAGAACGGAACCACGGTGGTGATGGCCACCCACGACGACGACATCGTCAACGAGATGCGCAAGCGGGTGGTGGAACTCAAGAACGGCGTGGTGATCCGCGACGAAGCCAGGGCCTTGTACACCTCGATGATCCCCGTCGTCGGGCAGTCCCGGCGCCTGAAGGACGCCAGCGGCCGGGAAGCGCCCGACGCCGGCCTTCCGGGCAACGGTGCCGAAGGCGAGGCCCAGCGGTGAGGCTCGCATTCATTCTTTCCGAGATTGGCAGCGGCCTGCGCCGCAACCTTTCCATGGTGGTCTCAGTCATCCTGGTCACGTTCGTGTCCCTCACATTCGTGGGCGCGGCCGGCATGCTGCAGATGCAGATCAACCAGATGAAGGGCTATTGGTACGACAAGGTCCAGGTGGCGATCTTCCTTTGCAGCGAAGGTTCGACGGCGCCGGGTTGCGCCTCGGGGCCCGTTACCCCTGAGCAGCAACAGGGCTTGAACGCGCTCCTGGAGTCACCGGCCGTGGCGCAGTACATCAATGACTTCCAGTTCGAGTCCAAGGATGAGGCCTACAAGCACTTCAAGGACCAGTTCTCCAACTCGCCCATCGTTGATTCCGTGACGCCGGACCAGTTGCCGGCATCGTTCCGGATCAATATGAAGGACCCGGAGAAGTACCAGATCATCAGCGAGACCTTCTCCTCCCAGCCTGGCGTGGAAACGGTGATTGACCAGCGCCAGCTGCTCGAGCGTCTCTTCTCGGTGATGAACGGGGCTTCCCTGGTGGCAGTGGGCATCGCAGGTGTGATGATCGTCTGCGCGATCCTGCTGATCGCCACCACCATCAGGCTCTCTGCATTCAGCAGGCGCAGGGAAACCGGAATCATGAGGCTTGTCGGTGCATCCAAGACCGTCATCCAGTTGCCGTTCATCCTCGAGGGCGTCATAGCGGCGGTCATCGGTGCAGCCCTGGCCTCGGGCACCCTGTGGGCAGTGGCGCAGTTCTTCCTGGGCGACTACATGTCCCGCCAGTACCCTGACACGGCCTTCATCTCCTCCGGCCAGACCCTGATCCTCGCACCGGCGCTGCTGGTCCTTGGCGGATCCTTGGCAGGAATTTCGTCTCTCTTGACCTTACGCAGATATTTGCGCGTTTAGGCTGTGCACACCGACCGAGGAATGCCCATGAACGTAACTGATCAGACCTTGCACCGCCCCCGGCACAGCCGCGGGCGGACCGCTGCCCGCCGTTTGGGGATCGTCAGCGGCGTGCTCACCATCATCCTTTCCGCCGGGATGGCCGTTGCCACCCCTGTCGCTTTCGCAGACGACCTCGAAGACCGCAAGGCTGCGCTCGAAGCTGAAGCTGCCCGTGTCCAGGCGTCCCTGGAATTTGTCGATTCCCGGATTGCCAAGGCCGCCGGTGACCTGGTGATCTACCAGGGCCAGCTGCCGGGTGCCCAGCAGGCGCTGCTTGAAGCCCAGGGGCGGGTCGCCGGCGCGGTCAAGGAAGTCGAAGCCCTGTCAGCCCGCGTGGACATGGCCCAGCAGAACAAAGCCAAGATCACCCAGCAACTGGAAACAGACAAGCAAAAGATCGCGGACACGAAAAAACTGATCGGGCAGATCGCCACCCAGGCCTACAAGTCCGGCGGCGTTCCCTCCAACTTGTCGCTCTTCTTCGGTTCCAACAGCGGCAGCAGCCTGACCGAAACCATGGACCTCGCGGACCAGGCCATGCGCAGCCAAAACGCTGCCATGGACAAGCTCAGCCAGCAGAATGCCACCAACGTCAACTCCGAAGCACGGCTTCAGGCCGTCGAAGCGGAGATCAAGGACCTTAAGGCCAAAGCAGACGCCGCGCTGGAGCGGGAGAAGGCGGCCCGCGATGAGGCTGCGGCCAAGAAGGCCCAGGTTGACCAGCTGATTGCCGATACCACCCGGCTCGATGCCGAGCTCCAGGCGGCCAAGCCCGGGATCCAGGCGCAGCTGGCCGGTGTCCAGGCCAACCAGAACCAGGTGGCCAACGAAATTGCTGAACGTGACCGCAAGGCCCGCGAGGCGTGGGAAGCAGAACAGCGCCGGCAGGCTGAGGCCGCAGCTGCAGCCGCTGCCGCCGCAGCCGCGGCAGCGAACCGCCCCGCCCCGCCCGTCCAGCCGTACGTACCGCCGGCGGCCGGCTCGCCGTCGGCCTTTGGCCTCCGCCATCCCTTTGACGGCAGCATTCCCATCACCTCCGGCTTTGGATACCGCACCACTCCGCCGGGAACGATCGACTTCTACGGCACCGGCGGCTACATGCATACCGGCATCGACTTCGGTGCCGCCTGCGGCACCCCCGTGTATGCGGCGGCTGCCGGGGAGGTCTTCAGCTCCGGGTGGAACTCCGCCGATGGTGGCGGGTGGCGCGTCAAGATCGATCATGGCGTGATGCAGGGCAACACCCTGACCACCATCTACTACCACAACTCGAGCATCGTGGTTTCAAACGGGCAGCGGGTCTCGCAGGGCCAGCTGATCGCGTACTCGGGCAGCACCGGCAACTCCACCGGCTGCCACGCCCACTTCGAAACCTGGCTCAACGGCAGGGCTGTGGACCCCATGGGCCTGCTCTAGGGGACAAGCGCCGCTGCCGTAGACTTGTATAGCTCCGGGCCGAAGGCCCGGAGGCATCCGACCTGAACCCGAGGAGTTTTCCCGTGCCTAAAGAAAGTGGCCGTAAGGTGGTGGCCACCAACCGCAAGGCCCGGCACGACTATCACGTGCTGGACACTTACGAGGCCGGCATCGCACTGATGGGCACCGAGGTGAAGTCCCTGCGCGAGGGCCACGCCTCGATGGTGGACGGATTCTGCACGTTCTACAACGACGAACTGTGGATGGAAGCGATCCACATTCCCGAGTACAACCAGGGCAGCTGGACCAACCACGCTGCGCGCCGCCGCCGTAAGCTGCTGCTGCACCGCGAGGAGCTCATCAAGATTTCCCGCAAGGTCCAGGAAGCCGGTTACACCATCGTGCCGCTCCAGCTGTACTTCGTGGACGGCCGGGCCAAGGTGGAAATCGCGGTGGCCCGCGGTAAGCGTGAGTATGACAAGCGGCAGACGCTGCGGGAACAGCAGGACAACCGTGAGGCCCAGCGCGAGATGCGCGAACGCAACCGCCGCCGCTAGGAATTATTTCGGCAGGGCGTGCGTTAGTATGGATAGTCCGGCAGGCTTGCCAGCCGGTTTGGTAACAAAATACGGGGATGATCGGTTTCGACGGTGTTAGTCGCGACAGGTGAAGCGGGCCGAGGATGCAGAATTATCTCGTAAACGCTTTCTGCAAACCAATAAGTGCCGAATCTAAGCGCACTGACTTCGCTCTTGCTGCCTAAGCAGTAAGACAGTCCGTCAGCCCGGGGTTGCTATCGCCCCGGATCCTGGCGTCATTTAGATAGCCACTGCTGTTGGCTCCCGTCATCGGAGTAAACGGGACTTTTAGATGACTGGGCCCGGATCAGCCAGCTGTTTGCGGCATGGCTGGGGCCGAGAAAATCCGACGCAAACTGCGCCCGGAGAAGCCCTGACAACACGACATCGGACGGGGGTTCAATTCCCCCCATCTCCACCCCGGGCGGGCCGGACGTCCACAGGATGTCCGGCCCGCTTCGTAAAACACCCCGGGTCTTCGGACCGGGGTGTTTTTCTTTGCCAATGATCCACGTCCGGGCCAAAATGCTCTAGCGGGGTGGCCCGGCAGGCCGGTACCGTCCACTCCATGCACAACGACCCGCCGCAACCGCCCACTGAAGTACTGGACGCCGGAACATGCTGGGACCTCCTGCATGGAGTGTCCGTCGGCCATCTAGCTGTACTGTCCCGCCAGGTTGGTGACACTGGGTTGATTTGAAGCAATAAGAGGACCTCCGGGTGTTGTGTGGTGCTTGTCGAGAGCGAACACAAACCAGGAGGTCCTCGTGTCCCACCGTAACGCGTT